>NZ_FORR01000003.1 GCF_900114055.1 Thermoflavimicrobium dichotomicum | reverse complement strand
CAGGCGATCACTTCACCGACATTGGCCTGTACCCCGCGGAACTGGTCGGTACCTGACGCCCGGATGGCTTTCAGCAACAGACCGATGATAAAGTCAAGCTTCACCGCCAGGCGGGTCATGCCGTGGAAGGTAAACCGGTTCAGGAAACCGCTGATCGGGAAGAAACCGTTGGCCTTGTCCAGATCGCGATAGATCAGGACGTTTTCCCAGGGAATCAGCGCTTTATCGAAGACCAGGACCGTATCATTTTCGTCAAAGCGGCTGCTCAAGGGATAATCAAAGGGGCTGCCCATCACCGATGCGTTGTACTCATAGGACGGCCGGCAGATCAGCTTCACTCCCGGCGTATCCATCGGTGCAATAAAGACCAGGGCAAACTCCTCTTTCTGCACCGGGGAAGGACCGTAATGGGCGACGAAGTTGTAGTGGCAGCAGGCCGACCCGGTGGCTACCATCTTGGCTCCGCTCACGATGATTCCGGCATCGGTCTCCTTTTCCACATGAACGAAGACGTCGGATACTTCGTGCACCGGCCTGTTCCGGTCCACTGGCGGATTGACGATGGCGTGGTTGAAAAACCAGACCTTCTCCTGAGCTTCCTTGTACCAGCGGCGGGCATTTTCATCAAATGGAGCGTAGTACTCCGGATTGCCCCCCAGGGTCCCCAGAAAGGAGGCCTTGTAATCTGGCGAGCGCCCCATCTGTCCGTAAGTGAGGCGGGCCCAGGTAGCGATGGCATCACGGGCCTCCAGCAGCTCCTGGGCACTTTTGCTGGCACGGAAAAATTTGTGGGTGTAGCTGCCGGAACCGGTATCCGTCTCCGTCGTCAGCAAATCCCTGTATTTGGGATCGTGCAGTGAGTCATACAGGCGAGCGATGGAGCGGGCCGAATTGCGAAAAGCCGGATGGTCGACGGGATTCTTCACTTTCTCCCCGTACAGCCAGAGCTCGCGGCCGTCCTTAATACTCTCCAAAAATTCCTCTCCCGTGAGCGGTCTGTTTACACTCTTTTCCTTTTTTGCTGACATGTTTTTCCCTCCCTGAATAAAGTGAATTGGCGTTGAGATCTGCTTCCTTCTTAGAAGCACTCACCTCCTTTTGGTGTACAATAATACCAATTTTGTGTCTGGAACAGTTGCAGGGTGAAGTAGATCCGTACTGCCAATTGCAACTTAAAGCTACCGCTATCCTCTCTCAGATGACGCCGGATAGCTCCTCGATCTTGGCGAGATGATTTCGGAGCCCGGCGATAGATTGAAAAGGAACACTGTAGCCTTTTCTAACATGTCCAAGGTGCACACCGCCAAAAGCGCTCACTACAGATACAGGGAGGAGCAATATATTGGCCGGATGTACGTATATCGTCATTGGCACCTTTCCTACCCTAATTCCAGGGCCCGCCGAGCTTCATCGCGAACCAAAAGCTCGGGGTCTGATAGCAACCGTTCTGCATCCTTCCTCCCACCCAGGCGAACACAGGCCCACGCGGCAGTCGCCCGGACCAGTGGACTCGGATCCTCACACCCCAGCCGGACAAGGGGCAGATAACCGGAATCCCGGGTGTTGGCCAGCACAACCAGAGCGTTGCGGGCCATACGGGGACGGCCAACGCGTTCAAACGCGCTTTGGGCATACTTTTGGGCAAAAGCGTGATTTGACAGGACAAGAAAATCGGTTAAATCCGGATGAGCAAGGTCTGGATCCGGCTCATACCCTTCCCAAAAACGACTGGCTTCCGGCGACCACGGGCATACGGACTGACACTCATCACAACCAAACAACCAATCGCCCAAGCTCTCTCGAAACTTGAAAGGGATGAGATCCAAGTGCTGGGTCGTCCAATAGGAAATGCATCGATTGGCATCCAGGGTGCCATCGCCGATCAGGGCACCTGTAGGGCAACTCTCGACACAAAGTTTGCAGCGGCCGCACCGGAACGGATGCTCCGATGCATCCGCTAACTCAAAGCTTGTTAGCAGGACAGCCAACGTCATATACGAACCCAAATGCTGATTAATGAGCATCCCGTTCCGGCCGATCCAGCCCAGACCCGCCAACACACCGTAACTCCTGAATGATAACGGCCCCTGCTCCACATAATCACGGCAGCGCCCTCCCAAGCGGTGACAGATTTCCTTCAACTCGTCCAGATGCGGCTGCACCCGCCGCTGAATGTAATCCTGTTCCCGCACCCAGAAAATGCGGCCCACGCGGCCGATACGAACACCACCGGGGGGTGGTCCCGGATCCGGAAACCCGTGAGGAGCCGCCAGGACAAGGGCGCTGCGGGCCCAAGCCAGACGCGAACTCGGATTAAGGCGCACCTCGATGTTTCTCGCCAGTTGGCCCATGCCAGCCTGCCGCATGTCCTCAACCCAGTTGCGGTACCGACTCACGACGAATGAGGGCAAATCTGTCGGTGCCCACGCCACCACAAATCCCCGCTCCTCTGCGGCTTGTTGTAAAGCAACAGCAGCTGGCTCTGTAGGACCAAACACGTGAAACCCCCCCTTTACGGTCGGATCAACACCTTCAATGCATCGTCCAATTTGTCAGCAAACACCTGATACGCCTGACTCACCTGTTCGAGTGAAAAGCGATGGGTAAACAACGGCCGCGGGTCAATGACGCCTTCCAGCAACAAACGATGCGCCTCATACATGTACGGCTGCACGTTGGCAAAACCATTCATGTGCATGGTTATGTCACGGAGAAAGACGTCAGAAAGATTCAAGTTGAACTGGTCCGTGGTGAATACACCGATGGCTGCGACCGTGCCCCCCGGCCGAACCAGGTCAAGGGAAAGCTGCAAACTGTCCGGTGTGCCCACAATCTCAATGACCTTGTCGACACCCCGCCCTTCCGTAACCTGACGGACACGCTCGAGCGCCTCGGGATCACTCGGATCAAGAACTTCAACCCCAAACCGTTCCTTCACATACTCTCTCCGATAGGATACCGGATCAAGGGCAAACACTCGACCCGGGCCGCGGTGAAGGGCCAACTCCAGCGACATGATTCCCGTGGGACCCAAACCGACAATAGCCAACGATTCTCCCAACTGAACATCAGCCAAGTTGTTAGCAATAAGAGCCGAAGGCAAATTGCACGAAAGCGTGAGTACCTGCTCGTCATCCAGTGTCCCGTCCACCTTCATAGCGTGGGCATCAGCGTATGGGATCACGAGATATTCGGCCTGTGTGCCATTCAGGTCACCAAATGCCGTGCCAAAGCCGTAAACCGCTTTATTCGTGATGGTACAATGGGCTGTTTGGCCAACCCGACACATGAAACACTCACCGCAGGATGCCGAATAGGCCATGGTCACCCGGTCGCCTGGCTTAAAGTTGCCCACTGCCTTGCCTACCTCAACCACTTCTCCGGACAGCTCATGGCCAAGACCCGACTTTCCTCTTTCCATGATGGCATCCAGCGTCCCGCGGTATATATGCAGGTCGGACCCGCAAATGGACGTTGCGCGCACCTTCACGAGCATCTCATGCCCAGCCTGAATGCGCGGGCTCTCCACGTCATCAATCCGCACATCACGCGGACCATAATATACAGCAGCCTTCACTATTGGGTTCCTCCTTTCTCGTCCAGCTCCACAAGCCAGCCTCTCGCATAACAGTAACCCGCCTGCACAATGCGCCACACCACCTCAAGTTCTCTCTCATCGCGCGGCGCGTAGACGATCATATTTTGTGGGGGCAAAACCCCCGCCATATAACGCACCAACGGGTGAATACATGCCCATCCCTTTCTTAGAACCTGCTCGCCCCACTCAGGCATAAGTGACAAATGGACGCTACCATCCGTACGGATCAACGCAAATTCCTGGCCGCGGATAAACGCTTCCGGTTGCCCTTCCGAAAGCGCTTCCTCCAACACCAGCGCCGTGGCCGGAACCGAGAGCTCCGTTGGTTGCAGCACAACGCCGGGCAAACGAGTCGCCATGCGCAGGAGCTCTTCCCGCAGGTTCGTCGGGGAAACGTCTTCCTGTTGCAGGCACGGATACCGCACGTCGATGTGTGGAGCCGGTCCCGTGCGCTGCAGAAGGTTTTCAAGCATGGGCGGCAGGTCTTTTGAGATCCGCATCCGTTTTTTATCCAAAGCTGTCATAATGCACCTGGGTGATCGACACCCCTCGCCCCTCCTCCTCCAGCAACTTCAGCACCGACTGTACCATCACAGGCGGTCCAGCCATATAAAACTCGTATTCATCCCACGGTTCAGCGAGACGTCCCAGCAAGGCATCCGTAACAAACCCCACCTCGCCGGACCACCCGGCACCGCCTTCATTGACAACGGGAATCACCTGCGCCTGCGGAAACGAACCCGTTAGCTGCTGCAACTCCTCCAGGCACACCAGATCTTCGGGCGTCCGTGCGCCATAAAAGATCGTCAGGCTCTTTCCCGTCCGGCCGCCGTTAGACGCCCACTCCCGTGTCATGGCGAGGATGGGTGCGATCCCCGTTCCACCGGCGATAAACACCAGCGGTCGCGATGTCTCACGGAGATAGGCAGTTCCGTAGGGCAACTCCAATGTCAGCTCCGTACCGGGAGACAGAGAAAACAATTTTTGGCTGCCTGATCCGTTGGGATACCGGCGAGCAATAAAGTCCACCTCCCGGGTTCCCGGCAGATTGGCCATGGAGTAAGCTCGTCGCAGTCCATCGCCAAGATTGAGGATGGCGTACTGCCCCGGCCGATAATCAGCAGGCCGGTCAAGTTGAAGGCGAAAACGCGCAACCTCAGGAGCAAGTTCTTCCACTTCTGCGATCACAGCCCGATAATCGGCCGTAGCCAGATTTTCCGGCGGTTCCTCCAGAAGCGTGCATCCCTTTAGCACCACGTCACTTTCCGGCACGCTCTGACACAAAATGATGCGCCGGCGTCGCTGGTCCCGTTCCGACAGAGCCGGGGCTTCTGGCAACATGCACTTCACATTGCCTTCCACCAGCGTGGCTTTGCACATGCCGCAACTTCCCCATCCGCACTCAAACGGAAGCCAGATGCCCGCTCTTCGGGCAGCGCCAAGGATGGTTTCGCCTTCTTCCACCGTAAAGCTGCGCCCTGAAGGTTCAATGGTAACAACATGCACTCCCATCGTCACTCGAGGCCAACCTCCACCAAGAAAGCCTTATGGGTGTCGCAGACTGCCTCGACCACCTTCCCTGATTGCATCGGCTGCGGCGCCTTTGCAAACAGGGGTGCCAGACCTTCTACAGCCCGGTAAGCAAGGGGCGTCCACTTTTCAACCCAATCCTTCAGCAGCGTCCGATGCTCAGGCTGCCGTTCGACCGCATATTTGACCAGGGCTGTCGTCCAGCGCTGACTGCGCTGGCTATCCAGGCCAAAGTCATCGTGCATCAGCGCCAGCAGAGTATCCCCATTCGAGCGGGCCAGCTCAGCAATTTGGCGAATGAACAAGGCATCGTATACAGGTTTTACAACCAGATTGAGTGCAGCAAAGGACTCGCCCCAGTCATAGGCGATCAACAACTTCTCCAGCAGCTCCCGCAATGGCTGCCAGTGGGAATCGTCTTCCCAGATCGCCCGTGTCCGCTGGGAGTCAGCCAGATGCTCACCATGGTCTAGCGACAAGACCTTGGCCAAGTACGCGGAACGCTGTACGCGCCGCATCTCATCAGACCCTTGGAAATAAGCTGCGTTGGTGATATAGGAAGCCGGCGCCATCTGGGCCATGTACAGGGCAACCATCTGCAAAATATGGCCCGAAAAACGGCTCGGGATGTACAGCTGCTCCAGCAAATCCACCCATGGCTTGGAGAGTTTGGCGTAGTGATCTTGCCGTTCGAATTCGTCGATCAGGTTATCCAAATAAACTTCCCGTTCTTTTTGCAGCTGGATATAATCCCGATACGTCACGCTGTCCGGATCACGGAATTGTTCCCAATCGTCCACCTGAAACGGAGACCCTTCCCGGTACTTTTTGTACCATTGGTTGAGCGGGGTATTCGGATCCAGCTCAAAAGGAGCAGGGTCACGACGAAAATGGTAATGCAGCTTGTGGCTAATCACCTCATACTCACTCGGGATCCGACGTCCTTCCCACAAACTCCACGCCTTCGCACGGCGTCGTTGGGGTACTTGAGCCATAGCTTAATCCTCCCTCTCCAAGAAGAAAATAATCTCGTCGTCACCGACATAACGCATACGACCTGCAAACGAAACCAGCTCGGGCTCAATCTGAGACAGAGTGATGGAACGTCCCAACACTTCCTCGAGAGTACGACGGGTAATCCGACACCGCCAAGGTGTATGGATACGGACATACCCACCCCGGTCATCAATGATGACTTCTGTACCCGGGTTATCCTCCTCAATCACGGCGATGAGCGCATCAGCCATATCCGGATCCCGAACGATGGGACCCACCAGTTTTACCTCTTCCTTGTCCATGCCAGCAGCCCTCCTTGTATTACTTTGCCGTGCAGCGGTTGTAGCGCCGACCTTCTCCATCAAGGAAGCCGACGTACACCTGCTCGCCTTCAACCTTTACTTCATAGCGATAGAGACGGCAGTTCTTCGGATTGACTCCGTTTCCCGTGGCGGCTTCAAACTGCCAGCGGTGAGCAGTGCACGTAAGCGTCCCGTCTTTCAACTCTCCATCGGCCAGCGAAATCTCCTGGTGCGGGCACATCCCCTGATACGCTACGATCTGCCCGCCGGGCAGGTGGATCAACAGGACCTCTTCACCCTCTACTTCGACGTCCAGCATTTCACCTTCCCACAGATCATCCAGAGTTAAAACGGGAAACCAACGGATTTTCTCCTTGACTTCACTCATCGTAGAACACCTCGACAAAATCCATCAGTCCAATCCCAACTTCTCCGACAGTCACATGGTCCGGTTGCACCTGCCCCTTATACATCACCTTCAGCGGAGCCTCTCGCGGTGCCACCCGCACGCCCACGGTGTGAGCAGCCACCTTTTCCGCCACTTGCGCCATGGTATCCGTGTCATCGATCGGGACCACCAACACTACAAAGTCTTCACGGTGAGCAGCCGTGATCGGCAACATTGCCATAATCATCCTCTCCTTTCCCACAATCTCCGTACCGGGCACCCATCCGGGCGCCCCGACGGAGTCTTTGACGATTTCATCAGACAGCAGTCGCTTTGCCACCCTCAGCTTTCTTAAAAGCCCAGGCGTAATTTTCGGCATCCTCGCCCCAGACGTCCGGCGTCAGACCCATGTATGCGTAAGCGCCCTCAACGGTCGGCGGCTGGATGTGCCCGGCAAGGAACCGATCGACAATGTTCAGATGACCAGCGTAGCGCTCAGGGTTGATTTCGAAGACCCACTTGCAGGGCTCCGAGCAGAATTGATAGCGCCGGCCATTGTACTCGGAAACATACGGTGCGATGTGCCGTTGTTTCGGTTCAGAAGGAGTACAAACGGGAATATGGCACATGTTGCATACCATGGGAAGGGTTTGCGGCAATGTTTTCTCGATACGGCCCTGCCGGATATTTTCCGTAATCACATCCCAGTACCGACCAAAATTGTCGTTCCAGCCCGGGTACTTGGCTTCCAGCCACTCCCGCTCTTCCGGCGAGACACCTGCATCAGGATTCCACCAGACCGTGTGCCGCCAGAACCAGACGCCCAAGTGGTCCGCATGATGGAGCCAATTGAGCTCATCCAGGAAGATGTCCCAGTACCAAGGTTTTTCCAGGCCGAAGTCCCGGAACTGATCGATAAACTGCTTGATGATCCATTCCTCCATAAACTCCTTAAACGACATGGAGCGATGCTCCAATGGTGTGTAGTAGTCCATGGAGAACCCAGTCAACAGGGCAAAGAGTTTCCACGAACGCCAGAACATGACGTCAATGAGCCGTTGGGCTTCTTCTTTTTTGCCTTGGCTCAGCAAAATCCGGAGAGTGGGTTCCCCTTGTTGGGCATGGCGCGATTCGTCCGTCTGAATGCTGGAGATAAGCGAGCCGAACTCCACATCGCCCACGTGCATGGCGTCTGCAGCCATCCCGAGGAACTGGAGGTTTGTGAAACCGGTTTCAAAAGTAAACGTAAGCTGGATGGCGGTACCCACGGCATCGTTGGCGGTAAACATGTCGTCAAACAGGCTTCGGGCGGCGATGGCCCCCCATTCATTGGTGTGGAACGCTTTATGTCCCCAGTCGAACTGCGGATGCTTACGCAACAAGCCGTAGGGGAAGTAAAGCTGAAGCTGTCCGTGCCGCGTTTCATCCAAGGTACCAAAGGTGGCCATGTTCCGCCAAGAAGCTGCCCGGCCAAAACGGGCCATCCGCGCCTCGGCAATGGAAGCCAGATACTCACCATACGCAATGGCGCCGTAGTGGGCAGTGATGGCCGACTTCCACCCAGGGTCCACCTGGTCAAAGAGCTTGGAACGAGCAATGGCTGACTTGACAGAGTAAGTTGATGCGTCTTTGTCAGACTGGTTATACACGTATTCCCGATAAGTCACCTTATACGGCTCGTCCCATTCCCACCACGCTTCCGCCGGCACTCCGTAGGATTTCGACTGTTCCTCAGGGAAAGCTTCCTCTTCGGAAACGTAACGGAGTTTCCAGTTCATGTCTCGCGTGAGATCGTAATACGCACTCCGATCTAGCTTTGGCATGAGATTCTCCTCCTTCATAATAAGTATGAATGTCTTGGATCTTATACGTGAATACACGATCAGAGAACTACATGTATCACCCCCTATTAGACATAAGCACGGGATGGTCCAGTTCAAGGCGTGAATCTCCGATAGCCGGGGAGAGATACATCTGTTCGTTGTCAGACCCCAACTTGTCCACAGTGCCAACACCGGTCCGCCGACACCAAGATCCAGGGGGGCTCCATGGAAACGGTGCACTCCCATCTGTCTTCAACCAATAAAACGTTTTAATCAGATATGTTTTTGTATTTCGATTTTATAAAAAAATTCTTATGTATGGAATGTAACATCTTTTCTAAAAAAAATGTACCGCAAAAAAATATACAATATTTCATTCAATACTCTTCTTTTTTGCGGTATTCATGAAAAATACTGGATACTCGCACAAACCATGACAGTTATATCAACGCATCCACCTCTTGCAAGAAGGGTTAAGACGGATTGCCACCAAAAGGCGTATCAAACACTCTCTGGAAAACGCAAATAAAAACATCTCCAAAACTCGGGTGTTTCCAGGACATTCCTGTCCCCTCTGAAGAATTCATGGTATCCAGGCTCGCCAAATGTCCTTTTATTTGCTCTTCACGGTCACGAAAGCTGTCCCACCATACCGCATACTTTTTGTTTCAAAATCTTCAACCTGTATAGATAGAAATGAACATCAAACTTCACATGTAATTTGATCCCTGCTTTATCATCTTGACAGGAAGACCAGGACAGTCCGTTTTAAACCAACCGTAATCGTGCTGGAATCAATCGTTCTGGCAGGTCCTTTTTTCCGTTTGACAGTGACTATAGTTCTTGTAGAATGTAGAATCTTTAAAATAATGTTACTATTTTTCGCAGGACACACCTCGCTATGGTTTTTGTTGGCGCTTTAACTTTTTTATTCAGGATTTGAGAGATATTTATGTTAATTTTCGCTAATCAGCAGCTGTGATATTCCTTAATATTATTAAAAAATATTTCATTTCTGAATAATAATTGTTGGAAAATAAATTTAATTATTGTTGACAAATAAATTTAATTATCATATTGTTATTGTTAGACCGCAAGTTTTCTTAATATTAAAAAGTATCAATTAAACGTCCGAGGAGGTTTTAATGATGGCAAAAGTACTTATGGTAATCTCCAATGGTGTTCAGGTGAAGAACTATCGGACAGGGTATTGGTCTGAGGAATTCCGTGTTCCGTTGAAGGCTTTGGAAGATGCTGGCCATGAGGTAACAATTGCTTCTCCAAAGGGCGGTGATGGAGTGGTTGATGAACTTAGTCTAAGTGAACAGTGGGATCCAAACGGTGAATCCAGAGCCTTTGAAAAGCTTGGCCGTAACAAGGGGACGCTTAGACTTGGGGATCTGTCTGGCAAGGATTATGATGCTGTCGTCTTTGTTGGTGGACACGGTCCAATGTTCGACGTAGCCTATGACCCGGCAGCACATCGAATTATTAATGAAATCTATGACAAAGGTGGCATTATAGCAGCTGAGTGTCATGCTCCCGCCGTTCTTGCTCAAACAGTTCGCCCGAATGGTGAACCCATTCTTGCCGGAAAGAAAGTAACCGGTTTTCCGGATGAGTGGGAACCTGCTGATGTAGTTCCACATCTTCCTTATAGCCTTGAACAGGAGCTCCGCAAGGTGGGGGAATACATCTCCGCACTAGATCAGCCGAAGTTTGCTGTGTGGGCGGATAAACAGATTATCACCAGCCGGGATCCGGCATCATCTGAGTTGATGGCAGAAGAACTCGTCAAAGCTTTGGGCAAACTGTAAGCGTTTCAAAAACATGATTCTGGTCCTGGTTTGCGGGGTATGCTGCAGCCTGATAGAAGAGCAATCGTTGGTTTTCACCGAGACATAAGGAGGTCTCTCCATGCAGCTGAACGATTGGTTTCACAAAGGAATGACTTATGAACAGTATGTGGACAGCATGAGCGTCAACCGGGAAAGGATGCTAAGTATCTATAAAAAAGTCCGGCTTTCCGATGAAGAGAAAACCTTCTTTGCCAAAGCACAGGACCAAAACTGGCGGGTGATCGTTCTCACGGCAGATTGGTGCGGAGACGCCATGCTGTGTGTACCGATCCTGAAACGCATTGCCGAAGTGGCCCATTTCGATTTGCGCATGCTGATCCGCGATGAAAACCTGGAACTGATGGATCAGTATTTGACCAATGGCAAATCGCGCTCCATACCGATCTTTATCTTCATCGATCCACAAGGAGAGCAAAAAGCGGTCTGGGGTCCCCGTTCCCCCGAAGTGCAACAGATCATTGATGAGATGCGTAGCAGGTTGCCTGACAAAGAAGATCCGCAATTTGAAGAAAAGCAGCTTCAGATGTATCGTGAATTTCAAGAAAAGATTTCCTCTGACCCTTCCATCTGGCAGACCGTGATTGACAGCATTCGTGAACGCCTGGCACAACCATTCGCAAACTGAAAAATGAAAATGCAAAATGGCAAAGAATGAAGTGGGTTTTACCGGCTTGGGAATGTGTATCCACTTCCTGGCAAGCCGATCTCAAAAAAGTCCAGATGAGTTCCTGCTTTGGACAACACGATAGCAAAATTGCACACACAAAAACATCGAATCTACACATTTCAAGCGCATGATCAAAGGGATCATGCTGTCTCTTTAAAGGAAACGTGAGCGAACAATCTACAATACTACAGATCCACAAACGTAATAAATAAAATATTTTATATATTTATAAAATATCAAAAAGAATGTTTATTGTTGAAGGAGGTTTTATTGATGTCAAATGTACTTACTCCAACTCAACAAGTGTTAAAACGTTGGCGGATGCACCGCAATGCACTTATCCAATTGGCAGCGAAATTGCCCGAGTCCGGGGCTTCATGGCGCCCTTGGTCAGGTGGAATGAGCACATTGGAACTGCTACATCACATTGCATGGACTCCTGATTTTTTCTTTGCTGCGATTGAGGGACGGGATGATCTAAATATCCCACCTGTTCCCGCAACGATTGAAGAGGCCCGCCAACTCCTAGACGAGTTGACGAAGGAGCATGAGGCCAAAATTTCCGCGTATACTGACAGTGATTTGCAGAAAGAGGTTACGATAAAAGCATTTAATATTACAGAGCCAGTCGTTGAAGTTTTGCACCGACTAATCGGACATGAAGCACACCATAAGGGGCAGCTCATTACTTACGCCCGTATGCTGGAAATTGAACCACCATTCTATGTTGACCTCAGCGTTTAAAAATGTGGAAGGGGCCAGTGATATCACTGGCTCTTTCCCAAGTATTTGTATCATTTTTGCGTGAATCTTGACTCTATGTCAAGTCCAGTTACAAACGTTAGGGTGATCAGATTGGTAGAACAAGGAAAATACATGGAAGCCGGGGGCATCAATACTCACTTTCATGAGGACGGAGAAGGGGATCCGCTTCTGTTGATTCACGGGTCGGGTCCGGGAGTGTCTGCATGGGCAAACTGGCGCCTGGTTTTTCCCATTTTATCGAAACATTTTCATTTGTTCGCCCCCGATGTTGTCGGCTTTGGATATACCGAACGACCGGAAGGAATCCGCTACTCGGTTGACATTTGGGTAGATCATATGATTGCGTTTATCGAAGCATTGGAACTGCAAAATCTATCGATTATCGGCAACTCAATGGGTGGTGCTTTAGCGCTGCATATTGCACATCGCAGGCCTGACTTAGTAGGCAAACTTGTTTTGATGGGCAGCGTGGGCGTAAGCTTCCCGATAACGGAAGAATTGGATGCGGTATGGGGTTATACGCCAAGCTTTGATAACATGAAACGCTTAATCCGCACCTTCTCCCATGATCAATCAATGGCTGATAACGATGACTTGGTCGAACTGCGTTATCAGGCAAGTATCCAGGAAGGATTCCAAGAATCATTTTCTACGATGTTTCCCTCTCCACGCCAACGTCATGTTGATGCTCTTGCATTAAAGGAAGAAGAGTTAAAGGGTATCGATAAACCCACCTTGTTAATCCACGGTCGAGAGGATCGCGTGATCCCGTTGGAGCAAACCAGTTGGAAGCTGGCACACTTGCTCCCGAATGCTGAATTACATGTGTTTTCACAATGCGGCCACTGGACACAGATTGAAAAGACAAAACCGTTTTGTGACCTGGTGCTTCAGTTTTTAAATCGATAAATTGTTTGACAGCATTGAATGAACGAAAAGATGGAAAGATCCATGTCCGAACATTCCGAAATGTGCAAGAGCGCAATTGAAAGGGGGTTTGCGCAAGTGTTTTATGAGAAGCCAGTTGTTTCGCAGGAAACTGTATTGAAAATGCTGGAAGCGGCATTGCAAAAAGCGTCGGAATTAGAAATAAACGTGAATGTGGCCATTATGGATGACGGTGGGAATCTCAAGGCATTTGTTCGTATGGACGATGCCCCATTGTTGAGTTCGGAAATTGCCCAAAATAAAGCTTACACAGCAGTGGCTTTCGGAATCCCTACTGCCGATTGGTATCCCATGATCCAAAAGCAACCCTCTCTTTTACACGGGATCGTCCATACAGACCGTCTTGTTATTTTTGGCGGAGGGCTGCCGATGTATATCGGAAAACATTTGGTAGGAGGAATTGGTGTATCCGGTGGGACTGCTGAACAGGATGTTATCATTGCGGAAGCTGCACTCACCGTCTTTGAAGAAGACGTAAAACAACATAAGTCGAACGAAAGAAGATAGGATGTCTGTTCGTACTGGGCATTCGCTTTCAGCCAATTTGTATGCTTCTGGATAACTCCTAATGAAAAAATTTATGTTCAAAACAAATCTTTTTATGTTAATCTGCTGATCATGGAAGTCCGGTTAGTGATGTTATGTCAAATTCAAGGGAATTTCATCTAAATAAAAAACATCCCCATCCGTGTTTCCCATTCCGATTGGGGATGTTTTTTATTGTATAAATTCGATTATTTGCTTTCGAAAAGAACTGTTCCAGTCAGTGATGTATTATATCCACCAATCGCTTGCAGTTCATCTTTAAACGTATCCGATTGCAACACTTGTAACAAAGTATCCACGTGCTCTGGTGGCTTGGCATCTTTTAAGATGACCAAATCATATCTTTCTTTCATCAGTGGGATAAAATCAACACCCACGATCAGAGCTGCTTTTTCAATCCCAACTCCAACATCAGCTTCTCCTTTGGCTACAGAACCCGCTACAGCGAGATGACTGCTTTCCTCCTGGCCATATCCGTTGATCATCTGTGGTAAAATCCCGTGTAAACGTAACTGCTCATCCACAAATACTCTTGCTCCGGACCCTTTCTCCCGATTCACCATCCGAACATGAGGCTGAAGCAGATCAGGCCACTCATGAATTCCCTTGGGATTTCCCTTGGCAACATAAAACCCGATCCACCGAGACAACAGGTTAACAACGATAAAGCGATAGCCCACCAAAATCCGTCGAATGTAAGGAAGATTGTACTCCCCTGTCTCTCCATCAAACAGATGCGTACTTACTACATCACATTCCCCGCGATACATGGCAATCAGTCCATTTAAACTGCCAACATAAGAACGAAGCGGACGCAGCGATTGATTTTGTTTTTCGAGATGTCTGGTCAGTATATCCAAACTCACATCCTGTCCACTAATCACGAGTGTCTGCACTGAGGCAGAAACAGGCACTTGATTACCAGAAGGCGGCAAAATAGACGAATGGATCAGTCTGGCTCCCTTCGCTCTTTCTTTATAAGCCTCTAAGTCAGCGGCATCAATCCTCATTTGTCTCCCAACACGATAAGCAGGTAATTCCCCTTTTTTAATCAAGTCATACACCGTCAGTTTGGATACTTTTAATATTTGGGCAATCTCTTCTGTGGTATAAGAAATCGGTTTTGACATGTTGCCCACCAACCATTCTTACATATTTTTGCATTTTAATACTAGTCAAAGGTTTTATATAAATCAATGATATTTTTTAGTATAATTAGATATAAATAATTATAACTAGTTATATCTAATTATATTGATGGAGGTATTCCTATGCTCAAAAAAGTAAGCTTGATAGGAATGTCTTGCTTGATTCTATTGTTATTGTTTGGATGTTCTGCTTCCTCTTCATCTTCTGAAAACGCTTCACAGGTTGAATTAAGAATTACAGCTGCTGCCAGTCTAACAGATGCTTTAAACGAATTGAAAGCATCTTTTGAAAAGGAACATCCAAACATCAAACTGTCTTTTCAGTTTGGCAGTTCTGGAAAGTTAGCCAGACAAATCGAACAAGGGGCACCTAGCGATCTGTTTTTATCTGCTAGCAAAAAAGATATGGATGATCTCCAAAGTAAAAAACTTGTTGTTGAACACTCGCGAGTCGATTTCGCCCAAAATGAGCTCGTCCTGATTACTCCCAAAGATAAATCCTTTTCAATCTCTTCCTTTGAACAAATTCGTCCTGATCAGATTCAACATTTTGCCATCGGCGAACCTGAAAGTGTTCCGGCAGGTCGTTATACCAAAGAAGCTCTACAAAAATTGAAATTATGGGATAAATTGGAAAAGAAATTCGTGATGGGTTCGGATGTACGTCAAGTCTTGGCTTTTGTAGAGTCTGGCAATGCTGAAATGGGAATTGTATATGCGAGTGATGCTCAAACCGCCAAAAATGTAAAAGTATTGGCCACTGCCAAACCAGAGTGGCATAAACCCATCGTTTACCCAGGCGCAATCATTGCCCATTCTGCCCATCAAAAAGAAGCACAAACCTTTCTCTCTTATTTAAATAGTGAAGCAGGAAAACAAGTGTTGAAAAAATATGGCTTCAAATAAATGAACCATCAAGAAGGGGACGAAAAAAGGCATGGAACAATTGGACTATTCCCCCTTATTTCTTTCACTCAAAGTAGCAGGCATCTCCACGATCTTTGTTTTCTTCACAGGTGTTCTCTTTGCACGCCTACTTGCACGCAAAGTATTTCTGGGAAGAAGTATTCTGGAGTCCCTTTTTACTTTGCCACTTGTGTTACCACCAACGGTGATTGGTTTTGGTTTATTGATTCTTTTTGGGAAAAATGGATTTTTGGGAAAATGTTTGCTTGAATGGTTTGATATACAGGTCGTATTTTCCTGGATTGGTGCTGTGATTGCTTCGATTGTCGTTTCTTTCCCCTTAATGTATCAAAGTGCCTTGGCTGCTTTCGAAAGTATCGATCATCGATTGGAAGATGTGGCACGCACGATGGGGGCTTCTGAATGGAGAGTCTTTTGGACGATCACACTCCCCCTGGGATGGCCGGGACTTCTGGCCGGGATCGTTCTTTCATTCGCTCGGGCATTGGGAGAATTTGGAGCTACTTTAATGATTGCCGGAAATATTCCAGGTAAAACAGAAACTCTCCCCATTGCCATTTATTTTGCTGTTGAATCAGGCCACATGGAAAAGGCTTCATTCTGGGTCATGATTATCGTGGCTCTCGGTTTTAGCATGATTATGTGGTTAAACTGGTGGAACAAAAAAAGCTTTCGTTATCAGGTACCGAAGAATCATCAATAGAAAAGGAAAGATCAGCATGCTGACTGTACAGATTCAAAAGCAACTGGCTCATTTTCAGCTGGACATTTCTTTTCAATTGAAGCAACAAATTCTCGTTCTCTTTGGTCCATCAGGCTCAGGAAAAACCACCATTTTAAACTGTATTGCCGGACTGGTCACTCCAGATTCAGGATCCATTGTATTGAATGATCGTGTCTTTTTTGCACAGGGGCAAAAACCGCTCCCACCTCAAAAACGAAATGTGGGCTACCTTTTTCAAGACTATGCGCTTTTCCCACATATGACCGTTGAAAAAAATATTCGCTATGGTCTAAAAATCAAGAACCAAAAAGATGCGGACACATTCTTGCGACCTTTATTACAAATCCTGGGCATTGAACATTTGCGATCCAAATATCCCCATCAAATCTCTGGTGGAGAAAAACAGCGAGTCGCGCTGGCACGCGCTCTCGCTACTGAACCTTCGATCTTATTGCTTGATGAGCCATTATCTGCGCTTGATCAAAAGACCCGGATCCAATGTCAGGATGAGCTTTTGCGGCTACATCAGATGTGGCGAATTCCATTTATCATCGTAACCCATGATTTAAATGAAGCCAAAAAACTGGGCGACATCATTATTTATCTAGAGCAGGGAAAAATCATCAAAAAAGAAGAAAAAGAACGGATTAACGAGGTCGCTTCGACCAGGGAGAGACAACTCCTACTATCGACCGTGTCTGCTGACTCTCAATGGCCTGGATAACTCCATGACTAATTTCTTGATTGGTTAACCAACGGGCATGATCATTTCTCAGCACAAAACCCAGAATCACTTCCTGATATTTGATATTCGGATATTGCTGAAATCGGATAAGACGGTCTGATTCTGGTTGAGATGGATCTAATACACTGCTTCCCAACACATGAATGTAACGACACGGTTTCTCCTTATTCCCTGCGAGTTCCGCGACAAGATAAGGTGCTTCTGGAGCAGTTCGATGAATCCATACCACCGCCAAATCAATCGAGCCATATTGACTGACTGATTTGGAAAGCACTTTTTTTAATCGCACTGTATCATGATAATCGATGGCAATCGGATAAATAGACCCGCCAAGATCTCTGGCGCCTCTAACCAGAGATTGTAGACGCTCTGGCCTTTTTCCGATTACACTGACCATCCATCCCTGCTCCGCCAGATACAAAAACCTTTCTCAACATCCCTGTTCCGCCTACAACTAACGCATGTGGTCGCATAAGTTTCCTTCCTATCATGATGTTGTTTGTGTTATTTCTTTTCCCTAATCCATACATGTATGATCATTCCTGCATCAGACCAATACTAAAATCAGTAACTGCCTAATACAAGCGGGAGGAAATCACATGCGTTTATCCTTGGAAGAAATGAATATCTTGTCTGAGCGCTTAGAAAAAGAAGAAGCTCGACTTCATCAGTTATTTCAGAATCCAACTTATCAAGGTGAAGCACGAGCAGGCCTTCAGATCATCAGCGAGTTACAAAAGAAGTTTCGTGATTTGCAAGCAGAGTTAACCCCTGAGGAAAAACAGATGCTCAGCCGATTGTTAAAGGAAGAAGTTAGCCATATTCATGGCCATAGTATGGGAATTTATGAATCGATTCTGTCCAAAGTCAATGGAACCCCTTCACTTGGTGATGGATAAAAGTTCATATATCGGGATCTTCACTGCTGGCACCTTTATGGTCAGCAGTTTTTTTTCGAAATAATGGGTTCGATCACATCGCAATATATTGCATTTGTTATAATGGAAAAGAAGTTAGATAGGAGGAATAGCTTATGCCCATTCCAAATGACTTGCCGAAATTACATCGAATTTCCGCCAAGAACCAGGTTTTAACTCTATTGCAAAATTGGATTACGGATGGTACTTTGCAACCGGGCGAAAAAATTGTAGATACAGAATTAGCCAAAATTATTGGTGTTAGTCGTACTCCCATTCGCGAAGCTTTGCAAATTCTGGAAACACAAGGCTTTGTCGAAATGAAGCCTGGAAAAGAAACCAGAGTGACTCCACTAAAACCAGAAGATGCATATAACATTTATTTACCTTTGACTTCTCTCGAAGTACTGGCAGCAGAGTTGGCCACTCATCTGATTACCGATGAGAAAATTGAAAAACTCGAATCATTAAATGAAGAGTTCAGCCAAATTATCCACTCGAATGATGCGCGTTCCATTTTAGAAATTGATCGGGCATTTCACCAGTTGATTATCGATACAGCCAATAACCCTTATATCAGCTCTTTTACTCATACGTTGCACTTGCATGTGAAACGCTATGAAATGTTGTATTTTGAGCACTCGAAAGAGTTACTTTCCCATTCGATCAAAGATCATGAAGAAATCATCCAGGCTTTTAAGGAGAAAAACCCACAAAGAGCCAAAACATACATGGAGAAAAATTGGGCTCGGGCATTACAAGGAGTAACCAATAATTTACAAAAATTGTCATTTTCGTTAAAAAAGAACAACTAGATATTCAGGAATGGCAATCCACGGCATTTATTTTGGAACTAATCCGGGCCATCTTTAAAGCTTCTATTCCTCCTTTTCATAGATTTAACAAAAAATGAATCAAAATTTTTTCTTCATGTTTTTCTGTCTATGATATGATAAATTTGCGGTTATAAGCTATAGCAAGGAGGAATACGGAGTGTTTGAAACACTGTTAGCTTCGCTTGGTGTAGGTTCTGCAAAAATTGATCTCATTTTGGACAAACCTTATGTAACTGCAGGCGAAAAGGTAACGGGAAAGATCATCGTTAAAGGCGGAAGCACAGAGCAAACCATTGAAGGCTTATCTGTCAATTTTAAAATGGAATCTCATCAAGCAGCAAATTTGAACAAAATTACAGAAAAAATTGCTGCTATTTCGATCAGCGAAGAACCATTTACCGTTCAGCCTGATGAAATCAAAACATTCCCATTTCATTTTACTTGCCCAAATCATATCCCTTTCTCATCGATTAGTACCAAATACTTTTTTGACAGTGACTTGGAAATCTTACGTGGCATCGATTCACATGACCGCGATTATATAAAAGTATTGCCAACCGGCATGACTAAACTTTTCTTGGACGGGCTTGATCTTCTGGGATTCAAGCCAAAGTGGGAAGCCTTGACACCAGAACAAGGGCGCTGGGGTCAAATTATTCACTTCCAGCCTACGACTCATTTTGCTGGCAAATTTAATCAAGTAGCTTTTTACCTCCAGCCAGGCACCTCAGACCAAGAACTCGAATTTTACTATGATTTTATTATGAAAGTAACAGAAGATCATGGAGCGTTATTTGAATTGTTCCACCTCAATGAGAAAGAGGGAAAATATACCTTTACTGCCGATGAAATCAGCTCTCCAGAACAAGCCAAAATAAAAATCGAAGCACTGATCAAAAGCAGTTTACTCCATACATAATCAACAAAAACAGGGCAGAATCTTTCTGCCCATTTTTTATTAGAATTCACCTAAATCCTCAATCTCCCCTACATCGAGCAATTGCTTTTGTAAAAAAGATCTTAAGTCAAAATCCCAGTGCTGACTAATAAATTGCACCGCTTTATCCAATTCACGAATAATTTCCCGCCCTCCTCGAAAATAAATAATCCATCCAGGATTCTTTCCAACAAAAATCCGTTCCACTTCCAAAGGTTCTGTCGGATCTTTCGTCGAAAAAACGATGATCTGTCCTACACGCATCTGCATCAACTTTTGAATAATATCTTGCTCTTTCCCCATATAAAATGCTCCTTTGTTTAATACATGCCGTACAACTTATTTCCTTCTTATTGTATGTGTTTGTTCAATAAAACTCAACTTTTCCATATTTGGCTATAACAAAATAGCCTAAAATTTTTTGAGGCTGTAACAAACCAAGATGGATTTCAATAGAATCCGCGAAAGATAAAAAAGATCATTCTGAATTCCTATGGAACATTTATAATGGACACAAAAATTTTCCTGACGTCAATGTTCATAAAAATACTACTTTCGTTTTAAAGATCAAATGATACAATTAGTTCGTATAAAGGGGAAGCGGAAAAATATATGTAACGAATGGAGTGAGACTGATCCATGCAACTATGGGAAATTTTTGTGGCAGTTGTTTTAGGGATTGTTGAAGGTTTAACTGAATTTGCTCCTGTCTCCTCCACAGGGCATATGATTTTGGTTAAGAACATCTTTCTTAACTATCATGAACCAAAAGGAGAAGTCTTCCTTGTTGTGATCCAACTTGGATCGATGCTGGCGGTAACCGTTGTCTACTGGAGGCGTCTCCTGAGCCTGATTGGTATTGAAGTGGGTGAAAAAAATAGAGAGGAGCAAAGTCAAATTCAAGCTCACATGCACGCCCAGGCTGTCCCTAATCAAGATCTGATATTCCAACAGTCCCATACCACATTAAGTAGAAGAGAAAAACACAAAAAAAACAAGCTCTCGATCATCCACATTTTAATCGGAATGGCTCCAGCTGTGATTGTTGGATTACTTTTCTATGATGAAATCAAGAAATTCATGGGTACAACCAAATTTGTCATTTTAGCCATTGTCGCTGGTGGCATTCTGATGATTCTGGCTGAAAAATTCAAACCCGCTCCAAAAGCAAACTCATTAGATGAAGTAACTTACAAGCAAGCATTCATGGTAGGGCTTTTCCAGTGTTTGGCACTATGGTCAGGCTTCTCACGCTCAGGCTCCATGATTTCCGGAGGATTGATCGCTGGAATCAGTCACCGCACCGCAGCTGATTTTGCTTTCATTTTAGGTCTGCCAATGATGGTTGCAGCCAGTGGCAAAGACCTCTTGGAAAGCTGGCACATCCTTCATGCCAGTGACCTGCCTTTCTTTATTACTGGTTTTGTGACCGCTTTTATAGTCTCCATTATCTCGATCAAATTTTTCTTGGCGCTATTAAAGCGAATCAACTTGACTCCATTTGCTATCTATCGTTTCATCTTGGCAGGTGTTATTCTTCTGATCGCTTGGGCTTTTAATATTCCACTATAATTCACAACAAGAAAGGCTATTGACTTTTTGCATTAGTCAATAGCCTTTCTTGTGACTTCCCTGCTCGGGATCATCGACATCGTTTTTTTCAAAATTTTTACATATCATGAACCCCAAGATCATTGAGTCAATGTCAGATCATCCTGAACAAGAACTCGACACGAAAAACATAGACAAATGTCCATGTCGTCATGTTGTAACTCGATCAATACCGCATCCAGATAAAGATCATGCAAAATACCATTCATCAACAGACAACTGATCGTTCCTCTTACATGGACATTTTTGCCAATTGCATGAATGTTTTTTAATCTCTTTTTTGAAACTTAATCACTGGATCTGCGTTTTTCTATATAGATCTAGTCTTTTGAGCTGATTCAGCCTCCTCGATCAGGAGGCTCAGTTTAGCGAGAAAAAGGATACTGATTTGGCATGGATGTTGGTGGAATTTGGTTCTGTTTCAATTCTTGCTGCAAGTTCTCCAGCTCAAATTCAGCTTCCATACCAAATTCCTCAAAAATACGTTTACAGAGTTGGAGTTCGTATTCAACATCCACCATGTCATCTCGATTCTCGGACTTCATTAGTAGATTTGAATAATGAACCAATGCATCTTCAATCAAGTCCAGTTCAACCTTCGATAAATTCACCGTAATCTTCATCTTGTTTACTCCTTTAACTCTTACTTTCTTATTAATATCATAATCGCTGATTCAAAACAACTCAACCTTATTCAATTTGGTTTTTTACATCCATTTTCAAAAACCTTTTATTGAAAAATTTACATATAATGTTAATGAACAGCAAGTTTTTTATTTGTTTCTGTCGTTATTATTTTGTGATTCCAGTAGAAATATTTCATCCATCACCTTTTGAAAAATCTTTTTTGCCCTGGCATCATCTGAACTCTTGACTGAACGAATCATAACAGCAACGGAATACTTTGGATGGGAAAATGGTCCAAATCCGACCATCCATTTATGATACAGATTATTCTCGACTCCTACCTGTGCCGTACCCGTTTTACCAGCCACAGGCCATTTTGTCTTCATTAGTGCAGTAGCTGTTCCATCTTTGACAACCATGCGCATCATTTTCTGCATTTCCCTAATGGTACTGGCTTTGAGAAGCTGGCTATATGGCAAGTATTTGTTGGGAAATGAAACAAGCACTTGCCCATTTTGATCTCTCAGTTCAGTGACAATCCGTGGGCTTAGCGTTTTTCCCCGATGAAAAAGAGCCGTAATCAGATTTGCTGCTTGCAGAGGAGTTATTTTTACATCTCTTTGGCCAATTCCTGCCTGTACTACTGCACCTGCATCTTTTTTTAATTCCTCACTGGCAAATATGACCCCTGTTTGTTCTTGCGGTAACTGCCGAAATGATCCCTCTTTAAACAATTTTCCCGACCAGATAATCTCTTGCCCCAATCCAAGTCGGCGGGCATAAGCCTCTATTTTTTCTCCTCCCAATTTTTCTGCCACCTGTCCAAAAACGATATTACATGATTTTGCATACGCTTCAGCAAAAGTAATTTTGCCATGTCCCTGCTCTCGCTCATCCTTCAATTTATATTTCTCCAAATGCCCCTGGCAATGGAATACCGTATCAGGTCGAACGATTTCTTCTTCTAATGCTGCAATCGCTATGACTGTTTTGAAAATCGATCCAGGGGTCGCTTCCATGATGGCTCTGTTATCCCAAGGATTTTTATCCTGAACATTATTTTTCCCAGATGGACGACTACTCATTGCCAATACTTTTCCCGTTTGGATCTCTTGCACAACCACAGCTCCCTCGTCCACTTGCTCCTCAGCCAAAATCTGATCAATTTTAGCCTGGAGTTCTTTATCAAGTGTTGTCACAACGACATAAGGAGGATCTGTGCTCTTTTTTTCTTTTAATCGAACTTGCGCACCAATGAGTGCTTTTCCCCTTCCATCCGTTGTATAACGAAGCACTCTTTCTGCTTCACTATGCAAAAATGGTTCAAATGCTGCTTCCAAACCAGTAATGCCAATCCGGGACTCTAAAGTATATTTTCCACTTTGCATCTCTTCTTGATAACGTTTGGATGTTATTTGAGGGCTCTGACCAATACGTCCAATCACCTGCTGTGCAACCTTGTTTTCTGCCATCCGTTGGTCGGACTCAATAACAAAAATTCCTGGTATTCGTAACTCTTCAATCGCTGCTTTTTGAATTGAATTCAGTACCAACTCCTTTCGGTCAGGAGTAGTCAAAATAGTCGGTTTTGTCAAGCGGGTTAGTTCCCTCTGCAACAGCATAGGCGGATATTGAATGAATTTGGCCAGTTTCGTAAATTGATCCTCTTTTAACTTCATTTGTTGCTCAGACTGAGGAAAAACCAATAGGTGTAAATTCACTTCACCAACAAAATGTTGTCCCTTTCGATCCACGATGGCTCCACGGCCGCTGTCAATCAATATTTCTTTTTGATGAATTTCGTTAGCCTTTTGGATTAAATCCAGCTCCGTGGAGGAAAAAGCTCGGGTCGAAACCACTTGAATCATAAAAAGTCGTACAATAATTACGCTTAACCCAATAATAAGACTGGCTGTGATCCATTGTCCACGTCTACACATCCCCTATCACCCCACTTTAACTTCCAGCATAGACAGGAAGGTGCAGGGTTATACTAGAAATTGAGTCAAAAGTTTTTTCCGTTTCATCAATAATCAAACATTGTCAGTTGTAAGGTGGTTCAGCTTGTTGAAAGAGGTTCCTTTATGTGCCTGGTTTGCAAAATATAAAACAAAGGGATGGATTCCTTAAAGAGTGACTGTGACGGTACAGAAGTCGTCACAGAGAAAGGAACCCATCCCGAAGCACTGGAGAAACATATCCATATTTTCAAGGTAGCCTCAACCTATCAACCTTTGTCAGTTTTTATGTATGTAGTCAAACAATTCGTGTTACGAACTGCTTGCTCTTTTCTTTTGGTTTTGATTGCTCATCTGAATATAACGTCGGTGCTCAGCAAACGTAGATGAAAAGAAATGAAAACCACTGCCATCGCCTTTCACAACATAATAATAATATTGATGAACTTCCGGATTAACGGCTGCTTCCAAAGCTCTTTCACCAGGGCTAGCGATCGGCCCAGGAGGCAATCCTGTCTGAATATACGTATCATAATACCTGGCCAGCCCCTTTCTGAACTGACTCTCCATCTTTTGAGCAAAATTGCGACTGGCATCCAATTGTAATTTTTTGAAGTTGGGGTCATTCGGTTTATTCAGCCGATTGTAAATAACACCTGAGATCTTCTTGAATTCCTCTTTTCTTTTTGCTTCTCTTTCAACCAATGATGCAATGGTTACAACCTGCTCCAGAGTCAAAGGTTGACCATGTATACTTTTGCCTTTGATGCTTCCTTCATACTTTTTAATCTTCATATCAAATTGTTTTAACATCTCATCGACGATTTTCTCGGGTTTCTCTTTGGGATGGAAGAAATAAGTCGTAGGAAATAAATAACCTTCTAACCGAAAGTAACGCCTGGAGTCGTCCGAAATTTGTTTTTCAAATGCATATTTCGGCTGACGATTTTCCAAAGCCTTTAAAAACCCTTCACTATCTAAGCCTTTTTCTTTTAATTTGTTGGCAATATCCATGACATTACTTCCTTCGGCTATCGTAACCTTCACTCCTTCATCTTTTCCTTCAACCAGCTTTTTCAACACGTCATCCAAGGTTTCATTTGGCTTGATGCTATAGTCCCCAGCCTTTATGGAAATACCTTTTAACTTGATATAGTAGGCAAAAAACCAATCTTTGTTAATAATTTTATTTTGAACAAGAATTTCTCCCACTTTTTTCACTGAACTCTTTTCAGGAATGGTAATATAGATTTCTTCACTTCTATTTGGTGAATCAAGGGAATAGTCTATATAAAGATAGCCGATCGCAATCCAGGCTATCACCAGGATGATCGTATACGGAATTCGCCAGTTCATAGATGCCTCCTTTGCTTTTTTATCTCCTTCATATAACAAGGTTTTCTTTGTTAGAAAAATATAAACAGACAAATTTATATTAGCATACCTCACCTTTGCATTTAAAAGACAATTTTATATACATTTTAACCAATAATGCATTTTTCAAAATGAACACCATCAATCAATGGATAAAAAAACCTAACACTATTTTTTAGATGTAAGCTAAGCTTGTTGACAAGGTTTTCAACAGCACCTCAACACCTGCAGAAGGATGAAAAATATAAAGCGAAGGGATGGGTTCCTTAGGGAATGACTGTGAATATACAGAAGTCATCACGGAGGAAGGTACCCATCCCAAATCACAGGAGACACATATCCATATTTTGAGAATAACCTCAGCTTAAACACTATCCTTCCAGTGTTAAGCTGAGGCTTGTTGCCAAAGTTTCCGTTTCAAATCGTTAACTATTACTGAGTTGTTTTGCATTTTTTTTGCTTATCTCAATATATTTATTATGCTCTGCTAACGTTTTCGAAAAGTAATGCATATTGCTCCCATCATATCGAGCCGTATAATAATAGTAATCATTTTTCTCCGGATTAATCGCAGCCTCAACGGCATGCTCTCCCGGATTACCAATGGGGCCAGGTGGCAATCCTTTATTCAAATACGTATTATATGGGCTAAGTAACCGCTTGTTCATATCTGTGACCCTTGTGTATTTTCCGCCTTCCATCATGTTCGCAAATACACTGCATGCATCAAAGCCTATTTTCGGGAATAATTGCGGAGCATTTAGACGATTGTAAACAACTCCTGCAATTCTCTTAAACTCACTTTCTACTCTTCCTTCATTTTGAATAATGGATGCAATGATCAATACATCATCAATTGTCATCGACTTATTCTTAATTAAACTCTTTCCTTTCATCTGACTTTCATATTTTTTTATCATCTTGTCGGATTGTGCCAAAATCTCATCCAAAATAACATTCGGGTCTTCACCTTTCTTAAAATAATAAGTACTAGGAAAGAGATAACCCTCTAAACGATAATAGCGTTGTGGATTATTTGGTATCTGCTTTTCAAAGTCATACTTGGGTTGCCGATTCTTTAACGCCTTTAAAAATCCGTTTCCATCAAATCCTTTTCTTGTCAATTCGCTTGAAATCTCTAAGACATTGGCTCCTTCCTTGATTGTAACTTTAATCCCTTCCTGTTTACCTTCAGCGAATTTTCTTAACATATCATCAAGATTTTCATTTGGCTCTATTTTATAGATCCCTGCCTGTAGCTTGGTCTTCCCTGTCAACCTTACATATAAGCGAAAAAACCAATCCTGATTGATTAGTTTGTGTTTTTTCAATAGCTGAGCAATTTCTTGTACCGAAGATTTCGGCTCAATTTTCAGATAGATCGTGTCACTTCTTCGAGGAGAATCCAAAGAATAATCTACATACAGATATCCAAGTGCTACCCATGCAATCACTAATAAGATTGAATAGATTACGCGCCAATTTTTCATTAAATACTCCTTTCCCTGCAACTGCTAAACCTTTTTCTATGTTAACACAACTTCTTTAAAAAAATAATGTACTTCGATCTTTGTTAATAAAATAGTGACAAATAAAACTAATGGATAGAAAATTTTATCATTTTACCTTTATATGTATATATATAAATGTAAAATATTTCTTTCGATATGCACAAAAAAAACGAGGAATTCTCTTCGATTTACATAAAAAATCGATAAAGAGCTTCCTCGTTATATTCCATGATCCTGAAAGAAGTCCTTCTTTTTCTAACTCATACTTCCCTCATTCCGATCGTAGAGTAAATTATCGACTGCCTCTGCTACATTTTCCCATTCCGTCTCATCTTCAATTTCAACCGGTTGTTGCTGATCAATCCGAAATAGATAAGCATCATCGGGATGATCCTCTCTCTTTTGCAAGACCGCATAATGCTGACCATCCACTTCTACTTCATGTAAAATTTGGTATTCATTCTGCCCATGCAAAAAAGGATTTCCCTGTCCAATTTGATCACGCAAGATATAAACTTCTCTGGCTTGACTCTCAGCTCGTGGTTTCATTTCCATCACCGAATTAAACGAGATCTTCTTCCACAAGGGTATTCAATGTTTCCTCAACGAGATCCCATTCCTCATCGCTCTCGATTTCTTCTAAAGTGATCTCATCCCCATCTTCATAGTAACGGTAAGCGAAAACATCTTGTTCTCCTTCTTCATTTTCAGCATCCTCGTGAGTTAGAAGCACATACTTTTTGCCTGTTTCCTCAAGATCAAAGTAACCCAATACCTGAAACTTTTCTTTCTCTCCATCCTCTGTGTCCAAAACGATGTATTCTACCAATTCTTTGTCTTGTTTTTGTCCATTGATTTCAGACATGCATACGACCTCCCTGAGCATCAAGATATCCCTGTAAAATCCAAGACGCCGCCATTTGATCAATGACTTTTTTTCGCTTTTTCCGACTGACATCCGCTTCAATCAGGGTACGTTCGACAGCGGCAGTTGATAGACGTTCATCCCACAAATGAACGGGTAAATGGTAACGATTTTGCAAAACCTCAGCCATTTGTTTACAAGCTTCACCACGTGGCCCAATACTTCCATCCATATTCCGCGGAAGCCCGATCACAATGGCTTTAATTTGGTATTGATGAACTAATTCATCCAGTTGGTCAAGCCAACTGGATGAATCATCCCGATGAATGACTGCTATTCCTTGTGCTGTCCAGCCTAATTCATCACTTACGGCAACACCTACCCGTCTTTCGCCCAAATCCAGGCCCATCACTCTTTTACTGGTGGTCAAGCTCAATCTTCTGAGTTCCTTTCTAGATAGAATTTCACTAATTCCTCAATTAATTCATCTCGCTCCAGTTTTCGAATCAGTGTTCTCGCATTATTATGACGTGGAATATAGGCTGGATCTCCCGAAATCAAATATCCGACAATCTGGTTAATCGGGTTGTACCCCTTTTCTTTCAACGCTCCATACACATGAATCAATACTTCACGCGGGCTTGACTCCTTCTCACCATGAAAATTGAACTGCATGGTTTTATCATCCATGGATTACTCATCTCCTCTCCTCATGGACGACAATTTTATGGTGAAATCGAAAAAAACAAATGACATGGGATAAGGTTGTTTGCTTTGTACGGGAATCCAAAAAGAAAATATAACTGGATGGATAAATGCAAGATTTGGTGATAAATTGGCTCAATGACCCCTCCATCAAGAATATGATTACTGCTAAACCAGCACTTGAGAAAGGGACCATTGAGCACGTTTGAAATAATTAACCTCTTGTTTTTGAGATCCCTACACTATTTCGCTTGTTTTTGAACCCATTCTTCTACTAATTGCAACGCTTGTGGCAAGCGGTCTGGCTGTTTTCCACCCGCTTGAGCCAAATCAGGGCGTCCACCGCCTCCGCCTCCACATTGTGTGGCAACTTCTTTAATTAATTTACCCGCATGGAATCCTTCTGCAACATATTTTGGCGAAACAGCTGCAACTAAATGCACTTTTTCTTCTGCTACTGCCCCGAGTACGATAATTCCTTCTTTTATTTTTTGTCGCAGATCATCCAATACCTTTCGTAAGCTATTCATATCACTTGCTTCTACTTGAGCAACCAATACAGGTACCCCAGCTACTTCTTTGACTTGATTTTGTAATTGAGAGGCAGCGGCCTGACTCATTTTTGCCTTGAGCGATTCATTTTCCCGCGCCAACTCCTTACATCTATTTTGCAACTGTTCAATCCGGTCTAATAAATCATGTGGCGAAGATTTGAGTAAATGAGCTACCTGGTTTAGGATTCCAACCTGTTCCTCCAAATATTCAAAAGCACGTTTTCCTGTTACTGCTTCAATTCGTCGGGTTCCCGAACCAATTCCTGATTCACTTACAATCTTGAAAAGCCCGATTTCGCCAGTATTTCTTACATGGGTGCCACCACAAAGCTCCAGACTATAATCTCCCACACGAACAACGCGTACCACTGAACCGTACTTTTCTCCAAACAAGGCCATGGCTCCCATTGCTTTGGCTTCTTCTAACGGTTTGATCATGGTCTCTACCTGGATATTTTTCCAGATCTGTTCATTGACCCGTCTTTCTACTTCAGATATTTCTTCTTGGCTCATGGCATGGATATGCGTAAAGTCAAAACGCAAACGATCAGGTGCAACCAGCGAACCAGCCTGATTTACATGTAATCCCAATACTTCTTTTAAAGCCTTGTGCAATAAATGTGTCGCTGTATGATTTTTTACAATTTGTGAACGCAAGTGCGAATCAATTGTAGCTGTTACTTTCTCTCCTTGACGAATAACTCCTTTTTCAACTACAACATGATGTACATGTTCTCCACGTGGGCCTTTTTGTACATCCTCTACGCGCAATTCTGCCTCACTTGTACGAATCCATCCTTTATCTGCTACCTGTCCACCACTCTCAGCATAAAATGGTGTCTCTTTTAAGATGACCAATCCTTTTTTACCTGCTCCCAATAAATCAACCAATTGATCTTCATAAATAATGGCACTGATTTCCGTCACGCTTTCCCATTCATGATAACCAATAAACTTCGACTCTACTTCCAGATCAGCCAAAGCTCCGCCTTGCACCTTCATGCTATCCACTTCTTGTCTGGCTGCCCGAGCACGTTCGCGCTGCAACTCCATTTCCTTTTCAAATCCGGCATGATCTACCTTAAAACCACGTTCACCTGCCACATCTTCGGTTAAATCGATGGGGAAACCATAGGTATCATACAATTTAAATGCTTCCTCACCGGTAATGGTATTCCGACCTGCTTTCTTGGCCTCGTCCATCATTTCTTCCAAAATTCGCAAGCCATCAGCCAATGTTTCCAGGAAACGCTCTTCTTCTCCACGAATCACTTTTTCAATAAAGTCCTTTTTCTCTGCAGGTTCTGGATAGTGATCCACCATAATTTCAGCTACTACGCCTGTCAATTCATAAAGGAATGGCTCATTCATTCCCAATTTTTGTCCATAGCGAACGGCTCTCCGTAACAACCGGCGCAACACATACCCACGGCCATCATTGGAAGGAAGAACTCCATCTCCGATGGCAAAAACCAATGTACGAATATGATCGGCAATTACTTTTAGAGCAATATCCGTTTCACGATCTTCACCATACTTAACTCCTATTCGAGCACATGTTGCCTGAATAATGGGTTGGAACAAGTCCGTGTCATAGTTAGTGGGAACATCTTGCATCACCGAAGCCATCCGTTCCAATCCCATACCTGTATCTATATTTTTATTTGGCAGTGGGGTATAGGTGCCATCTGGATTATGGTTAAACTGGGAAAACACCAGATTCCAAATTTCAAGGAAACGTTCATTTTCTCCACCTGGATAACATTCTGGATCATCCAGGCTTCCAAATGCTTCTCCCCGATCAAAGAAAATCTCACTATTGGGTCCACTTGGCCCTTCGCCGATATCCCAAAAGTTATCTTCCAGCTTGACAATACGTTCCTCAGGAAGCCCGATTTTTTCACGCCAAATTTGGTAGGCTTCATCATCTTTGGGATGGATGGTTACATGCAGACGGTTTGGATCTAACCCCAGCCATTTCGGGCTCGTTAAAAATTCCCATGCCCAAGTGATGGCATCTTCTTTAAAATAGTCACCGATTGAGAAGTTTCCCAGCATTTCGAAGAAAGTATGATGTCTGGCTGTGTAACCAACATTTTCAATGTCATTGGTACGAATCGCTTTTTGGGCATTCACAATCCGTGGATTTTCTGGAGTCAATCGTCCATCAAAATACTTTTTTAATGTGGCAACTCCACTATTAATCCATAAAAGACTGGGATCATCGACAGGAACAAGTGAAGCACTTGGTTCGATTTTATGTCCTTTTTCCGCAAAAAACTCGAGGTATTTTCGACGAATCTCAGCTGCTTTCATATATATCCTCCTTTAATGATCGAATACAATGAATTCAAGTAGAAACTCCCCCAAATAAAAAAACCTTCATCACCCCTTTAAATACAGGGACGAGAAGGCTTTCCCGCGGTACCACCCTTATTATCATACGAATCGCATCGTATGATCACTTCATTTCGATAACGACGAAAAATCGCCGGCAGGGATTAGCTGCACTCCGGAACTGGCCGCATCACATTCTTACCGAGAAAACCTTCCAGCCTAAGGGTTTTCCTCTCTGACGGCGATCTGTGACACTCAGGTTCCATCACCATGTTTTCGATATACGATTTCGACTTTGACCATATTTATATGTACAATATTATACACTTTTTTTGGAAAAAACCATAGGCCAACACGAAAATTTTTAAGACTGCTAAATCCGGTGTTGAATATAGTAAGACACAATGTGCTCAAATATCACTTTCCCCACTGCAAAAATCGGAACAGCCAATATTAACCCAACAGCTCCACCCATTTCTCCTCCTACCAGTAAAGCCAGAATAATAAATAAAGGATGCATATGCAAGGTACGTCCTACAATCTGTGGAGATAATATATTTCCCTCCAAGACTTGTACAATTAAATTGACCACAATCACACCCATAACCATCTCTTTTTCCTCTGAAATCGCTACTAAAACAGCAGGAATGGCACCAATGAACGGACCCAGATAAGGGATAATGTTAAACACACTGACTACCAAGGCCAATATTAAAGCATAAGGCAGTCCAATGATCAAATAACCAATATACGCAAGCAAACCGACAGCCAGGCAAACAATGAATTGCCCTCGCACATAACTTCCCAATGCCTGATCCATATCTTTTAGTAGCCGGACGATCTGCCGCCGCTTATCTCTAGGTAAAATCGCAATCAATGATCGCTCTAAATCCCGTGCATCTTTCATCATATAAAAAGCAAGAAAAGGGATAATCAAAGCCAGGAAAAATTGATTGATGGTATTCCCCACTCCACTCATCATATTGCCAATACCATCACTGATACTCTGTTCAATCCGCTTTAACGCTCTTTCCACTCCCATTTGAATACTTTGTGGCAACATGTCTTTACCATGATGGTTGTATTCATCTACCAGGCTCTCAATTCGCCTGTTCCATTCAGGTAAATGTTCAGCTAATTCATTGAGCTGCTTTTCAATCATCGGAAATAAATTCATGACCAATATAACAAAAGAAGAAACAAATAAGGTATAAATAATTAGCACAGCGAGCGAACGCGGAACCATTCGCTGACTGAGTACATTGACAATCGGATTTAGAAGATAAGAAATGATCATCGCAATTAAAAAAGGACCAATTACTGCCTTTATAAAGTATCCAATTGCTTTAAATAGTGATCCCATATGCGATAACAAAAAAAGAATCGCCAAAAAGATGAGAATCAGTAAAGAAATCGTTAACAAACGCGATTCTGTCCATTTCTTCATGGGGTCACCTCCAAGTAAAACACCGCTTCTTACTGCTTATCCATAAGATACGGAAAATCCCAGTTTTTTATGACCACAAAAAACCTCCGGAGATATTCTCCAGAGGTTCTTGCATTATACCAAGCGCAGGCGTCGCATGATCTTTTTTCTCCAAAGATTCGTCAATGCTCTTCCAAAAACAATATCCAATTTCATGCGTTTGATCCATGACCAACTGCGTCTGAACAAGGGTTTCATTCTACGCGTCTTTATGAAGGGGAAAACAAGTGCAACTACACTCAACAAAATAAGGATAACAGATGAAATTCTGCGATTCATGCTTCCCCTCCTTTAAGCTAAATATTCTTGAGATGAATCATCCAAAAACAAATCATTTAGCGAAGTGAGGCTGCCATCTTCTTCGACCTGAAAAACTGAACAGATTCGATCATTTTCCGTTGTCATTTCAATAAAACAATGCCAACAATAATGCTGATTGGTTCCTACTCTTCCCAAGTCGTGAGAATGGCAGTTGGGACAGCGAAGCAACATCGTTCTTCCACCCTTTATTTCTTATCTTTTAACTGAATCTGGTCAACTGGGGCAATTAACACATCTTCACCCCAGACAAGTGGTGAGTTGGACTTTAACATTTTTCGTCCATCTTTCAGATCATTCATCCAGCCATCAGAAAGCTCGTACCCTACCAGCGTTCCCACTTCTTCCATAAAATAGACATTTTCTAACCGCCCAATTTCACATCCATTGGACAAAATAACGGGTAAACCTCTTAATTTCTTTTGCCCGGATAACACCCCTGTCCAACTTTTGGTGGAAGAATCCAATGGTTGCAAGGCATCTTCGCTGTGAACCAAAACGGCATCTTTCCCGATCGAATAAACTTCTTTGATGGGTAACCACCGTCTTTTTCTTAACCAACCGCCATTCTCAATCAATAATCCGCACAGTTTTTGTGTCTCATCAAAGAGAAGATCCGTCACTGTCCCCATTTTTTTCCCTGTTTTTAGATGAATCACAGAAAGACCCATCACTTCTTGAGAGTTAAGCAAAAGGAATCAGCCTCCTTTCGCTACTCTTAGTATGGATTGCGTTCAAGGAGGCATACAGGGAACTGTTTTCCATTCTGTTTACAGCAATTGATTTCTTTCACCACTCTTCTTCAATCAGGCTCTTTAACCGACTATTGCGATCCTCACCGCGTTGTCGCTTGATTCCTTGAGTAAATGCCTCTTTTTCACCACACAATATGAGGTATGACTTGCTTCGCGTAATCCCAGTGTAGATTAGATTCCGTTCTAACATCCGCCGATACGCTTGGAGAATGGGAAAGATCACAATCGGGAATTCGGATCCCTGGGCTTTATGAACAGAACACGCATAAGCCAAAGTGATTTGATTTAGCTGAGTTCGCTTATAGGGCACCTCCAATTGTTGATCATATAAGACCCATAATACAGGCTGATCGGGCCCAGCTTGCTCATCAATGGCAGAGATGATCCCCATATCCCCGTTATATACAGGGTGTTCTGGATGATTCACCAATTGTAATACTTTATCCCCAAGCCGAAACAGGGAATCTCCCCATTTGATCTCCTTTTTCTGTGGATCCGGTGGATTGATGGCTTGCTGTATTTCCTGATTAATCCGGTCTACACCGACAGGTCCCTTATAAATAGGAGCTAACACTTGTACATCAAACAAAGTATAACCGCGTCGAATCGCACTCATGTATGTTTGCAATATCACATGGAGTGCCTGATCTCGCCGACAGGGAAAAAAACGTCGATCCGGATATTTTTCCAATAAATCATCAGGAGCTTCCCCATTTTTTACTGCATGAGCCAGACGAATAATGGAAGAACCCTCTGCCTGGCGAAAAATCTCAGTAAGCTCTACTCGTGGAATTTCTTTGACTTGTAACAAATGATACAATACTTTCCCTGGACCGACTGATGGAAGCTGATCCTGATCTCCCACCAAAATGACTTGCATCCCTTTCGGAATGGCACGAAATAATTGATTGGCCAGCCAAATATCCAGCATGGAGACCTCGTCCACAATCAATAATGAGCCGCTGATCGGATTCATCGCATCATGTTCAAAAAAATCACCTTTCCAGCCCAGTAAACGGTGAATCGTCATGGCTGGTAACCCAGTCGCCTCAGACATTCGTTTCGCCGCCCGTCCGGTTGGTGCCACCAATCGAATGGGAAACGGCCGATCTGTCCCTTCATAGTCTTGTGGATCGATCGAGCACTCGAACAGGCGAGCATACATTTGACAAATTCCTTTGATAACAGTGGTTTTTCCTGTCCCTGGTCCACCTGTCAATATCATGAGAGGAGATGAAAGAGCCGTGATCATGGCTTCACGCTGTCGATCCGCATAACTTACATTCCATTCCTCTTCGATTTCACCAATTACCCGATACAGTTCTGCCATAGGGAAAGTATGTTCTAATTCTTGGGACAACAAATCCTTCACACGATGAGCCATTCCGACTTCTGCATAAAACAGGGAGGGTAAATAATAACGATCTTCTTCAGCATAAATCCGCTCATCCTGAACCAGCTGGCCAAGAGTCTCTTGCTGAATCTTATCAGAAAAAATCCCTTCCCCTAACAGTTCATCCACTCTTGCCATCAATTGATCTTTTGTTAAAAATACATGCCCTTCTGACTGTGAAGCTTCTTTTAGCACATACAAAATAGCTGCACGCAATCGCTCGGGTGCATCTTCTGCCATCCCTTGTTGCTGCGCCAGTTCATCAGCACGCCGAAAGCCAATACCCTCCACATCATCAATGAGCCGATACGGATTCTCTTTAATCATCGAAATGGTATGATGTTTATACAATTGTACAATTTTTAAAGCCATGGCAGGCCCCAATCCTAACTGATAAAGAAAAACCATCGCTTGTTCCAAAGCATGATGCTCATTTAAACTATCCGCTATTTCTTGTGCACGATTCTTTGAAATCCCTTTGATTTCTGTTAATACATCCGGATTGGCTGCGATTTTGTCCAATGCCTCCATACCTAAATGATCCACAATTCGCTTGGCGATCTTTTTTCCGATGCCAGGAAATAAATCACTGGACAAATATTTTACAATCGCTTCCTCGGTTTGCGGCATCTCCTTTTTGATGCGCTGTATATGAAACTGTAAACCAAACCGGGGATGTTTCCGCAATTCACCGTAACAGGTATATATTTCTTCTTCCAAATGAGGACGCAAGAGATGACCTACCACGATCATTTCTTCATCATCCAGAGATAAAGATGTTTCATGGACTTTCAGTAAATAGACACCATAGCCATTTTCTTCATTGTAGAAAATTTCCTGAATAAAAGAACCCTTGATATAACTTTCAGAAAATAGTTCCAGTTGTTCTTGGGTCATTTACTTACACATCCTCTTAAAAAATGACCTCAAAGAAGAGGTCATTTCCAGGTTGTTGACAATGTACTTTTTATTTCAAATTCATGCTTTTTCATCAGCTGGGGCTCTCCCAGCCCCTGAAGTACATCTGTCAACAGTCTCAAAATGACCTCACGAAAGAGGTCGTTTGCTATCTATTTATTTCCTCTTTTGCTCGCATTTTTTTCATTTCAACTGCACATTCTGTTGAACAAAATCCCTGTAGTGCCTGACCCGAATGCTCAATCGCTTCTGGGTCATATTCATATTCACAATACAAGCATTTTTTGGTTTGACGTACTTGTGCCAGTCCTTCTTCCAATTGTTTCATCTTCTCTGGATCCAATTGAAGAAAGTCAGCAATAAATTGCTTGATTTCCTCAAGGCTGTGAAAATACTCAGGGTCTTTTGTCGCATATTCATTCGGATTCCACCAGACCCAGCGTCCGTCTGATAAATGACAGATATAATAATCATCCACAACCAGTTCAGATACCTCTTCCAACTGTTCATAAGTACGAAATCCTATTTCTACTGCCAAGTTGTCCAATAGCGCTTCATCTATCTCTTCGAGCATCGACTTCCAGTTAATGCTATCTACCTCTTTTTCCCAGTCTTCCATTTTATTGAGATTCAATGTATCTCTTCCTTTCTCTTTATAAACTTGCTCTCCCTAGGAAGTCGTCAGTCTACGGATGATTTTCGCTGTTTTCTCGGCTGCCTGTTCCATTTCCAACTCGGTATTCCCTTTGCCAAAGCTAAAACGAACAGCCGAACGGGTTCTTTCCTCAGGTAACCGCATGGCCTTTAACACATGCGATACGGTTAATGTACCTGAAGTACATGCAGAACTGCTAGAACAAGCAATTCCTTCCAAATCAAAATTAATGAGCAGTGTTTCTGTTTCCATCCCCGGAAAGCTGATATTGCAAATATGCGGCAACGTTAGATCCGGGTGACCATTTACTACAAACGATACACCTTGAGCTGTCAGTTCATCCAAAAAGCGCTTTCGCAGATGCCACATATGCTCACGATGCTGTGTTCGTTCTGCTTTGGCAATTTCTGCTGCTTTTCCAAAACCAACGATCCCAGGGACGTTTTCTGTACCAGGTCTGCGCCGCTTTTCTTGGGCTCCTCCAAAGACTCTTGGTAACAGGTGAACGTTTTTGGAAAAATATAATGCTCCTACACCTTTGGGGCCATTAATTTTATGTGCTGACACTGTCATTAAATCGACAGGTAACTGCTCTACATTGATCTCTTCCATACCAAAAGCCTGTACAGCATCGGTATGAAACAGCACACCTTTTGATCGAGCGATTTCTCCGATCTCCTGAATCGGTTGAATCGTGCCCACTTCATTATTTCCATACATAATCGAAATGAGCGAAGTTTGCGGAGTAATCGCCTGTTGCAAGTCAGCCAAACGAATCATTCCTTGTGAGTCTACAGGTAAATAGGTAACTTGAAACCCTTCTCTTTCCAGATATTTACATGCATCCAAAACTGCATGATGCTCAATCTGCGATGTAATCACATGGTTTTTACCTTGTTCCTTATACCAGGCAGCTACTCCGATAATCGCCAGATTATCCGCTTCTGTACCCCCGCTGGTAAACACAATTCGACTCGGATCCGCTTGCAAGGCATCTGCTACTTGCATTCGTGCACGATCTATCGCCTGACGAACTTCTCGACCAAATCGATGAATACTCGAAGGATTTCCAAAGAAGTCCGTCAAGTACGGGAGCATGACTTCCCGAACTCTGGGATCAAGCGGTGTGGTTGCTGCATGATCGAGATAAATAGCCATATTATTCACCCTGCTTGGTTCATCTTAGATATAAAACATGTAGTGTTCATTTTGCCCATCATTATCAAAGTGAATCAAAGAGGCCAATGTCGTTGTATCCAGCTCTCTGGCAATCGCATCACGGATTCGTTTCCAGAGATCCCTTTGTCCTGGATGATCATCAGCTCCAGCCTCCACGAGGCTGATCGGTCCTTCCAAAACGCGAATAATATCTCCTGCTGTTATTTCTTCTGGAGGTTTGGCCAGTTTATATCCACCATATGCACCTCGTACACTGCGAACCAATCCCGCGTTTCTAAGAGGAGCGATCAGTTGTTCCAGGTAATGTTCAGATAATCCATGACGGTCAGCCACACTTTTTAACGGAATCGGTCCTTTTCCATAGTTAACAGCCAAATCCATCATGATGGTCAGACCGTAACGCCCTTTTGTAGATATTTTCAAAATAAACACCTCGTTTCAGACAAAATTGCAACCATCCTTTACACCATCCTATCGCAAGCTGCATAAGTGGTCCAAGAAAAAAGCAAAAAAAGAGTGTACCAACAGAGACAGGCCCACCCAAAAACCATCCCACAATCGCAACCATAACTTCCATTATAGTACGAACCAGTCGAATCGACCAACCCAGTCGACGTGATAACTCCAAAGTCAAGCCATCTCGCGGTCCAGCTCCTATTTCAGGTACAATATACAACCCTGCACCCAAGGTGGAAATAAAAATTCCAATAAGTAATAATAAGCTTTTACCCCACCAGCTATGCATATGCGGTATAACATTTAAATAGAGAATGAAATCAACAAAAAAACCGACACAAATCATATTGAGTAAAGTACCCATTTGCGGTAATCTACGAGTCATAAGTGAAGTAATCCCGACAATACAAAAGCCAACGGCGATCACCCAAAAACCAATGGACAATGAAGTCTTATAAGAGAGTCCAATGTGTAATACATCCCAGGGTGAGACACCAAGTTCTGCCTGAATCGTACAAACGATTCCCAAAGCCATTAACCACAGCCCTAAAAAGAAAAAGGAATAACGACAAAATCTTTCATAAAAATATAGAAAATATTTTCCACCTTGTTTATGTTTGACATTCATAAAGTGAAACCTCTTTATATTTTTTAACATCTTTTAACAATGAAAGGGGCATTCGGTTAAACGATTGTTAATAATTATTTCGAGCTTAAAATAAATGATTTTAAACTGTCACTTATTCTGCCATAAGCCATTAAAAACTGCAAGAAACGAAAAAAGGGGGAAAAATCCGATGGATTTGTTTTCATATGCCAGCGAACAAGAAAAAAATAAAAGAGCACCGCTTGCTGCACGCATGCGCCCACGAACACTGGACGAAGTCGTTGGACAATCCCATATTATCGGACCTGGAAAGTTGCTACGTCGAGCTATTGAAGCAGATCAACTTACTTCCCTTATTTTTTATGGGCCTCCTGGAACGGGAAAAACGACGTTAGCCCAGGTCATTGCCAATACCACTCAAGCTCATTTTGCCCAATTAAATGCCGTAACTGCAGGAGTGGCAGAACTTCGCCAAATTATCCAAAAAGCAAAAGATCGAATGCAAATGTATGGTGAACGCACTGTGCTATTCATTGATGAGATCCATCGCTTTAATCGCGCACAACAAGATGCCCTGTTACCCGATGTAGAAGATGGAACCATTATTTTAATTGGTGCGACTACAGAAAATCCTTCATTTGAGGTGAATGCTGCCCTACTCTCTCGCTCTTTACTTTTTACATTAAAACCGTTGAATGAAGAAGAAATGAAAACCATTTTACTACGTGCACTTACAGACACAGAACGTGGTTTGGGAGAATATAAGGTGAAAGTGGAGGAAGACGCTTTAAAGCACTGGATTCAAATCGCTAGTGGTGATATTCGTCAGGCTTTGAACGCTCTAGAATTGGCGGTTCTTACTACTCCACCCAATCAGGAGGGAATCCGTTACATCACAGTCGAAGTGGCTGAAGAATCCATCCAGAAAAAACGAATTCGTTATGATAAAAGCGGAGATAACCATTATGATACCATTTCCGCTTTTATCAAAAGTATGCGCGGCTCTGATCCTGATGCTGCCCTTTATTATTTGGCCAAGATGCTAAAAGCGGGCGAAGATCCCCGCTTTATTGCCAGACGTATCTTTATCCACGCTGCCGAGGATGTAGGAATGGCCGATCCTCGCGCTTTGCTCATTGCTTCTGCAGCTGCTCATGCTGTAGAAATGGTAGGGATGCCTGAAGCACAGATTCCTTTGGCTGAAGCTGCTATCTATATTGCCACCGCTCCCAAAAGCAATGCCGTTTATCGTGGTATCAAAGAGGCAATGGAAGCCGTCAACAATGAACAGCATGGTGAAGTGCCCATTCATCTCAAGGATTCTCATTTTTCTGGTGCCAAACAACAAGGAAGAGGAAAGGGATATCTTTATCCACACGACTACCCACGTGGATTTGTGAAACAACAATATTTACCCAACGAACACCTTGGTAAAACCTTTTATCATCCCACATCCATCGGATATGAAGGCAAATTGCAAGAGTTTATCCGCTGGGTTAAACAGGAAGAAAAAAATTAACCGACTCATTCCCAATAACCAAAAATCCGCCTTGATCTCCGTGATACACGGCAGATTTCTGGCGGATTTCATTTAAAATATCATTTTCCCCAAGACATGATCAATGGGAACTGGACCGATTTCACGACTGTCCCGACTATTGTTTCGATTGTCTCCCATGACAAAAATATGGCCTTCAGGCACCACTATTTTTTCATCAGAAGTATAGTTCATTTCTTCTTTAATATAAGGTTCGTCTAAAGGCTGACCATTTCGATACACTTTATTATTTTTAAATTCCAACACATCACCAGGTTTTCCGATCACACGTTTGACCCAAATGATATGGTCTTCACCTTCTGAAAACAGGTGAAAGAAAAAGTTATCACGCAGGTCATCCTTAAATGTCCGTGGTCGGTCTACTCGGCTATCAATAATCACAATATCTCCATACTCCGGTTCATACTTAAAGGTATGTGGTAATTTGGAAATGTAAATACGATGGTTGGGTTTCAATGTAGGCTCCATCGAGCTACCCACTACTTCAGTTGGTTGAAAAACAAAAATACTGATCAACAAAGCCACAATCACACCTGTGGCAATCGACACTAGCCAACTGAAGGTATTTTTCACCCAATTCATTCATCAACCATCCTCACTATCATCGGCTTTCCTATATATTTTTTGATTTGACTAACTTAACAGATTAACACTAACATACCATGTCCATGAAACTGGGTCAAATATCCCATACATGTTTTGCTTACCCCGTATATCCTATGAATACACAAAATAAAGCATCCCGATTATAAGCCCCAAAAAACCGGAATGGTCTCCCTTGCGGTTTTTTCAGCTTTTTTCATTAATGATATCATAGACTTCTCGCCAATCTTTAATTCTTCTCAGTGGATGCGGATAATCCCGATTATAAACAGCATCCACAATAACAGTAGGGACATGTTGCTCAACCAACTTATCCAAGTGAAATGGAGCATCTTCAAAAAAGAGGTCAATGCCGATCCGTTTTGCTACTTTTGCCTTGTTTTGTGCATCCATGATCAAGTGCGAATCACGATAGGGAAAGTGATGCTTTTTCAACCATTCTCTTGTCACTTTAGCAATATTTTTCAAGCCCGGCCGAGCTGTAATAAAATAAATTTCATGTCCACGTTTTTCAAGCTCGTTCAATACCTCAGCAGCATGGGGTAATGGTACTCCCAATGAATAAATTTCTTCCTCCAGTTTTCGCCACAAACGTCTTCCTTCCTGTTTGGTCAGTCCATATGCTTGATCCAAATAAAAATCCGTTACATCTTCTACACGTACCGATTGATTTAATTCTTTATTATACACTTCTACAGCTGCCCGGTGTGTATCTTTAATGGTACCATCAATATCTACGCCAATTTTCATTGTCCCCGCCCCTAACTCATGTACTTTCGGATATGGACAAATCTCCATTATTTGGGTTAAAAGTTCCTTCTTCGTCTTTATCTCGGACAAATATTATGCAACCAAAACATTTAATTTTTCACAGATACTATCTTTATTTTTCCCCAAATCCCAAAAATTTATGTAAAAAAAAACAAGAGTCCCGTTATGCCGTGACTCCCAAAGTTTTGAACCTGCTCTCTCGCAGGTGGGTGCTCTGCACTTGCCTTCACGGTTCCGCCTCAACATGGAGCGGCTGCCAATCCAGCAAGTGACTCCAAGCTCCCTTATTAAAGGTGTTGGCTCAAAACATTCAGGTTAACACGTACATCGCAGGACTCGTTTGTTGATCTTATATTACCACAAATTTTAACCACAGACAAGATCAGGTTAAATTTAACGGGACTTTTTATTCATTTTTTACCGACAATCCTAATTCATCGAGTTGTTTACGATCCACTGGAGAAGGAGCCTCTGTCATCAAGCAGCTAGCGCTATTCGTTTTGGGGAAAGCAATGCACTCACGCAGGTTTTGCCGCCCTGCCAGCAACATGACAATCCGGTCAAAGCCCAGGGCAATGCCACCATGTGGTGGTGCTCCGTATTCAAATGCTTCAAGCAAGAAACCGAATTTTTCTTTTGCTTCTTCCTGGCTGATCCCCAAGGTCTTGAACATCAATTCCTGGATCTCTCGCCTAAAAATCCGTGAGCTTCCTCCACCAATTTCATACCCATTCAGCACCATATCATAGGCATGCGCTCTTACTTGATCCGGATTGGTTTCAAGAAGTGGAATATCCTCTTCGACTGGCGCTGTGAATGGATGATGTTTGGCGTAATAGCGACCATCTTCGGCATCATATTCCAATAGCGGGAATTCTGTGATCCAAGCAAAACGATACACATTTGGATCAATGAGACCGAGATGATTTCCAAGACGCAGTCGCAACTCTCCCAATACATCAGCCACAACTTCCGGACGGTCTGCCACAAAGAACAGTAAATCCCCCGTTTCTGCTTTCGCTTCCCGGCGAATGGCCTCAATCTCTGACTCAGACAGGAATTTGGCTACAGAGCCTTTAACCCCTTCTTCTTTGAAGGCTAACCATGCCAAACCTTTGGCTCCCAGCGATTCAGCAACTTTTCCCCAATTGTCAATCTCCTTGCGACTCCAGTTCGCACAGCCTTTCACATTGATTGCCTTTACTTGCCCACCACCGGCAATCACACTGGCAAATACTTTAAAGGAAGTATCTCTTAATATTTGCGAAAGATTGATCAGTTCCATTCCAAACCGAAGATCCGGTTTATCAGAACCGTATTTTTCCATGGCTTCTTGGTAGGTCAGTCGTGGAAACGGGGTTGGTATATCCACTTGAATGACTTCTTTAAACAAGGTTTTCATCAGCTCTTCCATCATACTTAAAAACTGTTCCCGTGGTATAAATGAAGCCTCTATATCCACTTGTGTAAATTCCGGTTGACGATCTGCCCGCAGATCTTCGTCACGGAAACAACGGGCAAACTGAAAATACCGTTCCATTCCCGCTACCATAAACAGCTGTTTAAATAACTGGGGAGATTGAGGCAAAGCATAAAAAGAACCTTTGTTCACGCGGCTAGGGACCAGATAATCCCTTGCTCCCTCTGGCGTACTGCGTGTTAAAATCGGTGTTTCCATTTCAATAAAGCCATGTTGATCCAGGAAACGCCGAATCGACTGCATCGCTTTGTGTCGAATCATCATGGTTTCCTGCATCTTTGGACGGCGTAGATCCAGGTAGCGGTGTTTCAAGCGTACAGCTTCATCTACATCTGTCCGGTCTTCAATGGGAAAAGGAGGCGTTTTCGCCGGATTAAATATATGGATTTGGTCCGCCTGGATTTCAATTTCCCCTGTTGGAATTTTAGGGTTTACATTTTCTGGAGCACGCGCAACCACTTTTCCAGTCACAGCAATTACATATTCTCTCCCGATTTTGGAAGCAATCTCGAGTGCTTCCGGCGAAACATCTGGATCAAACACCACCTGGATGATTCCGGAACGGTCACGCAAGTCGATAAAAAGCAATCCGCCGAGATCCCGGTTTTTTTGCACCCACCCGTTTAATGTGACTGTTTGCCCAACCAATTCTTTGGTACAATCCGTTGCAAAATGTGTACGATAAACACTTTCCATCGATCCTCACCCTTTTTCTGATGAAGGTTTTATGGTTGAATTTTATTCGATAAATAATCCACAATGGCATCCAGGGAAATTTGCTCCTGTTCACCTGTTTCCAGGCATTTCATATTGATATTTCCTTGTTCCAACTCTTCTTCACCCAAGATGGCAACAAAACGTGCTTTTTCACGGTCAGCTGCTTTCATTTGGCCTTTAACTTTGCGGTCCAAATAATCCCGTTCGCAAACAAAACCAGCTTCACGCAGTGTTTTTAGCAATTTAACTGAATAAAGTTTGGCTTTATCTCCTATGGTTACTACATAGCAATCCAACTGATCCTGAACAGGAATGTCCACTTTTTGCTCCTTTAAAGCCAGAATAATCCGATCAATCCCCAACCCAAATCCAACACCAGGCATTTCCGGACCACCGATTTCCTGTACCAGGCCATTATAACGGCCGCCTCCACCCACTGTGCTGGCCTGGGCTCCAGAAAGATCAGCTACAAATTCAAAGGCAGTATGTGTGTAGTAATCCAAACCACGTACCAAACGATCATTTACCACATAAGGTATTTCCAATAAATCAAGATATTCCTTTACTTTTTCAAAGTAGCCAGCACACTCTTCATCCAGGAAATCAAGAATGGATGGAGCTCCAGCTGCAATTTCCTTTGTGCGTGGATCCTTGCTATCTAGAATGCGCATGGGATTGCGATATAGGCGATTTTGCGCATCTTTTGCCAGTTCTTCTTTAAAAGGAGTGAAATATTCAATGAGCTTGTCAAAATACCTGGCACGAATCTCAGGTGTAGCGACTGTATTGATTTCGACTTTTACTCCTTTTAACCCTAAGGATTCAAGAAACTGCATTCCCAGGGCAATCACTTCGGCGTCGATCGCTGGATCCTGACTGCCAAATGTCTCGATTCCAAACTGATGAAACTGCCGATACCGTCCCGCCTGTGGCCGTTCATAGCGGAACATGGGCCCAAAGTAATACAGTTTCGTCGGTAGAGGACCGGCATACATTTTATGCTCGACAAATGCCCGAACCACTCCTGCAGTGCCTTCTGGACGCAAGGTTAACGACCGGTTTCCACGGTCATTGAATGTATACATTTCCTTTTCAACGATGTCCGTCGTATCTCCAACCCCGCGAACAAACAGCTCGGTGTGCTCAAACATCGGGGTGCGTATTTCCTGGTATTGATAGCGGCGACAAATTTCTTGTGCCTGTTTCTCTACCCAATGCCAGATCTTCACCTCTTCTGGCAAGATATCAAATGTACCACGTGGCACACGATAACTCATCACATTCCCTCCTTCATCTTGTTTTTTTTTTGCGTATAAATGAAAATCTCCCGCCACTGACCCTCATTGTCAGGGACGAGAGATTAGTCTGGATCCTAATTCCCGTGGTACCACCCTCATTGGAAATGAAAACATTTCCCACTTGTTGACTCGTTATCGCCGAGATACGTCTATGTCTACTTGCTGCAAAGCTTTCGCCATAGAACCTCCAGGTGTCTTTCCTCGTTTCGTAGCATGGAGAACCTTTCAGCCCAGGGGTATCTCCTCTCTTTCTGCCCGGCGAACGAGTACTTTTCCCTTCATAGGTGGCCCCGTATATAGAACGAATAATAAATGCTGTATTGATTTTAAATTATATGGAAGGGATGAACTCCTGTCAAGCAATTTGATCGTGATTTTTTGAACAAAATAAAACAAAAATAAAAATACCTTGTCCTTTGCATGGGATTTCTACGTTATCCATTTGTGCAACTATTGACAAACCCATTCGATAAACGGTATGTTCACAATGACTCTATAATCGCTCGCAGTCAACTCCAAAAGATGATCGTTAGAAAGGAGTACTTCCATGAAATCATTCATCCTGTTGGGAAGCATCAATATGGCATTGGTTGTCGCATTGGGGGCATTTGGAGCTCATGGTTTAGAAGGCAAAATCTCCGAGCGCATGTTGCAAAACTGGCAAACAGCAACCCATTATCACATGGCTCATGCCTTGGGTCTGCTCCTGGTTGGACTTCTTGCTGCCAAGCTCGAAGCAAACACTTCATTGCTCCAAATCGGCGGTTGGCTTTTATTTGCCGGAATTGTTCTATTCTCAGGCAGCTTATATGTCATGGCTTTAACGAATATAACGAAACTTGGGATAATCACTCCTTTTGGTGGTGTAGCCTTTATCGTTGGCTGGATTCTTGTTGCGGTCGCTACTTTCAAATATATCACTTCTTAACCGATCCCCTGTATAAACAGAAGTGGGTTCCTTTTCTATTTCATTCCTGCTCTTTTCATCATTCAAAAGTCGATCGTCCAGAAAAGGAACCCTTTTGTTTGTTAGCGTTCACACTAGGTCCAGCTTGGTATAAAGCTATCCTGAAAATGTGGATATGTTTCTCCCTCTCTTCGGGATGTGTCCCTTCCTCCGTGACGACTTCTGTACCATCACAGTCACTCCGTAAGGAACCCATCCTTCCGCTTTATAAAAACAGAACATCTTTTTCATCCCTCTTATGGTACTGCTCGGCTACATGGTCTGTTGAAATACATATAACGGAAACTTTATCAATGACTCAAAAATCGCCTCCATCTACCACCATGGTTGTAAACCCCACACCACTGATATTGTAGCGGCTATGAGCAAATCTTTAAAAGCCATTAAAATCTCTTTAATAGTTTTATTGTAAATTCAAAATATGATCATGTTTGTCATAAGGAGTCGATCAAATGGATCAAAAAATTTCCCGCAGACAGTTTATGACCTATCTCGGTGTAGGAACAACTGCGCTTGTTGGAGCCACTACAGGAATCAGCTCCGTAGCTGATGCGGCAGGCAAATTGCCTGAAAAAGTAGAAACACTGATTCAAAAAAGTGGTCCCACCCCTCCATTCCACCCCATCCAACCGACAGATAAAGATGACCTTGTGCTGCCTCGCGGATTTACATATGATGTGATTGCGGCATGGGGAGATGATATCGGTAATGGCGAAAAGTTTGGATATAATTGCGACTTAACGGTATACTTCCCGATCAACCGCTCTTCCAGCCACGGTTTACTGTGGGTGAACCACGAATATATCGGTTCAGGTTCTATCTTCCTCTATGATGCATCCACACCAGAAGCAAAGAAGTTTGAAATTGAACAATATAACTTGGGTGGAAGCATCCTCGAAATCAAAATGGAAAAAGGCAAATGGCAATTGGTGAAAAACAGTCGTTATGCCCGTCGAATTACTGCGAATACGATGATGGATCTTACAGGCCCAGCCCGTGGAGATGCCGCTGTCGGTAGTGTGACAGAAGTCAAAGGAACATTTGCCAACTGCAGTGGTGGCCGAACTTTATGGGATACGGTATTAACGTGTGAAGAAAACTTTGAAGAAGACGCCAAACGTTGGGGTCGAAATACAACCCATTACGGTTGGGTTGTTGAAGTGGATCCATTTAATCCTCAATCCAAACCGAAAAAGCATACAGCCCTTGGACGTTTCAGTCATGAAAATGCAGCGATGACGCTTTCCAAAAATAAACGTTTGGTTATATATATGGGTGACGATTCCAATGACCAATATTTCTATAAATATGTGAGTGACGAAGCATATCGCCCAGAACTCGGACATCAAAACTCGAAATTACTTGAAAAAGGAACCCTTTATGTAGCGAACCTGGAAAAAGGGGAATGGCTCCCTCTTGATATCAATAAATCACCGCAATTAAAAGAAAAGTATAAAACACAGGGAGAAGTATTGGTCAACTGCCGTGATGCAGCCAAGTTATTGGGTGCAACTCCGATGGATCGCCCAGAAGATGTGGAAGTAAATCCGGTGGATGGACATGCTTATCTAGCCTTGACCAACAATACCAAACATGGCAATTTCTATGGACAAATCCTTCGCTTCAAAGAAAAAAACAATGATCCCGCATCGGAACGTTTTGAGTTTGAAGTATTTGCCGTTGGTGGCCCCCAAAGCGGATTCGCCTGCCCAGACAATTTGCTCTTTGATCGCAAAGGCAACCTATGGGTATGTTGTGACATATCTTCTAACAAATTAAACCAAGACAATGTGTACAAATCATTCAAGAACAATGGCATTTTCTTCATTCCTACCTATGGTAAACATGAAGGGGAGGCATTCCAATTCGCCTCTGGACCACGCGAATGCGAAATGACTGGACCCTGGTTTACTCCTGATGAGAAAACCTTATTCATCGCTGTACAACATCCAGGTGAAGAAACCACGGATCCCAAAAATCCAACCAGCCGCTGGCCACATGGAGATATTCCACGCCCTGCTGTTGTTGCCATTCGTGGTTTTTAATCCATCTCGCATCCCTTAGAATAAGGCTAAGGGATGTTTTTTTTCGGCAAAAAGAAGATGGAGTTGATTCCATGAACAATCACTTGGGGAAATTCAAGTATATCCTGGCTATTTTCGCCCTCTCGATTCTAACTATTGACACTTATCAATCAAATCATCATCCCATCTCCCAAAAACAGCCAACCAAATGGAAAGCAACCGTCATGCACATCATTGACGGAGATACTTTGGAAATCGAACTTCATGGTAAAAGAAAACGGGTTCGTCTCCTGTTAGTGGATACCCCTGAATTAAATAAACAAAATGAGAAAAAGTCACAACCATTTGCAGAAAAAGCAAAAGCATTTTTACAAGCACAACTGGCAGGTCAAACCCTTTTCTTTGAACAAGATGAAAAAGAAAAAGATGATTATGACCGATTGCTTCTTTATGCTTTCAAAGGTGATCAGCTCATACAGGAACTGTTATTGATGAATGGCTATGCCCGTATTGCTCCATTTCCACCTAATTTGAAATACTATGAGCGATTAAAAGCCGTTGAAGAAAAGGCCAAACGCCAAAAAGTGGTATTTGGTCTCTCCATGGATATGTCACAGCCAATGGTTTTGATCACTCAGTTCAGACCCATGCAGATCCTGAAAGAAAACAATCACTCAAAACGAGTGAAGATAAGGACTGTACTGATTTTAGAACACAGAAAGAAGCCCAAGCTTATTTTGAAGCTAAAGGAGGCAGTTCATCCCATAACGCAGACCAATTAGACGGTTCTGATCAAGATGGGATCGTTTGCGAATCGCTTCCTTAAAATAAAATTGAAACAAACCTCATACTTAAAAACGCTGTTTTTGTACCCATTGCTCCACGGGAACAATTTGATTTCCATTTTCTTTTTCCACTAGATCCAGCAAAATATCCACTTCTTTTAAATGAGCGCTCGCTTGCAATGCCATTTGTTGTTTGACTTCCATTTCTTTAGGTAAGCGACGCATTTTTATTCTCCTTTTTCCTTTGTTCAAATGCTAGCTTGCCCACTTATTGAAAATAAAAACTCTGGCTTAGGAATAGCCAGAGTTTTAAGCATATATCATCTTGTTCGCAAAAAATGGTTTTCCATGTTTACTTTCCTAGCACTTCTTCCATTTTGGCTACAACATGATCTACATGGAAACCAAATTGTTTCATGACAAAACCGCCAGGTGCAGATGCGCCAAAATGATCAATACCAATCACTGCTCCTTTTTCGCCGACATAGCGCTCCCAACCAGTTGGATGAGCCGCTTCTACGGCAACACGAGCAGTCAGGTGAGAAGGCAGAACCGATTCACGATATGCTTCGTCTTGTTGATCAAATAATTCACGGCAAGGCATGCTGACAACTCGAACTGCAATCCCTTTCTCTTGCAATTTTTGTTGGGCTTCAATGGCCAAGCTCACTTCTGACCCTGTTGCAATGAGAATGCCTTGCGGTTCACCCTGTGCTTCAGAAATGACATAAGCACCTTTGGCAATGGTTTCTTTCTTGATTCCAACAGTTCCTGGCAAGATCGGTAAAGCTTGACGGGTGAGTGAAAGAATCACTGGTGATTCGTTTTGACTGACAGCATAAGCCCAAGCTGCTACAGTTTCATTGGCATCAGCTGGACGAATCAGCTTTACGTTTGGAATGAGACGCAGTGATGGAACCTGTTCAATCGGTTGATGGGTAGGTCCGTCTTCTCCCACTGCAATGCTATCATGAGTAAATACATAGATAACAGGTAACTTGGACAAGGCTGCAACCCGAATGGATGGCCGGAGATAATCGGAGAACACCATAAATGTTCCACCATATGCCCGTACACCACCATGCAACAACATCCCATTCAGTGCAGCACCCATACCGTGTTCGCGTACTCCAAACCAGATATTGCGTCCTGCATAGTCTTCGGCATGGAATGGGCCTTCTTCTTTAATCAGGGTATTGTTGGAAGAAGCCAGATCCGCTGAGCCCCCAAGAAAGTAAGGAATTCTTTTCGCCAAAGCCTGAATAGCGGCCCCTGATGCTACACGTGTGGCTACAGCTTTATCCCCCACTTGATATTGAGGCAGATCCTGGTCCCAACCTTCTGGCAGTTCACCACGAATCGCTTGTTCCAATTCCTTGGCGAGCGCTGGATATTCAGCTTGATAGCGTTTGAACATATCGTTCCAAGCTGCTTCTTTTTGAGCCAGCTTTGCTTGCAACTCTTGGAAATGCTCTTTCACTTCCTGTGGCACAAAGAATTCTTCATCTGATTCCCATTGATATGCTTTTCGTACTTCAGCTACTTCTTCTGCTCCCAATGGTTTTCCGTGTACTTCCGATGTTCCAGCGCGATTTGGACTACCATAACCAATAACTGTACGCACTTCAATTAACGTAGGACGGCTTTCATCTTTTTGCGCCTCAAGAATAGCCGCTTCAATCGCTTGAATGTCATTACCATCTTCGACACGCAGTACTTGCCAGCCATATGCTTCAAAACGTTTTTGCACATCTTCAGTAAAAGAATGGGCCAACTCACCATCAAGCGAAATATCATTGGAGTCATAAAGAGCAATCAGCTTGCCTAATCGCAAATGCCCAGCAAGTGAACATGCTTCAGCTGCTACCCCTTCCATGAGATCGCCATCGCTACACAACACATATGTATAATGATCGACGACAGGATATCCTTCACGATTGTACTTAGCTGCCAAGAAGCGTTCTGCCATGGCAAAGCCGACACCATTCGAAATCCCTTGGCCCAGTGGTCCAGTCGTTGCTTCCACGCCAGGCGTGTGTTTTACCTCTGGATGCCCTGGTGTCAAACTTCCCCATTGACGGAATCGTTTCAACTCGTCGATGGACAAACCATAACCGAACAGGTGCAACAAACTGTACAACAAGGCAGATCCATGTCCTGCAGACAAAATGAAGCGATCACGGTTAAACCAGGCCGGATTTGCCGGATTGTGATTCATCACTTTAGCCCATAATGTATAAGCCATTGGCGCAGCACCCATGGGCATTCCTGGATGGCCTGAATTTGCTTTTTCGATCATGTCGATGGAAAGCATCCGAATCGTATGAACCGATAATTGATCAATCGATTGTACCATACCTATTCTCCCCTATCATTAGCAAAAATCATTCCATATCATATCCTTATCCTAGGTCATTATAGCATATCCCTATTCAACCAGTGCATAGAATAGGGATCAGAGGTCTATAAGAAGTTGATCTTCTATTTATTTGCTTTCCAGCATCAGGGTGACAGGGCCATCATTAATCAAATGAACTTCCATCATGGCTCCAAAAACCCCCGTCTCCACCTGAACTCCATAAGAACGCAACTTCTCATTAAAACGTTCATAAAGAATGTTTGCTTGATCGGGACGTAAGGCTGCCATAAAGTTCGGCCTACGTCCCTTCCGACAGTCACCATATAATGTAAATTGGGAGACTGATAAAATAGCCCCACCCACATCCAACAGGGAACGATTCATCTTTCCTTCTTCATCCTCAAAGATCCGGAGATGAACAATTTTATCAGCAAGGTAGTCCAAATCTTTTTCATCGTCTCCTTCTGTAAAACCTACCAATAATAACAGTCCTTGCCTGATCTCTCCTGTGATTTCCTTCTCTACTGTCACTTTTGCCTCTTTCACCCGTTGCAAAAGAACTCTCATCTCGTTCTCCACCCCTATTGCATCAATCGCTTGACACTATATACATCACGAATCGCCTTGACTTTTTCTACCACGGTTTTGAGATGATTTGCATTGCGGATCATCACCCGAATCATGATATTGGCAAATTCTTTCCGATGTACCTTTGCACTTACTTGCGAGTAAGAAGCTTTGGTATCGGCTAACACTTGCAAAACATCATTTAGCAAACCGAGGCGATCAAATGCACTGACTTCAATATCCACATGATAAAGTTGAGAGGATTCTTGCTCGCCTACCCATTCGACTTCAATCCGTCGCTCTTCATCGACTTGCTGTAAATTGGGGCAATCTGTACGATGAACCGATATCCCCCTACCCTGGGTCACAAAACCACAAATATCTTCACCCGGAACAGGGTTGCAACATCGTGATAAACGAATCAGCAGGTTGTCCACTCCCTTGACTCGTACTCCTACATTTGAACGCGGATATTTTTTGGGTAATGTTTTGACTTTGGGAAGTACGACAGGTTCTTCATTCTTCAATCCATCTGTCAAACGATGAACCACTTGTGATGCAGAAATCCCACCATACCCTACTGCAGCGTACATATCATCTTCATCCTGGAAATTGAATTTCTTCGTTACTTCAGCAATACGTTCAGGAACCAGGACTTCTTCGACATTATACTCATGCTTCTTCAAGAGAGCCTCAATCATTTCTTTCCCTTTAGTAACACTCTCTTCTCGCTGCTGTTTCTTAAACCAACTGCGAATCTTGTTTTTCGCATGGGATGATTTCACGATTTTCAGCCAGTCCTGACTCGGTCCATAGCTATGTTTGGAAGTCAGGATCTCCACAATGTCGCCTGTGTTTAACTTATAATCAAGTGGAACGATTTTTCCATTTACTTTGGCTCCAATACATTTGTTTCCAATCTCTGTATGAATGCGGTAAGCAAAATCCAAAGGAACTGAACCTGTTGGAAGTTCAATCACATCTCCTTTGGGTGTAAACACAAAGACAGAGTCGGAAAACCAGTCCATTTTGAGGTTTTCGATGAATTCTTGCGCATCTTTGGCTTCTTTCTGTAATTCCATCATTTCCCGGAACCATTTCAGCTTATTTTCATAATCGCTGTTTTGAACCGAGGTTCCTTCTTTATAAGCCCAATGAGCCGCAATCCCATACTCAGCAGTACGGTGCATGTCCATGGTTCGAATCTGTACCTCGATCGGATCACCTTTAGGACCAATCACCGTTGTGTGAAGTGATTGATACATATTGGCTTTGGGCATGGCAATATAGTCCTTAAACCGTCCAGGAATCGGCTTCCAGATGGTATGAATGATTCCCAAAACAGCGTAACAGTCACGAACAGTATCCACGATGACTCTGACCGCCATCAGGTCATAAATTTCATTAAACTCTTTGTGTTTATTCACCATTTTGCGATAAATGCTATAAATGTGTTTGGGTCTCCCAGAAATGTCCAATACCTTGATTTCCATTTCTTTAAAACGCTTTTCCAAAATGGCAATAATCTCATTTAAATACTCTTCTCGTTCCGCACGTTTTTTCTTCATCAAATTAACAATGCGGTAATATTGCTGCGGATTCAGGTAACGCAAGGAAATATCTTCCAATTCCCACTTGATTTTGGAAATCCCCAAGCGATGGGCAAGGGGAGCAAAAATTTCCAATGTTTCATTCGCCTTAATTCGCTGTTTGTGCTCTGGCATATACTTGAGTGTGCGCATATTATGCAAGCGGTCAGCCAATTTAATCAAAATCACGCGAATATCCTGAGCCATGGCAACAAACATTTTCCGATAGTTTTCTGCCTGATGCTCAGCACTGGATTTAAATTTGATCCGTTTGCGCAATTTGGTCACACCATCAACCAAAAGAGCTACCGTTTCTCCAAATTCTTCTTTAATTTGTTCCAATGGGACTCCCGTATCTTCTACAACATCATGCAAAAGAGCAGCTACTAATGTAGCTGCATCCATTTGTAAATCAGCCAAAATTTCCGCAACGGCCACCGGGTGGGTAATAAACGGCTCTCCTGACTTTCGCACCTGTCCCCGGTGGGCTTCTTCAGCAAAACGATATGCTCGCTCAATCAGTTCTACATCCTGTTCACTCAAGTAAGATGCCGCTCGTTCAAGCAGTTGCTCCATCGACCACTCATCACCCGTACTTTAATAAATTTCCTATCATTATCATATAACATAACCAAAAAGTAAAGAGGGTGAAAGTTTCCTGTCATACCCACCCCATTGATTCCAAATCTACTACTAAAAAGCCAACCACTCAATTCTGCAAAGATTGTAGCCCTTTTCTGACTTCTTCTACCAATCGTTCAGGTTGTTCAATTGGCAAGAAATGCGCTGCATCTGGAATCAGAAGCAGTTTGGCTCCCTTTATTTGTTTCTCAAGCAATTGACCAATCTGTAAACAATCTTCAATATCATCCTGACCTACTAAAATCCATGTTGGACAGCTTATTTGCTGGAGTTGATCGATCGCCTTAAAGTTCAACACTTCTTTCCCTTTCCATTCTCGCATCCTTAACCATGACTGTTGAAATAATTGTCTGACTTTATTCCGGACGTGTGGATACACTTCTCCGATTTGTCGATGTGGGCCTGCTACCCAAAAGTGCATCATGTGCTCAGTTGCTTGATCCCATTGTTCATGGTTCAAGTAGTATTTCATCTTTTCTTCCGACTTAATCACTTCATCAGACCATGAATAACCACTTAAACCAGGAGAAATCAAGAACAAAGAACGGATGCGCGAAGGTGCCTGTAAAGCCACATCAATCGCAATTCTTCCACCAACCGAAAAGCCTACCATATGTACTTGTTCGATTTCTAAATCATCCAACAACTGAAGGCAATCTTCTACATATGAAAAATTATGGAGAGGAGCCGACGATTTCCCCATTCCTCGCAAATCGAAGCGAATGGTTTGATAATCTTGAATGAAATGATTCCAACATTCATCCCACAAAGTATGATCCAATGGAAAACCATGAATGAATAAAACAGGCTCTCCTTGTCCTTGTATTTCATAATATAACGCAGCATCTGGCAATTGAGCAAACCCCGCAATCCTGTTCATAAATCCTCCTTGCCAACTAAAAAGATACAAAAAAGTTCCAAACCGGTTATCGGGTTCGGAACTCCATAAGATTGCATCTTCCCTCATCGATAGGGATCTTGTTTACGACGATCCCCCATTTTTTCTGACAACTTACGGATCTCATCTTTCCAACTAAAAAGTGTTCCTGTTTGTCGACGAATATAAATATATATAACCGATAAAATAATGGCCGCAACCCAGACCATTATATAATTCAGTTTCTTCTCAGCAAGGTAAATAAGTAGTGGAGTGATCACAACGGCACCATAAGCTACTCCTTCAAAAGCAAATAAAAACAGTTTCCACAGTTTTCTTAGATATTCCTGGAACTGGAATACCCTGGCACTAAATAATTCACGGAAGAGAAGAAACAACAATCCAGCCATCCAAATTGCTAAAGATACAATGAAAAGGCGAAAAAAACCAAGGATAAACGCTGATAAACCTTCTTTAATGGCTTCCACTCCATTCTCTCCCCATTCAAAAAATATGCAACCCCATTATCCTCTGAAATAAAACAGGTTTCAAGAGGAATAACTAAAATTTCACAAAATAAACATCTTATTCTAGAAATGATCCTGACAATGATCTCGTTTCATTCATGACTTAAAACCAAAGTACCCATAAAAAACAGGCCAAACCTTACTTATTTACGACCCCAGATGATTCTACAAATTCACTGCATAAAAACTGATACATACAGTGCTTGCATCCTGTGCCTGGTTGTGCATACCAATCATGGACATTTGTCGAACGTAACAAACCAGCCGTTGCCTCCAACCGATTCTCTGCTTGCTTCAGCCATGCGTCAGTCACAGAAAAGGTATAAAATACATCAGGCTCAAGAAAATACAAGGTTGCCTGCTGTGGAACCCAGCCATACCGTTTCTGTAAGGCCAGTACATATAACTGCAGTTGTGGCTCGTATTCATAAGCGGCTTGTTTTACATGTTCTTTGGAAATCAGATCCGTTTTATAATCATACAAATACCAGATTCCCTGATCATTTTGGCAAAGCAGGTCGATTTGCCCACTAACCTGGATTCCCGCCATTTCTTCTGTGAAATCCCACTCACACCAGATGGTTTGCCAATGATTTTTCTGTTGATAAATGGTGCTTTGTAAAAATCGCTCCAGATATGGGCGGATTTCTTTTTCTACCACCTGTTGTTCATCGGGAGCAATCTGAAACTGACTCCAGGCTCGATGCAGCAACGAAGATAAATCACTCATTTGGCTGGAGGGTTCCATTAACCATTCCAACAATTGATGAACCATTGTCCCTTTTAAAGTAGCTGGTAACCGCTTGGTCTCCAGCATTTGTGATTTTTCCTGGTCTTCGATGGTTAATTCTGGAAGTCCAATCGCATGCTGATAATAATATTTTCGTGGACATTGGATCAACTGTTTCCACTTCGTCACACTGATTGCTATCTGATCATGCTCTCTAAATCCAATCGGTCGAAACAAATCCTCATCATAGCTGGAGTTAGCTGTTAACTTTCCTTCCATATATGTCTCAATCAAAGGAGACCGGGCTTGATGATCTTTCTGATCAGGACAATCGGAAAATGAATGGTGCACCCGAATAGGCAAACGCCCTTCTGAATAGTTCCAACAACCTTGTTCGACATTCACTTGGTGATACCCCAAAATTCCATCTAACCATTTGCTCCACTGATCTGTTTTTTCGATTGATTCTTTGAGTTGATCTGCCTTGCCACAAAAGATTAATCGTTCTTCGGCCCGAGTCACCGCTACATAAAACAATCGAACCGCTTCTTCCCACTCCAATCTTTTTTCTTTTTCTTTCATCCATTGCCAACGTTTTGTTACTACCTTCTCGCCTTCTTCATCTCTCAACTGGGTGACAAGCCCTTCCTCTCGATCTACATAGATGATGGTGTCATTGGGTTTACCTTGATCAGAAAGACCAGGGAGGTATACGACTGGAAACTCCAATCCTTTAGCCTGGTGGATGGTCATGATCTTCACACTTTGACTGTCTTCTGATTCAATCAAAGCTTCTGTTTCCTCTTGTTCACTTTGCATCCACTCTTCCATCCAATCCAAATACGCTGAAACCGAAATGGCTGGCAATCCTTTTAAATCGCGTGCCTGTTGAACCAATTTTTGAAGGTTGGCTACTGCTTGCTTCCCAAAAGGAGTTGCCCACAATACTTCCCGATAGTGACTTTCATCCAATAGCCGTTCCAGCAAATCCGATACCTTCATCCTCCCCAACCAATGATCCGCTTGCTTTAGCAGATTGGCCAAATGCTCCAACTTTCTTCGTTCTTCTTCCAGAAGATCCACCTGCTTAATCCAGTCCTGGATCTCTCCTTTCCATTCTTGTTCCATTGCGATTCGAAGGATCGTTTCATCCGATACACCACAAAACGGTGAACGGAGTACACCCACCCAGGCTAACCGATTTCCAGGTTGGACAAGGATTTTTAAGAAATGTATGACATCCAGCACTTCCTGGCGATCATAAAATCCACGCCCTTTTACCACATGAAATGGAATCTGATAACTTGCCAAAGCCTGTTCATATGTTTTTACATGGGTCATTTTCCGTAACAGGATCGCTATTTTATTTTCCTTGATTCCATTCTGGCGAAGTTGCAAAATATGCTGAGCGATCATCCTCGCTTCCAGTTCCCGTTCACTCCATCCCTCCGGAACTTCATCTGGCACCGCAATCCATTCCACTACCACTTCTGCTTGGCTTTGTTCCTCTCTCGCCCGTACTTCTTCATAGTGATTCGGACTCGTTTCATCCTGATTCATCAGTTTGACAAACACATGGTTAAAAAAAGCGATTAACTCCGGATCCGAACGAAAATTCGTGTCCAAAACCACCTCTTTTCCCTGATTCTTTTTAATTTCCTCTTTGGTCTTAGAAAACAGTGAAACATCTGCTCCACGAAAACGATAAATGGATTGCTTCGGATCACCCACAACAAACAATTTGCCTGGAGGAATATTTCCGTGCTCATCTTTTACCAACAAATCCAGCAATTTTTTCTGAACATGATTCGTGTCTTGATATTCATCGACAAGCACATGACGAATTTTTTGTTGCAACTGATACCGGAGTTCTGGATGTCTTTCCAACAATACACAAGCTTTCCACTGCAAATCATCAAAATCCAGTGCATTTCTCTCCTCTTTTTTCTGCTGATAACGATGGTTCACTTGCCTGATCCATTCACATAGCGCCAAGGAAAGTTGTTGCTCCTCTTCGATATAACGTGATTCACGAAGCAATTCCTCGATCTCTTGACAAACCTCCAGCATCTCTTCTCGAAGTTGCCTGTTTTTTCCCCAGTTCCCCTTTAAACATTCCCGTAAAACAGCGATCAATCGAGCCTTTTCTTCCAAACTCTCACTTGGTTTCCACTCTGGATACCAAAGCGGCCAAGTCTCTGTAAAATTGAGCATCGTCTTGGTGGGCTTTGCTTCCATAATCTTTTCCGCCCGCTTTACCAGTTCAACTTCCCACACAGGAAAATCCGTCTGCCAACGTTTCTCCAAATCTGCTTTATACTGATCCAACCGTTTTTTTGTTACTTCATACACATCATCCGTCGTCCATCCAAGAGAATGCATCTGTCCGAGTACATAGATCAAAGCATGTTCGATCGCCTCTAAACGTTGCCCTACCATCCACGATACAGCCGCCTGATTTTGTGAATACCTCTTCCAAAAAACAGGATAAGATTCATGAATCGCTTCTTTCAGCAACAAACGAGCTTCCCATTCATCCAGTACAGAAAATAGCGGATCCACACCTGCTTCCAGTGGATGGTCCTGGATCAATTGCTGACAAAAAGAGTGAAAGGTAGAAATTCGTACACAATCCCATTCCATTAACAATTGCCGCCATCTTTTTTCTTCACCCGATTGGCTTTGGAGCGCATGCTCCAGATGGAGCTTGATTTCTTGTCGAATTCGCTCTTTCATTTCAGTTGCTGCTTTTTCTGTAAAAGTAATTGCGACGATTTGCTCTAAAATATTGGGCTGGTCACGGTGATAAGCTAACAGATTCACATAACGTTGTGATAATACACGTGTCTTACCTGAACCGGCACCTGCTGTCACAACACAATTGCTGGTAAGGAAATCCACAGCCGCTTCTTTTTGTTTTGGTGTCAAACTACTCAATTCACTTCACCTGCTCGATGTTGTTGATAAGCACGAATCCGGCAAACCGTTCGCTTTGGACAATAATCAGGACAGGACCAAGTCGGTTTGACCAAGCAGTCTCCTCGCTCGATTTGCCCGATTTTCTCATCAATCATCTCACCTATTTTTATTAAGATATCTTGCCATTCTGCTTCTTCAAACGCCTTGGCCTGTGGTGACAGTCTTGCTTTTTTCTTTCCATTCTTTTTCCATAGCCCACTATTCCGCTGGTTCTTTGCTCCTCGTTTTCCACGGGTATAATAGGCAACTCCTAAAACTTTTTCCGGGTCAAAACCAAATCCCTGTTGAAGGCCCCACAGCGAAAGAATCAAATGTAAATCTTGTCCTGAACGGATTGCTTCAATACTCGGTGGAGTTCCTAACTTATAATGATAGATGATATAATCTCCGTCCTTGTCTTGATCCACCCGGTCGATTTTTCCACGCAATTTCAGGATACGGCCTGTTGTCAACTTTAATGAAACAGGGGTAGTTAAAGAAGCGGGATCCACCTGCCCCTGTTTTAATTGTTCACGATCAATGGGATATCCAAAAGATAAAGCCAGATGTCGTGGCTCCAGATCATAAGAGCTTTCTTTGCGTAAAACGTTTTCCGACCGCAGAAAACGGTGTAACTCCATGCGAATTTTGCCAAGTCCCCATTCGATATAAAAAGAATCCCATTTGTCAAATAGAAAGGAAGAAAGGCTTTCTTGAAGCATCTGCTCCAACTTTTCATCCGATCCATTTCCCATTGGTCCTATTCGGATTAAGAGAGCCCGTACGAGTTGCTCTATTTGACGTGAGTTGATGCCCACTGGCTCTTTTTCCAGGACATCCACTTTCCATAAGTAATCAGCCATAAAACGAAATGGACAACTCATCAAATGTTGGATCTCATATACATGCCACACGCGTGTGTTGATCCATTCAGCCATTTTTTGCAGTAAACTTTGATCCAATATTTTGCCGTGAAATGGAGTAGACTCCATCGAATATCGTAAACGTTCCACTTTGATCCGATCCCATAACCACTGCCATTTACCCGGCTCTCGCTGTTTCCACTCATCCAGGATCCTGATCGCTTTTTGGATATCCGTTTTTTTCAGATCACTGCCTTCATGTTCTGTAGCTAAACAACTGACTGCAAATCCTTTTCTCTTTTTATCCGAAAAACTTGTTAAGAAGGAAGAAGAACCATGATAATCAGAGAGCTCTTGCTTAAGTTTGATCACCGATTTTTCATCAAATACAGCTAAACATTCTTCCAGATAAGGGGAAGGCAATTGCTTTTTTCCCTTCTCATCCATGTGGGGATAAGAAAAAAACAATAGTTCTGTAGCCGAAATCATACTCATAAAAAAGGAATATAACTGACGTTGACGTAATTCTTGTGACCGTGAAAGATAGACTCCTTCCTGGCGCAACTCCCACCGAACATGGTCAGGTAATAACCAATTATCTCGAAAAGGTCGTGGCCATTCTCCTTCTACACATCCCAATAGGAATGCAACTCGAAACGAATGACCTTGTACCAAATTGGCCTCAAATAATTGAATCCCTCCTTTTTGAGCGGGCCTTTTTTGAATCATCCACTGAGAAGCAGCTTGTTCAAGGAGTGCAACCCATTGCCTTCGAGTGACGGAGCGAAAAGCAAAATCTCCCCGAATCAATGTTTCAGCATTTTCGATCAACTGTTCGAGTCCATGCCATGCTTGCATTTCCTCTGCTAATTCCCGGAGACGATCAGGACATTTTGCCATTTCGCGCCAAAGTTCAACCGGTTTCAACTGGATTACCCATTTTGATAACCACTTGATCCACTCTGACCATGTAGCCTGCTCAGGAATGGTCTTCATCCACGCCAGACATTCCAACACTGCTTGAGCCGTTTCCTCGCCTTCACTTTGTTCACCATAACGGATCAACCGTTGCTCCCACTCATCCAGATCAATCGGCAATGGATCTAAATGAGGAATCATTTGCCTAAATGGCAGGTATGGGCTCTCTAACAGAACAGACCACCATTCATTCCGTCCCATCTGTACATAAAACACAGCGAGTAGGGTTTGAAATAACAGGTGATCAACCAATTTTTGCTCCCAAGGTCTCCCTACCGGGATACCAGCCTGTTCCAAATAGGAATAAAGCAAATCCTGGTATTTCTCCAGATTGGATGAGATAATCGCAACTTCTGCACAGGGAATTTGATACTGACATAAAACCTTTTTTAGCTGACTCACAACTTGTTCCACTTCTGCTTCAATTCCTGGTGCACTCAGAACATGAACAGCATGATCCGCTGATCGTTTTAATGGCACTTCTGTAAAGACGTGCTGAGCCAAATGGAGTAGAGGAGCAGATTTGGGCTGTGAATTTTTTTGATCCAAATAATCAAACCGCTGCTGAAAACCGCGTTGCAACAATCGTTCGATCATCTCATTGGTCTCCTGAAATAAATGGGAACGGTGCATATCCCAAATCAAGTGCAATTCAACTTCAATCCCACAAGTAATCAACTGGATCAGTAACTGTTCCTGCAAAGGATATAAATGGTAAAATTGTTCCAACACAATCTGATCTGGTAGCTTAAGGTATTGTTGCTGTTTGGGGTCACTTAACTGCTTCATCAATTGTATGTACATTTCCGCCTGATCACATAACTGATACTGTTCCAGACGGTTCTGATACTCTTTGTAAAGCAACGCCAACTCTTTATATTTTTCATCTTTCTCTTTCCACAAGGTTTGAAGGCGTTGGGGTAAAATATTAGCCCGTTTCATTTCATTAATCCAATGAACGATTAGATCAATCCAGTTGTCATTTACATGGTGCTTTAAAAAATAAGGGATTCGCTCCTGTTCACTCCATTCCCAAAGGATTTGCCGAACCAGCCAATGTTGCTCCATTGGCGATAAGATCTTTAGTTCATGGATGACCAATTTTTTTGCCAACTGATCAAATGTCATCCATTCAACTCCATGACCATGATGTTTTTGGCGTAAAAAACGAGCCTGCTCATGGCTTGGCACGATATAATACACGGTTTTGTCCGGTTTTTTAATAGAAGAATTCCACGCCATCCCCAATGTTGCCTGGGATACAGGATGCAAATAGATCCAACCAGCCATCCGTTACACCTCTCTTTTTCTTGGAAAAAAGAAACAGGTATCATTTCGTTTATTGGTGACAATTTATAACTAGCTCTTGGAGGTGAGATCATGGAACGCAATAACAAGAAACCATTCAAAAAACAGAATGACGCCGAATTTGCCAGAGAATTCGACGGTGATGACGCTACCCTCAGTGTCATTCAGGCAATTCAGGAAGCTTATACTCAATCAGGAGCCGAAGTAAAAGAAGAACAGGAAAGATAAAAGATCTCCTTTTTCCATCTCACTCCCGCTCCATCATTACGAAAAAAAGCCTTCAACTGGAAAAGAGTCAACACCCCGATAAAGAGAATAGCCCATTTCCACTTTTCGTGAAGTTGACGCTTTTTAATCTCCTTTATGATGGATGATCTGACATTCCATTTTCGCACAAGGTTTTTATCATTCTGATGAGTCCCATTTGTAATGGGACTCAGTTTGTTTACAAAAGTCTTCGTTATATCCGTTTTTCCTTATTAAAAAGGAAAACCTGGTTTACCAACAGACCCAGGACTTTTTTACAATAATCTAAAGAATTTGTTACGCAAATTTGCAGAATCCAAAAAAACATTGAACTCACCATAGAAATATTATACAATTTTGTAATATAATTTACATCCATTACTCGCATTTATACACAATTCGATTAATTATACGATTATTTTTTTACTCTTCGGAGGAATTATATGTATCAAGCTACATTAAAATCGTTATATGAAAAGTTAGGCGGAAGAGCCGCTGTAGAAGCAGTGATCAGTGATTTTTTGAATGAACTCCTATCTGATGACCGTGTTAGCTATCATTTTGTTGGTGTAGATATTGAGCGACTACAAAAAAATAAGTTCAAATTTTTTGCGGAATTGTTTGGTGGCCCGATCAAATACACAGGTGGTGAAACTCTGCGGAACGCTCATAAAGGATTGAATATATCTTCAGAAGAGTATGATGTCTTTCTTGCTCATCTTCGCAGTGTCCTTCGAAAACATGGTATTCCGCTTCAAGACATTGCTAAAATGGATGCGCTGATCCGTTCCTTTAAACCTCATATTATTAACAAGTAGCCCAGCAACCTCCATTCGGTTTGCTGGGTTTTTTGTTAATTCAAAGAAATGAAATGGTATTCTATTTTCTCTTCATCCATTAACTTTCGTTCTCTCGATTGACATGTACATAAAATGACCTGATGATGTTTAGCGATTCGCCCTAAAATCTGGAGAGCCCTACGTAACCGTTCCTGATCAAAATGAACAAAGCAATCATCCAAAACAAGGGGTAATCGTGTTCCAGTTTCTATGGAATAAAACTCGATCATCGCAAGCCGCATAGCCAGATAGATTTGATCCATCGTCCCTGTACTTAATTGATTGACGGATCGAAATTCTCCTGTTTCGGGAATGACTGTTTTTATTTCTATTTTGTCCTGTTGATGTAACAATAGATTTTCATACCTTCCATCTGTCATATAACTCAACCATTTCGCAGCATAGGGCAATAATCGTGGAGCAAGATATTCCTGTCCATCTTCAACGGATTCATTTAAAGCTTGTAAAGCCACTTCAAATGCTTTCCTTTCTCGTATTCGTTCATCCATCTGTTTTTTAAGCATTTCCCATTCGGCTTTCTTCATTGGGAGTTCTTTGGTTTTTTGTTTGAGAATCTGGATTTGTCCTTCTACATTCGCTTTTTCCGTTTCCTTTTTTTGACGCAAGGAAACGATTTGTTTTCTTTCATTATGCAAGGCCACTAACTGACTCTCCAAATCCTTGATATTGGATTCAATCCCCTCTTGTTGCAAATGAAGCCGTTGCTGTCGAATTTGCTCATATTCTTCTTCCCATCGGGACAGATCAGGAGCTAGAAGATGTAATTGTTCTTCCAACTCATCCATTTGTAAATCCAATTGACGAACTTGTTCACTTTGCTCATACCAATGCTCGATGATCTGCAAATCTTCAACCTGATAATGGTTGTGATAGTAAGTTAAAGTTCGTTCAATTTCCTGCCAATCCCTTTCTTCTTTTTCATATTGCTTTTGTAAAAGAGAATAAGTCGATTTAAAATCATAAAGACGATTGCCGACTTCCTCTCTTTGCTGTTTCAATTGTATAATCAGGTCTTCCCATTGCTGTGTTGAAAAAGGTGGAACGATTTCAACATAACGACTAAGCCAGCTTCTCACTTCCTGTCTAATCTTTTCCATTTCCTCCTCTTTTTCCTGTAACGATTTATGGGATCGGATCCTTTCTTTTAATTCATCACGTTTACGCATCAAGTCCAGTACATGTTCACCTTGCCAAGCATATAGCAATCGCTTTTGCTCTGCTTGATTTTCTTTCAATTTCTTTTGTAGAGAATGAATATACTTCTTTTCCGCATCCTCTTTGATTTTCTCACGCCACATCGGATAAAAACAAAAGAGTGTCATGAATCCGGGTATGATCCATACCCAAGGAAAGAGAATATAAAGAACAATAGTGGCTACCCCACTTCCAGCTGTTAGCCACCACCATAAACGGAGCCCTTTTTTCGGTTGTACTGCCTGATCCAATTTTTCACGAATACCTGCTTCTTCTTCCTGTAATCGCCTGATTAAAGACAAATCTTTTTCGATCCATTCCAGTTCTGCTTCTTCTTCTTTTTTCACACCTTTTGTTAATAACTCTTCCCACTGGTGATACCGATGAAGATTGGAGAGCATCCGTTCAGGTTCACTTACTTCCATTTCCAATAATCTCTCGTACTGATTTTCCACTTTTTTCTGTTCCTGTTTTACCTGCTCCATGTTTTTCTTCAATTCCAATAAAGACAGCTCTTTTTCCTTTCTGTCTTTTAAAGTTTGTCGAATCTCATTGATTTCTTCTGGTCCGATCCATTGAGGTGGCTGAATTTCTTCTCTTTTTTGCTGCAGATGCTTCTTTTTCTCCATCAATCGTTTAACATGAGACATTTTTTCTTTTAAGGCATTTTCCTGAATCATAAACTTTTCGATTTCCATTTGCGTCTTTTGTCTGTTTATATTCGCCAACAATTCTTCAATCTTTGCTTCTGTTTCTTTTTCTTTTTGTATAAGCGTTTGATATTCTTCAGATAACTCAACCCATTTCGCTTCATTTTCCTTTTGTTGTTGATACGCCTCTTCTAACTTTCGACATTCCTTCTCCAGCTCCTGAAGCTCTTTCCATTTCATTGTTGAATGACGTGATTCTTTTTTGCTTTTTGCTTCCAGCTCCTGTTTGACAGATCGAATATCCCATTCTTCACCATCTCTGATTATGGAACGCAATTTATCAAATAACTTTTGTTCAGCCAGCTCTTTTCTATGATTGTCCGGGATCAGTGAATAAGTTGTAAAAAAAACGATATGCCTGAATTGATCACTAGACAGCCCGAGTTGCCTCTCCAAAATAAGCCGATCCTTTTTCCTGTCCATGGGGAAACGATTTGTCCAGTCTTCATTTCGTGTTAAATGGATTAATTGCTCCACATCTTTATCAATAAGCAAGTTTCTATATAATCGATATTTTTCTGCTCCTATCGTATAATCAATTTCGCCACCATAACGATGTACGGCCTGCCATGGGATATATTGGTTATACCAATCAGCAGCCCTTTTTGTTTTTAGACCCTCTTTTTTCTCTCCATATAATAATGCCAAAATTCCTTGCAAGAGTGTACTTTTCCCTGCTTCATTATTCGCTTCAATTAAATTCAAACCATCTGTAAACGAGAATGATTGATCCATCCACTTGCCAAAACCGTGAAACTTCACTCGTTCAATTTTCATCTCTCCACCTTCTTTCTGAGGAGAAGTTCCACTGTTTCAAACATCGCCCGGCGTAAAAACGGCTGAAAATCAGGATCAGCCTGTTCGATTTGAACTTCCATCCGCCTGATGAAGGTTCCGATGATCCCCATTTGCTTTCGATAATACGATAGATCAAGCTCAGGTTTTGTTTCATCTTCAAAGTAGACCTCAATAAAACCATTCTGTTTTATATGATGGGAGAGCCACAAGTATAAATCCTTCTCTCTCCTTATTTCTTCACTCATTTGCCCCGTTAGCAAACATGTCAGATAACTGCTTGATGGATCCAGTCCCGCTAAATAAGCCAAAAGCAGTTGATGTACATCCTCTTTGCTTCTACATTCGCTAATATCAACAGAAATCAGTTCATAACGACTGGTTTGAACAGGAATTTCTTCAATCTGAATCCCCTGATCATCCAATTTCCCCCACGTAACAGTGCGAACACCCAGCTCTTTCCAGCTAAGTGATTCTGGTGAACCTGCATAGCGAATCAATGTCTTTCGTTCATTGTCTATGGTGTCGGTTGATGCTTTATGGATATGCCCTAGCGCTATATAATCCAGAGGCAGTTTGGCTATTTCTTCTTTATATATGGGAAAGTATGGAGATTCCTCTCTTCCAGTCGTAAATGTACCATGTACAATCATTAAATTTCGCACCGATTCTCTCTTGATTGCTGGCAAATGAGGGTTCGGCTCTGCAAAATCGTAAAATCCCTTTCCATAAATCACCAGATCCGACTCACTCCACACATGCTCTTCCCAATCTCCCTTAAAAATATGGACGTGATCCGGCCAACGAATTAAATGATAATAAGAGTCTGTACGATAAGGATCATGATTGCCAGGGGTGATCCATACTTGTGTGGAAGGAATCCTTTCCAATTGGTTAAGTACAAACTCCAAAGTAGAATGTGTTACATAGCCATGCTCTAAAAAATCTCCCGCAATAAATAAAAAAGATGCTTGCTTTTCTTTCACCAGGGAAATGATTTTCTGAAAGGTTGTGCGATAATCCTGCTGTCGTTTCCACATTTGTTCCTTTGATCCCTTCCATCCTTGAACAGGCATATCCAGATGCAAATCGGCTGTGTGAATCCATGTAACTGGCTGCATACACTTCCCCCCTTGGCTACTTTGTACCAATTAAGTTCCATTCCCAATTACATATTCCTGCCAAAGGCTCAGCATAAACAAACAGATAAAAAGAAACGGCTTTTCGTTTTTCATCGACATGATGAACTGCGAAAAGCCTCTGGAAAAAGAACTACTGGATAGCGTTTCTCCTTACTCTTCCCATTTTTTCACGATCAGGCTTGCATTGTGTCCACCAAAACCGAATGAATTGCTCATGATGATCCGTGTCGACTGTCGACGTGGATGATTGGGGACAAAATCCAATGTACATCCTTCGTCCGCTTCTTCCCAATTAATCGTTGGCGGAATCCATCCTTCCTGTAAAGCAAGAACGGAGGCAATCATTTCCACTGCACCTGCCGCCCCCAATAAATGGCCCGTCATCGATTTAATCGAGCTGATCGGGATCTGGTCCACCCGTTGACCAAACACTCGTTTTACTGCCATTACTTCAATTCGATCATTAAGTGGAGTGCCTGTCCCATGTGCATTAATATAATCGATATCAGCTGCAGTCAGCTGTGCATCCTGAAGGGCCAGTTTCATCGCCTGAACAGCACCGCCCCCATCTGGAAGTGGTGAAGTGATATGATAAGCATCTGTTGAGGCACCATAACCAATCAATTCAGCTAAAATGGGAACTCCTCGTTTCCTGGCATGTTCCAATTCCTCCAAAACGATCACACCTGCCCCTTCTCCAGCAACAAAACCATCCCGTGATCGATCAAATGGCCGGCTGGCTCGTCTCGGATCCTCATTTTGTCGAGATAAAGCCCGAATCCTGGAAAAAGCAGCTAAACCAAGCGGAGTAATCGGTGCTTCTGTTCCTCCTGCCAGCATAATATCTGCTGTTCCATACTGAATCATCCGCATCGCTTCACCGATACAACTACTTCCAGTTGCACAAGCAGTCACGACAGCTGCTGAAGGCCCTCGTGCACCTGTTGCAATCGCGATTTCCCCTGAAGCCATATTCGCCAGCATCGCCGAAGCCAAATAAGGGCTGAGACGTCTTGGATCCTCTTGCAAGACTCGTCCATGCTCCCGCTGAATCAGATTCAATCCTCCACTCCCTGTTCCAACCATCACTCCCATCCGTTCACCCAACTCATGGGTTACTGATAAGCTCGCATGCCTTATCGCTTGGCGTGCTGCAGCCATTCCAAACTGAGCAAAAAGATCCATTCGTTTGACTTCTTTTTTATCCATATGATCTTCCGGTCGGAAGTCTTTGATCTCTGCAGCAATTCGTGTTGGGTAGTGAGTAGGGTCAAAACGGGTAATGGGACCTGCACCGCTTTTGCCACTCATTAACCCTTGCCAAAAACTTTTGGAATCCTGGCCGATGGGGGTTACCAAGCCTAAACCTGTAATGACAACACGTCTACGCACATGCTCCCCTTCCTTCTACATCATGCTTCTGGTTAGTATGAGAAGAAAGGGATGCATTTATGCCAAATAGTGGATAAATAACATAGGATCTCCATGGCATTCCCTGATTGGTTGTATTTTTACTAAAAATCCCCCTTGTCCATAAGACAAAGGGGATGTAATCAGTCAATATTTACAATTTTAAATTGAATGGTCCCAGAAGGAGCAGGAACATCAACAATTTCTCCTACTTTGCGTCCAATCAGTTCTGCACCGATCGGGGATTCATTCGAGATTTTTCCTGAAAGCGGATCTGATTCTGCACTGCCGACGATGGTATATGTTTCTACATCGCCATCCGGGAGTTCCTGAATCGTTACCTTTGAACCGATACTGACTGTTTCTTTGTCCAGTGATTCACTGCTGATGATTTTGGCATTACGAATCATATTTTCCAATGCAATAATTCGCGATTCGATAAAAGCCTGCTCTTCCTTTGCCGCGTCGTATTCAGAGTTTTCGCTCAGGTCTCCTTGCGCAATTGCTTCTTTCAGACGTTGTGCTACTTCATGACGTTTTTGTGTTTTAAAGAGCTCCAACTCCTGTTTTAACTTTTCCAATCCCTCTTCGGTCAATAATACTTCTTTTTTATTATGTTGAGACATAATAACTCCTCCCTTAATTCAAACAAACCATTCGTTTCATTTCTCTATAAACATAAAATCAACTGCTCGTCGCAAGTATTTCTCTGTCCCATGCATATGTTTCATACGCTTTTATGTTTACAAAAACTTTTTCACATAAGACGACCCCAGAACTGCAAATTTGTACCTGTTTTTTTCCCTTTCTGTATAAAAAAGAAACCCATTCTTGGCACTTTCGTCCTTCATAAAGAGGGAGGCTAACATAAACGCGACTGCAGAATATATTAGCACAATCCTTTCATTGTTCCAAGATCTCTAAAAAAATTTTTTGAAGCAACTAAAAACTAACACCAAATTTCTGGATTCACCAGATATGGAGGCTTTTCTCCTCTAAAATAAGCAGTTAAATTTTCAATTACTTTTCTCCCCATCGCCAAACGGGTTTCCCGAGTTGCACTTCCTAAATGCGGGATCAATACCACTTGCTCCATCTGCCTTAATTCGTCGGGAACATACGGCTCCTGTTCAAATACATCCAGACCGGCTCCGGCAATTTTACCAGACTGCAAGGCATGAATCAATGCCTGTTCATCTACCACTGCCCCCCGAGCCGTATTGATCAAAAAGGCTGTCCGTTTCATCTTTGATAACTGCTCATGCCCAATCAAATGATGCGTCTCAGGAGAATATGGTGTATGTAAGCTGACAAAATCTGCTTGTGCCAATAGCTCATCCAGATCACAATACTGTGCCCTTAATTCCTTTTCCTGTTCCTCTTTCAGACGTGTCCGTGAATAATATAAAATGCGCATGTTAAAACCGATGGCCCGTCTTGCAACTGCCTGACCAATTCGCCCCATCCCAACGATGCCCAATGTTTTTCCTGAGACATCCCAGCCTAGCATAAAATGGGGAGCCCAACCATGCCACTGCCCGTTTCGAATCAGCCGGTCACCCTCAACTGCCCGGCGAGCAACGGATAACATTAAAGCCCAAGTCAAATCGGCGGTTGCATCTGTTAGAACATCCGGTGTGTTCGTCACAAGTATGCCACGCCGATTGGCAGCGCTTACATCAATGTTGTCAAAACCAACACCATAATTGCTAATAATCCGCAGATCCGGGCACGCCTCCATGAGTTCTGGATCGATCTTTTCAGCCACTGTACATATGAGTGCTTCCTTTCCTTGTAGAGAACGTAGCAAGTCTTCTCGTTTGGGAGTTTCATCACCACCGACCACTTCGAGCTCAAAGTGCTGTCCGAGCTCATACATACACTCTTCCTGTAATCGGCGTGTCAACACGATCTGCTTTTTCACTCCGATCCCCCTAACTGGTATATCTCTACCCATTACTACAAATATAATGCCATTATATTAAGTTATTCTATTATTTTCAATTGTTCCCCTTCTCCAAAGTAAAGGATGAGTCAAAGTTAAGCACCAATATTTTGTAATTATATAACCGCCATTCGCTTCTGTCAAATATGGGCATTCATCACTAACATTTTTGCATAGCCCGTTATATACCAAAATTCTCCATTCCATTCATTGTTGATAAACCCGGTTTCTTTTCCGGTTAGAATCGAAAAGTTGACATATAAACGGATACTTTGTCTACAATCTGGATATATGTCCAGTTTAAAAACACCTGATCCATCTACAGAAATGATTCCATCCTCCATACCTTCCACGGATGATCATAAGAATCCGCCAGACAGAATATTGAGCAACGGAAGCATTTGAAGTTCCCGATTACTTGTTCTAAAATAAGGATCATATAAGATTCAAAATCTTGCATTGTTTTTGGGTGAACTCCTTCCTAACTGCTCACTCATCATGTAAAGGATGTGACCAGATTGACTGATATCATTTCACCGGAGTGGTTACTTCATCACCTGGATGATCCGGATGTGATCATCATTGACTGTCGATTTACACTTGGACAGCCCGAAGCCGGTTTTAAAGCCTATCAACAACAACACCTTCCAGGCGCCTTTCACCTGGATCTGGAAAAAGACTTATCTGGCCCTATCACAGACCATGGCGGCAGACATCCGCTGCCGAATCCACAAAAAATAGCAAAAACGTTTGAAAATATGGGAATTGATGAGCAAAAACATGTCATTGCTTATGATGACCAGCAAGGAGCAATGGCCGCTCGCTTATGGTGGTTGCTTCAGTATTTGGGCCATTCAAAAGTGAGTATCCTGGATGGTGGCTGGAGTAAATGGATCGAGCTTGGTTACCCAACAACCACCATTCAACCTGAAGCAAAACCCACTACATTTACTCCACATCTGCATCAAGAGTTGCTGGCCGAGATGGAGGAAATCAGACAAAAACTTCATCACCCTGATACCATTCTTGTTGATTCCCGTGATGAAAGAAGATATCGCGGTGAGTATGAACCCATGGACCCGATCGCTGGACATATTCCTGGGGCACGTAACTATTTCTGGCAAGAAGTGCTTCAAAAACAAGGGGAGTGGAAAAAAACATCCGAACTGGAAAAGCATTTTCAAGCTCTTCCCAAGGATAAGGAAATTATCGTTTATTGTGGCTCAGGAGTTACGGCCACTCCAAACTTTCTAGCCCTAAAACAGGCTGGATATAAACGGGTCAAGTTATATGCAGGTAGCTGGAGCGATTGGATTTCCTATCCCGATAACCCGATTGCCAAAGGGGAGGAAAATGGTTGAGTGCGAAAAATATCACGCTTTTATCCACTCTTGCTTATCCTTACACTTTCATTGACAGGATGCAGTGGCCTTATTGAATCCATCTTTGGACTTCCGCACTTTGCTCAACCCGAACAATTAGACTATGTCATTGATCGACAACTGCGTGAAGTGGATCTGGACTCACTCTCACAAAAAAGCAAACTGCTTCACGATGCCAGTATGGATCAAATTCACCAATACCTGAAGGAAAAAAAAGTATCTTGTGTTGAGATTACTGCTTACTATCTACATCGCATCAAGCAGTTAAACCCATCCATGCGTGCAGTCATTTCTGTAAATCCCGCAGCCATCGATGAAGCCAAACAATATGATGAACAAACGATCAACCTGCAAAAAAAACCGTTATGGGGGATTCCCGTCTTAGTCAAAGACAATATTGAATCCAAAGATGCCATGCCCACAACAGCCGGTACCATCGCCCTAAAAGAATATTATCCTGATGAAGATGCTGATGTCGTCGCCAAATTACGTTCATCGGGGGCGATCATCCTTGCAAAAGCAAACTTATCCGAGCTCGCTGGTTTATCTTTTATTGCTCCAGCCGAACCTGCTGGATACTCGCCAGTCGGTGGACAAACAATGAATCCTTACGGGCCAGGAAAATGGAATGTTTCAGGGTCCAGTTCAGGGTCGGCAGCTGGTGTTGCTCTGGACTTTGCACCTGTCGCAATCGGAACAGAAACATATGGCTCCATCATTGGAACAGCCAGTGCCAATTCCGTTGTCGGAGTAAAACCTACACTGGGATTGCTCAGTAAGTCTGGGATCATTCCGCTCTCCCATACATACGATACAGCCGGTCCACTGACTAAAACCGTCAAGGACGCCGCCTTGCTTCTAAGTGTGATGGCAGGCTATCGCCCCAATGATTCACATACCTACGACAAAAACTACTTCAGTGAACTGAACAAAACCAATTTAAAAGGAATAAAAATAGCTGCTTCCAGTGAATTTGTCCGCCTTGCTCCAGGCAGACAAATTCTTGCCAAATTCAAACAGGCAGGTGCGAAAGTAGATATAATGGACTATCAGATTCCAGCAGATCATCTTAAGGAAATATTTAAAGAGATTGTGGCTCATGAATTTCATCAAGACATGAATGAATATCTACAAAAAAATCATCCCGTATGGGGTCTACGATCTTTATCAGATCTTATTGACTATAATCAAGAAAACCCTGACAAACGCATTCCTTATGGCCAATCTCATCTCCTGCGCGCGCAGCGAACAAAACTGACTCCCAAGGAACATCAGCAAAAAATTGCTTATCTCAGAAAAATCACTGAAAAACAGGTAGTTATTCCCTTTTTTGAACAGAAGAAGTATGATGTAATTTTAACGATCAACTCCAAAGCGAGTCCAACTCACTTCGGTACCCTTCCCAATGACATTTCAGCATATGCTTCATTGCCAAGCGTATGCCTTCCAGCAGGATACATCCATGATAACCAGCCTATTTCCATCACGTTGGTTGGACCGAAACATTCAGAAAAGAAGTTACTTCAAATTGCTCATGTCTTTGAACAAATAGGTCCGAAAAGAAAACCGCCACAAATAAAAAGCTAGCCTAAACAAGGGGTATGGAAAGAATTAGTTCTTTTTTGAGCCACTCGCAAAAAGGCCTAGTGACAGAGTTGCTGCTCTAGTCCGTCAAATGTATTCCATTAAAACAGATGGCTTAGTGGTGTTCCAAGGAAAATCGCGTGTGTAATCATTTATTCGTAAAAAGATCCAGTTTTTATGATAAAAGGCATTACGGCATGTAATGCCTTTGCTATGGGCAGTTAAAAAAGTGCCCCTTTTAGGGCACTGTACAGTTGACTTCTAAGAAACGTAAGCAATGATGATTTCGGCAAATTGGGGGTTAATTTGTTGTCTTTCTTTGTTCAAAAGCCTCAATTAATAACAAATATTCTTCACATCAATTTCATATTTTTAGTAAAATTTACAAATTCATTAATTAAAGGTATTTTTAAGGATTCTTTGCGATAAATTACCCATGAATTTCTCATTATCGGCTCTCCATGTCTATTTTTCAATTGAATACGATACAAGTCTTCATTGTTACATAAGACAATGGAAGGAATTATCGCATATCCAAGTTCACTTAATACCATCTCTTTACAAGTTTCCATGTTATCAACTTCCATTGTAATAGACGGTGGTTTAGAGAAATTCTCCTTCCACCAATTATCAAACACATTTTCTAAAGACAAATCTGTTTTGTATATGATTCTTGGTAAATTTGGCAGTTCATCTAGCGAAATCTCTCTTTTTGATACAATCCAAATATTTTCTGTAATAATTAAATACTTTTCTTCCGGCCAGTTATAATCTCCTCTAATAAATCCAACATGTACATCCCGATTGTATACTGAGTTTACTAATTCCGAACTCTTACTTGAAGTTACCTTGAATTCTACATCAGGATATTTAATATGAAAATTTTTAAGAATATTAGGAAGTTTATAACGTGCAATACTACTAGCAGTACCTATCTTTAGAGTACCTGAGATTTTATTTTCCATGCTTAATAAAAACTCTTTTGTTTGTTGCAATTGACGCAACATATCTTTTGCGTATTTTACCAGATACTCGCCTTGCGGTGTAAATTCTACACCTCTTCTTCCCCTGTGTAAAATTGTAATTCCAAACTCCTTCTCCAATTGTTGTATTCGATAACTTAAAGCTGGTTGCGATACAAATAAGATTTCAGCTGTTTTCGTTATATTTTGTTGGTCATAAAGCGTTTGTAATAAAACCCAATCTTTTTCTTCCATAATATCCTCCTCAACAAATGAATCTTTCATACTATTTTATAAACAATTATCATTAGGAATCAATTTTTTTATCGATTTAAATAAAATAAATGTATTTTTTTTATCGCAAAAAACATGCTAACCTTTACTTATCACGCGATATCAGAAACAAAATGGAGGAAGTCCAAATGTATGATTATGGTCAAAACCATAAAATTCCAACTGTTATTATGAGAGGTGGAACTAGTAAAGGATTGATATTAAGAATGGTGGACCTCCCTTCAAATCAAATTTTGCGGGATGAAGTGATTTTAAGAATCTATGGTAGTCCTGACCCCAATCAGGTTGATGGACTCGGAGGTGGAACATCTTTATCTAGCAAACTTGCAATTGTAGGTCCTCCATCACATCCTAGGGCACATATTGATTATACATTCGGCCAAGTCAGCCTTGAAAAAAAAGTCATCGATTATAACGTTACTTGCGGTAATTTCGTGACTGCTGTAGCTCTTTATGCAGCAGAAGAAGGTTATGTTTCTTTGAAGGATCCTGTAACATACGTCAATATATACAACACAAATACGAAAAAAATAATTGTTGCGGAAATACCAGTTAAAAACGGACAAATACAATATAATGGTGATTTTGTAATTGATGGGGTTCCAGGTTCGTCATCTAGAATTATGATTAATTTTTTAGATTCTGGAGGAACTTTTACAGGAAAAACATTACCGACAAGTAACCCAATAGATACTGTGCAATTAAAGGATGGACGTAAATTTGAAGTAAGCATTGTTGATTGTGCCAACGTAGTAGTTATGGTGAAGGCGCAAGATTTTGGACTTCAAGGCATAGAACTTAATCATGAGATTAACGAAAATAGAGAGCTTTTACAGGTATTAGATGAAATCCGAATAGAATCTGGTATCATGATTGGGCTCATCAAGGAAGAAGATAGAAATAACATTAATCAAAATACTCATGCACTTCCGAAGATTACCATAGTTTCTGCACCAAGTGAGTATATGACAATTGACCATAAGTTTATAAAAATGGAAGAAATTGATATTGTTGCGCGTTATCTTTCAATGGGGTCACTCCATAGGGCTTATGCTGTTAGTGGAGCAATTGCTCTTTGTGCTGCAGCAAAAATTCCAGGAACTATCCCAAATCAGCTCGTTTCTTCAGTGGGATCTGGGATTAGGATCGGACACCCTTCAGGAGTTTTATATGTTGAAACAACAGTTGAGAGGGAAGGAGACAATTGGATTGTCCCAAGAGCTGCTATCGGAAGGACAGCAAGAAGGTTGATGGAAGGTTACGCTTATATTCCAGTATCTGTTTTACAAAAAAGTTAAGAAATACACACGAAAATGTGTGTGTTCTTAACTTTTGATCGTTTGCCAAAAGGTATAAATTTACTATATTTTGAAAACGCTTCTTTTAAGAATAAATATCGAAAAACTTTTATCGCATTTTGAAACCGTATACACAAAAGAAGGGGGACCAATTGTTATGTTATTTATTTTAGGTATTACAATGATTATAGTCTTCACGTTTTTAATTATGTCAAAACGTATGTCACCAATCGTAGCATTAACACTTGTACCAATTATATTTGCAGTAATCGGTGGTTTTGGTCAAGATTTAGGATCAATGATGTTAGAAGGAATTAAGCTGGTGGCATCTTCCGCTGCTTTATTGCTATTTGCCATTCTATTTTTTGGTATTTTGATAGATGCAGGTTTATTTGATCCACTTATTAAAAAAATATTGAAAATCGTAAAAGGAGACCCTGTAAAAATCGCCATAGGAACGTCAGTTCTCTCGTTGATTGTAGCCCTGGATGGCGATGGAACTACTACTTATATGATTACTGTTTCAGCTATGCTACCCCTTTATAAAAGAATTGGTATGAATCCACTAGTATTAGCAGCCATTTCTATGCTGTCATTAAGTATTATGAGTGGCATGACCCCATGGGGAGGACCGGCTACACGGGCAATTACTGTTTTGGGACTTGATGGAACGGAATTCTTTGTCCCCTTTCTTCCAACTATGGTTGGGGGTGTTTTATGGGTAATTTTCACAGCTTTTATTCTAGGAAAAAAAGAACGTAAAAGGATAGGAATTGTTGATATACAATATTCATCGATCAATACGTTAGTAAATGCGGAATTAGCTCCAGCACAAGAACAAATGGATATAAAACGTCCAAAACTATTGTGGATAAATCTCTTCTTAGTTGTATCCATTATGATCATTCTCGTAATGGAATGGTTGCCATCCCCAGTTTTATTTTTGATCGGTTTCGTTATTGCCTTGATCATTAACTATCCAAAGGTGGAAGAGCAAAAGGAACGTATATTGGCACATGCAGGAAATGCTTTAACAGTAGTTGTATTGGTTTTTGCAGCTGGCGTCTTCTCTGGAATTTTATCTGGTACCAAAATGGTTGATACAATTGCTAATACTTTAGTTGCAATTATTCCGGAATCTTTAGGTCCGTTTTTCCCCACAATTGTAGCTATTACGAGTATGCCGTTTACGTTTGTATTATCGAACGATGCGTATTATTTCGGGGTCCTTCCTATCCTTGCTAAGGCGGCAGCTGCTTATGGAATTGATCCTGTAGAAATTGCTCGAGCTTCTATATTAGGACAACCTGTACATTTAATGAGTCCGCTTGTGGTTTCAACCATTTTATTAGTAGGTATGGTTGATAGAGATATTGGAGAACATCAGAGATTCACTTGCAAATGGGCTATTTTTACATCATTGGTTATCACAAGTTTAGCGCTAATGACAGGTGCTATTTCACTTATGTAATATTCTTAGATTTACTAAGCGAGGATTTTTCAGGTTTTTCAAGGGACTGAAAGAAAAAGAAATGGTTCACCCCAACTTGGAGAAGTTTTCAAGTGACGATAAACAAGAAAACTAGGAGTGAAGTCGTTTATAAAGGAAATCTTTTTTCTTTTGAACAATGGCTAGGAATTAAATCCAAAAGATCGTTTACCTGTGTTTTTTACTTCCTTCGATTTACGCCCTTTTGTACAAAGAGTTGAAAAAATCATGAAGAGTATCGGCGAAGTCGATCTGCGCTCGATTTCGCAGAACTTGTCGAGATGGCTTTTGAATCATTTATAGCCGATTCGAGCCACTTCCTGCGCTTGCTGCGCAAGGAGTATTTCTTAAAGGAAGCAACCCACTTTAAAGCTGACATCACCGAAAAATTAACGGACTTACTTTCCGTGGATAAGGACCCATTCTTAAAAACGATCCAAGAATACAATGATGCCGTTCCAGGAAGGTGACTATAATCCTAACGTAAAAGAAGGTAAAGGAACGAAAGGAATTACTCCGCCAAAATCGAATTGGGCACTGCGTATTGATCAAGGCCCCTTCTAAAGCAGATAAAGTCAGGGCGTATTCATCAATTTAATTGAATACGCCCTGACTTCTCCTTTAGTTTCTCAAAAAAGAAGTAATTCTTGCCATACCCAAACAAGAGTTAGCTTTGACAAAATTTCCATGATATGTCGGTTTTCCTTTTCCGTTTCACTACCGATGCTTCAAAACGAGCAAAAGTCGTTCAACTGGAAAAGGAAAACCAGGCTTGTCAACAATCCCAGCTTTTCGGATCAAGGGCCATCTTTCCACTACTTCATGATATAGCGAAGCCACTTCAGCCCATTTTTCACTGTTGGATAACGGAAAGGAATATCAAAACGGGTTGTCTGTTTTAAAATACTTTTCTCATAACTGAAGCATTGATAGCTGGATTTTCCACGATATCTTCCCATTCCACTTGTACCCACTCCACCAAAAGGCAGATACGGAGAAGCCATATGGATAATGGTATCATTCATGCAACCACCGCCAAATGGCAAGCTTTCAATGATCTTTCTTTGCTTGTCTTCAGATTCAGAAAAATAATACAAAGCCAATGGTTTTGGAAGCATCCGTACTCGCTCAATGGCTTCATTTAGCTGTGTGAAAGTTAGTACTGGCAAAATCGGACCAAAAATTTCTTCTTTCATCACAGGATCATCCCAGCTAACACGATCCAAAATCGTAGGTGAAATCAACAACTTTTCTTTATCCACTTTTCCACCTAAAACAATATCTCCATTTGTCAAGAAACGCGTCAGGCGCTCGAAATGTTTTTCATTTACAATTCGTCCATAATTTGGATTTTCGATCGGTTCTTCTCCATAAAAATCGCGGATTGTTTCTTTCATCCGTTTTAACAAATCATTTTTTATCCGTTCATGAACCAGTAAATAATCAGGCGCTACACAGGTTTGCCCAGCATTTAGCAATTTTCCCCATATGATTCGTTTGGCTGCCAACTCCAAATTTGCATCTTCATCTATAATGCATGGACTCTTGCCACCCAGTTCCAGTACCAATGGAGTTAAACGTTTAGCTGCTGCTTCCATCACGATTTTGCCAACAGCTTCACTTCCCGTAAAAAAAATGAAATCTACGGGTGCGTTTAATAGAGTTGTACTTGTATCAACGCCACCTTCTACTACCGCAACATGCTCCTGATTAAATATTCCCTCAATCATTTGTGCAACCAATCTTGACACATGTGGTGCAATTTCTGATGGCTTTAAAATGGCACAATTCCCTGCAGCAAGAGCACCAATTAACGGTAATATCACCAACATGAATGGATAATTCCATGGCCCTATAATGAGTGAAACACCATAAGGTTCTCGATAAATATAATTCCTGGCTCCCTTTTGGGTTAAAGCTGTCCTTACTTTTTGCGGCTTTGACCATGACCGCAGATTTTTCAACATGTAATTGCACTCTTCAAATACAGTCGCAATTTCTGTCATATAAGCTTCTTTTTCTGACTTATTTAGGTCTTTTTTCAATGCATTGAGTATATCGGGTTCATACCTTTTTACTGCATCTTTCAGCTTTTGAATACATTCCAAGCGAAACTCCAATTCCTTTGGCTTCCCCGTATAAAAAAACGCTTTTTGTTGTTCTACCAATTTAGTGATTTGCTCCATGCAGCCGCCCTCCTAAAACCGCACAACATTTCTTCCCTATTTTAGCATAATTCAAAGAAAATTCCTCAATATGAAATAGTTTTATATCAATTATGTAAATCCTGGAATACCACAACGGATGACGCGGAATCGCGTCGCGGTTCGATAGTTAATATTTCATCTCTTGCAAGTATGGTGCATCCAAAGACTTACCCAAACCCTGCATATACTGCATCTAAATTTCAGTACGAAGACTAACAAAAGTAGCAGCTGATTGGAGATGAAAAAACAATCGGTTCTAATTTAATTATTATAGATTCCTCTCTAACAATAACCCACTTGTTCTGCCATGACATGAGGCGGATAAGGCATTCCATTCTTGATAAAAATTGAAAGCAAGCATTTCAACAGGTACTGAGTCGTCGAACTCACCGCTAAACAAAGCTATTCGTCATTTGTTGATCAATAAACTAAACGGGTAACTATCATTGTAATACGCGGTTTTAACCCCCCATTGAGCAGTGGATTCATGCGTTTATCCTTTGGTCATATTTCGACTTTAGGCGCTTTATGTCTTCTCTAGGCGGAAAACCAAACATGCGGGAATATTCACGGCTGAATTGCGATGGACTTTCATAGCCTACCCGGAATGCGACATCAGCGGCATCTGTTGACTCGGATAATAACAGGCGCCGGGCTTCCTGCAGTCTCAGTTGTTTTTGGAACTGAATAGGACTCATAGCGGTTACCTCTTTAAAGTGCCTGTGAAGCGAAGAAATACTCATATTCGCTATTTCCGCAAGCTCCTCAATCCGAAAAGACTTATCATAGTTTTTCATGATATATTGGATAACTTCTCTGATTCGATAGGTACCGCTTCCTTCTATTGCAATTTGTGCCAGCGCAACCCCATGCTGCCCTTGCAGAACCCGATAGATAATTTCCTTCGTAAATAGAGGAGCAAGTACCGGGATATCCTTAGGATTCTCTAACAAACGAGCTAATCGGATTACAGCATCCAACAAAGATAACTCCATCCGGCTGACAAACATAGCCCGCTTGGCATTTTTTTTCGGACCAGCCCCAATTTCAGAATCGCTTAAAACCTCTAGGACTTGACTCGGCGTAAATTCAAGTTTGAGAGCCAAATATGGAACGTCGGAAGAGGCTTCGATGACTTGGCCGGTAACCGGCAAGTCAATGGATGCAACAAGGTAATCGGCAGGACCGTACCTAAAGCGCTCCCGTGCCAGCAATACCTCCTTCTCACCCTGAACGACAATGCATAAGGAGGGATCGTGAACTCCATAAGTTGGTCCGGTCACATTCGATTGACGAGTGAAAGATAAAGACGGAATAGCAGTCGCGTGAACACCGTCTCGGCCTGTATGACGCTCAATGAGTTTGGCGAGTTCAAGCTGCTGATTATAGATTTGTTCAGACATAAGATCCTCCTTGTTCCTTCATCCTTGATCAGCTCCATTATAATCCACATTCGTCTATTGCTTAAGTGATTGTGAGAGGATTAGGCAATCATTTGAGACGAATAGGATAACGGTCGCTTTTTCATTTGTTGCATAATAAGGATGCGAAGCTTTTTCAAAACTTTATTGTGATCGTAAAATTATCAATTATATAGATAAAGGAGTAGATAGAATGACATGAAAAACACCTGGAAAATTTACATGCTGACCCTTATCAGCTTCTTTGTTGGCACTTCACAATTCAGCATTGTGGGCATGCTGGATAAGATCGCCGCTTCCGTCGGCGTATCGGTAGCGACAGCGGGACAGCTTATTACCGTTTTCGCACTCGGTAACGCGATCGGCACGCCCATTGTCATGGTGGCGACGGCGAAGATGAATCAGCGCAAGCAATTGCTGCTGGCTCTCGTCATCATTTCACTCGGCATCGTTTCGACACTCGCCCTTCCAGGTTTCGGCTTCCTGATGGCCTCTCGCGTCGTACTCGGGGTCGGAACGGGCGTCTTTGTCGTCACCGCCTATGCCATAGCTGCGAAGTTGGCTCCTCCCGGACGTCAGGGCGGAGCGATGTCCAACGTCGCAATGGGCTTTAGCTCCTCTCTTGTATTCGGTGTCCCCATCGGTCGCGTTGTCGCAGCGGCATATGATTGGAAGACGATCTTTTGGGTCATCGGCCTCTTCAGTCTGCTGGCAATCTTCGCTGTCGCACGGACGATTCCGGCCATGGAAGGTGAAGCGTCCGTCCCTCTGGGCAAGAGACTTGCCCTCTTGAAGAATCCGCGGATCGCGGTCACCCTTTGCGTGACGTTCTTCGTGTTTATTGGTTTTTCGATTGTCGATACGTATATCACCCCCTATCTGGCCACCGTCATGCCGAGGATGGAACGAGAAATAAGTGTCATCCTCTTCGCCATGGGCATCGCGAGCTTGATTGGCTCCAGGCTTGGCGGCTTCTTGGCGGACCGGATCGGCACCGTCCGCACGCTCGTCTGCTCCATGGCTGTTCAAGCCCTTGCCTTGGTGTTCCTGTCGGTCGGCTCCGGATGGGTAATCGTCACCATCCTGTTGCTCATAATCTGGGAGCTCGCTTGCTGGACGTTCGGGCCGACCCAAAACTTTAACCTGATCTCGCTTGCTCCAGAAGCCTCTGGTATCGTGCTCAGTCTGAACAGTTCCTTCGTGCAGCTCGGCTTTGCCGCGGGTGCCGGCATCGGGGGAATCGCCGTGGGAGGCTTGTCGATCATGGCGATCACTTGGATCAGTGCCGTCTCGGTTGCGCTCGCGGCCGTCGTCGCGGCTGTCTCCTTCGGCCATGTTCGTTCTTTCTCAAGCGCACAGCGATGAACACAACAGATTATTGGATGTGAGGAATTCGATTAATGTGCATCCGAATTATTCAAAGTTAACGAGAAAGGATTGTGTTGTCTATTATGTGTAATAATCATAAAAGCATATTGACCCGTGCTCTAAGTGTCCCAAGTGCAAAATCGCCATTTGAACAAACAACTATTGAGCGGAGAGATTTACGACCAAACGACATCTTAATAGATATTAAGTTTTGTGGTATTTGCCACTCCGACATTCACAATGCACACAATGATTTTGGTAACGGAATCTTCCCAATGGTTCCTGGTCACGAAATCGTCGGAGTCGTGGAAGCAGTAGGAACAGAAGTTACAAAATTTGCTTTTGGTGATCGCGTTGGCGTTGGTTGCTTTGTTGACTCCTGCGGAGAATGCGAATATTGCCTCCGTGGTGATGAGCAATTTTGTACGAAAGGCGTCGTCGTGGTATACAATTCGTTAGACTACGATGGCAATCTGACATACGGTGGATTCAGTAAAAAAATAGTTGTAAAGGAAGATTTTGTCGTACGCATTCCAGACGGTCTGGATATGGATGTGGCAAGTCCGCTATTGTGTGCAGGCATCACCACGTACTCTGCTTTGAAACACTGGAACGCCGGTCCAGGTAAGAAGGTTGCCATAGTGGGGATGGGAGGGCTTGGTCACCTAGCGATCCAATTTGCGCATGCCATGGGTGCTGAAGTAACTGTCTTGAGTCGGTCTATGAATAAGAAAAGTGAAGCCCTAGGTTTTGGCGCAGATCATTACTTTGCAACCAGTGATCCCGCTACATTCACTGCGTTGGCTGGTCGTTTTGACCTCATCTTAAACACAGTGTCAGCAAATCTTGACGTTGATGCGTATTTATCGATGCTTCGTGTAGATGGAACGCTTGTAAATGTCGGCTTACCAAACGAGCCAGATAAATACAATGTGTTTTCCTTAGTCATGAGTCGTCGTAGCATTGCAGGTTCACTCGTTGGTGGTATTCGGGAAACACAAGAGATGCTCGATTTCGCCGCTCAACACGGCATTGCCCCTAAAATTGAGGTGATCCGTGCTGACCAAGTAGACGAAGCATTTGAGCGTGTTCTCCGTAGTGATGTTCGTTATCGATTCGTTATTGACATGTCTACCTTGTAACTTGTAAAGATACTTTTAATCATCATGAATGGTCTCTGATAAAAGATGGGTTGCCAATTCGCACAAATGATACAAAAGAGTGACTCGACAGAAAATATTTAAAAAGACAGGAGGATTTCATATGCAAAAAGTAATTTTGAACAATGGTGTTGAGATGCCTATACTCGGCTTTGGTACTTATCAGATTGTAGATCCAAATGAGTGTGAACAATGCGTTTATGACGCCATTATGGCAGGCTATCGTCTGATTGATACCGCTGCCGCTTATCAAAATGAAGAAGCGGTTGGCAGAGCAATCAAACGGAGTGGCGTGCCGAGAGAGGAATTGTTTATTACGACAAAACTCTGGATTCAGGATGCCGGTTATGAGAGCACAAAGAAAGCATTTGCAAAGTCACTGGAAAGATTGCAATTGGATTATTTGGATTTGTATTTAATTCATCAGCCATTTGGTGATGTATATGGCTCCTGGCATGCGATGGAGGAATTGTATCGTGAGGGAAAGATCAGGGCAATTGGAGTTAGTAACTTCCAGATGGATCGTCTGATAGATTTGATCATTCATAATGAAGTAATTCCTGCCGTAAACCAGATTGAAACGCATCCTTTCTGCCAGCAAATAGAGAGTGCCAAATTTATGAAAGATCACAATGTTCAGATCGAGTCCTGGGCGCCTTTTGCTGAAGGAAAAAATAACATCTTCCAGAATGAAGTTTTAGTGTCAATTGCTGAAAAGCATAAGAAATCCGTAGCTCAGGTGATTTTACGCTGGTTGACACAAAGAGGAGTTGTTGCGATTCCAAAGTCTGTTCATAAAGAAAGGATCATCGAAAACTTCAATATCTTTGACTTTGAATTAAGTCAAGAGGATATGGAGAGGATTGCTGCGTTAGATACGAAAAAAAGCTTGTTCTTTTCGCATAACGATCCTGAAATCGTGAAATGGCTCAGTAATCGTAAACTTGATATTTAATGTTCTGATCCAACACAACGAAATGAAGTACGGAGACCGGATCACAAGTGAAAGTGACAACCACAAAAAAGAAAGGAAATTAAATCATGCAAAAGCGTAAATTAGGAAAAAGTGGCCTGGAAGTTTCTGCTATCGGACTTGTGACTTGAAAGATGATTTGGAAGGGTGGCTTTAGGAAGATTGGCATCAAGTTGATTGGGCCCCTGTAGAATGTGTCATAGAAGAAGATGATCGGGAAGAATAAAGAAAGCCGGGTCAAACCGGCTTTTTTATGTATCGAGCGGCAGAGGGAGGGTTGATCAAACGAAAGAGGATTATTCTGTCGATAACCTGCACCTATTTTGCTTCGACTGCAAAAAAAGAAAGGTGCCTGTATAAGGTCGAGACAATTGAATCATCTCTATTCGAATCCGTACAAGAAATACTGGGGATAGAAAAAAAGCTGGACGATTAAATGGACTAAGGATCACTTATTAGAGCACGGTGTGTTTTGGATGTTTCGCAATGGGGACCGAATCTATCGGTTACCAAGTATTGGGAAATTTACGATACAAAAAGAACCCGTTATTAGCCACATACCCAATACCCGAATCCCCAACTTTACATATGTGGGTATTATCACCGACTTTCAGCCTGTAAAAGCGACTCAAACAGAGCCGCTTTCAGCTTTTAGCAAGGGAACGTGACGAATCGTGATCCCTGCCAACACATGAACAAAACCTAATCCCAATAAAAACCAACGTAGATCAAGCAAATTGGTTGTCAAATTAACAATGAAAATAAATGCCAACAGGCCGATTAACCGTCCGGCATTCAACATCAGTTCTCTTAAAACAACATACTCTACACGCATTTTGACCGCTTCTTCATTTTGTCCAATCAAATCAAAAACCAGAGAAGTAAGCGGAGCATAATAAATCGGATAAAACAAAGAGGCACCAATCCCATATATAAACATGGTCCAGCTATTGAGTTTCCACACAAACGGAACCAGAACCAAACCCATCATAAACGCTCCAAATAAAATGGCTTGATTACGCCATTCTGGTTTGAGCCATTTGCCTATAAAATAAAAAGAAATAAAAGAGACAAGATAAGAAATGGTAAAATAGGTTCCCAATGTCAATTCATTTCTCGTTGTCATATAAACCAACAAACCGATGAAAAAAACAAAAACCCCTTCTCTTAGGCCATGAGCAACCATCGCACAATTCACCCAAAACCAAGGGTTTTTACGATGAAACGCCTGAGCCAAGATGGGAGGTAAACAAAATTTTCCCTTTGCTTCTCTTTTTTTCAAGAAAAAACTAACCACAACTGCCGCTAAAAAGATGGCAAGCGATAAACCAAAAATAATACGATAACCAGTAAATTGATTGACACGAGTAATGATCCAGCCAGATACAAAAGGAGCAATCATCCCGGCCAATGAACCGAGCAATCCGTTTAACCCATTATATTGATCACGATTGTGACGCTCTGTGATCTCAAAATACAAGACATTACTGCCTAGCCAGAAAAAACCCAAACCCATTCCCAGAAATGTTCCCAACCAGGGCGCATACAACGACGCTTTCGTTCCCAAAAGGAGAACGGTTAAGTAAAAAACGGCTTGTATTCCTACTCCCAAACGAATCGTAATGACCCGATCAACTTTTTTGGCCATCCAACCTGCCAATATAAAAGCAATGGCCATTGACAAATATTGCGAAAAGTTAAACCAGCCAATCGTGATTAAATCCTGACGAATCTTCCACAAATATACATGAACAAACATATTGGATAATGAAGTGGCAGCTGCGTACAATCCACTCATCACTAGCAATAACCATGATTCACGATCCAATTGATATGCATCTGATTTAAACATCTTCATGATTTTGTCTCACCAATCTTAGCATAACCAACCGTTCTCTTTTTAAGTAGTAAAAGCGCGGAATTGTTTTCATCCTGAACCATTCGAAATCTTGGCAAATAAAAAACCGCCCAACGGCGGCTTAAAACTGCTTAGAGTGGTTAGTTACGGGAATGGTCGACAGACAAAAATCTCCAAATCGTAGTTATTCACTTTCTACATTACGAAAATGAAGAATGACCGCTCCAAATACAAATCCACAAGCGAGCGAAAAAAGATAGGGAATGATCAAAGACCAATTTAACACCAAATTAATCACGGTTAACGCAATAAACCCCATTCCCATCTGATAATTCAAAGATCGACGCACAAACAAATACAAATAAACACCCAAAAAACCGAAAATCGCTCCACCTGCTCCAGAATAAACACCTGTAATATCAAATAAATAAATGCCTATGTAAAAAGCAATACCTGAACCAAGATATAAAACTAAAAATGGTAAACGTCCCAGTAACCATTCCAATTGGGGACCAAAAATATATAAAAAGAAACAGATGAAAAAATACTGCAGAAATTGCGGATGAATAAAGATAGAAGTAAACAGCCTCCACCAATCACCTTCTGCGAGACGCCAACCTTCAACCGCTCCATAGCGAATCCAGGTTTCAGGATTTTCCGCCTGACCCGTAAGTAATAACATCACAAAAACAACAGTATGAACCAGGATCATACTGGTTACAACAGGGAATATTTGTGGAAAGCGATGGAGCGGAATATGGGTATGACCAAACAAATCCTACTCCTCCTTTCTTTTCTGAATGCGCGCCAATGCCTGTCCCATATATACTCGTGTACCAGGTTCTGGACTAATTTCCCACTCGATGGAATCAGGTTCAAATAACAATATCACAGTGGATCCAAATTCAAAACGCCCTAATTCTTCTCCTTTTAGCAGTGAATGTGGTGTTTCATAAACCTTATGTTCAAATGTCTTTTTCTTTCTTGGATTGGTTACCACTTGCTCATCAAATGTGACCTTAATACTTCCCACATTCGTTGCCCCTACCTTGATTAAGGCAATATCTCCCCAATCTGTTTTAATATATGAAATCAAACGCTCATTAATGGCAAACAATCCTGGAATCAGTTTAACCCCCCATTCATTCACAGGATATAAATGACCAGGTATGTATGTTAACTCTTTAATTTTTCCTTCCACAGGCATATGAATCCGATGATAATCTTTAGGACTTAAATAAATCGTGACAAACTTTCCACCGGTAAATTTTTTGGTATAGGATTCATTTTCACCAAGTAATTGATGTAAAGAGTAAGTAATCCCTTTTGCTTGAAGCAAGGTTCCTTGTTCAATCGTTCCTATTTGAGAAATTTTCCCGTCTACAGGACTTACTACCAGATGCGGATCCTGATCAATCGGCCGGGCCTCAGGATGATACTCCCGAACAAAAAAATCGAGCAAATTTTCAAATTGATCAATAGGTTTTTTCACAGGTGTCATATCAATTTGAAAATGCTTGATATAAAGCGGAATCAAACGGCGACTAAAAGGTTTTCTTGCCAGGCTTCCAACCAACTGTGATAGCAGCTTTTTGGGAAGTCCACGCCAAAACAAACGAAAAATGGTCTCTCTCATGACAACCTCCAACAGGAAAAAAATAACTGAAATGTTTTAGTAGCTCTGGGGCAATCTAGTATCAGGAGGTGATACTCAATGGATAAATTCAAAAACCAAGCAAAACAGGCTGCTGGTACAAACGCTCAACAGGTTCGCCAACAAAACCAACGTTCAGCACAAAGCGCTGGTGGATATCAAAGCTATGAAACCGAATTTGCAGCTGCACCTGGTAGCCAACAAGCAGCTCGCGGCGCTCAAGCTACTCCTCAAGCAAATGCAGCGAACCAAAACTTCGCAACCGAATTTGCTTCTGAAACAAACGCTCAACGCGTTCGTGCCCAAAATCAGCAATCGATGGCTAACAAGAACAAAAACCAGCAATAACGTCAGTATCACTTCCATCCCTTAAGGGATCGGATAGGCTCCCATTTAAGGTTCAATCCCTTCTATGGGAGCCTTATTCATTTTTCCTGATACCCCCGCAGACAATATAATTTTTAACGCTTCGTCTACAGATAAATCCACTTCTTCCACTCGTTCACGTTCAACCCAATGCAAGTCTCCCGACACTTGCATACTATGTGGAAAATAAACTCCCACATATTCTTTCCCGTCTTTGACAGTAAAAATAGGTTCTTTGACAGTCAAAAAGCCTAAACGTTTTGTGGGTCCGACACTAACCAAAACAACTTGATCAAATGACTTTTTTTCACCAATAAAGGAGTGAATCATTTCCTTCAGGGTATTATATAATCCTTTGATTAAAGGTACTTTGTTTATCAAGGTTTCAATAAGCGCTATCAGTCTTTTGGTAATCCAAAGTCTCCCAATCACTCCAATACAAAAAATCAGGAGAAGAACGACAATGACTCCAATTCCTGGGAAATCCCATCCAATTTGCGCCTTGATTATCCATTTTAAACCCAGTTCATTGAGCCACCGATATACATAATGAACCAAATAAACAGTAACGGCAATGGGCAAGACAATCAACAATCCATTTAAAAAATAAATCGTGATTCTGCGTAAGATCCCTCGTTTTTTCATCCTGTACCCCAACACATCCTATCCTGATCGTTCATGTTTCTAAAGTGGTCAAATCACAACTTCTCCACTTCCCTACAGTTTACCATAAATTTTTCTATCAAACAGTCAGTCCTTTTGGATATGGATAAAAACACTTTTATCTTGTACAGGCAGATATGTGTTTCCTCCTCTTTCTACCAAACATACTTTATATTAGAAAAAGTTTGATGGAAGGAGAAAGAGATATGGTAGATGTGAATTGGATCAACGAAAATCAAGCTCTCCTTGATCAAAGACTGCGATTCCATCTAACAGAACGACTCACCGGTTTGAAATATCTTCCTCAGACCTGGATTCAAAAACGTTTAAAGATCTTAAATGTTCCCGTCTTAGTCCAATGGGATGAAAATTATGTGCAGCCATTTACTTCCCTTCACAACCCCTTAACGAAAGTAGGGTATCCTGTCAAAAATTATATTAAAAATATTCATGCTTTCTCCTTACCTTTGTCGATTCTTTCACTCCAACAACTACTAACCATGAAAGGCATTAAAAAAATTTATTTGGATTGCAAAGTCAAAATTTGCCTGGATATAGCCACTCCAACTACTCAAGCTCACTTGATCTGGCCCCAAGATAATCAGGGCGAAGGAGCAACAATTGCCATTATTGATACAGGAATCGCTCCGCACCCTGACATTCAATCGCGCATTATCGCTTTCCACGATTTCGTGAATCAAAAACATGAGCCTTATGATGATAATGGTCATGGCACCCATTGTGCTGGATGTGCTGCTGGCGATGGTAGCATGTCTGATGGAAAATACAAAGGAACAGCTCCAAAAGCTTTACTTGTGGGTGTAAAAGTGTTAGGTAAATTTGGCGAGGGATATTTATCTGATGTCATTGCTGGAATCGATTGGTGTATTGAACATCGCCAAAAATATAATATTCGCGTCATTTCTTTATCTTTAGGTACAGAAAGCGCTGATTCCTATCAAGATGATCCTGTTTGTCAAATTGTGCAAAAAGCTTGGCAAAATGGCATTGTTGTTACTGCAGCTGCTGGCAATAACGGACCAAATGAAAAAACGATTTCAAGTCCTGGCATTGATCCCACGATTATTACGGTTGGAGCAGTCGATACAAACCGAACACTCTCCCGTGAAGATGACTACGTCGCCTCATTCTCGAGTCGTGGCCCTACAGTAGATGGTTATATGAAACCAGATATAGTTGCCCCTGGAAGCAATATTATTTCTCTACGAAGCAAAGGATCCTATCTGGATATCACGATGATTGATAATCAAGTGGGTTCACATTATTTTTCTCTATCTGGCACTTCTATGGCAACTCCCATGGTTGCTGGCATTGTCTCCACCTTATTAACCAAAAATCCAGAACTTTCCCCCGACAAAGTAAAACAGATTTTATTAAATCACGCATATGCTTTAAAAGATTCAAATAACGCCCAAGGAAAAGGATTAGTTGACGCTTTTCGCTCCTATCAATCATTACTTTAATAAACGTACAGCTTGGTAAGCATTCACGATTCCAATTTCCCCATCTATTTTTTTCGAAGATTTTGTTAATAAATAGCGAATCTGCTCTGGGTTCAATTGATGTCTCATAAAAAGCAATAATGCAGCAACTCCCACTACATGCGGTACAGCCATAGAAGTTCCACTCATCTCCCGTACTGAATTATTTAACCAACTTGATGGAATTTTTTCGCCTGGAGCAGCCAAATCAATTCCCTTGCCACGATTGCTAAAAACCGAAATCCGATCATTATTTCCAATTGATGTAACCCCGATGGTCTCTGGATATCGAGCTGGATAGTCAATCTGTGTAGCTAAACCTCGATTTCCAGCTGCAGCTACCATCACAATGCCTTTTTGATGAGCTGTTTGAATGGCCAAACGAAATACATCGCTCATCTTATCCATGCCAAAGCTCATATTGATAATTTGCATTTTATTTTCAATACACCAGTTAATGGCTGTAAGTAAATCAGACAAATTGGCATTTCCTTTCCGATTAAAAGCTTTTACAGCATAAATATGAGCTCGAGGTGCTACCCCTATGACTCCAAGTTCTGAGGCCATTCCGGCAATAATACCTGCAACGTGTGTTCCATGACCATTATAATCATGAGGTGGAAAATATGGGGAAATAACATTAATTCCCCCCTTGTAATTGTTCTTCACTGCAGGATGTTCACTATAGATCCCTGTATCAACGACAGCAATACGAACATTTTTGCCTTGTGTGATTTTCCATACGTTTGGAGCTTGAATTCGCTTCACACCCCAAGGAAGTGTTGGCTGAAATGACGTAATACTTCCCAAATATGGTTCGGTAATCTTAATCTGCAGATCTGGTTCCATATATTCCACATCAGGATGAGCTTCCCAATGATTGGAATGATGAGGGATATATTCGCCAACCACCATTCTTAAATGGGCTAAATATTTAACTGGCCGAATGCCCAAGCTCAACATTTCATTCAGACAACGTTTAAAATGGCTACCCTGTTTTAAACAGAAAATACGACGAATGGGTCTTTCTTTCCGATTTCTGGAGAGATATTTATTTATATGAATCATAGGATCTACTCCACTCCCATCATTACTATTCACAGTCATCATTTACCAGCTGCTTCTTCTTCCTTCTCCTTATTAAAAGCCCCAGATGAATACAATGGCTCAATTCCAGGAGATATACGTACTGATCACATCCATTATTCCATCCACTCACTTTTCCTTCATGATTGAGCATCCCAACAACCGATTGAAAAGATCACAAAATCTTTTGCAAAGAGGCACTTCATTTCTTTTTTTATATCTTTACTTGTATGAATGGATTGGCATATTGCACTCGTTATTTACCTAAAAATAAAAAAAAAGGCAGAAGCCTGAATGCTTCTACCTATAGAAATTATTGACTTAAGCCGTTTGTTAACATCTTCAAATGTGCATATTCTATGGTTTCAGATGAGATCTGCGATCATGGGCTGTACAACCTGTCATGTTGAAATCGACATCTCTGCCTACATCTGTCACCTGTTCCCAAAAAGCTGCTACACATTCCAGCGGATTGGAAACAAGGTGTTCATCAGCAAAGAAATAGGTTCTTTCTTTTTTCTCACCTTCATCCCAAAACGATACATAAATCACTCGATATTGTACTTGCCCCTTTTGCTCATCAATTACATCGAAAATCGCTTCATGACTAATCTCCAGGTTTTCAAAAGGTAGTTCGATGTTCTCAGTAAGGGGTTTTTCCATTTGCATATAAGTAACCGCAAAGCGATTATTTGGTTCATCGATCACAACCTGCTGGGCCCGACCAAATACATATAAAGCTTCTTCCTCCAGATGGATCATGCCAAATAATACGGAATCCGAATCTTTGATATACTGTTGAATAATCTTATTTAAATCAGGTGCAAACATTTCTCTGGTTGACTCTGAAAAATTGATATTGCAGCCATGTGAAAATACACGCATCTTCTTAGCTCCTTCATCCGATGGAAATCGAATCAATTATAACCAAGGAGCAGCGATCATTCAAGGGAGAGAGAAGCAGAAGTTCCTTAATCATCGCTTCGGGCTGGCTCTCTATGTTTCTCTTTTACGGTATGGTTGACTCATACCTGCTTGGATTTTCTTTCTTTTTCCAACTGTCTTAATTCTACACGTCGAATTTTTCCACTTGTTGTCTTGGGCAGTGAATCAACAAATTCGATTTCACGCGGATATTTGTATGGGGCTGTAATCGCTTTCACATGTTCCTGTAATTCTTTAATCAAATCCTCTGAAGAAGAAACCTGCTCTTTTAATACAACAAACGCTTTTACAATGGAACCTCTTATAGGATCCGGACTGGCAACAACTGCACTTTCTTTCACACTGGGATGCTTAACCAAAGCATCTTCCACTTCAAATGGTCCAATCGTATAACCTGAACTGATAATAATATCATCTGAGCGTCCTTCGAACCAAAAATATCCATCTTCATCCTGTTTCGCCAAGTCCCCAGTGATGTACCAATCTCCGATATAAGCTGCACGAGTTCGTTCTTCATCCCGATAATATCCCTTAAACAACGCAGGTGAATCACGATGAACAGCAATATGACCTACCTTACCAACTGGTACCGGATTCCCGTCATCATCAATTAAAGCCACTCGATGCAGAGGAACAGGTTTTCCCATCGACCCAGGACGAATTTCCATATCTTTTAATGTTCCAACTAACAATGTATTCTCTGTTTGCCCATATCCATCACGCACTTGTACGCCGAAATATTTTTTAAACGTATCCAACACTTCCCGATTTAACGGCTCACCCGCACTAACTGCACTACGTAAATGAGATAGGTTAAATCGTTCGAGATGATCTGTTTTCGCCATCATACGGTATTCCGTTGGTGTACAACACAATACATTAATCCGTTCATCTTGCAATAGAGTTAAATATTTTTCAGGTTGAAAAGAACCATGGTATACAAAAGCAGTGGCTCCTGCTCCCAATGTGGACATAAAAGGTGACCATACCCATTTCGCCCATCCAGGACCAGCTGTAGCCCAAACGACATCATCCTCACGAATATCCAGCCACTGTTTCGTCGCCACCTTTTGATGAGCAATCGCCCAGCTATGATGATGAATAGCCCCTTTAGGACCTCCTGTTGTTCCCGAAGTATAAGCAATAAAGGCAATATCATCCTCTTTCGTTTGGGGGAGAGAGGTAGAAGCCTTGCCTTGCACTTCTTCTAATTTAATCCAATCTCCTTTCTTCTCTCCTTGGACAAATCGATGGGTTACACACTCAAGACCTTGTGCAGCCCGCTCCACTCTTTCAACCAAGCTTTCATAAGCAATAACACCTTTAATCTCTGCATGCTTTAAACGATATTGAATATCACCGGCCTGAAGCATCTCAGAACCAGGTACAATCACTAACCCTGCTTTTAAACAGGCTAAATAAGCGATATATGCTTCGGGGATACGAGGTAATAAGATCATCATGCGATCTCCCAGTTGAAATCCTCTCTCAATCAACCCTTTTGCTAATTGATCTGATTTTTCCTTTAATTCTTTGTACGTGACTGTTCTTCTTTCCCCTTTGTCATTGAGCCAACGGATCGCTACCTTATTTGTTTGCGCATGTCGATCTACATCTTGCGCCATATTGTAAAATTTCATACTATCCCCTCCCCATTTCTGTCAAAGTGATGGAATCTGCCACAACATTTGATAGGTTGTGTTTTGCTTTACCATTCATGCGAACTCGACAGAAACCCAAATTACAATGGCAGGATACATTTTTAGTACATCTTCCATTTATATTACATTCCATATCAAATCTACATTTACCTTCCAGAAAATAATATATTGATTATAAAAAAATGAATACTATCATACTTTAGTTGCATGAATTCAGACTTCAGGTGAACTCAACTAATCCAAATGAAAAAGTACCTGGATATGTATGCTGGTAAATATCTTGTTCTTTTCGCTGTAAACAGCATAAAAGTAAGCAGTAGCCTTTTGGCTACTGCTTACAGTAGATCAATCATTAAAACTGACTGAAGTTACCGCCTAATTGTTGCTCAGCTATAGCAACCAGACGTTTGGTGATTTCTCCTCCAACCGAACCATTTGCACGAGAAGTAGTGTCGGGACCAAGCGTTACACCGAATTCTTGTGCGATCTCATATTTCAGTTGGTCGAGAGCTTGCTCGGCACCAGGTACAAGCAATTGGTTTGTGTTACGTTCACGGTTTTGTTGTTGTGGCATCTGCATTCACCTCCTTGCCGCTTGTTGATATTATCATGTGTCTTTTTGTTTTGATCATGTATGTGAAATTCTGGTTATAACTCCTTAAATTATCAACATAAGACATACATTTCTCCGCATACACATAAAACGATCCAAATCCCTATGGGAAGGAGTAGATGCATTTGGCCAACCAGCTCTCAAGTATGCGTCCGAACCCCTATGTTGATCAGGAACGCATTTGGTATCCCTATATTAGTCCTTATGATCCATGTCCACCCATCTGCGCCAAAACTTATGTTGTCCCTCCTAATCAATTTCTAGGATTCCAGCCACCCAATCTACCGCAATATCCACCATCCCAAGCCCTGTACCATGGTACCTTATGGCCCATTTTATTTAGTCCCTACAAAGGGAAAGGTGAAAAATATGAGTAAGGATCAACGTGTAGCGCAGGCTGAAATGCTCCGTAATCTGCAGGAGATCGATTTTGTCTTGATTGAACTCAATCTATATTTGGACACACATCCAAATGATCCCCAAGCTCTAGAACAATACAATTATTATGCTAGAAAACGAAATAAACTACGTTATCAGTATGAAACAAAATACGGTCCACTTACTCATTTTGGACACAGTTTTAATCAGTATCCGTGTGGTTGGAGTGAAGGGCCCTGGCCTTGGGAAATATAAGAAAGGAGTGATAACAGAAGTGTGGATTTATGAGAAGAAACTTCAATATCCTGTCCGTGTAAGCAAATGTAATCCCAGATTAGCCAAGTTTCTTATCGAACAATACGGTGGGGCTGACGGAGAACTTGCTGCCGCCTTACGTTACTTAAACCAGCGTTACACCCTGCCTGACAAAGTAAAGGGATTACTTACAGATATTGGTACAGAAGAATTCGCCCATTTAGAAATGATTGCCACTATGGTTTATAAATTAACATGTGTATTATGGATACATTATCTTATGAGTCGAATAATCAATTTATCACCAAAAATTAAAGCCACCTTCTGATAAGATGGCTTCAATTTTGGTGATATTTTCATGATACAGATAACCGATCATTAAATGTGACATACTGTTCAAATATAAGAATTTGCCGATCTCACTCAGTCCTACTCTATAATGGCGAGAGGAATGCTACACCCTCAAGAAAGGACAGTCCTTCCTCCATAGTATGCCTCTAGACATTAAAGAAATCCCCTATTCATTCCTGATCAGCACAAATTCCTTCGTGTTCAGAAATTCAAGCGCTCCCTGGATCTCCATTTCATTCTCCCAATGCATTTCCCATTTCAATTCTTCCGGCAAGTAGGGAGTGAACTTGGAAGTAAACCATTCGCCTTCCATTACGAAAGGTAGTAAACCGGTTTCTTTCCATTTAGAGGCTTTGATTTCTTCCAGCACTTCCATAATGGGGCGGGTTTTGGAAACCGAGACTCTGCCAAATCCATCCAGCCTTGAAGTGTTTAGTCCGCAAGCTCGAAACATCCAGGCAATCGTTTGATTGATTCTTGTTCCGGAAAACAACTCTATCACAAAGGTTTCCCTCGATTCCCAGATGATCCTTTGATCCGGAGAAACGGAGTGAAAGTTATAGGGGTGTCGAAGCTCATCCAAAACTTGGGCTGCCGTTTCATTGATATAGGAAAAATCATTGTTTGCACAGAGAATTTCATGAGCTTTCTCTGCAATCCTAGGGTGAAGCTTCTGAGGTCCGCCTGAAAACTTGGGTGGTTTGCCGTCTGTAGCAGGTTTTACATATACTTTGTTTCGCCTCTCGTCCACTTCGAAGACCTTCCACAGCTTTCCGGCAAGAATCACGTTGTTCCCAGGCTCAACAATATAAGTACGATCCAGGGTACCAATCTTTCGGACGTCATATAGCACTTCCCATTCTTCAGGGGTTTGGAACACGGAGTAAAATTCCTTGCTCCGCATGATCCTCTCCCCTTCCAATCCAACAATCAGCTCTCCGCTTCCCTTTATTTTTTCAAGATGCTCCTTTTCCAACATATGACGGATCAGCAAATCCACCCTGTCTGAATTCAGTTCTCGGAAAGCCGCATTTTCCATGATAGTTCGGATCAGTGCATCATATGTCATCCCATTATTTTCATGACTCATGGAAAGGATCTGGTGAAATAGCACATCATAAGGAACCCGGTATCCCTCGGCCGGCTCAACCCAATTCTCCAAATGGAGATCCATGACCGCAAGAGCCTGCAACAAGGAATCTTTGTATGTGGTGTACAGTTGAAGGTACTGATCAGCTCCCCGTTTCCTTCCCGAGCGTCCCAACCGCTGTTTCAGAGAAGAAACGGTATACGTGCTATCCAGCTGGACTACCAAATCAATTTTGCCGATATCGATCCCCAATTCGAGCGAACTGGTAGCCACCACCGTCTTGGGTGTGGTTGAAGTTGCCATTTCCTTTTCCACATGTTCACGCTCTGCCTTGTTGATCGAGGAATGATGTGCATAGTATTGCTCCTGGATCCCGTCTTTTAGCGCCAATCGGTTGAGCATGACCGTGGCCTCTTCCACTTCTGTCCGGCTGTTACAAAACACGATCGCATGGTGTTCTTTGGTCAAATCCCGCATGTCTTCATATAGCTCAATTGGATTTTTCCAACCGTTTTTTGGAAAATGCATGAGGCTATAAAACAGCTCCTTGTCACTGCCATCCTGTTTCAGCACTTCCACATTTTCCGGATGTTCGGGATTCACCCATTTCCGTATGAAGTCAAAGTTGTCAATGGTTGCGGAAAGTCCGACGATTCTTGGCCTTGATTCCGAGTAACTTAGAATGCGGGAAATCAGTGACTGAAGTTGAACGCCACGCGCTGTTCCCATAAACGAATGAATCTCGTCGATCACGATAAACCGGAGCCGCTTCATCAGTGTTTTCAGCATTTCGGTGCGATTGAGAAACAGACTTTCGATCGACTCCGGTGTGATTTGAAGAATTCCGCCCGGAGCTTTCAGAAACTTCTTTTTTTTGCTCTGTCCGACATCGCCATGCCATCGGTGAATGGCAATCCCGCAATGTTCCAGCAACTTCTCCATGCGTTCAAACTGGTTGTTGATGAGTGCTTTCAATGGAGAGATATACAATACGCTGAGCGATTCCTTTCCATCCTGTTCAATCAGGGTTAGGATGGGCAAAAAAGCCGCCTCGGTTTTTCCCGAAGCGGTCCCTGAGGAAATGATGACATCCCGGTCCGTCTGAATGATGACGGGAATCGCTTTCTCCTGAATGGGGGTAAAGCTCTCCCACTTCATATCCCAAATTTTTTTCTGAAGATTTTTCGAGAGCAGGTAAAACGAGCTACTCACACTTTAACCTCCCATTCTTTGAAAACGTGAAAACTTGTCGGCTGTTTCCCTTTGTTTTTGTTCACTCGTCTGTACCGGCGCGCCAAAAGCTTCTTCACGGTTAAATACAGGATTCTGATAAAGAATGTTCAAGACGGCGATAAAATCCCGCACGATTTCGCGAGCAGTCAAATTTTCATCCGCTCCTGGGCGGGAATAGGCTTTCCGAATGAACCCTTCAATCTCTTTGTCGGTAACATTGGACTGGTAACCGTAATGAACGGCATGAATCGCTTTGATCTTGTCAAGGAGCACAAACAGTTCATCCGCTTTCAGCGGAGACAATTTGATCACAGGTTGAGAGAGATCCCGGAACGCAGATGTCTCAAAACGGTTTGTCACCAAACGGCTCTTGAGCGCCGGATAGCTGAAGAGCCCCCTGCGTTCATCCTCCAGAAATTCAGGCGTGCCCCCGATGGTAATGTAAAGGCCGCCCAAACTGCCTTGCAAGGTGTCGTTGAAAATTTTGAGAATGACCTCAAAGTTTTTCTCACGGGACTGCTTGTGATCGATCTTATATAGGTTGATGGCCTCATCCAGATTGACAACCAATCCGGAATACCCGATCTGCCGCACGAAATGAGCCATGACTTTGATGTATTCGTAGTAGTTGTTGTCATCGATGCTGCTCCTGACCCCCAGATCTTGGCGTGCTTCTGTTTTCGTCTGATATTCCCCTCGGAGCCAGCGGAGCGCGGAGCGCTGGAGATAGCTGTCATCCTGAATGAAACCTTCAAAATACCGGATAATAACCTGCGCAAAATCAAAGCCACCCGTCAACTCGTCCATCTTGGTGACAGTCTCATAAATCTCGTTTTTTATGTCTTTAACAAAAGCAGGGTCATCGTAAGAAACAGACTGGTAGCCCTTGGATTGTGCAACTTTGGCTTGCACTTCACTGATCCATTTTTCAAGGATAGTGGGCAATGCGTTACCATCCTGCACCGTGGCAATCGATAGGTTTTTCATCAGTTCATTATAGGTTGATACAGCCTTCCGCTCGGAACCGTACAACCGGCGATCCGGAGCGAAATCCGCCTGTGCCACGACAAACTTTTGCCGGTAAGCGATCTGTTTGATCAATGCCTGAATGAAGGTCTTGCCGCTTCCGTACGGTCCAATGAAAAGCTTGATAATGGAAGCGCCTTCCTTCACGCTTTCCAGATCAGCGAGAATTTGTCTGGATTCTTCCTTGCGTCCGACAATGATGTATTCGAGACCTCGGTTCGGAACAACCCCTCCGTATAATGCGTTCAGGATGGCCGTGGAATCCTTCTTGCGGATATTCATTACATTTACCTCCCGTCATCAGGTATGGATGATTTCTGAAAATTCCTCGTTTATTACCAGATAATCCCCGTCTTGCTCCACCAGGACGTCCCCCAATGTCTCCATCGCCTTTTCATTCAGGTCGTTCAGGAAAACACCTAACATGAAACTGCGGCTTTTAAGGAACTGAGCTGCTTCCACAACAGAAAGCCGGCCATCCCTGAAAAGCCTGATCCATTCTTTTTCCGTTTCACTCAGGCGATTCCACAAAGACTCGATGTCACCATGAACATCTGGTTCACCAAATGGTGACCATTCTTCTTCCGTTATCTGTCCGGTTTGTTGATCAGCACCAGAAGTTAGAGTATCCGTTGTCACTTCGACCGGCGATTGCAGAGTCTCTTCCGTGTCGTCCCGATATTGTTCAAAAATATCAATCAGTTCATCGCTTTCATCCTTTAGCTGTTTCACTCGCATGAAATCGATGACCACTTCGGGTTGCTTATTCTCCTCAGCTACTTCCACCGGTTGTTCAGGGATGGGATGCGTACTCATGGAGTCCTTGCTTTTTACCTTTACAAATCGGCCTCTATCTTTGACTCTCGGTTCCATCCATCTGAATTCCACCCACTCCTTGGCTTGTTCCACGAATCCTTCCGGAAACACGGAATGATCAACTTTCACTTTTCTTTTTTCTCCCAACCGCTCTCTGATAAGGTTCTCAGCCAGTCGAAGCAATTGGTTCAATTGATAGATCATCAGCTCAGAAGGAATTCTCTCTTTGACTTTAATCAAACGTTCACGATTTTCGGGTTCCCGATCAAGTACTGCGGAAGTGTACAGATACCTTCTGTCTTTCCGCGTTCGCGCAGGCATCCATTTTTCTATCAAGTCCAAATTCTGTCGTGCGTACAATTCATTCAGGAATACCAGGAGTTCCTTGAAAGTATTGTAAATTTTGTTTTTATGTTTCTTGAAAAACTCCGATTTTCTTTTGTTTAACAACGAATTCAGCTTTGTAATCGAAACCCTCGACAGGTCGTTCTGATGTTCTTTCAAATATTGATAGAGCGGGTCATCGTCCGATTGTTGCATCCACTCTGTTGCCAGTTCATGTTCATCCAATTCCAACAGAAGATCAGGAATCCAATGATCCAAGTAACTACATACTCTTGGTTCCTTTTCCTTATAAGCGTCCCGCAAGCGCGCCAGCATGCTGACGTTAAAAGCGGCATTTTCATTGAAGCTGAAATTGATCAGTTCATAGGTAAAAAGAATGATATAACTCAAACCTGTTTCCAGATAGTTTTGTTGAAGAGCTTGTGCTCTCCAATAGAAATACCATTCCTTTTGCTTCTGGTTCAGATCCCTATAAGTTGTCCAGTAAGCAAACAATGACTCATGAACCGCATGGGTTCTGGTTTCATTCCTGTACCGCCAGGAATCCCCGATCAGTTGGGTATTTGATCTCTCCAACCTTCTGAGAGATTTCAATATGGATTCAGGTGTCCTCAAATGGCGGTATTTCGGCAAAATCACAGACTCTTCGTCATACCAGAGGTTGTTGCTAACCCGCGGTTGAATCGGATTCTTCACCTTTTCTGTTTCTTGGTTTGTTGTCACAGAAACGGTTATTGAAACCTGTTCGCGGTTTGGATTCCGTTCTTCACCCTGCTGAACCGAGGCTATATCCGTTTCAAACCGGCGATTGGCCCGATCCACCCATTGGGAAATAAATAGAAGATCGATGAAGGTTAAAATGAAAGGGATGTAAGTCCAAAAAAACAGGAGGTACAAGAAGCCTCGAATGGTATGATTGAGATAAAAGTGGTGCCCCCCGGCCCAACCCAAAAACAGGGCAAGTAAATAGGCCGTTTTCTTTGTTTTTCTTCTCAAGCCGGGCAAAACCTCCTTGATTCTGAATAATATGTATCATATCTATTACTAAATTATATCTTCTCCTAAAAAGGATTTGAATCATCAACTTAATCGACATCAATCTAAAAAATAGATCTTTCTAAAATTACTAAGGTGATTACTTATATTGATAAAGTTTTTATTTATCTTCGTAAGTCATGCTGATCTAGAATCCAAAGTACAGGGAGAGGGTGAAACACTGGCTAAACAAAAAAAGCCTTGTTGCATCTTGCCAAGCAATAAAGACTAAAAAATTTTAAAAATAAGACAATAATCCAAATAATAATTTATCGAAATCTCCGAATAGCAGTCCTTCTCTGCTCATCTACTTAGCACGGCGAGACAGTGATAGGTAAAATATTGATGACTTATTTGTCATAGGTGAAAAAAGACTTCATATAAAAAAGCCGTGATCCACTGCTCGAATCATCAGCTTTTTCTTTATTTATTATTCTCAGTATCTTTCTTAACCTCTACATGTAAACCCGATGACCCCTCAGACAATTCCAAAAGCATCATAATAACCCGGGCAATTTCCTTTAATCGCTTCTCTTTCTCCTCCTCTGAAATCTTTGGAGCCACAATGTGAATAGTGGTTCCCCCGATATGATAAGTTTTATCATAAGATATTTCCCCTCTCTCGCCCTGCATGGAATCACCTCGTTTAGATGATATGCAGGAAAACTTAACGGACAATCATATTATTTTAGATGAGGAGGGATCAATTTTGAAAAGAGTAGCCATGTATTTACGTAAAAGCCGTGCTGATCTAGAGGCTGAAGCACGTGGTGAAGCTGAGACATTGGCAAAGCACAAAAAAACGTTGCTTGAGGTAGCCAAACAACAAAATCTAAATATCGTAAAGATATATCAAGAAATCATCTCCGGTGAAAGTATTATCCACCGTCCAGAAATGATAAAGCTACTGGAGGAAGTCGAGCAAGGCCTTTATGACGCTGTTCTCGTAATGGACATGGACCGTCTTGGCCGTGGTAACATGCAAGATCAAGGGTATATCCTGGACACATTTAAACGTTCCAAAACCAAGATTATCACTCCCAGAAAGGTCTACGACCTGGAAAATGAATTCGATGAAGAATACAGCGAATTTGAAGCATTTATGGCACGTAAAGAGTTTAAGATAATCAAGCGCCGATTACAAAGCGGACGTCTCCGATCAGTAAAAGACGGGAACTATGTCGGGGCTCGTCCACCTTACGGATATCAAAAGACTAAAAAAGAAGATGGAAGTATTACTCTTGTCCCAGATCCGGAACAGGCTCCTGTAGTAAAAATGATCTTTGAGTGGTATACCTCAGAAGATCCAAATGAACGAATGGGAACGACTAACATTGCAAAAAAGTTAAATGAACTTGGTATCCCTTCATATTATGGTGGAGATTGGTCGAATAACGTAGTACTTCAAATCCTGCGCAATCCCGTTTATATCGGGAAAATCGCCTGGGGAAAAGTAAAGAGAATTAAATCCTCAGACCCAAACAAAGGTGTAGATGCACGAATGCGACCAGAAGGAGAGCAGACGATTGTAGATGGTAAACATGAGTCTATTATTTCCGAAGAAATTTTCCAGAAAGCTCAGGAAATTAGACAGAAAAAAAGGCATCCACGCTGGAAACCAAATACTACACTTCAAAATCCTTTGGCTGGCTTGGTCATTTGCGGAATTTGTGACGCTACAATGGTACTAAAGCGATCAAATCGAAAAAATAAATTACCACATTTAATATGCGACAATAAGGGAAAAGGCGGAAACTGTAACAAAAGTAGTCGCTTAGAACACATTGAAAAACGTATCCTTGAATCGTTAGAAGATTGGTTAAAGCAATATAAGTTGCGTTTTGATCCCAATGATCTGGTATCACAAAGTTCAAAAATAGAGGTTTATCAAATGACCATAAAAAGCATCCAGGAAGAAATCAGAAGCCTCCAAAAACAAAAACAACGATTACATGATTTACTCGAACGAGGAATATATGATGAAGAAACATTTCTCGATCGATCCCAAAACATCGCAAAGCGTTTGGCAAATGCCAGAGAAAGTCTTGAAAAAGCCATCCATGACCTAAATTATGAGCAAGAAAAAATGAATGCTCGAATGAGAATTATTCCCCAAGTGGAACATGTTTTAGAAGTATACCATCAATTGGACACAGCCGAACAAAAAAACATTCTCCTGAAAACGGTTATTGATAAGTGCATCTACATAAAAGAAAAACATCAAAAGAACGACGAATTTACTTTGACTATTCATACAAAAGTATAAGAGTTTTATTTTACATTTTGTATACATAATACAATATTGTATAAATTAACCAAAGATGCTACTCCGGAGCAATTAAAAGAGGCTGGTCTCGGCGATCATTACGCCAATCACGAGCGCGCCTTATTCTACCATGATGCCGCTGGCAATCCCTTCACAGTGACCTATATTCAGGCCAAAAATGATCCCATTGCTGACCTGTATGAAGATATTGCTGCAGAGGAAAAGGCACGTGCTACATACCAGTGGCTGATTGATCTATCGGATGACCCAGACATTAACGACTCCCTGAAATTCCTTAGAGAAAGAGAAGTTGTTCACGCTCAACGTTTTCGGGAAGCAGTAGAGTTATTAAAAGAGTATCAAGGACAAAAGAAGTATTTTTAATCTTGAATTTTGCTTTTTCTAGCCGCACTTTGCAAGGAAATACCCCATCCCTCTGACGAGGAATGGGGTATTTTTCTTCACTCACACTTTCATCATCATTAACAACTTCCCATTTCATGAATCTACACAAATACGTATACTTATCATTGTTCAATATTTGACACTCCACACGGCTGAAGCCGTGGGATTCTTGGGTCGTTAGCGTCCGCAGTCCGTTTCCGTTTTGGTGGGCGCCCAAGTTCAGGGGTGTGTCATCACCCCGTCCCATGTAGTTCTACGGCACCAAGCCGCATGTACCCACATGGGCGGCATACCTGTTACCAGTATGCTAGTTCCTTTCATTCACTCTCATGGTTTTACCTGGTAGGAGACTTTTCGCTACCAGAATCTCATACCATGACGTCCACAGGAACATTCGACCTACTACCAGTAGGATGAGCACCGCTCATATGTTTGATTATATAGAAAATTCCTTCTCTTGGCAATCCCATGAAGGGATTACCGAGCAACGCCGTCTTTCATCCCACAATTCAAACCATGGGCTTTCAGACGGCATTTCTGTAAATTCACTTGAAAGTCATACAGCCCTCCTGTGAAACAGCGATTGTTACAATTCTTCCCTTTTTTACCCAAAATTCGATTTCATAAGGTGATAATTTATATAAAAATCGGTCCGCTCCATTCAAACTTCTTCCGTTGATATCACGGAAAGTATGATCAATATACTGATTTCCAAATACCTTTTTCACATGCTCCATCGTCATTCCTTGATAACGTTTTGGCAAGTCAATAAAACTCCGAAGATCATGTGATGGATTACGCTTACCTAACTTATACTCTGTACAACTGGTCTTGCGATCATCATTGATAATCAGCAAGTCAAGCTCGTTCTTCATCCAAAAGTTCAAATTCGCATCTGAAGCAGGTGGTCCCAAAATCTTTTCAATCATGGATACAGGAGTATCGATTTTAAATGGAACCCCATAAACCTTTCCTTGTGAAGTCAACTTTTTGAGCTCCCTCGCCATCATCAAGCCATGATCCAATATTTCGGGTTCAGGCAAGGAAAAGTACTCATTCATCGGGTACACTTTCTCTTCCCCTGATACAACCTGCTTACCCGATGAATTTTGGATTAATCCCTCTGTCACCATAAACTCCGAAATTTGTTCAATAACGAATATTCTACCTCCTTTAGGCAAATCGGTCCATTCGAATTGCTCCCACGTTTGACCTTGATCAACGGCCGTGAAATGATTCGCTTTTGACGTATCAGCCTGACAGATGGCATTTCCGAATCGGTCTTCAATCCGGATACGCATCTGAATCACTGGCTTCTCATTCAGATAATAGCTAAATCCAAGTGTATCTTTATAACGATTCTCTCGATTGGATGTAGGACGAACAAATATACTGAGTTTAGCTGAAGAACGATCTTGTACATAGTCTGCCAATCTCACAATAAACTGATCCTTTACCATTACATCTTTATTCAAATGAAGTGGCTCTTTTGGAATCAAAATGGACAAGCCGCCTAAAGAGAAAAAAACGACCAGAATGATGATGCCGACGAATAACCCGATTACCCACTTCCTTTGCCCAATCCATTTCATTCCTGGCCAGTCACCAGTTCCTCTCTTTCGATCATTCTCCTGGTTAGCCTGGATCTCTTTTATTTCCGGGCTCTGTTGTTTACTTTCCCTTTCCTGAATATTGTCCAATGGTTTATTCTCTTCAGACTGGTTCAGTGTTTGTTCCTTTTTCATTGAATCTGGCTTTTCCTCTTGATTTATCATGATCTTCATCAGGTCTTGTTTAGTTTGTTCACGTTTCTCACTAATTGTCTGTCTTTTCTCCTGTAACGCTGAAGTGCTTACCTGGTCATGCGGCTGACTTTTCAATGGATGTTTCTGTTCTGCTATTGCCTTTTCAAATTCTTCTTTACTTGCTTGCTGAGGTATTCCTGGTCGCTGATCATTGTTTTTCATATCTCTCTCAACCTTTTGTATTGAACTTATAAAATTTTACAACCCTTTTCCAAATGATTCACATTCCTTACTACTAACTCTTAGTGCAAGTAGACCGGACTGATCTTCAAGTCCTCCTGTTGTAAAAGTGACATAATAGTTATTCAATTGATAGTAATGCTCAACATACATATTCCCTTCTGTATAAGTTGGCTCTCCAAGCACTTGCTTTATATCTGCCATTAACACCTTTTTATAGCGCTTTGGAATCATAATGTAATCATCACCATAACGGTGCTCGTATGTAATCGAGCAAATCCGGTTCTTTGAGTCGTATCGAAAAAGCACATTTTTTGCTTTATATAAATTTCCTTCACTCGGACCCAATTTTTCAATCACCTTTTGCTTAGGTGTACCAATTGATATAGGTGGAATGCCATACACGTGCCCTTTTTCGGCCAATTTTTTAATCTCTTGTGCGAGTTCGATCGGAGATTGTGGGTCTTTGACAGGTAATTGCTTCTTTTTCACTACAGGTTCACTAGTACCTACCAAATGAATGGCACCTAGTCCAATTACAATCAACAATAAAATAACCGAAATAATCATCCATTTATTTATAGAATTCACCATATTTTCCTCCATGATTTCACAACTTTTAGTACAAAAAACTTATTGATTAAGACTTGGATCAAAATAATAACCAGATTGACAGGTGGTAACAACCTTAAAACTGATCACTTTCTCTTCACCCGTCTTTTTATCAACAGAGGTAACAAACTCTACTCGATGTGCATAGTAATCATAGATATAGGTTGATATATTACTATTGCTTTCGATTTTTTGAGGAGTACCAAAAATTTGTCTCACTTTACTAAATGAGATAGATTGATATCGTTTAGGAATTTCTCTGTAAGACAGCTGACAAACCTTATTCTCATGATCAAACTGTAGGACTTTATCTTGATAATAAAGTGTTCGTGAACCAGATGCGCCCGTTTCCTCAGAATTCTGCCACTCCTTAACAACAAAGTTATATGGTGTCCCAATCGAAAAAGGAATGCCATACATTTTTCCATGTCGCGATAACTCTCTGATTTCATATACGAGTTGAGTTTCCAAATCTTTTCCCGGCTTAATTCCTTCGTACTTAGGAAAACAATGTTCCTTCCCTACTTGCATCGCAATCACCTTTCCATTTTGCACTGCAAACTCTACTGCATATGAAGGCAGACGATAAAAATAAAACTGACCTCCTTTACCATCATCACCAATCCGATAAACAAACTGATCACCAAACTCTTTTTTGATTTCTTGCCATGATAGAGAGAGCTGTTTTTTACCCCCTACTTTCTTATTGCTGATCTTGCAAACCTTCCCGATCATTTTGGGATCACTAAAAACCTCAACATAGGGATTTTTATTTGGCCATTGACTTCCAGCCTCTTGATTCGAATTCTTCGGCATTCCCCAGCTTTTAGATATTTCTTCCCATGTCGCATCAGCTTTAAAAGGTACACCATATATTTTTCCTTGCATAGCTAACTCTTTTATTTCTCGTGCTTCAGATGCTGAAACATTTTGTGATCCTGTTTTCATTCCAAATTTCGTAGGCAGTAGCCATCCCAATCCAAATACAATCAGTAAGCCAGCTAAGATGCTACCAACAAACCATGGGTGTTTATAAAATCTTTTTTCTGTCAGTGATACTGATTTTGCCTGTTCTTTCCCTGGCTCCAATGCCTCAATCTCCAAATCTTTGGGCTCACTTTCAATCTTCTCTTCAAATGAAGAAACAGACTGCTGCTTTTCTTGATTTCCATCATTCTCTTTACTTTGTTCGAGAACTTTTGCAGTCTTTCGTTCCTCTTCAAACTGCTTAAGCTTAGCATCATACTCATTCCGTTTCTTTTCATCCATAAGTGTTTCTTTGATTTCCTCAAGCAGTTCAATCATCCGCTCCGCTTCTTGCCGTCGTGAAAGCGTTGGGGCATTTAGGCGATGGTTCCAAAGTCGAAGCTGTTTTAATAGTGCCTTTTGGATTTCTTCTACATCAGCATTTTCCGGAACACCTAATATTTGGTAATAATTATCCACTTCCATAGCTCCTCATTCTATATTTCACTCTTTTTTAGTTTTAAACAAAAAACTAAACCTATGAAATATTAGGATAAAAATGATCAGGATCTTTCAAAACCAAACGCTTGTCTAACAAAATATCCTTCTGCTAAATCTTTTTCAATTTGAATCTATTAACCTCTTTACATATCGCCGACACTTCTTCATTTTGCCACCAATCGGTCATAAAAGAATAAGGAGGAGTTGTTTTTATTCATATTAGAAAATGAAATTTCTACCTGGAACACTCGTTGCCAAGAACGAATCACACAGGCTAAGTCTGCAAAGGAAAAACTTTTTATCTTAGCAGATCTATTTTCGCAAAGTTATCAAAGTTCATTAATAAAAGTAGCTGAAGAATTTTATGCAAATACTACGAACCACGATGAAGTGATGGATCGCCTTTATCCACTCATGCATTCATCATTTCCCATATACAGATCCATTTTAGAAGAAGGAATGAAAAAGAACGAATTTAAAGAAGCAGACATTGATGAATTAACCTTTATCTTGAACGGTTTGTTAATGGGATTAGGTACCAACTATCCCTATATCGATATTACTAATGTTGCAAGCCTCTATAAAAAAGCCATTCAAATTTTTCTTACTGGAATATCCAATGAACAAAGCAAATAGAGGGAGGTGGTCCATTTGCAAGCACACATCATTTCAGTCGTCATTGGACGAAGTATCCTTGAAAATTTTGCTATATGGGTTCGCAACATGGCTGTTCTCTTCTATGCAATGGAACAAACCCAAAACGATCCGAAAATTGTCTCACTAGTAAACCTGGTAGAATATCTCCCCATTTTTCTTTTCGCATTCATCGGGGGAGCTTTTGCGGATCGCTTGAATCCAAAAAACACGATCATTATTTGTGATATTTTAAGTATTCTATCCATAGTAGGGATATTATTCGTTATTCAATACGGGTGGATTTATATTCTAATCGCCACCTTTGTTTCAGTGATCCTAAGTCAATTTTCTCAACCTTCCTCTAACGTTATTATTAAAGGTCACCTCTCTCCCAAAAATATGAACATGGTGATTGGTTTGAATCAAAGCATCCCTTCTATTTTCTTAGTCATAGGTCCTGTCATTGGAACCAGCCTCTTTCTGTATTTAGGAATCGAAGCCTGCTTGATTCTCTTCGGGATTTGCTTTTTCATTTCTTTATTACTCGCTTTTCTTCTGCCTGAGATAGAAAAAGAATCAGCCAACGAAAAACAACATGTTTGGCTAGATATGAAAGAAGGCCTTTTTTACTTAAAAAATAACAGCAACATCAATGTGATACCATTCGTATATTTCTTCTTAGCGTTAGGTATTGGCTTAGTTCAACCATTAGATGTATTTTTAATTATGGATCGATTACAATTACAAAAGGAATCGATTGAATAGTTCCTTATGGTCGCAGGGATTGGATCTTTAATCGGTGGCGGGATTGCAACTCTATTGATCTCTAAGTTTAATGTCAGAGTTCTAGTTAGTAGTGCCCTTTTCTTCTTTGCAATCTGTGTATTTGGCGAAGCACTTTCTATTTGGATTCCTGTCACAGCAACCCTGCGTTTCCTAACAGGAGTATGTGCAACATTCTTAGGCTCTATCATTATCATGCTAGTAATGAATCAAACCGATCAAAATAGGATTGGAAAAGTTAGTGGGTTCCTCACCCAAACATTTGTTGGTGGTACATTGATAGGAATTCTGGTTTCTGGTCCTTTCCTCGCTCGAAGTTCCATTCTTGTGGTCTATGGTGTATCTGCGCTTACTATTTTGATTGCAGCCATCTTTAGCATAAAAATCAAGCAAGCACCAAGTAATTCATAATTTTGCAAATATTTTTTCGGTTATTTTCCTCGGTTATCCATTTGCACATGCAATATGTATTCTTTTGCCTATCCACTCCTTTAATGTACACGGATATACGAAAAGCGCACCCATCCGGATGCGCTCTTCTTTATATGTTCAGTGGCATTATATGCTATTTTACCATCTACCTAACTGATTTTTGCTTTTAACTCACGATGCTTTTTTCTCAATTGTTTCATTTCTTCATGCAGATCATATTGCTGCAAAAATTCATGGCGTTCCTTGGCGAGCAAATATTCCTGTTCCAAATAGAGTAAACGTTCTTCCAGTGCTTTCAATTGTTCCAACATTCACCAAGCACCTCTATTCTGTTCAAGTTATTCATTATGACAACCAGGCTGTCAACAAATAATTACCCTATTTCTACATATTTAAAACACCCATCTTAAAAAAATCAAAAAAATGTCACATCTATATGAATTCCCTAAGAAAAAAGGCAAATAATGAAAAAAAACGACAATAAATGAAGCCCATAAGATGACAATCCTCATTGATCATCGTCGAAAATTTGATAAAATGGAGTCCCAAACAGATAATGATGGACTATGGACTCATATCGGTTTTAACTTTCGGATGAAAGGAGTTTTTCCCGTGTCGATCAATACTCACTATATGCCATCCTTTCTAGAAGAATTCCGGTCCATGAAACTAGAGATGATGATTAGAGACTTAAGAAAGCTAAGTCCAGACGAATTATTGCGTGTAAAACAGGAAATTGAACTACTCCTGAACTCCAAAACGGAGTAGGATAACGATGATGACTCAACCAGTGGAAAAGCTCTTAATCCAAACATATAGATATATCAATGAATCACGTCATTTAATTGAACAGGCAATTGACCAATTAGGTCAACAACATTGCCAATCCATCCAACATTTGCCTGAAGATATTCAATATTTGGTTCAAGTCGCCCTGGAACTCACTCCTGATCAGCGTAAATCATTACGTATGTTTTTAGAAGCGATGAAGCAACATAAAGTATAAAATATAGACAAATCCCCCAACGCTTTAACATGGAAATATAAGCGTGGGGGATTTTTTTTTAAAAAATGGTTGGATTTTGTTGAATTTCGGGTATATTCTTTTTCTGAAATAGTTTTCTTGCAAGCACAGAAGCACGAAATAACCGATACATTTTTGCTGCATCTACAGCACTGAGCAATTCGGTCCCTGCCGTGATACGTCCGTCTGATTGTAAACGGATATAATCAAAATGCTTAAATAAGAACAATATTTCCACACATTCCTTTTGATCGCCCAGATATTCTTTAAACAAATGAGTTAATTGATGCACATCAATCCAACCCATTTCTTTATTTTTTCTCAGGTCTGGATCAAGTATTGGATAAACCAAGAGTCCCCACAATATCACAAGGGCAGCCCGTGTATCCAAGTCCCAATGATGATGTGGTATATCATCTGTTCTAGATGGATGTAAAGTAGATCGAGAAACCAATAGTGAACTGATTTCTTTCACCGACATCTGACTCAAGATACAGGTCTCCTTTCTTCCAGTAACATCTTTTTATTATGGGTATAGTCAAAATTCCACAATCTTATACGTATGATTTAACAAATTACTATTTAATTTTAAGATCCAAATATTTTTTTCTTTACTTTATTCCCATTAATATACACAATTTGTTAAATGTATAGTAATAATCAAATTTTTTAAACATAGGTGTAGAAATGATTATGCATTTTCTGTTATATTAATAAGTAACTTATAAAGTCAAATACAGTGGAGAATAAAAAATTTTGATTATATAGGCAAGGGTCGGAATAAACAGGGAATATTGTTATTAAATATAAAAATAAGAGAGGTGAAAAACTGCTACTTATAGAAAAATAATCTAATATTCCAAGTTAATATCTTAATAAAATTTTGATATCCACTAAAGGAATAGTATCACAACGAAATTTTTTTAATATAAGTAGCAGAAACAGAAATGGTTATGATCGATCCAAAAAAAGGTAAGTATACAGAAGAAGAAAATGAACAGATCATCGAAGCGATCAATAAAGGATTACAAGAAGGAAAACGAGAGAGGGAGATTTTAAAAGAATTATCAGAAAAACTCAATCGTGGATATGCCGGGATCATGTCGCATGTGCGCAAACTGAGATCAGAATATCCTGACCGTTTTGTAAGTTTAGATGATTCCAGTTCGACTCATCGCCTAAATAGTTGGGAACCCCATGAAGAAGAACTTGTTATTGATACTGTTAATGCTTATACCGAAGAAGGCAAATCTCTCTCTGCTGCTATAGCCGAATTAGAGAAGAAACTGAATCGGACACAAGGAGCCATTTATCAAAGAATCTATACGCTTAGACGAAAACACCCAGAAAAGTTCAAGTATTTGCCGCCGCAAAGACCCCGAAGGCGAAGGAAATTACCTGATTGGCAAATCAATTTGCCCGTAATCCATAATTTGGAGGAAACATCACATTATCCAAATTCATCATCGGAAGAGTTATCAACAGCCGTGCAAAATCAGCTCGCTACGGCAACCAATCATATACAAACACCTCCTGCTCCATATCCGACCTGGTCACCAAGCAGTCCAACAACCAATGAAGAAGAAATTGTATTTAAAGCATTTGAGGAGCGCTACTGCAAACCTAATCAAGAAACTAAACAGAAACTGATGCAATTAATGAGACAGTACGGATGTACCCGTGTATCTGTGGCCTTGTTAACCCTTGCCGATGATAAAGAATTCTCCACTTTAATTGTTGACTTTTTAGCTAAACGCTTACAAAATGATAAAATCATATAGAAAAAAGCACGAACCGTTCAGGTCCGTGCTTTTTTCTATATCTGTTCTTTCACTTGTTCTTTGAGTCGAACTGGAATAGAAGCGTTAATGATGGTGGTCCGTTCCCTGGATTGTGGTATTACCTCTATATGCCCCACGACATCATACCCGAAATCATCACACAATTCAATCAAACGCCCCCGGAATTCCTTGAGCTTTCTTTCATCAATTTCCGAACGCTGATAGCTTAGCACAAGTGCCAAACGATCATCCGCTTTTGTTGCGGTCGGTTCCTCCTTGTCCTTACCGAACATATTCAAAAAGGCCACATGTTTCACCCCTTAAGCGTTAGGCAATGTGAAACAAACGTTTAATTCGATTAATTAAGGTTGATTCTTCCAACTCTAAAAATGGTACTTCTTCCCCGGCTATTCTCCTGGCAATATTGGAAAATGCTTTACCAGCAAGTGACTTGCTATCCAAGATAACGGGCTCACCTGTGTTTGAAGAACGAATAATCCGACGATCTTCTGGTACAATACCTAACAGATTAATAGCCAAATGATTTTGGACACGCTCTACACTTAACATGTCACCATCTCTAACCATTCCTGGTTGAACACGGTTAACAACAAGATCAATATGTGTTAAACTCGCTGATTCCAATAAACCAATGACTCGATCTGAATCACGTACAGATGGAATTTCTGGATTCACAACCAATATAGCCCGATCTGCTGCTGCAATTGCATTCCGAAATCCACCTTCAATTCCAGCAGGAGAATCGATTAAAATGTAATGAAATTCCTTCCTCAATTCATCCACTACATGTTTCACTTGTGCTGGATTTACTTCCTCTTTATATCTCGTTTGTGCCGCTGGTAACAAAGCCAGATCTGGATACTCTTTATGACGAACAAGAGCTTGACGAAGTTTTGCTACACCTTCGATTACATCGACTAAATCATACACAATGCGGTTTTCCAATCCTAACATGAGATCCAATTTTCTTAAGCCAATATCTGTATCAACTAGACATACTTTATGCCCCAACTGAGCGAGCCCCAGCCCTACGGAGGCGACAGTGGTTGATTTGCCAACACCGCCTTTTCCGCTCGTCACAACGATAGCAACCGATCTGTGGCTCATGTGTCATACCCCTTTCCTTTTCATTTGTATGTAAACAGCCAATTAAAGAGGATCATTCAAACCCATTTTTCCGTATTTTTCGCCCCTATAAAACCATTGCACAGATTCATCGACATATCTCGCAGTTATTTGTATCAATATTGTAACAAAAACAGAAAGACAAAAAAAGAAATATTTTAACAAAATGACAATATTACCCAAAAACTTTTCTAATAAAAACGAACTTGACAGTTAGAACACACATGATCGTCTTCCTTTACTTGGTGAGCGCAAAACGGACAAAGATAAAGGATCGCCACAGGAACAGACATTTTGGGATTCATTTGAGGTGAACCTGTATTTGCAAATAAATCGGAAGATGGCAGCTTTTGAGCCAGACTGCTCCCTGTATTTTGATGCTTCAGCTGATCGATTTTCTCTTCGAGTTGAACGATTTGCTTCTTGAGATCCTGAATCATTTCCAGTGTTTGATGAACTTCCCCTGTCACTTCGACTTGCTGTTTCTTTTCCCATTCATCATAAACCAATTGCCCCAATTTATTATACATTTCTTGAATACTTTCTTTTTTTCCTTTTAACTTTCCATTTAATCGAGTAAGTTCTATCATTCGTTGCGATTGATTTCCAACTTGTTCCATTCCCTTTTCAAACGCCTGTTTTAAATCTTGAAAAAGATTCATTCAGTTTCTCTCCCCTATCTAAAATCACTTCATCAACTATATTTTAGGAAGTCTTTTTTCTTTTCACAAGCAAATCGGCTACTTTCCTCATTCTTTTATCTCATGTCAAAGAATTGGATCTGATATGTTACCAGATCAACGAAAAAAAGGCAATCTTCTATCAACTGAGCCTTTCTCCTTCCTTATCCAGCTCGTAACGCTGAATCGCTGCCATGTTGGATCGCCTTGATACGCAATCCGATCTTCAAAAGAATAGCTGCAACAAATAAGGTGACAGCAATCAAAAGGAAAACCCCTCGAATCCCAATCAATCCCGAGAAAAATCCCCCACAAATCGGTCCCAACATATTTCCTAAACAAGTAGCACTGGTGTTGTAACCATAGACGGTACTAATTTTACCTGGAGGTGCATATTTGCGAATCAATGAGTTAAGTGAAGCAGCTAATCCTCCAACAAATAGCCCCAGCAAGAAACGGATGATCAATAACTTCCAAACGGAGCCGACAATCATATGCGGAATAAAAAAGACAGCTGTTCCGATCATGGCAAAAAACAAAACACGTTCAGAACCATGTCGATCTCCCAGTCTTCCCAAGATTGGAGAGGAAATCATATTAGCCACTCCAGTTACCGAAGCCACCAAGCCGGAAAAAAATGCAATATATCCTCCAGGTGCTCCAAGTTCAGAGACAAACAATGACATGAGAGGTTGGGCTCCCATTAAAGCAAACTGCATTAAAAAGCCAACCCCAAATAAAAGGGGCAATTGTTTTTGGCGAAAAATCCTGGTAGCATCTGCCAGCATGTTGCTTTTTTGTTTCTCTTTTTGCAGGCAAAATTCTTCCTTGACAAAGAACAAAACAACAAAGGTAGCAATCGCAATTCCTATACCCGTTATAAAGAAAATCATCCGATACCCAATAGCCTCAGCTAAAATTCCACCAAAAAACGGGCCGATAATGGTTCCTGCTACCGCCCCTGACTGTAACATCCCTAATGCATATCCCACTTTTTCTTTTGGAGAATTGGTAGACATAAGCGAAATCGATGCAGGGACAAATCCCGAAATAATACCGTTTAGCAACCGTAAAAACAACAACTGAGTGGGGGACGTAGCAAGCCCCGTAAGAAAAATGACAATCGCCATTCCAAATCCGGAACGCAAGACCATGATTTTTCTTCCAAACCGATCAGCCAGGTTCCCCCAAATAGGCGCAAAAATAAAAGCGGAAAAAAAGTTGGCACCAAAAATGATACCTGCCCAGAGTTGCACTTCATCTTGATTTTTCATTCCCATTTCTTGCAAATACAATGGCAGAAAGGGCATAATCATCGACATGGAAGCTAGCACAAGAAATTGACAAATCATCAAGATATACAAGTTTCGTCGCCAATACTTCACCTTTCTCATCTCCCAAGTTTCTATCTACATATATTTAGTGATGCGAAATATCAAGATAAAAAGAAAAGCCACATGTGCTTGTGGCAAAAAATTCTAGCTGTAAAGCTTATGAACTCCAAAAAGAACTGCCACAGATAAGTGGCAGGAAAAAAATCAATGGATCTGATTTATATCTCTGGGCATATCCTGTTACTAAAGTTCCAAGATAAACTTCGTCGTTGCGAAGGTTCTACACGGTAAACAAAAGGCATTTGCTCTATACGCGAAATCAGTTGATCTGCATTTTTTCCATCAACATAGAGATATACGTAATGAAGTCGTTTAGAAATATAGTGAACATTACCCAAGCGCTCTAATGAACGAGCTGCTTTCAAATCCTTTACCCATACTGCTAAACCTATTCTTTCCGCAAACTTCATGATCATCTTACCGGCTACTTGAAAGTATTTACTTTCTTCCCCTTTCATCGTACTTCATTTGGTCCAGCACTCCAGAGGCGTAACTTCCGACAAAACTTGCCGTACAAGAAATGTAGCCTTTCCTTTCATTCAAATTTGTTCAACCTGACCAAAGATAAAGTCGAACAACCAAAGCCTTTTCATGATCTGTGCGTCAAGATTGGGTGGAACCTAGGCTTGCAGCACTAAGGAAAAGTATATTTCATATTATTTTTATGGTAACATGCAATAGAAAGAAGATCAACTTTCAAGCTTCGAGAAATCTAACTGAATTTTATCACAATGAAGCAGTCTGTTCATTAAGGTGATCATATGTTAAACTTTGAAATAGTTTTTATCACCCAACTGCAAAAAATGAATACAAAGCCGTTTCTACAGCTCACAAACCGCCAATTTGCGGGGATGAATTTTTTATACGTCATCCTGAACCCCAATACTTCCCAAACCAAATTTGAAAACTTTCTATTGACCGAAGCGAAACGATTGATTTCAGGAACGGATTGGTCATTTGAATATCAATATGTGCGCACATCCAATCAAAGATTGGTATATCGGTTTCGTTTTCGTGCTCCAGAGGAAAAAAGTTTTTGTTGCGGCAATCAATGTCCTCATTGCATTCTAAAAAGATGATCATTTACGATGACATGATTTTTTTCGGATCGATCGGGGCTGATTGCTTGGTACTTTAATGGTCTCCGAAATCGAATGGGCAATCGTGGCTGAAACCTCATATAATAACTGATCCAGCTTTTCCTCAGCTTCCAGATAAGCAGAAATCAAAGGATGTTGACGTAATTTCTTTTGAAAGCGCTCTGCTTTCTCTTTGGCCTCATGGTAGTTCGGGTGAAAAATCCCAAAACGTTGGGCTTCTTCGTATAAACTCTTCACCCTTTGAAATTCTTTAATCAACCGTTGGGCTTCTTCATTTTCTTGTAGCTTTTTCTTTAGTTGGAGGTAATTTTTCACCTCTTCTGACTCATTTATCTGATCTGCTAAATGATAAGCATCCATTAATATCTCACTCATGTCTAGTGGCTCCACTCTACATCCCCCTTCTCTTTTATTGTATCACAAAAAAAACTCCACTTAACCATTCCTGAAAGTGGATAAAAAGGAAAGATGTTTATGTTCAAAATGATGCGGTTTCAGCTCTTGTCTGTAAGTTGTCTCATCTTACTTCTAGGTTGTACACCTGAACCAGCTGATCAAATGAAAACATCCCATCCAACCAATGAAAAAAAGAACGGATCAGAATCAGGAGAAAACAACAATATGGGATCCAATGAGCTCACCTATCATCAAATCAAAGCGGAAGAAGCTCCACCTGAAATTCAAAAACAGCTCGACTCCCTTGTAAAAAAAGGTGGCCATATTAGCCATTTTACATCTGATCACATTTACATCGCGATCTCCTTAGGCCCTCGCAAGTCCAGCGGATATAGAATTAAAATAAATAAAATAGAAAAAAAGAACCGCCAGGCAACCATCCATGCAACAGAAACAACTCCCAAACCCGATGAATTTGTCACGCAAGTTATTACTTATCCCTTTATCATTCTGTCCATCCCTAGAGATGCTATCGAGAAAGTAAATGTTCATCTTTCGCAAAATAACTATTCCCAACCTAATGAGAAAAAAGTAAAATGAAAGTAAGTGAGTCCATATTTTTAAAAGCTTGTCCCTTTGGTGGGGCAAGCTTTTTTTATAAAAAAACACCCTCCTGATATTTTAAGGAGGGAATTAGCAAGGAAGGGAGGAAGCAAAACAGCTTCCCGTAGTATGTATGCAAACGTCTGACAAATTATCCCCTCTATTTCTGTTTAACCCCCTTCATGATATGTCTTGATCCACGGTGACTGAGGCGACTCAGGTGAATCCCACATCCGCTCAAATGCCGGAGAGCCCTGATAACTTTTCCAATCAGGGGGCATCCTATACATAGGAAAATGATAAGGACTCATGGATCCATAGGGTGGTATATAACCAAACATTTGCCAAGGAGCATAAGGAAACGGACACGGTTGATTCACAGAGTAGGGAGCTTGAGACATCCAAGTGAAAAACATCGGGTCTACCCAATATCCAGGAATCATACCTGAACATTCGGAACAAGGGTTCATTTTCTTAACCTCCCGCATAGTATGTTTATCAATATAAATATATGGAGAGAGCAGGGAAAGTATGCTACGCCAGTATTCTCCATCCGCTTCCTAGGAGGTCGTTTCTTTGCAATTGAATGAGTTTCGTATTTTATTCGATATCGTTCTTATTATTTTTCTTGTTTTTCTCAATGGTTTTTTTGTGGCTTCTGAGTTCGCCATTGTCAAAGTGAGATCCACTCGAATCGCTCAATTAACAGAGCAGGGAAATGTTCGGGCTCAAACAGCACAAAAACTCATTCTCAATTTGGATGCTTACCTTTCAGCAACCCAATTGGGCATAACACTGGCCTCCTTGGGACTTGGTTATGTCGGAGAGCCAGCTTTGGCCAAAATTCTAGAACCAGTGCTTCATTTTTTTCATCTTCCATCAACGTTGGTACACGTGCTTTCATTTAGTTTTGCTTTTGCCTTTATTACTTTTTTACATATCGTCCTGGGAGAAATGGCTCCTAAATCGATCGCCATCCGCCAGGCAGAAACGACCACGCTGTGGATCGCCCGACCACTTCATTTCTTCTTTGTTTTATTTAAACCTGCTATTTGGATCTTAAACCGTTCAGCCAATTTCATCCTGAAAATGTTTGGCGTAAAATTAGAACCTGACCATCAGCAAGCTCATACCGAAGAGGAAATACGGATGCTTGTGGAGCAGAGTCACCGCAGTGGCATTATTGATCAGACAGAGCTTTCACTGTTAGATAATATCTTTGATTTTACTGATCGCGTAGGCAGAGAAGTAATGGTGCCACGAATCAAGATGGTTTGCTTATATGCCCATGAGCCGTTTGCCAAAAACTTGGAAGTGATCAATGAGACACACTACACCCGTTTTCCTCTGTGTGGACGAGACAAAGATGATATCCTGGGTATTGTACATATTCGCGATATCTATGAAAAACTTGCCATGGGAAAGGTCCCTGATCTGCAAGAAATTGTCCGTCCTGCTGTTTTAGTTCCTGAAACCATGGAAATTAAAGATATTTTGCGTACGTTACAAAAACACCGAACAGAAATGGCAATCGTCGTTGACGAATATGGCGGAACATCCGGACTGGTCACTATGGAGGACATTATTGAGGAAATCGTTGGTGAAATTCAGGATGAGTTTGATGATGAACGCCCCTTTTTCCAACAAAAAGGAAACGAAACATCGATTGATGCGCGTTTATTGATTGAAGAAGTCAATGACTTTTTCCAATTAGACATAGAAGATGAAAACAACGATACAATCGGCGGATGGATCTTCTCACAACTGCAAGCAGTACCGAAAGTGGGAGCAGAAGTATCTTATAAAAACTATCTGTTCATTGTTCAGGAAATGGATCAACGTAGCATTACAAGAATACTTGTCAAACCCATTGAACAAAAACAACCCTAACTTTTCTGCAAAAGGAAAACCAGGGTTGTTTTTGTTGTTATGATCATCATGGTTATTCTAATTTACCTGAATCAAACCATAACCTGTTAAAGGATCTTTACCTTTGGGTGGAAGGTCAATGGCTTTTCGTGCCATTAATCTTTTTAATTCAGCCACCGATTTATGCGGATAGGCTGCACGATAGATGGCCATCACTCCAGATACATGTGCAGTTGCCATTGAAGTACCATTTAAAACAGCATATTGCTTTTTATGATACGTACTTAAAATATCGACTCCAGGAGCAGCAATATCCACCATCTGACCTGTTGCGGAAAATGGAGCCCGTTTATTCAACTTGTTTAACGCTGCAACAGCAATGGTATCAGGAATACGTGCTGGAATTTCAACGGTATCCCCCTGTCCAGAGGATAATCCCGAATTTCCAGCAGCAGCAACAATGATAATTCCCCGATCGGTCGCTTCTTTTACAACTTTTTCTAATATCGGAATAATATTTCTCCCACCACTGATACTGATATTTAATACATGCATCCGATTGGCAATACCCCATTCAATTCCCCTAATTAAATTTGTTAATGAACCCGTTCCCGACGAATCCAATACTTTAATTGCATACAAAGACACATGAGGGGCTACGCCAATAACTCCTACACGATGATGTAGTGCTCCGATCGTTCCTGCAATGTGTGTACCATGTCCATTGTCATCCTGTGGTGATTTGGAAGGAGAAATGATATTCACACCACCTTTAATGTTTCTGGCCAAGTTGGGATGATTTAAATCAATTCCTGTATCAATGACTCCTACACGAATTCCCTTCCCTGTATTTAATCGTCCTCTCCCCAATACTCTCAACACATTCCACGGCACCACTTTTTTTGACATGCGCCTAAGATTGGCTCCCATCACTGTAGGAGAAAGAATCTTTTTTACACGGTAAAAAGGAAGTGATAAAATATGATCACGAGATATATAGACTAGGTTTGGATCCTTTTTTAATTGAGACAAACATTTTTTATCAGGAATCCGCGCTGTAACGATTGGCATAAACCGGCTGACAAAAGAGATTTTCCCACCCATCGCCTGAATTTGTTCAGGCTTTGGCGAATACTGATACATCAGGGTGTATACCCCTGTTTCATTTTTGTGAATCATTCATATCACCTCTTTATTCCAACATATGAATAAAGAGGTGATAAAGTTTAGACTCTATGAATCCGCAAATAATTGATTTTATGTTTGATCCTCATCGGCTTGTGTTCTGATCTTCTTTCCTCTTCCCGCTTTTCGAACTGCTTCCTTCAACAAATATTCAATTTGTGCATTAACGCTACGAAACTCATCAGCAGCCCATTTTTCAAGTATTTCATAAAGCTCCGGATCTATACGTAAAAGAAAGCGTTTTTTTCCTTTACTCATGTGTATAGAGAACCCGTATTGATCACAGGTGTAGTACCTGAATCTGATACCAGGGCCACTAACAGATTGTTCGCCATCGATGCTTTTCGCTCTTCATCCAAGTCAACAACACCCTGTGCTTCCAAATCTTTCAGTACCGTTGTTACCATTCCCATCGCACCTTCTACGATCTTTTGGCGTGCAGCAATAATGGCTTGGGCTTGTTGACGTCGAAGCATCGCTTGGGCGATTTCCGGAGCATATGCCAAGTGGCTAATCCGCGCCTCAAGAATCTCCACTCCCGCAATTTTCAATCGCTCTTGCAACTCATATTGCATAGCATGTGAAACTTCATCTGGGTTACCTTGAAGAGATTCAATGTCTTTATCGTGACTGTCATAGGGATAACGACTGGCAATGGAGCGAATGGCTGTTTCACTTTGAATATCTACAAACTCCTCTACATCTTCCATGTCCAATACTGCTTTGGCAGAATCAATCACACGCCATACAACCACAGCACCGATCTCAATTGGATTTCCCTCAGCATCATTCACTTTAATCTTTTCACTATTGAAATTGCGCACACGCAAAGAAATTTTCTTTTTGGTTGCTAAAGGGTTTACCCAATAAAACCCGTCCTCCCGTACACTCCCTATATATTTTCCAAAAAAAGTAAGGACATACCCTTGATTCGGTTGCACAACCAAAAAACCGAATCCGACAAAGATAAAAAGAATCACACCAATCACAGCTAAAGGAATATTTGAAACAGCAAACGAATATAAACTTCCAGCCAAAAGAAGCAAATCAATCAACAAAAACAAAAAACCATTTGTTTTCCAAGCATTTTGTTCCTGGATTTGACTCATTTAAAAGTAAACCCCTTTCTTTTTATCAAACCAATATCTTGATGTTATCTATATGATATCATATGAATATAATCATATCAAGTTTCAGAAAAAAATAAAAAAGCATAGGATCGACCCATGCTAAGCTTGTTGACAAAGGATCTATTTTGGATCTGAGTTCCTTTCCTGTTTTTTCTCCCGCTTAAAAATGAGCAAATTACCCTCAACCGGAAAAGAAACCCCTTCGTTTGCCAACTCCCTCAAAACAGGATCAACCTATGCTTGCTTGGTTCATAACGTTCTCAACTGAATGAAACCCATTCAAAAATTTCCATCAATGCTGAAGTACTTCCCTATGTCTGCAATTGGACTCCCTTAGCAGAACTAATCAAAAGGGTACACCCTTTATCTGTTGATACAGATCGATTAAAACCTGGAGGCAAATAATAGTAATCGCCCCGATTTAATTTTTCTTCCCCTACTTGAACCTCGCCTTCAACGACAAAAATCTCTTCGCCTCCAACATGCTCATGAACCGGAAATTGGCTATGAGCATCCATCTGTAACAAAATACTATACTCATCAGCAGATTTTCTCAGATAACTTATCTTTACACCCTGTCCCATCGGGATGCGATCGCTTTCACTATAGCGAATAATATAGGGTTTATTCATAGAAATAGGCCCCCTGCTTTTTTTGCCAACATTGTACTTTACAATCCATTTTGTTTCAAGTAGTTTATGAACAAGAACAAAAGATATTTGCCAGAATAGGCAATGGAGTGAATTTTTATGCGAAATCTGCTCACCCAATCATTAAAACAATTAGGTGACACTTCCAGCATTATTCACCTGCAAACGATTCATGGTGGTTGTATTAATCAGGCTTATTATGTTCAAACGGAAAAAAGAGAGTATTTTATCAAAGCCAATGAAAAAGTTTCTCCAGATTTTTTTAAGAAAGAAGTGACTGGCTTACGTATACTCCAACAATCAAGAACGGTAAATGTCCCTGAGATTTTTGGTGAATTCTACTTTGAACAAGAACAGGCTGCCATGCTTCTGATGGAATGGATCCAGGGAGACAAAAGCGAAAAAACCGAAGTATGGCTAGGACATCAGCTCGCTCTTCTGCACCAAACGACAGAGAAAGCATTTGGTCTGGATGAAGATAATTATCTGGGTTCCCTCCCCCAAATCAATGGATGGGACACCAATTGGGTTTCCTTTTACCGCGACAAAAGACTCAAGGTTCAGTTAGAACTCGGGATTCAGCGCAAGCGAATAACAGGTCAACGACTGAAAAAGCTGGAAAAGCTGATGGCCAACTTATCCCAATGGCTTCCTAAAAACCCCTCCCCCTCCCTGATTCATGGTGATTTGTGGAGTGGAAATTGGCTTGTAGGTCCACATGGTAAACCTTATTTAATTGATCCTGCCGTTTATTATGCTCACCATGAAATCGAGTTGGCGTTTACTGAACTATATGGCGGTTTTTCCGAGCGTCTCTATCAAGCTTATCAAAACATCCAACCTTTGCCTTTAGATTACCAGGATCGTAAACCACTTTATCAGCTGTACTATCTTCTCGTGCATCTCAATCTGTTCGGCGAGGGATATGGTCAGTCTGTCGACCAGATCTTGCATCGTTATGTATAGATGGAAGCTGTTAGCCCACAAGTGCTAACAGCTGTTTCTGTTTCAGTGTTGCAAATCGCTGGATACACGAGGATTATGTGTTTCTGTGATCTCTTGCATCGCTCGACCGGCTTCATCAGCAAACGGCTCACGCACAGCCATGTCTCCAATCGAAACAATTCCAACCAATTGATTATTTTCAACGACAGGCAAGCGCCGAACCTGGGCTTCAGCCATTATGTTTGCTGCTTCATCAATCGACATATCTGGTCGACCATAAACCAGGCGGCTAGACATAATGTCTTTTACAGCACTGGAATTCGGCTTTCTTTCAGCAACTCCCCGAATGACAATGTCTCGATCCGTAATCATTCCTTTTAATTGATTATTCTCGAGTACGGGAATCGATCCTACATTGTTATCACGCATAAGACAGGCAACTTCATATAGATTGTCATCAGGAGACACAAAAATCACATTGGTTGACATGATATCTCTTACTTTGTTCATAACAATACCCCCCTTTACTTCTATTAGCTTTTCCACCAAATAAAAAAGCATGCATATCCATTTGGAAGTTTGAGTTCCCTACAAAAATCTTAAACCGTTCCTTTGTTCAAATAATCCATGGCTAATCGGATAAACAGCTCTATTCCCACTTTCATCGCTTCTTCATCAATGTCAAACAATGGATGATGGTGGGGCGCAACTATCTGTTTCTCTGGATTTCCTGCTCCTACAAAACAAAAAGCTCCTGGAATTCGCTCCAGATAGTAAGCAAAATCTTCTCCTGGCATCATCGGAGGTATATGCCATACTTGTTGTTCACCTACGATTTGACTCGCCACATTTGCTACCCGTTGGGCTTCTTGCTCATCATTGATCACTGCTGGATAGCCGTATGTATACTCAAATCGATATTGTGCTCCATACATCTGGCAGGTTGCTTTTACCACCTCTTCGATCCGTTCAACCAGCATTTTGCGAATCACTGGATCAAATGTCCGAACAGTTCCCAGCATGCAACAGGTATCTGCAATGACATTGAATGCGTTCCCGCCTTGAATCGAACCGACTGTAATAACTCCAGACTTAAGAGGATCCACTTGCCGGCTGACTATGGTCTGTAAGTTGACAACCACATGAGAAGCAATGGCAACAGCATCAATGGCTTCATGAGGAATACCACCATGACCACCACGGCCAATAATTTCAATCATAAATGCATCAGATGCCGCCATTATCTCTCCGCCCCGAACACCGACAACACCTAATGGCAATGGGGTCCATAAGTGAATGCCATAGATCACATCCACTCCATGGAGAACCCCATCTTGGATCATGGCAATTGCACCACCTGGTGGCTTTTCTTCAGCTGGTTGGAAAATAAATAGAATGTCTCCTTTCAGTTTTTCTTTTTGTTCACTCAAAAGCATTGCTGTTCCCATCAGCATAGCCATATGTGCATCATGTCCACATGCATGCATAACACCTGGAACTTTAGAACGATAGCTACAGTTTTTTTCATCCTGAATCGGCAATGCATCCATATCTGCCCGTAAAGCTACAACTGGACCTGCTTCCTTTCCTTTCAGTAAACCAGTCACCCCATATCCACCAATCCCTGTCCGTACTTCCAGACCCAGCTCTCGTAAAAATTGTGCAATCTTTTCGGAGGTATTTTTTTCCTGATAAGATAATTCAGGATATTGATGAAACATTCTTCTCCAATCCACCATCTGCGGAAACAGCTGATCGATACGCTCTTTCATTTTTCTCCTCTCCCTTATTTATCACAAACTATTCGTATCTGTCATTGTCATGTTATTGCTTTATGGCTTCGTTCATACTATCATTTAATAAGGATTCTATGCGGTGTGCTACAAAAAGGAGGCACTTGTTATGATTTTTCATGAAGCAAAAACCAAAGGCATTAAAAAACAGTTTAAAGAACTTGAAACTATTATGAAACAACTGGGGTTTGTTCGTTGGTCCTGGGATTATGAAAAAGCAACTTATGACCTGAAATATACGGCAGATGGAGTAGACTACTATTTACGCCTGCGTGGTACCGTTGTCAATGATAAAGCGCTCGAACATCCTCAAGCAATTCTGGAAATGGGTACCCCTGTCTTTGTTCGCCACTTCTTCCCACATGGCCTCGACGACTCCGTTGAAGTTCCTCCAGCCCTGGAGTCACAAGTCAAAGAAAAATTAGCTGAGCTGGAGAAAGCATTATCCGCATAAAAGAAAAAGGAGGGAGATATCTACTTTGCTAGACATCTCCCTTTTATTTATCTTACGCGCTGTTCTTCCTCCTCTTTTTTGGAAACGGCCATTTTATCCTTCAGGTCGACTCCTTCAACCTTGACATTCACTTCCACCACACGAAGACCTGTCATATTTTCAACGGCTTCTTTTACTTCTTGCTGCAATGTACGGCAAACATCATGAATACGAACACCATACTCAACAATCACCCGTAAATCAATCGCTGCTTCAACTTGCCCAACTTCAACATCTACACCCAAGGTCATATTTTTACCACTTACCCGTTTGGCAAGACCTTCGGTAATACCCCCTGACATGCTAGCAATTCCTTTCACTTTTGTGGCTGCAAGTCCTGCAATAATCGCTACTACATCATCTGCAATCCGAATGGTTCCACCCGTATACTCTGTCATATGATTTTCCTGCTACTTCCGTCTGTTATTGACAGATTGATCCGTAGCAGGAATCCACCTCCTTTAACATGCTCGCTACCCAAAAAACTTTTTGTTCAACAAGCAAATACGCCGTTTGTCGCCGACCATCTCCAACCATATCGATCTATCTCTATCTTTATTGCGTTGTCAGTCCATTCGTGTACTTTATAGAATAACACAAAGCGGATTGCTGTTGGCAAAAATCAAAAGATCTCATTGTAAAATTCTACATTTACCAATTTGTTTCCTTCTCAACGTATTTAAATAAACCATTCACCACCAAGATAAATCCCCTAAAGGATCTTTCTCTTCTTTTTTCACCTTTTCCAGCTTACGCTCAGTATGAATCAACTCTCTAATAATCTCCCGTAACTTTTCTTCATATTTCAACTGTTCTCGTCGCAACAAACGGGCGTCTGCCTCTTCTCCTCTCCGCGTAGCGCGTTGGAATTCATCTTGTTTTTCACAGATCATCCGCTCAAGTCTAGCAATTTCAATCTTTAAGTTTTCAACATCTCTTTCATATTTCCAAACAGACACATAGGACACTCCTCATAAACTTATATATAAAAGAAAGAAAGTGCTTCGTCTGAGGAGTTACCATCATTTCGGCTCGCACTTTCATAATAAAAAGTCTTTTTTCATGAATCAACCAGCATCTAGTGAACATTTATTGATATTGTATCCAGCGATTTTTACCATCATCTGGACTTGAGGATGACCAAGATTCACCTTATAGCCATAGAAGACCTTGTCATCCATCTCAATCTCATAAGGGATTAAGTATTTTCCTTTCACTAAACGGGTAAATAGATGATTGGCCTCCACTTCACTGATATGTAGCTTGCGTAAGAAATCATTTTTGATCCACGTGCTTCCATAGCTCTTACCCGCATTATTTGGATCACGATACCATTCATAAATCTGAACTACCGCATTATGCACCAAGTGATCAAACTGAAGGTTATGCAACTTATCGATTCCAAGAAATTCAAATAAGTTATGGGTTTTATCACAAAACTCATGCAGTTGAGCTGATTTGGACAAACTTTCATCATACAGGCAGAACAATTCGACTCGCTTTCCCTTCGACCATAAACGATCAAGCAGTGGAATCATATCCTGATCAGCGCTCACAATGACAAATGTATTAATCTCGGGTATCTGGTATAAAACTTCCATGGCGTCTAAACATAGTTGAATATCTGCTGCGTTTTTTCTCTCTTCCCCTCTTCTGCCATTTCCATATACTTGATGCACATGAACCCTTTTTCTTTGCAAACTCATCATGGACAGCTCAATTTGCTCAAAATCGGCATATGCCTCCATCATACGGATCGAATCTTTCCCATAATGTTCCTGAAGTCGCAAGAACAAATTATGCTTATCATCTGGATGATCCGGATCCATATGATATTTTTTTAGCCCATAATATACATTTTCCAAGTCTATAAATACTGCAGTATCCTTGACTTGCTCCATGATCTCCCCCCTTTCATTCGGGCCATGTTGGACTATTTCTCTTTTATCTGGTATTTTCCTTCTTTTTTCCAACTAAAATAACCAGTAAGATTAACCACTTACACTTAATATATTTCTTGCTTTTCTTATGCATTATTTTTTGCAGCAATGCAAAATATTAATCAATCATGTTATAATCATCTGGTGATTCTATTAATTATTTTACAAAGATTCAACAACATAAGGGGTGACAAAAGTGAAAAAAAAGTGGTTTTATCCACTACTGATCACCACAACTATCGGTAGCGCACTCGTTCATTTTTTTACAAAGGTGGAGTGGATCCAGTTTACTTTGGCCTGTACTTCCCTATTATTTTGGGCTGCCCTCCTCGGAAAAGCTACAGAAAGTGTAGCTCACTATGCTGGTGAAAGGTTAGGTGGATTGCTGAATGCAACATTTGGCAACGCAGCCGAACTCATCATTTCAATTTTCCTGGTAAAAGCCGGTTTATTTAATTTGGTGAAAGCCAGCATTATTGGTTCCATCATCGGAAATTTGCTGCTGGTTTTGGGATTAAGCGTATTTTTTGGTGGGTTAAAGTACAAAACCCAACAATTCAATCCCATATTGGCCGGTCATAATGCTTCATTGATGATGATCGCCGTCATTGGTTTGTTTATCCCTGCCACCTTTTTACAAGGTGTACCCCATACCAGTGTATTCAATGTAAGTATGATTATCGCTGCAGTCTTAATCATTGGTTATTTCTTATGGTTATATTTTTCCTTGGTCACTCATCGGAAAGAACTTAGTGAACAAGAAACGGAAGCCAATCCAACCGACCATGATGAAGACGAAGGCCCTGCCTGGTCCAAATGGGTTTCCATTTTCATGCTCGCCCTCTCGACCATTTTTGTTGCAATCCAAAGTGAATGGATTGTTGCCACTGTGGAATATGTAGCCCATGTTTTGGGCTGGTCGGAACTTTTTGTTGGAGCTTTCTTGATCGCTATCATCGGAAATGCGGCTGAACATAGTGCTGCTGTCTTTTTGGCAATGAAAAACCGGATTGGCGCAGCCGTTGAAATCGCCATTGGCAGCAGTTTGCAAATTTCTCTTTTTGTTGCACCTGTCTTAGTGTTTATTGGTTTATTATTTGGACAGCATATGAATTTAATCTTTAACCATTATGAAATTGCTGCAGTAGCAGTCGCTACGTTTATTGCTTCTTCGATTTCACGAGATGGTTCAACCAACTGGTATGAAGGTGTTTTACTATTGATGGTCTATATCATCCTCGGTGCTGCCTTCTTTGTTGTTAGATAGCCCATATGCATATGAATCGAGTAGATTTTTGTCGACTCGATTTTTTATACTTGCCAGACCAGAACCAATGGATCAGAAAGACAAAACCACGACAATCAAACCATAGCTCATGCAATAAACGAAATCCCTTCTGTTCATAACAGAAGGGATTATTGATTTTATCATGATGCATGGATTGACAATCGATTTTGCTTATTCGGATATAAGGAACTATACTTTCCCAAGATATGAATCTTCTCTTTCACAGCTGCTTCTTGTTCCGCTTTGGTAATGACACCAAGTTGGAGCATCCGTTTTAGCACGATTTCCTGTCGTCTTTTCGCCTTTGAAAAATCTTTGACTGGAGAGTACCTTTCAGGTGCTTTCGGCAAAGCAGCTAACATTGCTGCTTCTGCCAAGCTGACAATCTCTTTATTCGGGTTATCCATACGTGTTGTTTTACCAAAATAGAAACTCGCAGCTGTTTCAATCCCATATATTCCATGACCAAAATATATATTATTTAAATACATTTCAAGTATTTCTGGCTTGGAAAACTTCCACTCCAGGTAAAATGCGATCCATATTTCCTTTATTTTTCGGCTAAATGTCTTATTATTCGTTAAGAACAAATTACGTGCCAGCTGCATGGTAATCGTACTGCCGCCTTGGATTTTTCCTCCTTTTACCAGATCGATCCATAAAGCTCTTCCCAAAGAAATAAAGTCAATCCCGATATGCCGGTGAAACCGATGATCTTCAATGGAAACAAATGCTTGTCCTAAATAGTCAGGCATTTCATCGATAGATACATGATTAGGTGTTGCTTGTGCAGCAGCAAGTTTTTCTTTATCAATCTGAAGGCTTCTTGGAAACCCCATGGCATTCCCACCAATAAATTGAACAAGTAGAGCCACTTAAAGAATAAAAAATAGCCATGATCTTTTCTTAGCTTTGTTTCTCTATACAAAATAGGCTCTCTTAAAATAATACCATATTTTAATAACATTCGGACATACTCCCTACACTTCGTTCGCATTATTTTCATACTTTTATCCATCTATTGTTGGAATTCGGGGTGAAATGGACAAAAAAATCCTCTGCTGATCAAAACAGAGGATGACATGCATTTACTTATACCAACTTAGCTTCTTGTCAATAGCCTCATTTTGTTATCTTGGCACATTTAGGTCCCACATATCTTGAATCTGGACGAATGATCCGATTATGACTGGCTTGCTCAAGGATATGAGCAATCCAACCAGCTGTACGACTAACTACAAACGTAGGTGTATACAACTCCGCTGGCAATTGGATCGCCTTAAGGACGGCAGCTGTATAGAACTCTACATTGGTATAAATGGAACGATGCGGCTTATATTCCTTTAACAACTGCAAAGCGATTTGTTCTACCTGAACAGCAAAGTCGAACCACGGCTCATTGGCCGCATATTCCTGAACAACCGTACGGAGTGCTTCAGCTCGTGGATCTGTTGTTTTGTAAACACGGTGTCCGAAACCCATCAGCTTTTCGCCACGCTCCAACTTTTCACGCATCCACGATTCAGCACGCTCAATACTACCGATTTCCCCCAGCATATCGTCTACTTCTGATGGAGCGCCACCATGAATTCTTCCTTTCAGTGCCCCAATAGCTGCAACTACTGCAGATAAAATATCAGATTCGGTAGACGTTACCACACGCGAAGTAAAGGTAGACGCATTAAAACCATGTTCAGCTGTTAAGATCAGATAAGCCTCTAAACCCTTCACATGTGCCTCGCTTGCTTCATCGCCACGAAGCATATACAAATAGTTTGCGGCAAAAGATAGATCGTCGCGTGGCGGAACGATGGGTTTATGATGAAGATAACGATATCTGGCAGCAATGATGATCGGAACTTGAACCAATACCCGAATTGCCTGCTCCCATGTAGGTGGCCAATCAGGATTTTCCATCGTAACCAATACAGAGCGCAAGGTACTTAGCATGTCAATCCGCTCTGGAATCGTTTGTATTAAACGAATCATCTCATCCGATAGTGTTTGCGACTGGCGGCACTTTACTAACCACTGCTTCTCTTCTTCCCCATCTGGAAAATGCCCTTTCCATAACAGATGGACAACCTTTTCAAACGTACTTGTGGTGGCTAATTGCTTGGCATCATATCCTCTATAAATCAAGTGACCCTGTTGTCCATCGATATGAGAAATTGCTGTTTCTGCTACAACAACACCCTCTAAACCTGGATTTACTTGCATTATTTTCTCCCCTTCTCAAAATGCTTTCCTATTTTTATCATAATATGATCCATTCCGAAAAATCCAATTTATTCTATTAATCAGTGTGATAAAATATTTTTATCAAAAAGCTAGAGGGTGAAATTTATGAACGAACAACAATTGCTTACTTTTATTGAAGTAGCCAGGCGCAAACATTTTCGCCAAGCAGCTGACGCATTACAACTTACTCAACCCGCTGTCAGTGCACAAATCCGTAGTCTTGAAGAAGAACTTGGTACCACTTTGTTTTATCGGCCCAATGTAAAACTTACTTCCAGTGGTAGCTTATTTCTTCCTTATGCTCTGCAAATCGTGGATTTGATTCGTGAAGCTAAAGAATCTATATCAGAAAATGAAAAAAAACCGATCAATCGCCCAATGGTTATTGGAACCACTTCCTGTTTAGCGATGACGGTTCTGCTACGTTTGACACATTATTTTCAATCGTTTCGTCAAACGCTTCCTTTACGAGTATTAACCTTGTCAGCAGATGAGATCATTACTGCCCTTAATGAAGGACAAGTTGATTTGGGAATCGCTTATAAACTGGATTCACTTCCCAGTCATATTCAAACAAAAACCCTCTTTTATGATTCATTTGCTTTGATTGCTTCATACGACCACCCGCTGGCTAAAAAGAATACCTATATCACCGTCTCTGACTTGGAACATATTCCTATCATCTCATTTGCCCCTTCGACCATGGAACGACGGATGATGGATCAGATTTTTAAACAGTATGGTATCCAGTTAAATATCATGATTGAATTAACCAGTGTAGATGAAATTAAAAGCCTTGTCGCCGCCAATTATGGAGCAGCCCTTATTCCAACTATTTCGGTAGATAGCAAAAGTTCATCTTATCGACGGATCCATATGACAAAATTTGATCATTCTTTTCCCGTTCAACTCTACTATCCAGAAAAACGTTACCAATCACGGACACTGAGAAAACTCATCGAGGATATCAGTGGTATTTACACGGTAGAGGATGGACTCGGAGATTAAAATGGCTCATTGTACTCGAATGTTCATAACAAGCATTATGTAAATCTTGTTTTTTTATGTTTTTCTATATTTACATTTTCAGACTATGCAATCTATTATCCGATCTACTTACGCTTCATATCGCAAAAAATTCAAAACTAATGTATAATTTATATGATAAGAATTGCTTATGAGAATTGGAGAATAAATCATGGGATTAATCACGATTTGGGGCGATGAGAGTAGCCAAAACGCTCACAAATACATGGTTTTGGGGACAATTTGGGAGAATCCTTCTTTTGCTGCTGACCTTGAGAGAGTCGAATCCAGAGATGGATCACAAATTCAACTTCAGATAGCTGATGTATTTGCAGGTGCAATCGCCTATTTGACACTCCACACGGCTGAAGCCGTGGGATTCTTGGGTCGTTAGCGTCCGCAGTCCGTTTCCGTTTTGGACAACGCCCAAGTTCAGGGGTGTGTCATCACCCCGTCCCATGCAGTTCTACGGCACTGGACCGCATGTACCCACATGGGCGGCATACCTGTTACCAGTATGCTAGTTCCTTTCATTCACTCTCATGGTTTTACCTGGTAGGAGACTTTCGCTACCAGAACCTGATACCATGACGTCACAAGAAAATTCGACCTACTACCAGTAGGATGAGCACCGCTCATATGTTTGATTATATAGAAAATTGTTACTCTAAGCAATCCTATGATTCAAACCGTGGGCTTTCAAGCGGCATTTTTGTAAAAAATGGGCATTATGCTAAGGCAAAGAAAAATAATAGCAAAAATGCGAAGGTAGATGTAGTAGACCACATACAAAAAACGATAGGAATTTCATTAGACTCTTGTCATTCTCCCAAAGAAAGCGATGGTTTCAACATTTGGTGCTTTAAAAGAAAATAAATCAGCGCCCTATTCCCTATCCCAAACGGGATTTCCACACGGCCGAAGAGGCCATGGTTTCGGGTGATAGTGGCGCCGATGTAGTAACATCTTATGCAATATTGCTAACTTGATTATACCTTATTTATTTTCTTATGTCATTACTTCAGAGGAAATTTTGGGATTCACAACAACTGGTTTCATGTCGCTCGCCCTAACATTTGTTCATACAAAATACACGAACAAACACCAAATTTTTGAGATAACTACACAACAAAAATTTTGCTATACCTAGCCCTAAGGGGAGAGACATTAAATAAAAAAGACTCCGGGAATTGGAGTCTTTTGCTTACTCACCGACCGATGAGGGAAGAATGGTTGAATAAAGGTGAGCTAATTTCCGTTCAAGTTCTAGGATAATCTGTTGACCTTGCTCACGCGTAATCATACCTAGACGAACAGCAAAGTCAATTTCTCTGGAAAGGCCAAACATTTGGGTGTCTAGTACTTCTTCATATAACGGACATTTCGGCAAAGTCAAATTTTCTAACTGAACTGCAATCAACTGCTCGATTTTTTCCGCATCTTCCCTAAGCAGTCGTAAAGCCTTTTGACTTAAATCGGTCTGCGTCGGTATGGACAAAATGCATCCCCCCATCGACCGTTCCACACAGAATCCTGAAAACGGCCTTAATCCCACATGCTATCATTAGTTTATCATGATCATCTATGGTTTGCAAAACGATACAATCCACATAAACACAAGCAAAAATAATATAATCAGTCCTTTCTCTATCCATCTAGCTCATTTAAGTTCCCGATTCAAAAGGATCAAACGATTTGATATTTCATTTTCCTGGCATTCCTGTTTTTCATTGTCCACTTCGATCCGTTATAATCATGTGTATGCTACATACAGCGAGTTGAATCACAAATCTATCAAAAACAAGGTGATCTTATGCACTCAGTCATTCTTATTACAGGAAAAGTTAAATTTCGTATTAATCTGGATCCTACAATCTGGATCGTTGACGATCGACATTTTCCTTTAAGCGAACGTCTCCCTGGCGTCGAAGGACTCGCCATGGAACTGGGTCCTTTTCTTAATAATGCAGAGCCTGATTTATCAGCGACTCATATGATCTGTCATCGCTCTCAAGGTGAAAATGTAGTCCTGACCATGGAAGAAGCTCGCTCCGCTTATCTATGCTTCGCTAAAAACAATCAGCCGATTCGCGAAGGTGGACCCGCTCTTCTCTATCTGGCTGATGGAAGTAATAAAGATGAGCCTATTGACTATCTCACTGAACTGGAAGTGATCGTGCAATCATAGTAGAAGCGACTCCAATTGAGGAGTCGCATATTTTTATGCCAAAAATGAATAAATCTTAATATAATGAAATTTTAGTATAAACCTATTATTCCGAAATTATTTTCTATCCCCCTGGTGGGTCTGAGTGCAGCTTGAGTGACTCGATTTGATTTTCCATTTTCATCCCTATTTCCCTCCTTTCCTGTAATTGTATATGCATTTGGAAAAAAGATTCAATATATTTCTGGTAATTTTCCGGATCATCTTTTTGACAGCAGCACGCTAACTTTAACAAAATATTCATTGCCTGTGCTTTCAAGAAATGTTGTTCCGCCAAAAGAAGTGCAGATTCATAAGAACGTCGTGCTTTTTTATATTGATTTTGGCGCAAATAGCTATCCCCCAATGCTTCCAGAGCTTCACACAAACGAAAAACATCGTTGGTTTGTTTACCCAGTCGGACAGCTTCTTCCAATGTAGAAATAGCCCATTTCATCTTTCCCGTAATCGAATACAGTTTCCCTAGCTGCGTATATGTAGAGATCAATAAATACTCCTTCTTGATTCTATCTTTCAATCTTAGAGCAGACCGTAAACACTGTTCTGCTTTTTTCCATTGCTCCAAATAAATATAACTGCTACCCAACACAGTCCATAAATCAAACAACCTCTCATGATTTCCTTCTATCCGAGCAAGCTCCATTCCAGCCAAAGCATATGTCGTTGCTTCTTCATATCTTTCAGTCTTATTCAACAGCTCCGCTTGTAATTCGTACATATTGAGCAATACCTCAGTACTTTTTATTTTCTCCATCTCTTTCCACATGGCATTTAGTGTTCGCAACGCCTCTTCCACACGATTCTGATTTTTCAAGTAAATAACCTTATTCACCATCAAATGATACTGATAATATTCCCTCTCTCTATTAGGGACAAATACACTTAACCCTTCCTTTACATATTGGATCGCTTGTTCCAAATCATTTTGATAGTAAGCGATACGGCTGAGTTCATTATAACAGGCAGCTTGAATATTGCTAGAGATCATCTCTGGATGATTCCCCACTACTTGAATCCCTTTTGAAAAATAGACACTCGCTTGATTCCACACTTTTTTTCTTAAATAGTATTTTCCTCTCAGGTAGTATAACCACGCAAGTAAAGGATGATCATTCTCCAGACTTAACCGTTGCAATCCTTTCCAAGCATGTTCAAAATTACAGGCATCAATATCATGTTCAATCATCACAAGCTCAAACCGAATCTCTTCTTCACTGAGCTCTTCTTGTTTGGGTAAGGATAAATGATCTAAATCCAAACCCAATTTGGAGCAGATATGTTCCAGTTTACTTTTGCTAACTGTATAAGCCCCTCGCTCGATATTGCTAATCGTGGCAGTTGAAATCAAATCATCAGCCAGATCTTCCTGTCGGAATCCTTTCCCTTTTCGCACACGCTTGATTAATTCACCTAGCTCCAATGAAACAAAAATGGATTCTTTCATACAGCACCTCGATCAATTTTTTTGGAAACAATTAGACAATTCTGCCTCTATATTGGCTATTTTACTGAAAATCCGTCGTTTGGAATGGCTTTTTCATTAAATTCCATTGAGAGATAGATCTATTGATTAAATATTTTAATGAGGTTATCGTTGTGCATAATTATTTTTAATATTGGTAAAAATGCGCTCCCTTTTGTATAATCTACTTATCCATTCACTCCCCTCTCATTTTTAGACAAGTAAATGGAAAGGAGCATGTCTCACATGATTATTTGGGATACTACTCACCCTTACGGTAAAAACAATAAATTGCTGGATACTTTCTCCTGTTTTCAAGTAGAGTTAGAGACAGCCAACGGTGAGGTTTTACATTTTACTTTTGAAACGGGCAAAATTCTCGAATTTAATCAAGTTACCGTAATCGGTGGTCATCTTTCTGGCATCACCAGCTATTCAATGGTTCAGCAACAAAAGGATGAAGAAAGAGGCACCTGCAAATTACAGATGCCAATATATAGTCCTACTCCTTTTAGATGACCATTTCCTGCAAACAGAAGGGATTCACAGGAAGTACTGGATCACAACAGAAATGAGCGACCTTCACTCGTTGACTCAACGGTGATATGGAGTTTTAGTCACCAACCAATAGACCAAATTGACTTTATGTCTGATATAGCTCTTTAAAGAGCATGATCAGGATAATTTTACATCATTTCTAATTATCCGACAAGCAGCGAAGATGAACATTCACTTGCCCATGCGTATGATATAAAACGTACCTGTAGCAAAAGCGATTTTTTGCCCTCGATCATTTGTGATCTCACACTGGGAAACAACCAGTGTGCTTCCTTTGTGTATGAGTCTGGCGCGTGAAATCAGCTCTTTACCCACTCCGGGTTTTAAATAATTGATCTTCAGTTCAGAAGTCACCGCATCATATCCTTCAGGTAAACGTTTATTGACAAGAGAACCCATGGTCGAATCTGCCAATGATGCTGTAATACCTCCATGAACAATACCTGCACGATTCATCATAAATGAGGTAATGGGGACACGAAACTCATACGTATCCTCATCGACAAATCGACCCGCTAACCCCATGAAACCAGACAAATAAGCACTTTGACGCTCACGCCTTTGTTGAATTGCTTGTAAAGTAAGTCTTACCAGTTCTTTTTCCTCATCTGATCCCTGTTCAAGTACTTGTTGTAACTTATGAATTAGATCCATGATGTTCACATCCTCAAGTTACACTTAAGCAATCTGACAAAAGATAGTGATATAGCAAACGATACGTATGCATAAGTGAATCCCGATGTGTCCGTTCATATGCATGCGAAGCGTCAATGCCTGGGCCAACCAAACCATGCATGACATCGTGTCCCGCACGCACTGCCGCACTGGCATCAGATCCGTAGTATGGATAAATATCCACTCGATAAGCGATGTCATGCTCCTCAGCCAAGGCAATGAGATGCTTTCTCAAACCATAGTGATACGGACCGCTGCTATCTTTGGCACAAATGGATACGGTATATTCATCCGAGCTTTGCCCATCTCCAATGGCTCCCATATCTACCGCTACATACTCGCGAACTTGTGCCGGAATGTTGGAATTACCGCCAAAACCCACTTCTTCATAATTACTGAATAAAAAATGTGTGGTATGAGGAAGAAGGATCCGTTCCTGCTTCAACTGATGAATCAGCTCAATTAATATGGCGGCACTCGCTTTATCATCCAGATGGCGTGATTTAATAAATCCTGAATCTGTCACGACCACTTGCGGATCAAAGGAAACAAAATCTCCAACACAAATGCCTAATTCTTCTACCTCTTCTTTTGTAAAAACACGTTCGTCCAATCGGACTTCCATATTTTCCACATCACGTTTTTGTTCCCTTGCATCTTTATATACATGAACCGATGTATGTGTCGCCAGAATCGTTCCGGTATAAACCTTTCCTTCTCTTGTTTCGATATAACAATAGGCACCGTCTACAGAAGTCCAATGAAAACCGCCGATATTTGTGAGCTTTAAACGGCCATTGGACTTGATTTCTTTTACCATTGCTCCCAATGTATCAACATGTGCAGTAAGCAACCGATGTACTTCATCATTGGCTCCAGGAAGTGTCACCAGCAGTCCGCCTTTATTGTTTTTAAATGCAGACACTCCCAACTCTCTCATCCGTTGTTCAATATAATCAATTGCGCGCTCAGTTCTTCCTGTCGGACTCGGGATATTAAGCAGTTTGACCAATGTTTCGACCACCGCATTTTCCGGATACGCTTTCATTTCTATCTTCCTTTTACTTCTTCAGATTTTCTGGGTTCAGTGGTAACAGATCTTCTACCACAAATTGTCCATCTTTACGAATAAGCTCACCATCAAAATAAATCTCGCCTCCTCCGTATTCCGGACGCTGGATACATACCAGATCCCAGTGAATGGCTGAACGGTTTCCATTATCTGCTTCCTCATACGCTTGGCCAGGTGTAAAGTGAAAGCTTCCAGTAATCTTTTCGTCAAACAGGATATCCTTCATCGGATGCAAGATATAAGGATTGAGTCCCAAACTGAATTCGCCAATGTAACGTGCCCCATTATCCGTATCCAAAATTTTGTTCAGCTTTTCCGTTTCATTGGCTGTTGCTTTTACAATTCGACCATTATCAAGTTCCAGCCGTATATTCTCAAATGTCGTCCCATGATAAATGGTAGGAGCATTGAAAGTAATGACTCCATTCACTGATTCCAAGACGGGAGCGGTAAAAATCTCACCATCCGGAATATTATGTTGACCGGAGCATTTAATGACAGGAATTCCTTTGATTGAAAAAGTCAAATCGGTTCCTGGTCCGACTATACGCACTTGGTCGGTCTGTTCCATCCGTTTTTTCAGTGGCTCCATCACTTCATCCATGTATTGATAATCCAATGTACAAACATCAAAGTAAAAATCCTCAAACGCTTCCGTACTCATATTGGCCAATTGAGCCATGGATTCATTCGGATAACGTAAGACAACCCATTTCGTTTTTTTCACTCTTAGCTCGCTATGTACCTGGTGATAATAAATGCGGGAATACAAACCCATCTGTTCATCTGGCACATCCGACAGTTCACTGATGTTATTGGATCCCCGAACAGCAATATAACCATTCATTTTCCCCATCTGATAAACACCCAGATCTGTCCAGCGTTTGAGATGCTCTTCTGAAGTTCCCAGTAGCAAGGAGCGCTGAATTTTTTGGTCATTGAGCTGAACAAATGGAAATCCTCCAGCCTGATATACTTCCTTGACCAATTCCCGAGCCAAATCCCGATCATCTCCATAGATGTCGATCAGTACATTCTCTCCTGGTTTTACTTGACAAGAATGATGAACCAGAATCTTGGCCAGTTTCGTTACACGTTGATCACGCATATAAATCCCCTTCTATTCATGTTTTTTAACCTTTACGAACCATTTTAACACGATGTGCTTTTCTCAAAAAAGAGAATCGAATATAAAAAGTTTCGTATCTCGTATTTTTTCTCTACTTTTTATTTTATACAATAAGATTGTAATCTATTTCTAATCAGTCCATTTCATACAAACCAATCCACTGTGGTACTGAACAGAAAGGAGATCATCTTTACATGGCTATCAAAAAAATCGAACATGTTGGGGTTATGGTAAAAGACATAGAGGCTTCGATCCGCTTTTATCAGGAAGTATTAGGTATGAAATTGCTCTATCGCATGCCCAATGAAAATCTTCAACTCGCATTCCTGGGATTCCAAGATTCAAACGAAACCGAACTTGAACTTATTCAAGGATACAATGATCAATTGCCAGCAGAAGGAAAGGTACATCATCTCGCCTTTACCGTCGATAACATTGAAAAGGAGATTGAGCGGTTAAAGCAACACGACATTCAATGGATTGACGAAGAAGTAACCATATTGCCGAATGGTTCAAAATACATTTTCTTCTATGGTCCTGATGGAGAATGGATTGAGCTGTTTGAATCAACGAGATAAAGTCATGTTATACCCAAAAAAAGCTGCCCATTTTGGTGAAAATGGGCAGCTTTTGAATTTGCAGGAGTTAAGTCCTTATGCCTGAGCAAGCTCACATAAATAGTAATTTTTCTTTCCTCTGCGAATAACCAGGTATTTACCAGCTAAATGATCCAATTCATCTACTTTTATCGTTAAATCAGTCACTTTCACATCATTCACAGTAACGGCACCATTTGTGATAAATTCACGTGCTTCCCGTTTGGACTTTGCTGCTCCTGTTTGAACAAGAACATCTACCAATGGCAATTGATGATCCGTAATGGTAGCGGACGGAACATCCTGGAATGCCTCGGCAATTTCCTGTGCCGTCAGTTTTCTGATCTCGCCATGGAACAACGCCTGAGTAATATTAACCGCACGTTTCAGTGCCTCTTCTCCATGAACAAGGCGGGTAACTTCTTCTGCAAGTGTCCGTTGTGCCACTCGTTTTTCAGGACGTGTAGCCACTTCTTGCTCCAATTCCTTAATCTCTTCCAGAGACAGGAATGTAAATACTTTCAATAATTTAATCACATCATGGTCATCTACATTAAGCAGGAACTGATAGAAAGCATAAGGTGATGTTTTTTCCGGATCCAGCCAAACAGCGCCAGAAGCACTCTTGCCAAACTTCGTACCATCACTCTTTGTGATGAGTGGTAAAGTCAACCCGTGCACTGTTACTTTTTCCTCATGCATACGACGAATCAATTCAGTACCTGCCGTGATATTTCCCCACTGATCACTGCCACCTACTTGTAATTCACATTGATACTTTTCATGTAATTGATAGAAATCATATGCCTGTAAAATCATGTAGCTGAATTCGGTGAAAGAAATGCCTCTTTCCAGACGGGAGCTTACTGATTCTTTCGCCAACATGGAGTTAATAGTGAAATTCTTTCCAATGTCCCGCAAAAAGGTAATCACATCCAAGGAATGAATCCAGTCATAGTTGTTTACCATTTTTGCTGGATTGCTGGAAGATTCAAAGTCAAGGAAACGGGACAATTGTTTCTTTAACTTTTCTGTCCATTCAGTGACGATTTCGCGAGAGTTAAGGGTGCGCTCTGATGTTCGACCACTGGGATCTCCGATCAGACCCGTTGCTCCTCCTACCAAAGCAATCGGATGATGACCTGCCAACTGAAACCGTCTCAAAGTCAATACCGTAACCAAATGCCCAATATGTAAGCTATCTGCAGTCGGATCAAATCCACAATAGAGTGTAATAGGTCCCTTACTAAGTCTATCTTGTAATGCATCCAAATCAGTGCTTTGATAAATAAGTCCTCTTGCTTGCAAGTCTTTCAAAATGTCCATAGAAAACTCTCCCGACATTCCTTATTATTTGATTATTTGACTTTATTCGCTGATTGTATCATATCCATACTCAATGAGCAAAAGCTGTTCAAAAAATCGTACCATCTAACACTTTTCCGGGAAAAAGAATTCGCTCTTCCCGCATTATACATGAATCGTTGAAAATGAACGGATGGACCCCTTCAATTTTACCAAATCCAATCCTTCTAGCAAGGCAATCCCGATCATTGCCAATACGTGAAGAACCGCCTGCTTGTCACACCATCCCAATTCAAACCGATCAAGAAACTGTTTATCCAAATAAACATCAAAAAACAGCCGCCCCTCTGCTTCCACGACATTTTTTGCAATCAAATCATTGTTTAATCCAAATCCATAAAATAAAACAGGACCAGCTGTTAACAGTACATGTGTATTTGTATCATCCCCACAGGCTACAACCCGCTTTTTTACTTGTTTCACCATCTGTAAATAAGTTTGTTTTATCGCTTGTTTATTCTCAAACAATGAGTTCTGACTTCCATCCATACTGGTTATAACAAGGTAATCAGGCTGATACGCTTCGATATACTTTGGTTCTTCACATCCTTCAAAAATAAAATAGGTACAGTTTTTGCTACCTTTCGCCAAACTTTCGCTTAATAAATAAGAAATAGGTACAAATGATTCCAACACCTGTAACATGAGCCGAGCCAATGTTTTCTTTCCTTGCAGGCCAGCAATTGAAATACTGGTATACAATGGAATCCATTGACTCATAAACTCATGATAATTATACCACTTGACCTCTTTGTTCAATGGGGATAATAACTCTTTCGCTCTTTGCTCATAAGCTTCCAATACAATGATGCTATCTCCATGTTTTATCTCATCAAGGCGAAACGTTTCAACCTTGATTCCTTTTCCCTCAAGCAATTTGCGCATGGACATGGATAAAAGATAGTCCCAACCAACGACCTGATATTCCATATCATTAAGAATTTGAGCCAAAGCCACCATATGTTCATCCTCTAGCCCAAGAAAATAATATGTTTGTTTCATGCTTTTCGTCCCTCCACTGATATCCGACCACTAAAACAGAATATTTAAAATAACAAGAAATCTCGACTTATTATACTCATATTTATAACGTCACGTTTCTTGCCTTCGTATCTCCTTTTTTCTTAAAAGGAAAAAACAGAATCCATTAATTTCCAGAAATCTGGAGATGGAAAAAGCCCAGAAGGCTACAAACCCATTCGTACTAACCATCTGGGTGATTGGGGAACACAGTTTGGCAAGTCGATTGTTGCTAATGGGGAAGCAAAGAAGATGTAGAAGAAATCAGATTTCCGAACAACTTCAACCAGTATTCGTTTTCATTTCTTCAAAGATGAGGAGAACAAAAAAATATAGCGAAAGGATTCCTCACTCAAAAGTGAAAAATTTCTCGCCATTGTCGATTCACATTTAAATATATTGAGCTTTCTTCTTCTTGATCACCCTCAATTAATCTTTTTTCACAACGTCTACATATTTCCGGCATGGCATCACCGAGCGGCCATACAATTAACGCACGACAACGAGGACAAATCTCAGCATGTTTTTGAAAAATGGTTTCAAATGAGGAAAGACGCTTTCTTAATTTTCTATTTCTCCACCTCATCTTTCAACCTCCCTTCTATCAAAACCAGATTTGCTATCAATTTATTCCAAAGCAAATCATTTTGTCCGCTTTCTTTTTTTAATACGATCATATCAGGAAAATTCCTTCTTTTTTAGCAAAAACATATCCTGTCAACATTTTTCTTAAACTCTTGCTGAAACGAAAAGATATTTTTAAGTTTCCTTTTCCCGTTCATCCTCCTTTATTTTTGATAAAAGACGAGCAACGAGAAAAGGAAACTCTGCTTTATCATAGGTGTTTTTCTTCATTCGTACGAAATTCCTTATAGATCCGATAAGCACGACCAATTTCGTCTTTCATCCATTCAGGTATTTCTGTTTCATGTAATTGCTCAAGCGGAATCCACTGATAATATTCATGTTCTGGACTCAGTATCAGTTGTCCTTCTGGTTGATCACAAGCAAACTTGATAATCACCAAATGCTTCTCTTCTTGAATTTCATCATACACATAAGCTGGGGCAATCACTTTTACCGTTAGTCCAATTTCTTCTGCCAACTCACGAGCCAATCCATCCAACAAAAGCTCATCCGGTTCCAAACTTCCACCTGGAAAGTCCCATCCATGCGAATTTTTAGCGATTCTCTCTTCTTCTGACTTACGTAAAACCAAAACATGATTCTCATGAAAAATAATCGCTTTGGCTACCAGTTTATAAGGTTTGTTCATATGCGATTTCACCTACTGTATTCGAAAAAAAGTGGATGAAGCTGTAGCAATCTTTCTCTTACGTTCATCTTCTACTTTGCTTTCTAAAACAATGATTGTTTTCCCTTTTTTTACCACATTTGTATAAGCAGTTAAACATCCTTTTATTCCTGGAGAAAGAAAGCGGACGGATAAATCTGCAGTAACCACTTTCGCTTCTTCGCCCAATTCTTGAAAAATGGACGAAGCCATCGCTGTATCAATAAAGGTTGCTGTAATACCACCATGTAAAATATTATAGCGATTCATTAACTCTTCCTTAATCAACATCCGATGAACATATGCTCCTTTTTCTTTATCAAATCCCAGCCGCTGAAAATCCATTAACGCCTCGATATAAGCAAGCCGTCCGTCACGTGTACGTTTCAATGCCTCAACCAATTTATGAATGGTTTTTATTTCATAAGGTCTTAAGTCTTCCAATTCTCTAAATAAGTGCTCTGGTGTCATCAGTTCCGCCGTCATATTGCATCAATCCTTACTTGATCCTTATGATAATGGTAGACATACTCTTCCAAACATCATCCGAATTTCCTAAACCGTCCCGAAAAAATAAATCTCTTATGAATCAAACAAAATACAAGTACCTTTTTTATATTAGCGAAGGGTAAACAGGGATGCAACTTCTCCACATCACACTCAAAGTCATCTTGTTTTTATGTAGATGGCACGTTATTCTGTAAAAGATGAAAAATTAGGAGGAACCAAATTGAATGAATCGTGTCGCGATCATTGCTAACCCTGCAGCTGGAAACAAAAAATTATTGGGAAAACTGGAAATGATCCAAAAGAAATTGGAGCAAAAGTCCCCAGACGTTGGCGTTTATTTAGTGTCAAAACCAGGTGATGGCACGGAAATTGTACGCTCCATTGCAAATCATGTGGATATGATTGTATCTGTAGGCGGAGATGGAACCGTTCATGAACTGATCAACGCTCTATGCCCATTACCTCAAAGACCCATCTTCGCCATCCTGCCTGGTGGAACCTGTAATGACTTTTCTCGAACTCTGGGTATTTCCCAAGAGCCAGAAGAAGCCATTGAACAACTGATGGAAGGAAAAATAGCTCCTGTAGACGTTGGCAAACATAATGACCGATATTTTCTCAACTTTTGGGGAGTCGGATTAATTACTCAGGTATCTGAACAGATTGACCCTGATATCAAAAGGGACTGGGGACGTTTAGCTTACTACCTAAGTGCTGTACAGTCGTTCTCACAACCACCTTCTTTTTTTCTTGAAGTCACATCAGAAAGCCATTACTTTCGCGGCTATGCCACCATGATGATTGTCGGCAACGGCTCCTATGTAGGAGGTATGGAAACATACTTCCCACGAAATAATGTACAAGACGGATTACTCGATGTCCTGATTATTCGTAAAGCCTCATTAGAAGCGTTGCGATCGATCCTCTATTCCCATCTCATTGATGAACGTCCCAACAGTGAAGATCTCTTTTACTTTCAGGCCAAGTCTTTGCAAATCAATACACATCCAGTTCAAAAAGTAGATTGCGATGGAGAAAAGAAAACATTTACTCCAGCCACGTTAACGATCTTACCAAAACATTTACAAATGGTGGTTGGCCACGATTTTATACAACGAACCCGTCACTTCTTCTCCATTGAACACTTTGACTTATAATGACGTGGCGATATCAACTGTTAACTGAATTCGAAGCTGTTGACCAAAGGATTGGAAATTGAAATGAGCCATATCGATTGATTTCGATATGGCTCTGCTTGTTGACAAAGTTGTCGTTATTTGCCGGTTTTGTCAATAGACCTGCATGTTTCCGAGCAACATCATCAGAGGATGAAAAAGCTGATTTTCATTTCGCTGTTTTTTTCTTGGGCCAATCCGATAGTTCGCTCCATAAAATCACGAGAGCTAAACAGAAAAAACCAAGCGAAAAACCAGCCAGAACATCTGTCAAATAATGAGCTTCCAGATAGATTCGGCTGAATCCAACCAATACAATCACGGAACCCAAAAAAAAGCTAATCCCCATTTTCCAGTAATGAGGCAAACGCATTTTCAAGCAGAGATAAATTAAAAAGCCATAAAAAGCCATTGATCCGACTGAGTGACCACTAGGAAAACTGTAACCTGTAGCATCGATCAAGGGATCTTCCATTGGACGTTGGCGTTGAAACAAATGTTTGAAAACAGTGGTAAATATCGAACAGGTACCAACAACCATAATCAGCGCCAAAGCCTCTTTCCAGCGTTTGTACTTGTAAAGAAGTACCATCACTGTTATTGTGGTCAACATGGTCAAAAACCCAGTTGAACCAAGCTCTGTAATCACGGTAAAAAAAGAGGTCAGACTTGGCGAATGATAATGTTCAACCATTTGGCGAACCATTTGATCGATATTTTCCAATTCGCTCTCGAGCAGATCCTCTGACAGTTCAGCGAACAGATTCAAGGATCCAAATGCCATCATGATTAAACCAAATAACGCTAGATAGTACCAATAATTTGAAAGGAATTTTAATCTCATAATAAGATTATCTTCCTTTCTTTAACAGGTGAGGCATTTGATTGACAAATACTATTTGCCATCCATCTTCCTCATCAAAGTGAAGGCGTGTCACACTCGTATTCTCAATTCGTACATCCTTTCTGTCATGTTGGCCTTGCGTCACTTCCCCTAATACCGCGTGAATACAACCACCATGACTTACGACACAGATATGCTCTCCTCTATGTTTCTGAACCAAACGCTCCAATTCAAACATCACACGCCTGGCCATTTGTTTCGTTTCTTCGATTCCATATACTCCACCATGAATCATAACTTCTTCCCAATCCGGATAACGATTTTGCACCTCATCCAATGTCAGGCCAGCCCAATCGCCCATATGGCGTTCACGTAAATAAACGGATGTTTTGACTGGCAATGAGTGAACTTGCGCAATTGCCTGAGCTGTATTGAAAGCTCGACACAAATCACTCGAATAAATGGCAGAAATCCTTTCTTGAACCAAGTATTTCGCTAAACCCTCCGCCTGTTTTCGTCCTTCCTCACTCAATGGAATATCTGTGTGACCTTGGAATCTTTTTTCTCTATTCCAAATCGTTTCACCGTGACGTATCAAATCAACGGTTGTCACCATACTCCTCCCCCCTTTACAACTACTTTATTTAATATAACGAATAACCATGCCCTAAAAAATGAAAAGAGGAGTACAATTTATCGCTGTTGCAGGCGTTTATGCAAATGTTTCAACTTGGGGTATTGTGACAGTTTCCGATACAGGGTAGTACGACCAATTCCCAACTGTCTCGCTGCTGCAGTGAGATTACCTCCTGTGGCTTGAAGTGTTCGAGCAATCACTTCTTCCTCCATTTCATGCAATGAAACAGAAACGGGCGATTTTAACTGATTGGAAAAGGAAAGATCCTCCACGCTAATCGTCGTAGATTCTCGCCCCATATAAGCATGAAAAGCTGCTTGGCGAATCACTTGTCTCATTTCTCTAATGTTTCCTGGCCACTTATATTGCAATAATGCATGATAGGCATCCAATTCCAAAGTCATGCCAATTTTTAATTCTTCAGAAATTTGAGCCATAAATTCCTCTATTAAATAAGCCAGATCTGTCCTTTCTCTCAACGGAGGCAATGCCAACTCAATCTCTCTTAATCGATAATACAAATCTTCACGAAACCGGCCTTCTTCTACTTCTCTGACCAGATCCTTATTAGTAGCAGCAATAATCCGGACATTCACTGGAATCGGACGATGAGATCCAATACGCGTAATTACTTTTTCCTCCAACACCTTCAATAAAGCCACTTGTGCCATGGGAGACATCTCGCCAATCTCATCCAAAAACAATGTACCGCCATCCGCTGCTTCAAACTTCCCTTGATGGCCATTGCTTCTTGCGCCAGTAAATGCTCCTCTTTCATAGCCAAACAGTTCTGATTCGATCAACTGTGAAGGAATTGCTCCACAATTCAACGTTAAAAAAGGACCTGTTCGTCCACTGGCCCGATGAATTTCTTTCGCCAACACCCCTTTTCCTGTTCCTGTTTCACCGCAAATAAGGATATTTGCATTGGTTTTAGCAACTCGAAGAGCAAAACGATAAAGTTTTTGTACTCTAGGACATTGCACAACAGCTTTACCTATTTTCACTCCTCGGGTTATAAAGGATGTGGAGTTATCAGGCTGCTTTACATCGGACGAATGGAGTTTACGAAACACTTTTGGGCGTTGATCTAAAATGGGTTGAATGATCCATCGGTGCGGGTGGTTGGCGGACGGAGGGTTTACGACATCCATCTGTTTCAGTGAAAGGTTCTTGGCGGAAAGAAGATTTGTCATCTGTTTTTCGCCAATCCAATGAGAAAGAGGTCGACCAACACATTCAGCCATTGGCATCTGTAAGATCTGGGCAGCTTCTTCGTTGATACGTCTGATCAATCCTTCTTCATCAACTGAAATCAATGGCTTTTTATAACTTTTCATCGTCGTATCCGATTCACATAAATGCAAGACTAGCTCCCGTTCTGTACTCTGCAAGAGAAGGCGGGATTGGCAAGCTTGGGCAGCTGCTACAATCAATGGCAATAAATGATCATAATGGGTACGTACATCTCCGCCAATTCCCAAAATTCCCAATAACTCACCAGTTGCTGAAAAAAGGGGTGTTGCACTGCAACCTAACACATGGTATTCCAGACAATAATGTTGTTTCCCCAAAACAGTTACGGGTCGCTTTTCAGTTAAAGCCAGTCCGATCGCTGTTGTTCCTTTGGTATCTTCATTCCAGTTGGTTCCAACATCAAATATTCCTTTCCTGAATTGATTTGCAATCGTTGGGCAACCCCACGTTGCTACCAGATAGCCATCTTGATCAGTTAAAGCAATAATAATGTCAGTCTGTTTCAACTGCTGATACAAATGATCCAAAATATCTCGGGAAGCATCCAACAGTTCTTTCATGACAGCCTGCCGATCCAGCAATTCTCTTGGCGAGAGTGATCGGTGATGGGCTTCCTGTGGATTGATTCCATATTTTCTACTGCGGTTCCAAGAAGAAATAACGGATGGAGGAATAGTCGTCATATTCATACCGAAATAAAACGATCCTCCCTTTCTCGTATTTATAGTTAAAACTATTCTGATTACATTATGGTCAAAATTAACTATTTTGATTATATCGTAAGTGATATAACCATTCAATAATTGTAAACAATGTATGCTTTAAACATAAACAATGCGTTTTATCCATTTTGAAACGCATGTGTTTGTTCCATTTTGAAACACAGAAACAATCATGAAACACTTTCATTTCGACAACTATCTTATTTCATTACGTTATAAATTTGGCATCATTTTTGCACATATATTGAGGTGAAAGCATCGCTCCCACATTATTCCACTGGAGGTCGAGCAAATGAGTAAAAAGGCAACTCCATTTTTAGCGCCAAATACGGAAGGAAGTATTCTTCACTACAAACCGAAATATGAGAATTTTATTGGTGGTGAATGGGTACCGCCTGTAGGTGGAGAATATTTTGATGTGATCTCCCCCGTGAATGGCCAAGTTTTCACCAAAGTACCCCGGTCGCAAAAAGAGGATATTGAGTTGGCTTTGGATCATGCTCATGCTGCAAAAGAAAAGTGGGGTAAGCTTTCACCCGCGGAACGGAGCAACATCTTAATAAAAATTGCTGAGCGAATTGAGGAAAATCGCGAGCTACTTGCCTTGTCCGAAACATGGGACAATGGAAAACCCATTCGTGAGACACTGAATGCGGATATACCACTCGCTGCTGACCACTTTCGCTATTTTGCAGGTGTAATCCGCGCAGAAGAAGGGGCTTTCTCCGAACTGGATGCATCAACGGTTGCGATCCATATCAAAGAACCGATTGGCGTCGTTGGACAAATTATTCCATGGAACTTTCCACTATTGATGGCCGCATGGAAATTGGCTCCAGCATTGGCTGCAGGTAACTGTGTCGTCCTCAAGCCAGCCGAACAGACTCCTGTAACCGTCCTTTTGTTTGCCGAGCTGATCACTGACCTGCTTCCACCTGGTGTCCTCAATATTGTGAACGGTTTTGGAATTGAAGCAGGACAACCACTCGCTACTTCGCCACGCATAGGCAAACTCGCCTTTACAGGTGAGACCACGACAGGTCGCCTGATTATGCAATATGCTTCGGAAAATATTGTACCTGTTACCCTTGAATTGGGTGGTAAATCACCAAACATCTTTACCGAAAGTGTCATGAGAGAAAACGATGAATTCCTGGAGAAAGCTGTGGAAGGATTTACGATGTTCGCCTTAAACCAGGGAGAAGTTTGTACATGTCCATCACGAGCATTGATCCAGGAATCCATCTATGATGAATTTATCGCCCGGGCTTTAGAACGAGTGAAAAAGATCAAAGTAGGCGACCCTCTTGATCCAGCAACCATGATGGGAGCCCAGGCATCAAGTGATCAGTACGAAAAAATTCTTAGCTACATTGCTCTAGGTAAGGAAGAAGGAGCCCAATGCCTCACTGGTGGTAAACCATTAAAAATCGAAAAATATCCGAATGGATATTACATCGAGCCAACCGTCTTCTTTGGTAATAACAAAATGCGCATTTTCCAAGAGGAAATCTTTGGACCGGTTGTCTCTGTCACTACCTTCAAAGATGAAAAAGAATTATTGGAAATCGCAAATGATACCTTATATGGTCTCGGTGCTGGAGTTTGGACACGCGATATGCATCAGGCCTATCAAATTGCCCGTGGAATCCAAGCTGGTAGGGTATGGGTTAACTGCTACCACCTCTACCCAGCTCATGCTGCCTTTGGCGGATACAAGCAATCTGGAATTGGCCGTGAAACTCACAAAATGATGTTGGACCATTATCGTCAAACGAAAAACCTGTTAATTTCTTATGATAAAAACCCAACGGGCCTGTTTTAACTCTTAAGGAGAAGATCAGAGGTGCAACAGGTTAAACGAGTATTGGTAACAGAAGAAGCCCGTCAGGTGATTGAACAGCTAATGGAAAAACATGGGGAGTTGATGTTTCATCAAAGTGGTGGATGCTGTGATGGTTCAGCCCCCATGTGTTTCAAAAAAGGACAATTTCGTGTAGGTTCAAATGATGTTCTCTTGGGCAGGATTGCCGGTTGTCCCTTTTACATGTCCCGTTCTCAATTTGAGTACTGGCAACACACTCAGCTCATAATCGATGTCACTCCTGGCCGTGGAGCATCTTTTTCACTTGAAATTCCATTAGGTGTCCGCTTCGTGACCCGCTCACGCGTCTTTACTGATGAAGAGCGTCAGCGACTTGAACCCATTTCTTTTCCGAATCATACCCATGAATAGTACATTTCCCCCGCATGAGCCCAGCATGTGGGGGATTTTTTTCGCATATACACGGAAACGAACCCCATTCCCCACAGCTCGCAAGAATATTTCCATCACTTTGTGCTGTCTGCGATTGAAACCGTGGTCTTTCAGCCAGCAAGTCCTGTAATGTATAATAACTCCTTGATAGCAGAACAAAGAAAACTAAGCAAATGAGGTTGGATCATCTATGCGTCTAAGAAGAAATCCAAAAGCCATACCATTTTTAATGGAAAATCCGCTTGTGGTCAAAGACCCAGAGCAATGGCGTGGTAAATGGCAAACACTATTTCCAAACCCCCAACCCCTTTTCGTTGAATTGGGTACGGGAAAAGGGCAATTTCTGGCCAAAGCAGCTTCTTTACATCCAGATAAAAATTGGATTGGTGTAGAACGGGTCGAAGAAGTGCTCTTAAAAGCAGTACAAAAAGGCGAAGCTACTGAATGTACAAATATCCGTTATTTGTGGATCGATGTAAAAAAACTCCCCGAAATTTTTGCACCGGGAGAAGTTAGTCGTTTCTTTTTGCACTTTAGTGATCCATGGCCCAAAAAGCGGCACACCAAACGAAGATTGACCTATCGGGTGTTTTTAAATATGTATAAAGACATCCTTGCTCCAGATGGAGATTTAATCCTAAAAACCGATAGTGAAGGCTTATACACTTTCTCCTTGGAGGAATTTACGGAAATGGGTTGGGAAATCGTGGAGCAAACGACTGATTTACATCATAGCCCTTACAATGAGCACAATATCACCACGGAATATGAAGATAAGTTTGTCAGCCAAGGGATGCCTATTTACTATGTACGGGTAAAACCGCCTCGACCATCATCGAATCCATCATTGACTTTCCACTCCAATCAAGTATAATATTGCTTTGTATGACTCAAAACCTCCTTGGGGGATTGAGGATAGCTAGCAAAGGATAGGTGGTGAAGGGATTCACCCTCACTGGTTCCCCTATGAATCATTGTTCATAGGTATCCTGTCTTTCGTCGCTATCCGGAAGACAAGCGGATAGGCAAGTGAACCAGAAACCCTGTCATTTGCTAAATACGCAAATGATGAAAGGAGAACGATTATGGCACGTTATACTGGACCACGTTGGAAACTGAGCCGTCGTCTGGGTATTTCTCTTTCCGGTACAGGCAAGGAATTAAGCAAACGTCCATACCCACCTGGACAGCACGGTCATACTCGTAAAAAACTCAGCGAATACGGTCTACAGTTACAAGAAAAACAAAAACTGCGTTTCATGTACGGTTTGGGCGAAAGACAATTCCGCAACCTGTTTGTACAAGCGGGTAAAATGAAAGGGGTTCACGGTGAAAACTTCTTGAAATTGCTTGAATCCCGTCTGGACAATCTCGTATATCGTCTTGGTTTTGCTCGTACCCGTGCCCAAGCTCGCCAATTGGTTGTACACGGTCATGTTACCGTAAACGGTAAAAAAGTAGACCGCCCTTCTTATCAAGTACAAGTAGGCGATGTTATCGGATTGCGTGAAAAAAGCCGGAACCTGCAAGTGGTAAAAGAAGCTTTGGAAGATCGTACTTACCTGCCTGAGTTCCTGAGCTTTGATGAAAGCAAGATGGAAGGTACTCTAACCCGTCTTCCTGAGCGTTCTGAAATGCCAACGGAAATCAACGAAACCCTGATCGTTGAGTTCTATTCTCGTTAATCGATGCAATCAAAAGCTGTTGGTCAAAAGCCAACAGCTTTTTTGTGTATTATGGATGAGGAAACACATGTTATTTCCCTATTTTTCCCTTTATATAAAAAATACAGAATAAATACCTTGTTTTAGGAAAAATTCTGGGATAATATAACCCTAGAATGTGGGGTGATGGACAGATGGACAAAAGTAATAACAGAATATTTAAACGAATAAGGAATATGATTATATTGTCAGTGGCTATTTTTCTAGTAACCACGATCGGGGCAGTGGGGATCGGGATTGGAGTCGTTTCAGCGATGGTTCAAGATCAAACGATCCAAACCAAAAGTGATTTTGAAAAAAGCCTAAAAGGGTTATTCCAAACCAGTTATGCTTACTTTTCCAACAAAGATGCATCTGGAAAACCGGTAAAAATCGGCGAACTTCGATATGATAACAACAACCGCAAGCTGATCAAGTCTTTGGATGAAGTCAGCCCCTATCTGATTCATGCTTTTATCTCCATCGAAGATCGGGACTTTTATGAACATCATGGCATTGTCCTCCGCTCCATCGTACGTGCAGCTTATCAGCAAGTAGTTGGCAGCGAAGTTACCACGGGTGGGAGTACGATTACGCAGCAACTGGTGAAAAACATCATCCTGAACGACCGTTCCAAAGTTTTTTCACGCAAAGCAAAAGAAATCATTCTTGCTCTGAGGATGGAACAAATGTATTCCAAAGATGAAATCCTGGTCTATTACCTAAACAGCGTTTTCTTCGGAAAAGGGGCACACGGCCGTAAAATGCATGGAGTAGAAGCGGCAGCACGGGGTTTGTTTAACACCGATGCCAAACACCTCCATTTAGCTCAAGCTGCGTACTTGGCTGGTATGGTTCAACGCCCCAATGCCCTAAACCCTCTCGATGACGATCCCAAAAACCTGGAACGCGGTCTTAAACGCATGAAACTGGTCCTTGACAAAATGCGAGAGTATGAGAAGATATCCCAACGTGAATATGAAGAAGCCTTGCGATTTGATATCAAGAAATCTTTGGCGAGGTCTGAGCATTTCAATGACGGTTATGAACGGTATCCTTTTATTATGTTTGCGATTGAAGATGAAGCGGCCGAAACATTGATGGAAATGGATCGTCTCAATATTCAAGAGCTTAAAAAGCAAGGAAAATACAAAGCACTACTGGAAGAGTACAAAAAGAAAGCAGTCACGGGTGGTTACCATTTTTACACCACGATCGATGAAAAACTGTACAATGCCATCAACCGGATGGCTACGCAAGGACTAACCTTCTATCCCCGAACATACAAAGGAAAAAAGACCAAGGAACAATTGGGCGCAACCCTTATCCATAACAAAACAGGAGCTGTACTCGCTTTTGTTTCCAGCAGTGAAAAATTTAATGTCAATCAGCAAGATCATGCCCTTCATGTTTCAAGACAACCTGGTTCCACCATAAAGCCTTTGCTTGTTTTTGCTCCAGCAATGGAAGAAGGAATCGTTTCTCCCAGTTCCAAAATAATCGATGAGAAAATGAGAAAACGGGATGGATCCGGCTACTACAAAAATGCAAGCGGTTCCTATCAAGGGCCTGTCACTGTAACAGAAGCACTCAAATGGTCTTATAACATTCCTGCTATTAAAACCTTTAACGCTTTAGGTCATCAAAAAGGATTTCATTATTTAACCAAAATGGGACTCCCTCCTGATCCAAACGATGGAGAATCTGCAGCGATCGGTGGAATGACCCAAGGGTTTACAGTCGAAAAAATGAGTGCAGCTTTCTCCACTTTTGCCAATCAGGGACTCTACAACAAACCCTTTCTCATTTCCAAAGTAACCGATTCGGACGGGAAAGTGATTTGGGAGCACAAGCCCAGGCCAGTGAGAGTTTTTTCTCCACAAACCGCCTACAAAACCACCATGATGCTCAAACAGGTATTAAACGGAACGGCAACTTATATCCAGGCACGCCTGCCATCTGGTTATGAGTTAGCTGGCAAAACCGGCACGACCAATGAGGACCGTGATTTATGGTTTATCGGATATACGCCAGATATTACACTGGGGGTTTGGGGTGGATACGACTATAACTTTAGCATGGCCCACAACGAAAAATTTGTAAAAAAAGCGTGGGTTAATATGTTTCAGGCAGCGGTTAAGGCAAGCCCTGATCTCATCCCAAAAGGGACTCATTTTAAACACCCAGGTTACTTGGGGCCGGAAATTTGTGGATTTGAATGTGATGAAGTCGCTGAGTATTACCGAAAACTCGAAGAACAACGCAAAAAAGAGGAAGAAGAAAAAAAATCCAAACTCCCGGAAATTCCGATCATCCCACCCATTTTGGAACCTCCGCCCACAGAAGAACCAGATCAACCATCTACCGAACCTGCTCCACCATCTCCGGGTCCCCATCCACCTAGTCCCCCACCGCAACGACCACCCCTTGAAAGCTATTTGCGTTTCCCCCGCTCTAGCTAACTTTGTTTAGCTAGAGTTTTTTCATGCCAATTTCATACAATTGTCACAACAATATCATAACAAGATTGATTTATGACTGTGTTATAATCTCTGTAGTATATAGGGGGTTAGAGAAACATGCAGAAAGAAGAAAGAAACATAGATGTTAAAAATAAATGGAAAAAACGAATGATTGCAGGCCTGAAAGTTGCTTCCATCACAGGCATTGTTCTTGCTGTAGGAGCATTTGGTGTCGGTGCCGGACTTATTTCCGCTATTGCCAAAAATGAAAATGTTCGAACCAAAGTCGAATTTGACCGGCTATTGAGCAAGTCCAATGGAAACAGTTATGCATACTTTGCAAAAACGGATGGAAAAGAAGAGTTAATCGGAACGATGATTGATGGAAACAATCAGCAAACATCCATCAAAAGCTTAAACGATGTCCATCCTCTGCTAGTCAAAGCTTTTATCGCCATTGAGGACCATGACTTTTATGATCATCACGGAATTTCTTACCGTGGTACTGCTCGTGCTCTCTGGCAACAGCTAATTGGAGCAGAAGTCACAACGGGTGGAAGTACCATCACCCAACAACTGGTTAAAAACGAAATTTTGGCAAACTCAGATCGTACCAAAGAGCGAAAAATTCGCGAATGGGTCAATGCCATTCGCTTGGAAAAATACTACAGCAAAGATGAAATCTTTGTTAAATACTTAAATAGTGTAGAGTTTGGACCCGGTGCCAATGGTCGAAACATGATCGGTGTGGCAGCTGCCGCTCGTTTCCTCTTCAATAAAAGCGTGAAAGATTTGCATTTGGCACAGGCTGCTTATATCGCCGGCATGGTAAAAGGTCAAAATAACTATAACCCCTTTTCTGAGAACAAAGATCGGGAAGAGAACATTAAACGCGGGATCCAACGCATGCAACTCGTGTTGGAGAATATGTTGGATTTAGGTTTTATTACCAAAGCCCAATATGATGAAGCATTGAAATTTGACATTCGTCATTCTTTTGCCAAACCCAGTGACTTTAAATCAGATAATGCTTACAATAAATATCCGATGATCACGGAAGCTGTTGAAAAGGAAGCCATTCAAATCTTTAAAGAATTATATAAAGATGATCCAAACTTTAAAGATGTCCCGATCAATAAATATCGCAGTCTGGTACGAATGGGTGGTTTTAAAATATACACCACCATTGACAAAAAGATTTACGAAGAAATGAATAGATCAGTTCAAAGTTTGTCCCTGGACACAAGATATTACAATGACAAATCCTGGCGCGAACGTGTTGGTGGAGTACTGATTGATAACAAAACAGGAGCCATTCTCTCCTTTGTCAGCAGCAACCAGGCGGAACAGGACTATGGAAAAGACAAAGAAGATCCTGATACCAACAACTATGCTTTAGAATTTCTCAATCAGCCAGGTTCAACGATGAAACCATTACTCGCCTACGGTCCATCCATGAATGAAGGGATGATTTCACCCGATTCGATCATTGTTGATGAACCCATCAAAAAAGAGTCTGGTAACGTCAACTATCAAAATGCAGACCGCAAATATCATGGATCTGTAACTGCAACGAAAGCTCTGAAATGGTCTTATAATACACCTGCCATCAAGCTGATTCGTAAGTTGGGAATCCAAAAAGGTTTCTCTTATTTAAACAAAATGGATATTAATCCATCCAAAGAGGATGGAGAAACCTTGGCTCTCGGTGGAGCGACTGACGGATTTACCGTATCGCAAATGACCGGTGGTTATGCAACGATCGCCAACAACGGACAATTTAATCAACCGCATCTGATTGATCGGATTGTGGCTAGCGATGGAACGGTTGTCTATGACTTTAAACAGAAACACAAACCACAACAGGTATTCAAACCAGAAGTAGCTTATGCTCTGACAAAAATGCTCCGGGAAGTGGTGACAGGTGGAACTGCCCAGCTCATCAATAGCTACGCTGGTGGCTACAATGTAGCCGGTAAAACAGGAACAACGACCAGTAACGTAGACTCCTGGTTTATCGGTTTTACTCCGGAAGTTTCGCTCGGTGTTTGGTCAGGATATCAAATTAACATTCCAACAACAGAAAATGCTTCTAAATATGCATGGGGAGCCTTGTTCCAAGCAATTGTCAAGGCAAGACCGGATTTAATGAAACCAGGAGCTAACTTCAAAGATCCGGGTGGAAAAGTACCGTATCAGTGTTTCGAATGTCATCGTGGCGTACCATCTTTTGATGATATTGAGAATGAGAAAGCCAAAAAAAAGAAAAACACCCAAAAAAAAGAGGAAAAGCCAAGAAGAGAAAGACCAGATAGACCTGATCAAACGGGTGGTTCAGGCCAAACGGGTGGTTCAGGCCAAACAGGTGGTTCAGGCCAGACTGGTGGTTCAGGCCAAACGGGTGGTTCAGGCCAAACAGGTGGTTCAGGCCAAACAGGTGGTTCAGGCCAAACAGGTGGTTCAGGCCAGACTGGTGGTTCAGGCCAAACGGGTGGTACATCAGTCCCATAATACAATACAGCTTCACAATAGTGAACCTCCTCGAACAAACAAGAGATCACGTTTAAAAACATTCCTTTTCTCTTTCATCCATGTGAATCCAAAACTCTAGCTGCATGAATCAGCTAGAGTTTTTTCTTCCGTATCTATCCAAGTAAATGACAAATCCTACTAACCAAGAACTATGATATAATTTGGATGTAAAAGGGGGTTTGATATATGGAAAAAGAAAATGAAAATGAAAAAGAAAAAAAGAAAGAGAAAAAAACAAGCATCACTCGCAACATTTTCCGCTGGTTTTTTCGAACTGTCTTTGTTCTGTTTGTATTGATATTAATTACTGCTGTGGGCGTTGTTGGAGTAGGTCTTGGCTATATTTCTGCCTATGCCAAAGACGAAAAACTGCGTACCCGAGCAGATTATGATAAATATTTAACCAATTGGTCCGAGACCAGTTACGCTTATTTCCGTCCCAATAAAGATGGAACACCCGAATTAATCGGTCGTTTTCATAACGATCAGGATCGACAATTGATCAAAGATTTAAGAGAAGTAAGCCCATATCTCATCGACGCATTTATCGCCACAGAAGATCGTGAGTTTTATCGGCATCCTGGCGTTGCCCCCCGCTCCGTTGCACGGGCTTTCTATGAGCAAGTTCAAAAAGCGATGGGACATGAGACACAAACCACTGGTGGTAGTACGATTACCCAACAATTGGTTCGAACCGAGATTTTAGGAGAACGGAACAAAACAGGGGAACGCAAAATCCGGGAAATGGTTAACGCTATACGTTTGGAAAAGTTCTATTCGAAAGACGAGATATTTATCAAGTATTTAAACAGTGCATACTTTGGCCAAGGTGCGAATCGCAAACACTTGTATGGTGTGGTAGCAGCAGCACGAGGTATTTTTAACAAGGACATCAAAGACCTGGCGCTGGCTCAAGCTGCTTATATTGCTGGAATGGTACAGCGTCCAATCGCATATACACCTTTCCCCAGCCAGGCAAGCCAAAAAGAGGAAAATCTGAAACGCGGCATTGAGCGCATGAAAATCGTCTTACATAATATGCTTGTGACCAAGAAAATTACTCAACAACAATATGAACAGGCCCTACGCTTTGATATCAAAGGTTCGCTAGCCAAACCAGAGGATCTCAAAAATGAAGATGCCTTTACAACCTATCCTTTTCTCATCACTGCCATTGAAGATGAGGCAACCACTATTCTACAGGAACTTTATAAAGATGATCCCGACTTGAAAGGAAAAAAACGGGATTATTTCCGTCGCAAGGTAAAATCCGGCGGATATAAGATCTATACAACGGTAGATAAAAATTTATATGATGCGATGAATAAAGCAGCAGATACACTTTATATGCCTTCTACCTGGTACAAGGGCAAGGAAATTCGCGAGCAAATTGGCGCGACCTTGATCGATAATAAAACAGGTGATATTCTCTCCTTCGTTTCAGGAGTAAAAATGAACGAAGAAAATGAAGAACATGCATTTATCGCTCGCAATCAAACAGGTTCTACAATGAAACCCATTCTTGCCTATGGACCAGCCATGAATGAAGGCATTCTTTCACCTGATTCCGTCATTATTGATGAACCAGTCAGAAAAGAATGGTCCTCCGAATATTATCAGAACGCAGACCAGAAGTTTCATGGTCGTGTTACCACTGCCAAAGCTTTGCAATGGTCATACAATATTCCTGCCATCAAGGTATTCAGGAAGTTAGGCAAAGAACAAGCCTTTAAATATTTACGAATGATGGGAATGGAACCTCATAAATTGGATGGAGAATCCCTCGCACTCGGCGGAGCAACGGAAGGATTTACGGTTACCGAAATGACAGGTGCTTACGCCATGATTGCAAACAACGGTCAATTTAACAAGCCACATCTCATTGATCGAATTGAAGATTCTTCTGGAAAAGTCATTTATGACTTCCATCAAAAATACCAACCGAAGCAGGTATTCAAGCCTGAAGTCGCTTATGCGATGACCCAAATGCTACGTACAGTTGTGACCAGTGGAACCGCTTCTGGCTGGATTGGTGGATCTACGGGTGGTTACAACGTAGCTGGTAAAACCGGAACCACCAATGACAATACAGACTTATGGTTTATCGGCTATACACCAGAAATATCACTGGGAGTTTGGGCTGGATATGAATTTAACTTACCAGGAAGTACAACTTTGGCTAACCAGGCATGGGTTCGACTCTTCCATGCTGCAACCCAGACGGCTCCCGAACTGATTCAGCGTGGAACCAGTTTTTCAAATCCTGGTGGATCTGTTCCTTATAAATGTTTTGAATGCCATCGATCTGCTCCGCCCAGCTCAGATGAAAAGCCGGCGCAAGGGGCTCCAAACGAAAATGAAGTTTTGGATTAACTACAAAACCCCCTGATGATCAAAGTGCACAGCAAATCATCAGGGGGTTCTTTTTTCTTTTTAATCTTCCATTGTCGACAAGTCGCCTGTTGGCAATCCCAATTCCCAAGCTTTTAATACGCGGCGCATAATTTTTCCGCTTCGTGTTTTTGGCAATTTATCTTTAAATTCGATTTCACGTGGTGCCGCATGTGCCGCCAAACCCTTTTTGACAAATTGGCGAATCTCTTCTTTTAACTCCTCAGATGGCTCATATCCTGCCCGTAATGAAACAAATGCCTTGATAATTTCTCCACGAATCGGATCCGGTTTGCCAATCACACCAGCTTCCGCAACAGCTGGATGCTCCACGAGCTTACTTTCCACTTCAAACGGTCCAACTCGCTCACCAGAGGTATTAATCACATCATCAATTCGGCCTTGGAACCAGAAATATCCATCCTCATCCCGATATGCAGAGTCACCTGATACGTACCAACCCGGAATGCGGAAATATTCCTGGTATTTTTCGGGATTTTTCCAGATCGCCCGCATCATCGAAGGCCAAGGTGTCTTGACTGCCAGGTTCCCCATTTGATATGGTGGCAGCTCATTTCCCTCATCATCGATAATGGCAGCATAAATGCCTGGGAACGGTTTTCCCATGGAACCCGGTTTGATTTCCATCTGAGGATAGTTAGCAATCAGGATCCCGCCTGTTTCTGTCATCCACCAAGTGTCATGAATGCGCTTACCATAAACTTTTAATCCCCAACGCACCACTTCCGGATTGAGTGGTTCTCCTACACTTAATATATGACGGACAGAGGACAAATCATATTTTTTCACTACCTCTTCCCCGGCTGCCATCAGCATCCGAAAAGCAGTAGGTGCACTATACCAAACGGTCACCCGATTTTTTTCAATCGTTTGATACCAATCATCTGGACTAAAACGACCGCCACGAATGACATTTGTTACGCCATTTAACCATGGAGCAAAAATTCCATAAGAAGTACCTGTTACCCACCCTGGATCTGCTGTACACCAATAAACGTCGTCTTCTTGCAAATCGAGAACCCACTTTCCTGTCTGATAGTGTTGAATCATCGCATTGTGTACATGCAAAACCCCTTTTGGTTTACCTGTAGAACCCGAAGTATAATGAATCAGCATGGGATCTTCTCGATCCATCCATTCAATATCTAATGTAACTTCTGACTTTTCCATCTCTTCTTCAAAGTGAAAATATCCTTCTTTTTCTTCATCGGAGCCACCGACTAAAATTATATATTTTAAATGCGGCAGTTGATCTACAGGAACTCTCTTTAACAATTCTTTATTGGTTACCAAAGCAATCGCTTCACTGTTTTCCAATCGATCACGAACAGCATCTTCCATAAAGGCTTCAAACAAAGGACCAGCAATCGCCCCAATTTTTATAATTCCAAGAAAACTAAAATAAAATTCAGGTGTACGTGGCAAGAAAATAAACACACGATCTCCTTTTTTGACTCCCATCCTTTTGAGAGCGCTTCCAAATTGATTCGATTTTTCCATCATCTCGCGATAAGTATAACGTTCCTCACGGTTCGCATCGCTATATAAAAGAGCTATACGCTCTCCTTTTCCTTCCTCCACATGACGATCAATTGCTTCATATGCTGCGTTTACTTTGCCTGTTTTCGACCAGGTAAATACACTTTCAACTTGCTTCCAATCAAAGGTACGTACTGCTTCTTCATAGTTGGTCAAATTATTGCCCTGAGTTAGAACAGGGATACGCTCCTGGTGTTCCATATCGTCACGCTCCTTTTTTTATTTCCTTCTTTTATATTATTATATCATACCTTATTTATTTGACAATTTATTATACATATAAAAAAATACCAAACAAAAAGGCCGATATTCATCATGGAGACAAATATCGACCCTTTTTGTTAAGAATTTATTAAGATTTTATTGTTTTGGTTTAAACGTTTTACAATCTGTTTCCTTGGATTCTCTCGCTTTGTTTCCAAGCTGGGCTACAACATAAATTTCATCGGCTTTGCAAAGATTTCCTTCGCCCCAGTACGTACAGTTGTTGACTTCACATAATACATCTCTTGCCATGAGTGATCCCCCCCTTATCTGTTTTTAATATGAGTTGGAGGGAAAAAGTTTATGCTCATAGCCCGGAAAATCGTTTCATCACTATTTTCCACTTAAACGATTCAACATATGACGAACGATCAAACAGGAACGTTCAGCTGCCATTTTTTCAAACTCATAGAAATTAACATGCGCAGAGTGATCCGCTCGATCAGACATCGAACGAATCACGACATAGGGGATCCCAGCCAAAAATGCAACATGTGCCACAGCGGCTCCTTCCATCTCCACACATGCACCATTCATCTGTTCATATAACGCTTTTCCTGTTTCTACACTGGAAATAAATTGATCTCCAGATAATATTTTTCCTGTGAGAACCTTGATTCCATCCATCTTCTTTCCAGCTTCAACAGCTAATTCCACTAACTGGCGATCTGCTGGAAAGATCGAAGTTTCTTGAAAAGGAATAGTCCCTTTTGGAAAACCAACGGAACTCGCATCGATATCATGATATTGGCATTCTGTCGAAATCACAATATCTCCTACATCCAAGTCCGGATGTAGTGCTCCAGCCACTCCCGTAAAAATGATCTGATTCACTTGAAAACGGTCAATCAAGGTTTGGGTGCAAACGGCTGCATTTACTTTGCCTACCCCTGACTTACACACCACAACAGGTGTATTCCACAAATAACCATGATGGAAATTGATACCATAAACCGTTTCAGTCTGGGTACTCTCCATTTCACTTAGATAATGAGCAATTTCAGAGTCCATTGCCCCGATCAAGCCTATTTTTTTCACTCTTCTCCTCACCCTTTGACTAAAATGCACCCTCATGCCATTCTTTGATCCGGGTCGAGTCACGCAGTTCCAGATCAAATTGCAAGATTACCTGGTCTGTTTCAACTTCCTCATTATTCATGTATTTTGTCAATAAACGCATGGCAACAGCCCCAATATCATACAGCGGTACACTGACTGTGCTTAGAAGCGGACGAACTTGAGAAGCAATCGGGATATTATTGCAGCCCATCACCGAAACATCATCTGGCACTGACCGGCCAAAATCCTGGATCGCATGAATGGCTCCCACAGCCATCTCGTCTGTGGCCGCAAATACAGCGGAAATCGAAGGATCCTTTTCCAACAGTTTCTTCATCGCTTCATATCCCGACTGATAACGTCCATTGCCTATTTCAATGAGTGTTTCATCAAATGGTAATTGATGCTGTTCCAATGCTTTCTTATAACCAAGGTAACGTGGATATCCCTGAATGGAGTTGGTCAGCTGGATACCAATAAAGCCAATTCGTTTGTGTCCTTCAGAAATCAAGACAGAAGTGGCTGTTTTTGCCGCTTCGATATTGTCCACATTCACATAAGGAATCTCATTTTTTTCGTCATGTGTAGCCGCCAGGACTACCGGCACTGGTGTTGCGTTAAAAATGGAACGATGCTCTTCTGTAATTGCGCTACCCAAAAAAAGCAATCCATCTACCTGTTTTTCCAGTAGTGTTTCAATCAATTGCAATTCCCTTAATGGTTTCAAATCTGAGTTACAAAGAATAATATTGTAATGATACATTGTTGCAATATCTTCAATTCCTCGTGTCAATTCGGCATTAAAGGGATTTGAAATATCCGGAATCACAACCCCTACTGTCGTCGTCTTTTTACTGGCCAATCCCCTGGCTACTGCATTCGGACGATAGCCGAGCTGTTGAATGACATCGAGCACTTTTTTACGCGTCGCTGGTTTTACATTTGGATTTCCATTGACGACACGAGATACCGTCGCCATGGAAACACCAGCCTCCCGAGCCACATCATAAATCGTTATGTTTCCTTTTTTGTTCTCCATTTTCTTCAATCACTTCCAACTAGAATGATCCGTTATAGATAATTTTAGCATAGTCTAAAACAGATATGTGTATTTAACTATAACACTTCTATTATTTATAAAAAAAGAGCCAACCCAATGGGTCAGATCTTTTCTATTATGATCCTATCTCATTTGATTCATTAATTGTAACACAAAAGGTAGTGGATCTCCTAATGCAACCCGGTATTCATTGGCATTGGAACGATTAATCCAAACCACCGGATTTCGTTTGGCAAATTTCTTATACATTGTCTCTGTTTCCACCAGTTGCGGTGTCAATGATGGAAGATCAGGCTTTTTCGCTTTTTCCTGGTCAATGATGTGCTGGGCGCTTTCCTTGGATGTAAAAAGGTCAACAACGGGGCTTCCATTTTCACGCGCTAAAATAACCAGTTCTTTTTGACTCGTAATTACCCAAATCTTCCTTAGTTTGGCAAGTACCTTGCAGACTTCCCAGCTGCTTACGCCACCACCATCCGAAATCAATCGTTTCAGTTGATTTAATCCTTCGCGAATATCCTGATCCAGATCGGCATTCTCATCATTCTCCGTATTTGGTTTCGTATTTGGACTACTTCCTTCCGATACCGTTTGAAAAAGCGTGGAATTTTGTGGATTGGCCGGCTTAGGCAATATCGTATCTCTTTCTGTCGACAAATCATTGATCGGCCAGTCCGAAATATCAATCGTCACTTGTTTAGGTCCTACATAGATTTCTGTTCCTGGTGGGGTCATGATATTTCTCAATCGATAAGGATTTGTAGCCCATCGCCGATCATTGGAAGCCGATTGCTGATTTGGCAAACTTTGATCCGAAACTTTTTCTTTTTTTACCTCAGGTGAAGTTGTTGCTAATTCATCGATCGGCGCAAAAGGCTGGGAGATCTGTGGCAGTGGTTTCGAAATTTGTGGTACGGTTTTTTCTTTCTGTTCTACCGGTTCCTCTTGTACAGGTGGAGTGACATGGCGGTTCGGATCAGAAGAAGATGACGGGTTTGGAGCAACAAAATCATGAACCACCGAATGAAATTCTTGATAGCCTGCTTGCGGACCTCGCAAAATCCTGTCCATATCCTGTGAAGTCAGCAGAGTCGCTTCAGGTAACCCAAAATGCAAATAAGGTGGTGTATGAATTTGGAACCGTTGACACCACTCGATGACAGCACTCCAAGGATGCTGAATAACCGCAGCTTGATGTAACCCGGATTGATTGCACATCTCCTTTGCATCTTGTTCACTGGCGTAAATGGCAACAGCCCAGCTCCCCTGATTTGCATCGACACAAAGCAAATGCTGCCCTTGTGTAGGAATCCATGGACCTGGAAGCTGAGATAATTTCATGACCAAGTACTCTTTGATCAGATCTTTTAAATATTGCTTCATGACAAAATAGCGAGACGGTAAACCAGGATTAAAGACAATTCCATCTACTTGAAGGCGGAGAGATTTTATCAAAAAACCTATCGTCGATTCTTCCACCATCTTTACGTATTCTGGTTGTTCCACCTTGACTTGCCTTGCAGCATCTACATCTGTAAATGCGACCACAAACTTGCTTTTTGCGTGGTTACCTTTTGCAAAAAATGGAATCTCTTCATTCACTTTTTGGTACAAGACCACAACTTTTTGAACATGGTTTACCATAAACTGATGAAATTGTTCAGGCAAAACATTATGTGAATTAGCGTACTCAAACCATTCTCTTATATTCAATGATATTTCCTCCTTGCTCTTTAACAAGAAGATGGTGATTCCATCATATCAAATTTTACTAAAAAAAGACGAGGAAGAAAGAGATGTTTTAACAATTTCATCACGCTTCTTCCTGATCCAGAATCAAAACGAAACAAAAAAGATCCCTTCATTCCTCTCTGTCAAAACCATTTAACCTGCAATGCTTTTTCATCCAGAGAGAACGAAGGGGAATTACATATCGCTTTGGAATTGTTTTTTTCTCCCAACATGACTTTTGTCTCGTCAGGATTGACTCCATTAGGATTTGATCATACTATTTCTCTTCACGGAATAACTGGGAAGCACGTAACTCTTCCATAAATTGTACAAAAGAAGGAATATCGATTTGCTGTCTGGCATCGGACAAGGCGACAGCTGGATTTGGATGTACTTCCAGCATGACTCCATCTGCTCCAGCAGCAAGTGCGGCTTTGGCACATGGAAGTAAAATATCCCGGCGTCCAGTAGCATGAGTTACATCCACAAAGACAGGTAAATGTGATTCATTTTTTAAGATTGGAACAGCAGAAATATCCAGAGTATTTCGGGTCCATTTTTCATACGTACGGATTCCCCGTTCACATAACATGACTTGGGTATTTCCGCGCGATAAGATGTATTCAGCTGCAAACATAAATTCTTCCATCGTTGCGGATAAACCACGTTTTAACAGTACAGGCGTGTTAACAGAACCAGCCGCTTTTAACAGTTCAAAATTTTGCATGTTACGTGCACCAATTTGTATCACATCCACATAGCGAACGGCCATCTCGATATCACTGGGATTCACAATTTCGCTGATGACTTTGAGTCCAAATTCGTCTGCAACTTCACGTAAAATTTTCAGTCCTTCTTCCCCTAACCCTTGGAAATCATATGGGGAGGTTCGTGGCTTGAACGCACCACCTCGAAGCAGCTTGACTCCTTGTTCTTTCAAAGCTTTGGCTACTTCATAAACTTGCTCGTAGGATTCAACTGAACATGGACCAGCAATAATCGAACTGGAGCCAGCACCGATTGCAACTTCTCCCAGCTGAATCACCGTATTTTCAGATTGACGCTTCCGGCTAACCAATAGCGCTTTTTTATGATCATCTACCTGTAACTGTAATGAGGCTTTAAATATCTGTTTAAATAAGTAGCGAATCGTTTGATCATCGAATGGACCCTGATTTTGCTGAACCAGACGATCCAACATCTCTTTTTCACGGACAGGGTCAAACTTTTTGACTCCACTCTTCTTCTTCACTTCTCCCAGCTCTTTTACCAACGCTGCCCTTTTATTCAATAATTCTAATAATTGAAGGTTAATGTCATCTAACCGTTGGCGTAACTCATCAAGCAAATGCTCACTCATTTGTACTACCTCATCTCTAATAAGAAAGTTTTGGATATTATAACTAAAATCTTTTTTCCTGTCACTACCTTTTTATTCCAAAGGATCATAAATAGGTTGGATTTCTGGTTTTTTCCCAGCTTTAATCCTAAATGAAGCAGGAAATTTGACATTTTTTTGTCCAATTTCTGCTGTATTCATATGAATGCCCATCAATAACAACACAGCTTCTAATGATTGACGGTCTGGAACCTTAATGATCACAAGCTGATTCGTTTGCCAAAGACCTGATTTCTTTCTTTGGGTCCAAGTAAATAAACACGGTTTTCTCTCAAAGTCTTGGATGTAATGGACTTTTTGTACACAATCCTTCGTATTATACCTGACAGAAACCATTGGTTCTCGGAGATGGATTCGTTTGTCCGCCACATATTGGGAACTCTTTTCCTGTAACATCCGAAATTTCCATGTTGGATATCCAGACCGTAGAGATACGGATATACACAAAACAAGCGTAAAGCAAATCATAGCCCATTTTACCGGAAAAAAGACACGCCTTTGTCGACGCCTCTCTTCATCTCCAATGGTCTCCAACTCCCTAATCAAACCAGCCATGTCAAAAAAGTCAGCACGACATTTCGGGCAGCCAGTAAGATGGTCTTTTAATTTTATGGAATCTGCTTCGTTGATTTCTTCATCGAAGTATAACTGAATGAGGTGTTCCATTTCTTTACACAACGACATCATTCAGTCAACTGCCTTTCACCTAAATTTCACGATCACTTCCTGGATAAGCGATCTTTTAATAACTTACGGGCGCGAAACAATTGTGTTTTCACCGTACCTTCAGGGATATTCAATTCCTTGCTGATTTCAGCATAAGAAAGTCCATGATAGTGACGCAAAATAATCACACGCCGATATATATCAGGTAATGCATCAATTTCCTGCTTTACTTTTTCCAATAACAATTTTTGTTCTACCTGTTCTTCCACTGAAGACATATGTAGGGATGGAGGAGGATCGGATTGAATAAAGGCATCATCCAAGGTAACCAGATTTAAGCTCTTTTTTCTTTTCTGATCACGGAAGCGATTGGTCATCATTGTCCTAAGCCAAGCTTTGAGCGATTTTTCATACACATACTTATCCGATTTTCGATGAGCTTGCCATAATGTTTCCTGTGTCAGATCTTTGGCATCCTCTGCATTACCAGTAAGACGTAAAGCCAAATGGAAGAGGTATCGTTGATGTTGTTGTAAACGTTCTAAAAACTCATCACCAACACTTTTCCATAAAAATTTGCCTGTATCTTTGGATACCATAATTGACTGCTACGGAAAACAACAGATACAAACGTTGTTTTCTTCCTTGTTCATCGTGCCCAGTTTCGCCAAAACAGCTACTCCTGTTTGGTAAAGCACTCCGAAGGCGTAAATTCCGACATGTTCTGCCGTACAGATCAGCTGACTCAAACAGCTGACTTACGTAGCAACCTCCCTTTCCTGGATTTTTCCAGCTCTACCAATAAAGCTGAAAATTCGGCTAAGGTCTTATCTGATTATAAGCTGAAAGCAAAGCATATTTGGTGATGTGAAAGTGGGATGCGTGCCAATATACCTGCTCATCCTTTATCAAAAAAGCCTGGGGTGATTCATGCTTAATCCCAAAGCGATCAGCAATTTCATTGGAAACAGGGCGATTTTCAATGACATGAACAACACGAATGGTTAATTCATCCAAGTCAATCCATTCACTAAACTCTTTCAGTTCACGATATGCTTGCGCACTAACCGGGCAAGCTGTGCTATGCTTAAAAATAAGGACAGGCTGTTCCTTTGAATGAACCATTAACTGCTCCAATGCTTCCAAATCCGTAATTAAAGCAAAAGTTTCCATCATCGTCTCCTTTGGTTCCATTGATGATTATTTATATCAAGTCTATTTTAACATAAAGGAGGAGTGTGGCATAATTTTCCCCTTACGCATAGGGGAAAACATCATCCAAATGAAGTACTTAAAAACAATAAGTCTCCTTGTTGTCCTTTTCTTCCTGCCCTCATGCAATCAGATCTATTTTGACACCAAATATACAAAAGCAATGGAAAAACTCCTGCAAGAACCAGAAAAACCATTATGTTTACCAGGAGAAACATTTGATAAAAAAGAGGAAATTTGTTATCAGCAGATCAACTGTAATGGTGATCAGTGTATCAAACAGGGAGATCAAATTCTGGAGAAATTGGAAAACGAATTTGGCAGCTTTTTGGAAGAAACAAGTGAAATACGTAAAGAAGAAACGTTTAAAGAGATCGCATCATTTGATGTAATCAATGGAAAATTGGAGAACCCCCGTATCAAGCAGGTAAATGTACCATCCGATTTACCCAAACTAAAAAAAATATGGCACATGTTTTCAGATATTATCCCTCTGGATGAAAGGAAAATGGTTCATCAGTTTCATGTCTTTACAGATGGTTTAAATGGGGAACTGGCTGAAGTTCACCAAGATGAACAGGATCGTCGCAAATGGGCTTTACATCTTGATTTCGTTGATTCAGACCATCCCAAACTTTTAATTTCTACGCTGATCCACGAATTTGGACATCTTCTTACATTAAATGAAAAACAACTGCCATTGAACAAAAAGTTACCAAAAGATCAACAACAGATTCAACAACTAAAAGAAGAATGCAGTCCACACTATTTCGATGAACAACAAGGATGCAGTCATCCACAATCCTATATCAACGCCTTCTATCAACGTTTTTGGGTAAATATGATGGACGAGTGGAAGAAATACCAGGTACAGGAAAGTCCTGAACATTTATTGTCATTTTATGAAAAACATAAAGATCAGTTTGTCACCGATTATGCTACCTATCATATCGAAGAAGATCTGGCTGAATCGTGGACATACTTTATCTTTACCAAACATAAACAGCCGACATCGATTAAAGAAGAGAAAATCGCTTTTTTCTACAATTATCCAGAGCTGGTTCGTTTACGGGCTATCATCCTCTCACGAATTTATTCCAAAATGCTGCATCTGAAAAACAGTACATAAAACGAATAACAAAGCTATTCAAACATTTTCTTTTTAATTAAATATGAAAGATATTTCCATATCATGCTAAAAAGGGGTGGAAAGTGATTTATAAACAAAAGATATCCATATCAAAATCGGATTCCTTCCATCCAGATGGATTCATTGTACAAAAAATAACGGAGTACGAACGGGTTTCAGACCTTATTGGAAACTTTCGACAATCTCATTTTCTATATGTCTAAATCTTCTACCGCTAGTTAACCATTTATTACTAAAGTATAATAGGTATGGATCTTGTGTATATCTGGTGAGGTGAGTACATTGAACACAAAATCAATCGTCGTTATGAAAGGTGATCAAACGGGGCAAGAACTGCTGGAAGAAGCTTTACGTGTTCTCGATCCCAGTGTGATCGGCGTAGACCTCGACTTTCAGTTCTTTGATCTGAGCCTGGAAAACCGCCGGGCAACCAAAAACCAGGTGGTATATGATGCAGCAAAAGCCATGAAACGCACCGGCTTTGGATTAAAAGCTGCTACCATCACTCCAGAAGAAGCTGGGGATGTAGGTAGCCCCAATGCTATTTTACGTCGAGAAATCGATGGAAAAGTAATTATCCGTACGGGTCGTCGCATTCCAGGTGTTCGCCCGGTAGCAGGCGCCTTTTCTCCGATCTCGGTCATTCGAATGGCTGTTGGGGATGCTTATGGTGCCAAAGAATGGCGTGAAGGCGAAGGGTTAAGCGAGATTGCTTATCGTACCGAAACCATTGATCGCAAAACCTGCCGAGCAGTGGCTGAGTTCGCTTTTCGTCATGCCAAGAGAACGAATGCCAAAGTGTTTGGCGGTCCCAAATATACGGTGAGCCCGGTTTACGAGGGAATGCTAAAAGAAGAAATGGATGAAGCGAGCAAACGCCATCCAGAAGTTCGGTATGAGCCACAGCTCATCGATGCCACCTACGCACTGTTACTCAACAGCTCGGGTGAGCCACTGGTGATTCCCGCTCTCAACCGCGATGGGGACTGCTTGAGCGATATGGTATTGCAACTATTCGGCTCTATCGCCGGTTCCGAATCCATCTTAATGAGCTTTGATGATGACTTTAATCCGAAAGTCATTATGGCTGAAGCACCACATGGAACAGCCCCATCCTTATTTGGTAAAAATATCGCAAACCCAATGGCCATGATTCTGGCTGGTGCCTCTCTCCTTACTTATATGGATGATAAAAAAGCAATAGCCGCATCGCGCGCTATTTACGAATCAACCATTGAAGCGGTTCGAGAAGGAATTCGTACAGCTGATCTCGGAGGTAGCGCAACCACCACTGAATTTACCGATGAAGTCATCCGCAAAGTGCAAACGAAACTGGAAGTTTGGACAACTTTACAAGGATTTTGATGATATCGCCACCCCATTGTTTGGGTGGCGAACATTCATCTAAATAAGAGATTGTTTTTCTATTCTAATTAAATCGCCCCTATACTACATCCTTCAGTACTTCGAGCTTTTGCCGGCGAAATCATTAAAAAAACAGAGATACCCCTCTCTTCGTCAGAAGGATATCTCCGTCTCATCCTTTATTTTCATTGATTTTTATTTTCTTTCCCTTTTTTCTTTAGCTGTTCTTTTAGCTTTTTAGCTTCTGCTTTTAATTGTTCCGGTTTCACATTAAGTGCAGCAGCTACTTCTTTCCAAGTTTTCTTTTCTTGTTTGAGTTTCACAACTTCTTCCAGTGATTTTCCACTGACTTTGGCAATCATGGCTGCTTTGACAATTCCATGGGCATGAATCTTGTTGTTACTCCAAATCAGTACAACCTCATCTTTTTTTACTCCCAAGTATGAAGCAATCAAATCAAAGACTTTTTTGGGCTGCTTGTGAAAGAGTTGTTTTCCTTTCCTAATATCAGGAAATAACTTGTGAATCTCTTGCTTGATCTGCTTCCGATCAATCTTGTATTTCTCAGCCACTTTCTTCCATGTTTTCTCTGTCTTCTTTGCCTCCACTACTTTTCCAATGGGCTGTTTGCTTAACTTTGAGATAACAGCGGCAACGACCAGATGACGCTCCTTTTTCATTAGCACGGTTACTTCCTCTTTGGAAATCCCCAAGTAATCCGCGATTTTTTTCGCCACCTCTTCTTTTCTTTGCTCTTTTTTCTCCTGTTTGCTGACATGCTGTTTTGCCGTAGTTACTTGGTTATTCGCCCAACTGATTGGGCTTACTGTGAAAAGAACCCCACCCACTAATGTAACTGCCAGGAAACCTAGCACTTTTTTCATCAATCCATCCTCCTTTTTCTTCTTGCTACAACCAGATTAACGTAAATCTATGACAAAACTTGGACAGAAATATGATTAGCCGGTGAAAGAGGGAATCGCAGATAAAAAGTAGAACCGGCTCCAGGCTGACTCTCTACCTCAATCTGACCACCGTGTGCTTCAACCAGTTGCTTCACAATCGCCAGTCCCAATCCTGTTTCCCCACCATAGCGTGCTCGTGAAGGATCTACTTTAAAAAACCGCTCCCAAATGTGTTTGAGCGCTTCTTGATCCAATCCCACTCCTGTATCACGGACCCAGATCAATGTCTGATCTTTTTCCTGTTTCGCCCCCATTCGGACTTCTCCTTGATCGGTAAATTGAATTCCATTCTTCACCAGATTCACAAGTACTTGTAGCAGTCGATCATAATCACCATATATCACTAACTCATCTTCTTCCGGGAGTTCCATATTCAAGGCAATCCCTTTTTCCTCCGCCATCCAATCCAGTTGATCGATCACCAATTCAAAAAGGTCACGTATATAGTGTGTTTCTTTTTTTAATTCGATCTTTCCAGAACGGATTTTCTCAAGGTCCATCAATTCATAAATGAGCCGAATGAGCCTTTCTATTTCTTTCTTCATGCTTTGGTAAACACGCATTCTATCTGATTGGGGAATATAATCTTTTTGCAGGGCCTCAATCCATCCACGAATCGAAGTAAGAGGTGTACGTAGCTCATGTGACAAATCCATTATAAATTGCCTGCGATTTTGCTCGAAGCGATTTAATTCTTCATGGGTTTGAGACAAGTGTTCAGCCATCTGGTTAAAATCCAACGCCAATGCAGTAATCTCGTCTGCTCCTTCCTCTTTCACCTTGATTCTTGTCTGGAAGTTTCCTTGATGAATTTCTTTTGTAAGTGCCCGTAAACGCTGAATCCTCTGAACCAGATGAGTGGAAAACCAGCGACTGATCACAGAAGACACCACAAGGGCAATACCTGCAACGATCCAGATCACGACTTGCGTTCGCCGAAGTGCTTGTAACATCCCTTGAACAGGGGAAAAAAGGATTATGGCTCCCTTACTTTCTCCAGATCCTCTTGGAACCATGATCCAAGTTATGGTTCGTTTCCCCCAATCACTTTGTCCTTCCACTACTTTTCCATGCTTGTTTTGTTGAAACACATCTTTTAACATCGGTAAAAAAGCAAGCTCTTTTTTCCCGGCAAAAATCGGCTGATTGTTTTGATCAACAATCATGAGATAAATATGATTATATCTCAACAATTGATCCAATCTTTCGATAAATTTCGAATCGACCGGCTTTAAATCATTGGTTTGTTGAGCTAAAGGAACACCGATTTTCCTTAATTCCCTGACTTCATTCATGTAAAAGACTTTTTCAAGAATAACGGTTAACAAGGTAGATAAAATCAAGAGTGCAATGGAAATAACCGTGATATGTCCCCATAATACTTTTTTAAACAGGCTCACTTTCTTCTGGTACAAAACGATACCCCACTCCCCATACCGTTTGAATCCATTTTTGACTGGATTTTTTGTTTATTTTTTTACGCAAGCGCTTGATATGAGCATCCACAGTCCTTTCATCCCCGTAATAATCAAATCCCCAAATTCTTTCCAATAGCTCTTCACGCGAAAATACGCGTTTAGGATGCCGAATAAACAAACAGAGAAGATCGAATTCTTTCGGAGTCAAACGTCCAACCTTTTCCCCATCCAATATAATTTCTCTCGCATCTTCATCCACAAAAATGCGTGAATATTCCTCCTTCTTCTCTCTATTACTTCGCCTCAACAACGCTTTGATTCGGGCTATTAAAGTGAGCGGACGAAACGGTTTTGTTACATAATCATCTGCACCTGTATTTAAACCCATAATTTGATCCTCATCTTCTGTCCGTGCTGTTAACATTAAAATCGGTACATCCGATTTCGCACGAACTTGCTGGCATACTTGTATTCCATCTATTTTGGGAAGCATCCAATCCAAAATCAGCAAATCAAACGAACGCTTTTCCCATTCCCTTAGTGCAGCAAGCCCATCATGTACAAAATGTACATCAAATCCTTCTTTCACTAAAAACACCTGAAGCATTTCACAAACACTTTGATCATCCTCTGCCACTAAAATTCGCATCCGGATCCCCCGATATGTTATTTTTTTCTAGGATAATCTAATATTCATATTTAAATCAAGCAAACCAAATTCAACAAAAAAACTTAGCTATCCAAAGAATAGCTAAGCAGTTTGTTGGCAAAGTTTCCATTATGATTCCATTTAATGGAGAGGAGTTGTCGGCTGTTCTTTCCATGTTTCTGTTTGCACAGGAAGAAATCTCTCTTTCCATGGATCTTTCTCTTCTGTATAAGCCAGATGTTGCTCTTCCCGTGGAAGTCCAGCATAATCCACACCGAGCACACGAGCCAGCTCCCGGTCCATGCAGACCAAATCACTACGATCAATTTGATTCAAATCTGTTTTTCCTAACGCATATGCCACCATTTTCATTTCTTCCACACATGACTTTAAAAATTTGGCCAAATGTTCTGCTGCTTCTTCTATATCGATATCTTCTTTGAACTTTCCATGATACAATACAGCTTGTACTGGCGGCTCAAAAGGAGAGGCTATATTCAATTGCGTTTGTAACATGGCTACTAAAGCGATGGATCCAATATACACCGCATCTGCTCCCAGTGCCATCGCTTTTAGAAAGTGCCCGGGTGTCACCAAGCCTCCAGCAGCAATAACAGAAACATCTTTTTTTACCCCCCGGCGCTCCAAATGACGAATCGTACGTGCCAATCCATACAGAGTAGGTAGACCGACATCATCTTGTAAAACAGTCGGCCCCCCATGCGTACCCGCTTCTGCGCCATCGACCACAATGTAGTCGATCCCTCCTTGCAAGGCCCAATCAATCTCATGTTCCAGATAATGAGTTGCGCATGTTTTTAACCCAACAGGCACACCATAGGTTTCACGTAACCGACGTACCAATGGTGGGAACTCCTCGGGGCGATTTACTCCCTTTAACCGGGTATGAATGGGGGCATCTTCTCCCTCGGCCAGCTTAAACCGCTTGCGAAAAGACTCATCAATCTGCCAGGAAGAGGTTCCCATCGGTGCTGCAGCCTGCGCCCCCTGCCCTAGCTGAATTTCAATCGCATCCAACTGCGATAAAGATTCGGGATCGTTCATCCAGCCTCCGCGGTTATACTGACCGATAAAAAATTTCGCTTCTCTTCTTTCTTCTGCAACTAAGGGTGCTTCTCCAGAGTTGGTGGCTGTACCCGCCATACTGGCTCCTCGAGCTAAAGCCATTTTTGCCTTCAAACCAAGTGCCCCACCATAAGACATTCCTGAAATTAAAATCGGAATTTCAAGCGAAAGAGGTTTTTTCGCCTTGGGACCAATAGTTACGCCCGTTTGAATCTCAACACCATCTTGCGTGGGCATACGATAGAGATGAACAGGATTAAACATTAATTGTTCCCAACGTGACAAAACGACGGGGCTTCCTAATGGACGTTCCAATGGCTTTCCTGTTTCAGCACGCATCCCTGCTTCAACAATGGCTTTGGCAGATAATTTTTGTACGATCGTAATATAGGAGTATAAATTTTCCGTATAGGGATCTTGCATAACACGACTGACGACTGAATCGACTACTGCATTAATCACCCGGTAAATCAATTTGGAAAGCATATCATCATCCTCCCTTGGTTACATGAAATCATTTGCTTTCCAGCTCCGGGTGTTTTTCTTTATATTGCTCCCAGTAGATAATGGCGCTTTCAATTGCATTTCGTGCCTCTACTTTGGTATGAACCCAACCCCGTTGCAACATCTCGTTATAAATTCGGCTATATAATTGGTTGGTTTCTATTTGCGACTGTTGAAGATAATCCCTCAGTCCTTCATTGACTGTAGACAAATACGTATGCTGATACGTTTCGGCGATCTGTTTTTCGAGTAACAACATGTCTTGGACCATTTCATGTACATGTAATCCCATACTTTCCCTCCAGATCAATGTTTTCTTGTTTCTTTTCCGTCATGCTTTCGCAATTGGTTGATCAACTGCTTAATTCTCTGTTGATGCTGATTCATTGCCTCTTGAAAAAGTGGAATCCATTCTTTTTCTTTACATTGTTCACTGTAGAGCTTGTATTTTTTTACCGCTAATGCTTCCATACTCAATAGCTCTTCAACATGAGTGAGCTCCATTTGAGTTAATTGTTCCACAATCATACCTCCTTTTTTATTTAGTATGGAATTGGATTCTTATTTTTACACATAAAAAAAGGCCTGAATCAGGCCATTACTTTTTACGAATATTTTTTTTACCCTGCAAAATGTCCATCCCCAACTGTGGATTTTTTTGGATGGAATCTGCAAAGGAGCGCAATTCATTTTTATCTACATCTGCTTGGGTTACGTGCATGAGATATTCAAGCACAGCATTCATGCCACCTTTTTGGTGTGCAATTTTGGCTCCTGCCATAATTTTCTGTAATTGCTGCTCTGTCAATACCTGATGTCCCATGACACTATTAATCATTTGAGTCAAATCTTTTATTGATGGACCTTGTCTCGGCATCCATTTTCCTCCTTTTTTAAACTCAGTAACACCTTATGTTCAAAACGATCTCCCCGATAGGGACAGCAGCCTAATTATTCCTCCCATTTTTGTTTGGTTCAAACGTCTATCACATTCGATAAAATCACATGAACAATCTAACAAGTAATAATGGTATTTGGTTTCAAATGCTCTATCCGTTTATGCCATGGCTCTATGTTTCAAGCACTGCTTTTATTTTTGTTAGTGATTCCTACTATTTTTTTTGGCTTGTAGGGATATTCATCCAATTTTCAGCAGCTGGGAAATTCGCCTGTACAGATAAGACCAACCAAGCATAAAGTAAATTAGCTTCAAGATAAGAAGCTATACACCATTTACTATAAGGAGGAATTAACATGAGTGGTAAATTCGGAGGATTCGGCGGTTTCGGCTTACATCGTTTATTAATCTTCTTGCTGGTGATCGCTACCATCTTTGTCTTCTTCGGTGGTTTTGGATTTGGTGGATTTGGTGGCTGCTGCTAACAATAGTCACTAAAAAGGAGGGATTAACATGAGCGGTAAATTCGGAGGATTCGGTGGTTTTGGTTTACATCGTTTATTAATCTTCTTGCTGGTGATCGCTACCATCTTTGTCTTCTTCGGTGGTTTTGGATTTGGTGGTGGCTGTTGCTAACAGCTAGCATTAAATGAACGAAGAGGTGAAAAATGAGCTCTGGATTTGGATTCGGCTTCGGTCTACAACAACTACTCATCTTCTTACTCGTCATTGCAACCATCTTCGTCTTTGCTGGTGTAGGCTTTGGCTTCTGCTAAGCATCTCCTCACTCTTCTATCATCTTTGAAGGAGGGATCATACACATGAGTGGAGGCTTTGGCGGCTTTGGATTTGGTTTACACCGTTTGTTAATTTTCTTACTTGTTATTGCTACCATTTTCGTCTTCTTCGGTGGATTTGGATTCTGCTAAATACAAATGGAGCGTCTTTAAAGAAGGCGCTCCTTATTTTTATATAAAAAAATACCATCCACAAGGATGGAATCAATCAGCACGATGAATACGCAATTTTCCTTGATCCTTATTAACCAGATGAAGTAATAACTGATACTCCTCCAGTAAAACTGATTCAAAAAAACGCATATCTCTCTTTAATTTTTCATTTTCTTTCATAATCTTTTCAAGCTGCTCCTCTAAACGTTGCATGCGATGACGCAGGGTGGAATCATTTGGCTTCGCTTGACTGATCAATACAGTTCGCTCTTCTTGATTGAAAGAAGCACAAAGGCGCTCCCAATGCTTCATGCAGTCTGTTCGACTTCTTTGTAACTGTTTGCCAATCCAATCAAGAAGAAGCATGGAATCCCACTGATACATCCTTCCTTGGTTCATCCAGTAGATCAGAAATTGCTCCTCCAGCGAGGTCCATTGACTAGCCAAATGGGCCACCTCTTTCTTTTTTTCATGATCTTAATTAATTTATGCTGAAGAGTCAGAAGAGGTGTCATCAGCCAATTCATACTCTCTACTTTGGATCTCATGCGTTTTTTCGGATGAGACTTCCTCTTGCTCCAATCGCTTCAGTAAATACATCAGCTGTTTGTAACGCTCTTTTACCTGTTGCTGAAATTGTTGATAAGAATTTTGCTCTGCCTTTATCCGTTTATTTTCCTCCAATAATGAATGAATTTTTTCTTTCTTCCTTTGTAATTCTTTTGTCAATTGAACAACACTCTCTTGTAAATAGCACCAATTTTGCTCACATTGCTTCAAAATCTGGACCACCCCGGCAAATGAATCCAATTGAGGCCTTTTTCTTTTTTCTAACTGATTAAATACACGCTGTTTTTTGGCATCAACATACATATTTAAGTATTTTTGCCTTAAAACAGCATTCCAGCGAAAGCCGCAAGCTCCCGCTGTACGTCCCAATTTTTTCCCTACTTCCGCAAACGCATCCAATTGAGTGCCGCCTGTACTAATAGAACGAAGAACAGACTCCTTAAGTAATTCATCCTCCTGCTCTGTCCAGCGCCGTCCTTTCATGTGTGATCCCTCCTTTAAACCATGTCGGCTCTTATATAAATATTTAGTCTTCTCTGTAGTTATTTATGTATTTTTTATAGGAAAAACAACTCCAATCTATAAAAAAAATCCACTCCTTGGAAATGAGTGGATCCAAAATGATTTCAAAAAAGTAACACATTTGAAATCGTTTCCCGTATATGTACTTAAAAGGTTTGATTGATCATTCCATGAAACAGAATTTAAAATCTGGGCAAAGGACAAGGAGCAATCTGCAGTTTTTCCATCTCATCCATGTCTAACTTCTCGACACTGTCAGGAAGCGTATCCAAACAAAAAGTTAACCAATCAAGTACTTGATCTACATAAACTCCATCCTTTTGCGGAGCGTATGATTGTAAGTATCTGATTGCAGAAGTTGCTAACTTTCTAGCCCCACGAACTTTTCCCCTCTTTAACTGATGCATAATGGCTGCTACCTGAATCAAGCCATGATAAAAATCATTATGTCGCTGTGTTTGCCAAAGCTCTTCCAATACTTCATGGGCTTCCCAGTATTCTTCACGATGGTAATGACGAAAAAATTCCAAATAGAGCGGATGATAATCTGACATAAACTTTCCCTTCTTCCTAAAATCACCATGGAATGAAAGAAAAAAGACCAGGTTCTATCCTGGTCACAATGAAAGAGGGTCAAGATTAAGGAGTTAAAAGAAGCGTGGTAGCGTAAGCAAGAAGGTCAACCTTACTTACAAAGTTTATTTTATCATGTCCCCCGAAAATTGTCGATATTCTGTAGAGTACGGTTTCAACTTTTTATTGAATGAAAAGCTTACCAACCCCAGCGTTTCCAAATCATCCAGCGGTTTAAAATGGATTGTTTTTTATTATTTTCTTTCGCTTTCATCGCTTGTTTAAACAAGACGCGAAGCGATTTATTTTTTCGATTCCCTTGCATAGCCAACTTAAAATGCCTGGCCGCTTCATCGTATTCTTCCAAAGCCATCAGCAATTGAGCAGAACGTTGATAAAAAGCAGGTTGTCCATCCGCATAACGTTTAGCGATATTCAGGTGCAATAATGCCTGTGCTCTCCGATCTTTTCGTACATAAATTTCCGCAAGCAGGATGTGGGCCATTGCGTCTTTGGGATTTAATTCCAATCCTCTTAAAAGAAGTGATTGTGCTAAAGAAATCGATCCTTGTTCCATCAGGAAACGCCCAAACTCTCTATAAGCTACACTCATATATGCATGCTGATCCAAAAGGTTCAAATAGACAGACCGTGCTTCCTCATGTTTCCCTTGCAGTTCCAACAATTGTGCCAAAAATAACTGAGCCTCTCCACTATATGGGTCCAATTCCAGCGCAGATTCTATGGCTTTTTGTGCACGTTCCCAATGACTTTTACTCGCTTCAAGCCTGGCCAACTCCAAAAAATAATTGACTTGAGGTTCCTTGGCAATCCGCCTTTCAATCTTGGCTCGATGAATTCGATAGGTTCCCAACGATGTTCTTCTATTTTGTGATAACAAATCTAACACCGGTACAGTCATTCTTGTTTTCCCCCTCGCCCATGCTGTCTAAATCCCGTTCATATAATCTTAATTTTATTGTAACCTATTTGTAATAGTTTGTCACCCTCTTCACAATAACCAGATTAAAAATAAAATGATGTTCTTTTTGAATGAATAAACCATTATTTTACAAAAAATAAGGACTGGAACCTATATTTTTCCAATCCCTTTCAATTGCTCACTTTTTAACTCCATTTTCATTTGTCCCTTTCATCACTGATATATGCCCACTTCAATGATAAGTCAGCCACAAATGGATGGCGATACAAATCTTTGACATATTTTTTCTGTAAAAAAGAACTTCCCTCATAGTATAATGGAACGACAGCTACCAATTTTTCGACCAATAGCCGTTCAGCTTGCAATGCAACCTTTTGTTTTTGCTGAAGGTCGGTTAGCTCATGTTCTTTATCGATTAAAGTATCATAATCTTTATTTTTAAAATGGAAAGTATTAAAATCTGACTTTGAATCAAAAATATCGAGAAAGCTCATCGGGTCATTATGACTCGCTTTCCATTCTCTGATCTCCAAATCTGCCTCATATTTCTTGTATGCATCAAAAGTGGGCGCTTTCATCAGTTTTACTTCCAATCCCAGGTTCTCACGTAGTTGCCGTTTAATATCCACAGCAATATCTTCATAGACGGTAATCAAATGAAGTTCCGGTAGTTTAGACAACTTTAGCTCCTCTAATCCTTTCTTCAAATATTTCTGTGCTTGCTTCTTATCATATTTGAGATACGGAGAATTGCCATTATGGAATGGCTTCCCTCCAACATTGATGGTAGGAGGAACCAATCCATTGGCTGGCTTGGCACCATTTTTTAAGATCGTGTTTGTTAAAACATTTCGATCAATCGCTAAAGCAATTGCTTTACGTATATTTTTATTTACCAAAAATTTGTTTTTATAATTGAAATTGAGAAATACTGTCACCCCATCTTCCACTTGGATAAATTCAGGAGAATTGCGATAAGCAGCTGTATAATCTTGTAAAGCAATGGCATGAAGCTTATCGGCATAAAACAGCTCGATTTCCTTCTTGGGATTATTTAAGATCAGGAACTCGACACGCTCCAGAGTGACATGGTTGCGATCCCAATAATATGGATTTTTTTTCAAAACAACTTTCGAAGGATCCCACTGCTGTACAACAAATGGACCATTATACAAAACCGTTTCATGTTTTAGGCCAAACTGGTAACCATACTTTTTCACCATATCTTCTCTAACCGGGAAAAATGCCGGAGAGGCCAATCGTTGAATGAAATAAGGATCCGGTTTTTCCAGTTTAACTTCAAAGGTATAATCATCTACAGCTCTTACTCCAACTTCTTCCTTTTTTGCCTTTCCGGTATGATAGCGACGGGCATTTTCAATCGGATAAAAAAGACTGGCTGAATCTCCTTTTATGTTAGGATGGACGGCTCTTTTCCACGCAAATTCAAAATCATGGGCTGTGACAGGGCGATTATCACTCCATTTGGCATCTTTGCGTAATTTAAAGGAATATAACTTTTTATCTTCACTGACGGTATATTCTTCCGCCACCGCAGGTTCTACCTGATTATCTTTTCTAATGCGAAAAAGCCCTTCATTTACATTATTCAAAATAATCACGCTGCCTTGCCCCATATCGACTGGATCAAGCTGAGAAACAGTACCAAACAAACCGATCAAAAGTACTTGATTCTTGCTTAGACCATTGCCAGCTCCTATATCTAAAGAACTGAAAGAACTGGAACATCCTGCAAGCAAAAAAATCAGCGTACAGATCCAAACGACTTTCCGCTTCTCCAAAAAATCCTCCCCTTTTCATTATGAATATTGCAGATTCCATTGGTCATTATAATGAATTTTTGAACAAAATAGCATAAAACAATTTTAACATTTATTTAAATTTAGTGAGTTAAATAAACAAAAACACCCAACCAAAACAGTTGGGTGTTCCTTTAATGATAACGCGGGTTTACTTGATGGAAGACAATCGCCTTTGCAATAATGTCATTTAATTCTTCTTGATCCAGCTCTGAAAAATCCCTTTCCACCAATACATAAGAATTTAACTCTGCTTCAGTTAACAAGTCATATAACTCAGGGGATACCGCCAGTATCAAATTTGATAGCTTAACGGTTCGCATTGAAAACCACCCCAACCCTATTTTCTTGTTTTAAGAAGCATAATGTGATGTTGTGAGAAAAGGGGCTGGTCAACCATGATTATAACAAAGGTTTTAAAAGAGCATGCTCCACCTTGATACAACGATCCATCACTACAAGCAATCCATGCTCCTTGGCATAAGCTGCCGCTTCCTCATTAACCACTCCTTGCTGAAGCCACAATGCTTTCGCCCCAACTTCTACAGCTTCTACTGCAATGGGATAAACAAATTCACTGCGTCGAAATACATTGACAATATCGATGGGTTCCTCAATCTCTTTCAAGCTGGCATAAGGCTTCTCACCCAATACGGGAGATGTTAATTTTGGATTGACAGGAAAAATCCGATAGCCGGCTTGTTGCATTGCTTGAGCAATCATATAGCTGGTACGCTCTGGTTTATCAGACATTCCAACCACTGCAATATTTTTAGCCTTTTTTAACAACTGTGCACGTTCCTCATCGGATGGATTGGCAAACATTACTTCTCCCCTTTTCCTACATGGTCTTCGTCTTGTTTAACATTTCTGAACAGGTGCAGAAACCACCTGCCAAATTCCATCAACGAAAATTGTTGATGGACTTGCTTATAATACAATCGTTTCACCAGTTCAATAATCCAATGAGGGATGCGTTTCCCTCTAATCAAAGGATAAAAAAGTTCATAGGCCTGTAGAAGGTGTTCCCAGCGTCCATCATTGCCTTCGCGAATATATTCAGATACATCGATCAATTTGGCTCTTCCATTTTGCATAATGATATTCTTCAAATGAATATCTCGTGGATTGAGCCCTACCTTTCTAACATAAGCACGAGCTTGTTCCACATCGATGATCACCTGTTCTGGAATCACAATCCCTTGTTCCAGGCATTCATACAGTGTCGGGCCTTGTTCATAACTTAAAACCAAGAACCTGCTTCCCTTAGAATAACATACACAAAAATAAGGTGAATCGCCAAGTTGTTGGTAGACCTTATATTCGTTTTCTAATTTGTCTAATCGTTCCCTCGCGTATACTTTGAAAGCAAATCGCGGATATGCTAAGTGTCGAACCACTACCGCATCCGTTCCTTTTCCCACTAATTGCAACTCTTCTGGAATCTGGTGGACGGTAACAACTCGATTATCTGGATAAACCTGAAATTCGACCTGTTCAATCAGCGATTCAATGAATTGATGATCCATCAAGGCCCTCCCATTTCGTAAGCACCCCACGCATTACGATTTGATCTATTTTCCCAATGCCTGCATGAACTCATTGATATAATGATCTTCCTAAAATCATGGACAAACTGGACATTTACTTTTCGATCACGGAAAATAGGCATAGATTTACATCCACTATCAGCATATCATACGGGAGGAAGAAAGATGAATTGGACAAACAGAACCCAGTGGGTTCTGATCATCACTGAGGGGATGTTCTTTATTGCCTTTTCAGCCATTGGACGTTATTTTCACGGTCTTATACTGGATGTAAGCAGCATTTTATATACCGCTTTTCCCTTTATCTTGTGCTGGTTTATCTTTGCATCACTATTTCGTCTTTATTCTTATCCATATCAGAACAGCGCGTTCCAAACGATTTGGAGAACAGGTTTCTCGGTTCTGTCCGCTATCACCCTGGGTACTTGGCTCCGCGCTGTTTTATCTGATCATCCATTTGATTGGTTGTTTTATCAAGTGACATTAGCCTTTTTCTTTATTGTTTTTCTCATCTGGCGTCTCTTATTCCACTTTATCTATAATCGAAAGCAAATAAAATCAGACTGATGAGTCCTGCATACAAAAAAGTGGTTAGATATAAAACGCGAATAGCCTGAAGTAAGTGAGCAGGCTCTCTTTTTGCTAAGGGTTCTCCTAATAAAGCCCGTTGTGAAACTCTCCCTTGGTATGTATTTACCCCACCCAGTTGAATGTGTAACCCTCCGGCCATCGCCGCTTCGGGATACCCACTATTGGGACTCGGGTGGCGATGGGCATCTCGTCGAACAACTTGCCAAGCTTTACGGGGATCCAAATGCAAAATCCACATAGCCAGAAACATAGGGATAAGTGTAATACGTGCTGGAACCCAGTTAGCCAGATCATCCAGACGTGCTGAAGCCCAGCCAAGGTGTAAGTACTTTTCATTTTTATAACCAACCATGGAATCCAAGGTATTAACTGCTCGATAAGCCAAGGCAAGCGGTGCTCCACCGATAGCAGCATAAAACAGGGGAGCTGTTACTCCATCCACAATATTCTCGGCTACTGTCTCCACACCTCCCCGAACGATCTCGGACTCGTCCAATTGATCCGTATCTCTTCCAACCACCATGGACAAAGCATGACGAGCTTTTGGCAAATCGTTGGCGACCAGTGCCTGGTAAATCTCCCGTCCTGCATCTGCAAGTCCCTTGGTCGCAATTGTAGTAGCCACCAGAAACAATTCCAGTCCCCAGCCTAGCCATTCATTCCAAGCAGAAACCCATTTGACAAGGAAAAACGCAACACCATATACTCCACCAACAATCACGATGGGAAATAACAAACCAAGCGATCGGATTCGATAAACCGCTATTTCATGATTCCACTGGTATCGATGGATGATATGCTGCAATAATCGATCCAGCCTGGAAATAGCTTTCCCCATCCCGACAACTGGATGGGGAAGCCAATCAGGATCACCGATCATACGATCCAATAAATAAGCACAAATCATCATAACACCTTTCATCATGGCGAATTCTCCTTCAACAAATCCCTTCTCTCAGGAAATAAACTGGTCAAAAAATTGCAAGATGCTACGGTATACCTGTATTTCATTCTCTTTTTTGGAGAATCCATGCCCTTCATCTTCCAATACGAGGTATTCCACTTTCACTCCACGTTCCCTTAATTTGGCTACAATCTGATCTGATTCATTTTTGACCACACGTGGATCATTGGCTCCTTGAATGATAAGGATCGGTTTGGTCATTTGTTTTACATAAGTAATTGGCGAATCTTCAATCAGCTTTTCGCGATCCTCGACCGGATCTCCCACCCATCTTTTCATAATCGGTTTCCAGTCTTCTGGTACAGACTCAATAAAACTAAACAGATTACTAACTCCAAAAATGTCCACAACAGCTTTAAAATAGTCCGCATGACGGCCAGCAAGGAGCAAAGCCATATATCCTCCGTAACTGCCACCCATCAATAACAACTTGTCACGATCCGCATAGCCATTTTGAATCAGCCACTCTACACCCGTAATATTGTCCAGACGTGGTCCATGTCCCCAATCTCTTTCTACCATCTTGCAAAACGAATGACCATAGCCTGTCGAGCCACGGAAGTTAGGAGCAAAAATACTGTAACCACGGTGGAGCAAAAATTGAAACAAAGCTCGAAATTGCTTGCGTTCAGCATGCTGTGGTCCACCATGCGGCCATAAAATGACATGCTTGTTACTGATTTCCGGATGAGCTCGGAAAAATAAAGCTTCGATTTCCAGACCATCATAAGATGGATAAGTCAATACTTCAGGCTCTACCAACGCTTCTTCTGCAATTCCGGGTACACGGTAATTCGTAAGCGCCTCCCAATGATATTGATCTTTCTTTTTTCGATAGATATTGGCAGGCCGAGTCGATGAATGACCTGCGATATAAACCGTTCCTGTCGAAGTATAAATGATCTGCTGAATGATGCTGACAGGGGTGGGAATTTTCGTCAATGCTTGCGTTTTTAGATCATAATGATAAAGAAAGTCCTGGACTCCCTTGCAGGTTTTCAAATAGATCCCGTCACAACCTGGTTGATAATAGATACCTCTAATTTCTTCTTTCTTCATTGTTAAAAGTGGGGTTAACTTTTTTTCTTTGATATGGAATTGAGCCAGATATGAAAAATCTTCCCCATAGTTAGTCGCTAACAACAAGTGATCATCCGAATAAAATACCACATCATGAACCACATGCTCTGTATCTTCTTCTGAAGTCAGACAAATGGTTTCCTCGCCTGTTTTCACATATGCCAAAATCGATGTATTGGCAAAGGCCTTGAGAAAAGCCAACTTTGTTTCATCTTCGCTTACACATAAACGCACCAATGGAGCATCTTTTCCTTCAACCAACAGCTCCTCTTTTTCATCTTTTAGATGATAGCGATAAATATTGAGATATCTGGCGTTCTCATGATTTGCCAGATAATAGATTCGCTCGCCATCTGCACTTACATGTTCCAGATAAAACTTATGCTCTGTGTTTACACGAATGGGTTTTAGTTGCCCGCCCTGCCGTGGAAGAGCATAAATCTGCCAGTTTTCATTTCCGTCCTGATCAAAAGCAGCCAATAAGAACCGTCCCTGCGGATCCATGTGAATGCCGCCGCAGTTTTGCCCCTGGAAAGTGATCGGATAAGGAAAAAGATGAGGCAAGTCCATAGCCCACAAATCATATTTTCCATTCAGATTTGTACTGAATACCAACTGCTTTTCATCTCGGCTTACAGCAAACTGCTGGATGTGGAAAGTCCGAAAAAACAGCTCTACATCTGGTTTCGGAAAAGATATCATTTTTATCTCCCTCTTCTCCATTTCTGGTCTTCATGCCTTTCTTTTATCAAGGGATGGAGACTTCCTTTTCCCCATGTACTACCGAACCCCATCGAGCTCAATTTTTTCAATCAACTTCCAACCTTTATCTTCTTTCTCCAGAATCCATCCACCCGCATTCGGCGTTTTGGCTTTCCAAAGCCCTTTCCAACGACACTCAACCAACTTGGCCCAGGCCCAACGCAAAGGCCCACCATGAGTAAAAATCGCAATACAATCCTGTGGATGATGTTTGGTCTCGATTTGCTTCAAACATCGGGAAAGGCGCTTGTCCATCTCCACAAGGGTTTCTCCTTGAGGAGGTGCATGCCGAAAAGGGTCTTCATACCATTTTTGAAAATGCGCTTCGTTCTTTTCACAGATTTCCAAGTAAGTTAACCCTTCCCACTCGCCAAAAAAACATTCGCGCAACAATGGGGTAGCTTCGTAGAAGATATCAGGAAAATAGGCAAGCAGTTTTTGGGCTGATTGCTGAGCACGTAATAAATCACTGGTATAAATCGCCCGAACAGGCTCTTTGGCCAATCGCTTTGCCAAAGCTTCCGCCTGTTTATGTCCGATCTCATTCAACGGAATATCGGTATGTCCAATATACTTTCGCGCACGATTTCCATCTGTTTCACCATGGCGTACCCAGATAATGCGCATATGGATGCACCTCCCATGCCAGCAAAATCAATAAAACAAGAACCTCGCTTCCTTCAATAAGGGCACCATAAATATCCCCGGTCAAACCACCCAAACGCTCTGAAACCCGCCAGGCAAAAACAGAAGCAAACAGAAAGGTCAATACCAGTGCCACTAAACCCATCCATCCTTCCAGGATGATTGAAAGCACTACGGTCATGGCAAGTGCAAACATAAAACGATTTCGTTTTAGATCTTTTTTCATCTCTAGTCCTATTCCCTGTTCATAAACATAGGGAAACATAAAAATCGCCCAAACGGCCACTCCACGGCTAATGACGGCCGCAACTGGCAAAACCAGACCTGTTTTCCATTCGAGTGGAAGTGAAGCAATACTACTCACTTTCAAAAAAATTGTCAAAATGGCAGCAAGTACACCCATCGCTCCAACCCGGCTATCGTGCATGATTTCCAGTACTCGTTCCCGACTCCGATAAGAGCCAAGTCCATCAGCTGTATCCATCAATCCATCCAAATGAAGACCACCTGTCAAATAAACCCAAATCGCCACATCCAAAACAGCTCGTACCCAAACCGGAAAAAGAAACGAAAAAATCCAGTCACAAAGAGCAAGTATTCCACCAACCAGTAAACCCACGACAGGAAGCCACATCGCACATTTGGCAAAATCATCCGATGGATGGCGAACAGGAAGAGGAATACGGGTAAAGAAAGTGATCGCATGCAATAAAGAGCTCATCCCTTTACCCTCCATGGCACACCTGAAATGACAAGCCATACTTCTTCTGCCTCTTGTGCAAGCCGTTGATTGACTTCTCCCAAAGCATCCTGAAACAATCGGCTGACTGGGTGCATCGCAACACCGCCCAATCCTGCCTCGCTTGTCACCAGAACGGCTTCCCGTCCTTCCAGGCTTTGTAGCAGCTCTTCCGCTTTTTGCGCAACCTTTTTTAAAAAATGGTTTCTCATTTCATTGGTCATCTCTTCATCCAATTTTTCAGCAAAAAGCAAATTCGCTACCCAAGCAGAAATGCACTCAACCAACAACAAGGCTGACGGTGATGCTTCATGAATGGCTTCAGCCAGTTGAATCGGTTCCTCAATCAATTTCCAATTCGCTGGACGCTCAGCCCGGTGTTTGGCAACTCTTTCTTCCATCTCAGCATCCAAAACCCGACTCGTTGCCAGATAAATGACCTCATCCTGGAGTGATGCACATAACTGTTCCGCAAAGCGACTCTTGCCCGAACGTACGCCTCCTGTCACCAGTCGAATACTCATCTCTGATCCCTCATTTACATAAAACTTCTTGTAACGCTTGAACCAGCACTTGATTCTGCTCACGCTTTTTGATCGCGATCCGAAAATAACGCTCATCCAGACCCGGATACATCGAACAATCTCGAATGAGAATCCCTTTTTTCCCCAATTCCTCCTGTAGCCAAATCGAGGTATAGCCCGGTGCAGTCAAGCGAAGCAAAAAATAATTAGCCTCACCCGAAAACACTTCCAGTTCATGGAAATCTTTAAATAATTCCATCAGCTCAAGCCTTGTCTCCTGTAACCACTGATGTACTTCGTTTGCATAAGGAGCATGTACTTCAGGTAAAAGGGCTACAGCTCCTGCTTCCTGTGCCAATGCATTGACACTCCATGGTACCTGTTGTTCTTTGATTCTCCGGAGCACATCTGGATGACCTATCATATATCCAAGGCGAAGACCCGGCAACGCATAAAATTTCGTCATCGACCGCAATATGAATGTGGTGGGATAACGATCGATTTCTCGGATCAATGAATGCTCTTCTCCCTTAATCACAAAGTCTAAAAACGCTTCATCGATGACCAGCCAAGTTTTTTTCATTGCCGCCATTCTCGCCCACTCTCTCAGTAATGAAACGGGTATCAAATGCCCCGTTGGGTTATTGGGCACTCCAATGAATACCAAATCCGAACTTGCAATGAGTTGGGCTACTTCTTCCGGATCAGGAATAAATCCTTTTTCCCAATCACTAACGATTGATTGAACAGAAACATTTCGCTTCCTGGCACTGGAGGAATACTCTGAAAAGGCAGGTTCCAAGACACCTACTCTCTTTGGAGCCAACCCATGAATCACCAAATCAATTAACTCTGCTCCCCCATTACCTACCATCACCCAATCGATATCAATCTGATGATGTTCACCAATTCTTTGCCGCAACTTCCTTGAATCCGGATCCGGATAATGGGTTAACGAGTGAAATCCCGGCTCATTCAATAAAGATTGCAAATGTTTGATAACGGCACATGGAGGGCCATATGGGTAAATATTTGCACTGAAATCGAGCCATTGCCTTTTATCATAACCATATAACTCAACTGCTGTCTCCAGATCGCCTCCATGGCCAAAACGCTCCAACTTTGTCATAGCCATTTCCTTCCGTTTGGTGATTTTATGTATTCTTATTCTAAATGAAAAATAGAGAATAAAGAAGGAAAGACAAAACGTCCGATAAAAAACAAGTCAGTTCAGATTAGCTCCACCCAGTACCTTGTTTTACATAATACCTTCTGTTATAATATTCCATAGAAAGAGGGTGAAACCCTTGGATTTATCCGAATGGATTACACAGGTTCGCCGTGGGATTTTAGAATACTGCATCTTATCCTTGGTTGCACAAAAGCCACGCTATGGTTACGAAATTGCATCCATTCTCCAACAGTGGGAGCCTCTTGCAATTACAGAAGGAACACTATACCCCCTGTTACGCCGGTTATCCAAAGAAAAATACATCACTTCAACATGGCAAGAATCCTCATCAGGCCCCCCACGAAAATATTATTATTTAACAGAGTCTGGCAAGGATTTGCTAGAACAAATGAACCGTGAATGGAATCGATTGATTCATGGTGTAACGGAAATCCGACAGCTGAAGGGGGAGCAAAATGATGGGGCCAAATGCGAGGACATATCTTGATACATTGGCTGGTCATCTGAAAAATTTGCCAATCGCTGAGAAAGAAGATATTTTGAAAGAAATTGAAAGCCATATTTTGTCTGGTTTAGAACATGGTCAATCTGAAGATGAAATTTTAAAAAGGCTTGGAGATCCAAAAACCTTGGCAACCGGTTACACGGGTGAGTATTTTCTCAAGCAAAAGACAACAAGCCCAAGATTGTTTTTCCATAAACTCCTTTTTTCGCCTCTCTCAGTTTTTTCAGTCCGGTGATCATCACCTTTTTAGGTGGAGTCTGCTTTGCTTTTGGTGTGGCTGCTGTGGCATCAGGTATTGCTTCCATTTCAGTCATATTGGGAATCGACAACATTGCTGGTATTCAAATGGGTGTTCACCTTGGCCCTTCTTACAGTATTGCCGGCTGGAAATCTGTCCCCATTTTGCTTATTGTCGCCATCATCTTGGGTGGCATTTCCAAATTCTTCTGGAGTCTCTTACGCAAATACTTTGCCTCGATCTCATCACAATACCGGCGCTTGGTTCCCAAAAGCAATATTCATATCTAAAAAACAAATAAAAAAAGCCCATTCTCCAGCTTGTTGACAAAGTATCCGTTATATGCCGGTTTTCCTTTTCCGTTTCACTCCCGCTCAATAAATACGAGCAATAAGTTGTTCAACTGGAAAAGGAAAACCGGGTTTGTCAACAGCCTCATTCTCTCTGATGAAAGAGAGATGGACTTTTTTGTATATTATTTTATATAATTTTCTATTTAAAAGGCCTCAGGCTTATTTTCTTGCCAATAACGACGGAGCTCTTTGATCAGATTCGCATATTTTCCAGGCTGTTTATTATGAAAGGCTATTTTCCTCGCAAAATATTCGGGCTTTTTCAGATCCTTCCTCCACCCTGCATGATTCAAATCATTCCGATCCAGCTTAAGTTCTCCATAAAGCTGAATAAATCCCCTATAGTTATCAATTAAATACTCTTTTAAAGAATGATCATCTTTCTCCATGGATGAGTCTTTCTTTTCTTTTAGCCATTGAATGGCATCATTCACCTGTTGACCCACTTTCGATCTTACATTTTCATAATCCTTTACTTCTTCAAAACGGTATCCCTCCGCCAGACAGATCGCTGTTAAAACAAGCTCATCTAGCATCGTATAGGCTTGCTGAATCAATCCGCGTTCAATACACCATGTAACAGCAGATATTCCTGATTCAATCGGGTCTTGATGATCCAGACCTTGAATCTGACTCTCCATCGTATCAAGCAGTATTTGAATGGGTTGAAAAGGATGGGGTAGATGGTCCTGAACTTGTTGCAATTTTTTTCTCGCCTGTTTCGCTTTTCCTGGGATGATCGGTCCTCGATTGGTTTCCAAAGAGAGCGATAGCTCCTTTAATGCTTTTGCAACCTTTACTGCTGACTCCATTGTAGCCAATTGATCCGGAGAGGCACCTTGTTTCAGCTGCCGGTTCTTTGCTGTATATAACCATTGATATAACGGCTCAGCCCGTCCTGTATGGAGATAGGCGTAGACATTGGTGATCCAGTCCTGGACATCCACAAACGAAGATAAATCGTTAACGGGAGCAATCGGCACTTCACCCGGACGTTTGGCTTCGATATTTCCATAATAGATACCACGTATGTGAATATTCCGTATCACACGGGCAAAATGAAGCACGAGTAGCGCTAACATGGGTTGATAGCGAAAGGAATGCGTGATATCAAAATAAACTTCATCTTCTTCATCCAAATGATCCAAAATCTGCCGAAATACTTCCCAGATGCTTCCCTGATCCTGACTGCCAGGAATGTCCACTGTTTGAACGAGAATCCGCTTTTCTTTTTCGAGATTTTCCAGTTCACCTGCCAGTCCCAAATAACACCACTTGTTTTCTTTCTCCCAGTTACTTTCTCGTGCTTGTGTCGTAAGGAAGATCACTGCTTCAATGGGTTCTTGCCCGCTTAATATTTCCAATAATGCCTTCTGAACAAACCGGGATGTATAGCTTTTGTCCCCAAGCTGATAAGTACATAATTCGTACTTACTGGATCCTAAAAAAGTTAAAAATTTGGCAGCGATAAGAACCACTCCTCTAATGATAGAAAAATGGTTTTCATTTTACTCTTTTTCTACCATTCCCCTTTGGGGTAAACACGAAACGCAACATGTTTGAATATATGTTCATTTTTTACTTTTCCATCTTCCATGACCATACTCTGATACTCCCGTTTCGTTGTGGCATAGACAGGTACTCGTCCATGTTGAAAGCTCCATGAAACGATCAAAAAGGTAGCTCCTGGTTCTCCTTGAGCCCATATTAAATCTTGAAAATCTGTATTTTGTTCTAACCAAAGCAAAAGTGGCTGAAAGGATGGAATGGGAAAATCTCCCTGAGCCGGAACTTGCGACCAGAGTACCTGCAAATGTTCAGGAAGATGGATCATTTTCTCTACTTTCCATACTTCTTTTGCTTCCTGTTTCTGCTCCTGATTGGGGGAATGGGAAAGTAACACCACCATCTTTCGCAACCTTCTCACTTCTTTCTTTCATACTTCAACATTTTCCATCCCTATCCAAGTTCGACAGATGGATGGATCTTCCTTTTCAAATAACCAGGCTTACTGCGGGAAAAATCTCTTCTCATTTTCATCCACTCCTATTCAACCACACATGTATTGTCCTCTCCCCATGCGTAAACGTAGAGGATTCTTGGGTAATCTCTTCTACCTAAGTCACCAGACAGCATAATTTGTTTGCTTTTTCTATCCCAGCCCTGCGCTTAAAGCAATCAAATACTGAGCCAGATAATAGGTAATCATCACTCCATACGTTCCCCAATTCAGCTTTCGAACAAAACGGTCCCATCCAAGAATGGCATCGGATAGATAAAAAGATAAAGATCCAACTACCAATAGCCATTGCCCACTTAACAATGCTTTCCACACCATCCATGAAATGATGGTCATGTATAAGGCAACAGCCATCAATAGCCTGGTTCCCCCCTGCCTGCGGACACCAGACTGAACAAAGAGAAAATAGATCAAAGAAATCAGGAACAGAAATAAAGCCACTATGAATGATCGCAACGAAAAAGAATGATTGCCAGGGAAAGCAAAAATATAAACTACGTGCGCACAAAAAAAGGAGATCAATCCAGGAACAAAACGATCGCTTGGCAACATTAAAAAAATATCACCGATCATTGAAAAGACTAGGCCTAATAAAATAAGCCAACCATATGAATCACCTCGTTCCAAAGACACTCCCACAATACCCATGATCATTAGCATGGTTCCAGGTTTTAATAAATACTTCCACCATGTCCATTCCTTTGCAACCGCTACCAAATAAGCGATTCCAGCGATCCCAACACACGCAGACAGAAATATCAGCATCGTATCCCTTTTCCTTTCCAGTCATCTATACTGAATGAATCGATGGTGGGGATCGTGGGTCACTCATGTAGGGCGAAGCCGATGAAACCAGACAGAAACGGATCCCCACACAGTCAAAATCCTGTTCACAACCTATCATTTGGGACTCGGTAAACCTAAATCCGCAAATGTAGCCATCTCCCGTACAATGGCAACAGCGGCATCAAACATGGGGAATGCCAGCGCTGCTCCGCTTGCCTCCCCCAAACGCAATCCAGCTTGAATGATCGGCTGCAAACCCAACGCATCCAATAACACAGCATGAGCGGGTTCGACAGATAAGTGGGAAGCAAATAAATAATTTCGTACCGATGGTTCCATTTTTACTGCCAGTAATGCAGCCACGGTAGAGATGACCCCATCGACCATCACAGGTATACCTGCTGCTGCCGCTCCTATATACACTCCCGCCATCCCAGCCACCTCCAGCCCGCCAAGTTGTGATAATACACGAAGTGGCTGATCGGGATTGGGCTGATGTCGCTCTAGAGCTGCCTCAATCACTTCTATTTTCTGTTGCAAGGCATGATCATTAATACCTGTTCCACGTCCTGCCAACTCACTAACGGACTTTTGTGTAAATACTGCTGCCAGGGCTGTGGCAATCGTGGTATTGCCGATCCCCATTTCTCCTACTGCCAGTAATTGCACGCCTTTTTGTTTTAGTTGTTCCACGACTTCGATTCCAACTTCGATAGCCTGGATCGTTTCCTCTTCCGTCATGGCTTCTTCTTCTGCAAAATGTCTTGTTCCCTTCCTGACTTTCTTATTGATTACCTGTTTTGGCACTTCAGACAGATAACTTCCTACATCTACCACATGAACTTCTGCTCCAGCTAAACGAGCCAATACATTAATGGCCGCTTTTCCCTGGACAAAGTTATGAATCATCAAACCGGTGACCTCTGGAGGATAAGCACTCACTCCTGAACGGGCCACTCCATGATCACCACACATAACAATCACAGCTTTACGAGATACATCTGGTATTTTCTTTCCCTGAATTCCAGCCAGGCGAATGGCTATCTGTTCCAGTTGTCCAAGACTTCCCAGTGGCTTTGTCAATTGATTGACATGCTTGGTGGTTTCTTCCATTGTTTCTACATGTAATGGTGGAATCTTTGGTAGCTTCACAAGAATACTCCTTATCTCTTAAATTTTTTACTCTATTCTAACACAAAAATATTTTCCTTTTGGATGAATGAAAAAACATCTGATCCTCTCTACAGAGAGGCCAGATGTTCGAAGAATTCACTATGATTCCTTATTTTTGCATCTGGAGTGTTGGCATTGCTTTATAAAGAGCCTTTACCACTGCTGTAGCTACAAATGCTTTCGCCAGATCTCCTGGTAAAAAGATCAGGAAAGCTCCCATAAACGCTTCATGGAGTGGCATGTGGGTTGCCGCAAGGAGCCAGGGAAAACCAATCGCATGCACTAAAATGATTCCACCAACAATATGGGCGACAGTTAGTTGCCATGCCTTGATCTGACCGCCTTTTCCCCATTTCTCAACCATCCAACCGATCAGAAAAGCAGCTACCGGCCAGCTAAACACATATCCACCTGTCGGGCCAAGCAAAACAGCCAAACCGCCTTTCCCTCCTGATAAAACAGGTGCACCTGCTGCGGCCAAGGCGACAAAAACCAGTAGACTGGCTGCTCCCCAGCGTGCTCCCAGGATCGAGCCAGCCAACATTAAAAATAAGGTCTGCAGTGTAATGGGAGCAGGGGTCAATGGAATACTTATTTGCCCTCCCACTGCCACTAAAGCAACAAATAAAGCAGCTAAAATCATATTTCGTAAAGATGAAGCCCTCGATTTCATAGAAAATAACCCCTTATTTAGAAGAATATACTTATAGGTTAAAAGCACAATTTATAATTGTCAACACATAAAACAACTTTAGTTTACATTCTGCTGTTAGGCAAAATGTTCAGGTATTTCGCCCTGTTCGGATCCACTCCCTCTTCATACGATATATCATTAATCAGATCGGATCTTTAGTGACAGGAGTGAAAACATGAACGGACGAAAAATGCGCCTCCGTACGAAAAATTACACCGCTGCTTCCCATCCAGTCAATCATTTTGTGTCTGTTGTCCGGCAAGTTCGGGATGGTGTCGTTTCTTTGCTTACGCAAAAATCTCCTCAGCCTCATTTCTTTCATGAAACCATTTGGAGCCAACTCTTCTCTAATCAAAAAAGCCCAGCTATTCGCCAATTTGGTTCAGGTTTCGTCGTTCATCCTGCTGGATATATCTTAACCAATGAACATGTAATTGCTGACGTGGATACCATTGCTGTCAAAGTATCAGGATATGATCAACTTTTTCCTGCCAAGATTGCGTGGTCTGACCCGAAAAGCGATCTGGCAATCATTCGCATTTATCCTCCCAATCGTCTCAAAGCTTTACCTCTTGGCACTTCTACTACCCTAGAAGTGGGAGAGTGGGTGATTGCCATGGGAAATCCTTTTGGACTTGAACAAACGGTCACAGTTGGCGTCGTGAGTGGCAAAAATCGTCCTCTGCAGGTAGGTGACCGTACTTATCAAAGCGTCATTCAAACGGATGCTGCCATCAATCCTGGAAACAGCGGCGGGCCACTGATCAACATGCTGGGAAAAGTAATCGGTATCAACACATTCGTTATTTATCCATCACAAAGTATTGGTTTCGCAATTCCGATCGAAAATGTGAAGCCGATTTTAGCCAAATTATAAAAAAACGGATTTATTATAGAATGAGTAGAGGATATTGAAAAAGTCGCCTTTTGGCGAAAGGGGGATCCTTGTCCATTTTCGCTTCTGTCGCTAAACCTAAGCAAAAGTCGCTCAATAGGAAAAGGATCCCCTAAGTTTGTCAACAATCTCAGTTTTTTTATCTGGATTATGGGTAATGAACAGGCCTTTAGACATGGGGATTGGTCAAGAATTCACTAATTACTGGTTTCACTTCGATCCCAGTTTCTCTCCGCTTCGATCCATAAACAAGCTTTTATGTTGTTTGGTTCGCCAGAACCAGCGATAATACGTATACTGTGCGAGTGCGGAACAAGTAAAGGCAATCGGATAGGCAGCCAAAATTCCTTCCAAGCCGATCACATGAGACAAGAAATAAGCAAGGGGAACCTGTACACACCAGATCGAAAGGATCCCGATCAGTGTTGGCCAAAAAACCGTTCCGCTTGAACGCATCATCCCTGCCAAAATAATGCTGTTGCCAAAAATGAGATAAGCCCATAAGACAAGAAAAAGCATTTTTTGTGCAACTTCCAGGGTAGCTTTTTCGGCCAGAAACAGTGAAAGCAGGGAATGACTAAAGAGATAAACAATCATGACCAATATTCCACCCATGATATAGTTCATCCACACCGCACTTTTCAATAAATCTTTCAAACGGTTCGGCTGTCCAGCACCGATCAGCTGAGAGCCAAAAATACCTGTGGCCATTCCCAGACTTAATGCCGGTAACTGTACATAGCTAATGATTTGGATCACGGCACCATAAGCAGCTGCAGCTTGTGCACCAAAACGATTGACAAACGAAACAACAGCGATCATCGATAACGAGACAAATACCATCTGAATGCCTGTTGGTATTCCTATTTTAATCATCAGCTTCAGAATTTGCAGATCCATGCGCAAGCTTTTAAAAACAGCAAGGTCCAAAGCCAAAATATGTTTTGTCTTATACAAATACACAAACAACAAGATCATGGAAATCAAAATCGCCATTGTATTGGCTAAAGCTACACCTCTCATGCCTAAAACGGGTATGCCAAACCATCCAAAAGCCAATACAGGACATAGCGCAATAGACAAAATCGTACTAATAACCAAAAAATAGAAAGGGGTTTTCGAATCACCTGTTCCTCGTAAAAAGGTTGTATAACTAATATAGATAAACTGAATGGGAAGTGAAATAAATAAAATCTGTGCGTAACTGCTTGCCAGATCCATTACACCTGGTGGAGTTTTGACGATTTGTAACAACTCACGGGTAAATAAAAGTCCAACTGCCGCCATCACCAATCCAAATAAAAAAGAAAATTTCAACGAAGTATTCACGGTTTCTTTTAATCGTTCGATTTGCCGACTGCCATATGCTTGTCCAATCAATACAGAACTCGCACTTCCCAAGCCAATGATCAAAGAAATAAGAAAGAAGACCATCGACATTACTGAACTGGCAGCAGCAAGCGTACTCTCTCCCAAACCTCTTCCCATAATCATCATACTGATGGTACTTCCCAGTGATTGCAGGGCATTACTTAAAATCATCGGAATCAGGAAAACGAACAGGGATCGCCAAATCGCTTGATTTTGCCTGAGCAAGTCTGACTGGGCGATTGGAGATTGCCCCTGCCTCGAATATCCTCCATTTTTCTCCTCTATCTCCTCTTTCGATGCATGGGTCTCTGCCACATCTACACTGGATACGCGCATTTTTTCTTCCTGTTGTCTTTCCTTGAAGTCACGCATCATTTTTGGCTCCTTCCTAATGGGAGTAACAAAAAGAAAAACCGGATATTCCGGTTCAAATCTCAACGATTTTATTTCCCATCGTTATGTAGTTACAAATAATGATTTGCTGATAAGATCCATATTCCCTGCTTTACTCAATATATTCTACTTTAAATATAAAAAAATAGACAATTTTAGTATACATTTTCCCCTGTCTTCCATCCATCTTTTTCTTGCTAATCCGTTTCTTTTATTACCGCTGGTTTATCCTCAAAAACAAAATAGTCAAGATTAATATTCAAAAACATATGATCTTTTCCTGTAACTTGGTCTCGTATGACAAAATAGTCACGTCCCACCGCTCGTAAAGTTCCTGTTATTTTTTTGGCATTCCATTGAGTATTTTCTTCAAAGGTAAGATAAACCGTCACTTTTCTCCCGATATTATTTTGCAAAAAATCCTCGGAAAACACCCTGTCGCGATCTCTTTGTTGCGACACTCCCATCTGTTGAGGTTGTGATTGTTGGGAGACATTAGCATAAGGATAATACCAATACATGTGCCTTTCCTCCTAATACAAGAAAATTTTTTTACAATCTCCATAAGATGGCGAATAAAAACAATGACTCTTATAACGTCCACTGTGAGGCTGACCAAACCATCTTGCTGGACAGTCCTCAACCGGTCTGAAAAACCACAAAGAATGTTTGCCTGGATGATAACGCTCTCCCTGCACGGCTCTTCTGGCGAGGCGAATATCGCGAGATCTGGCTCTCTGATAGAAATAAGGTTTTTGTACGGCTTCAAATCCCCCAGGCGATTGGAACACCATATCCCTAATCGTACGAATGCCTCTAAAATCGAGACAGTCACCCAAAACACGATTGACACCTACATTTCCTACCATCATCATTCCCAGTTTTCCTTCACCTTCTGCTTCTGCTCGCATTAATCTTGCCAATAATTTGATATGCTCAGGTGTATGACGGATGATTGCCATGGTATCACCTCTTGCTGATATTTATGTAAAAAAATAAAAAAAAGAACCAATCCATTGGATTCGTTCAGAGGCTATCTTGAAAATTTGGATACGTTTCTCTCGCGCTTCGGGATGGGTTCCTTTCTCCGTAACGACTTCTGTACCATCACAGCCAATCCATAAGGAACCCATCCCTCCGCTTTATAGAAAACCATCCCTCTGACGGTGTTGCCCGGCAACATGAGGGACTGTTGACAAACCGGGATATAACGGATACTTTGTCAACGGTCTCAGAACTAGCCCATTGGATTCGTTCAACTTCTTTGATAAGCAATCTGCCCATTTACGACTGTCATTAACGTTTGCGCTTCAAGCAATTCATTGGCCGGGGCAGAAAGAATATCCCGATCAAATACAGAGAAATCGGCCCACTTTCCAATAGAGATACTTCCCCGCTCATGTTCCTCTTCCGCAGCATAAGCACTTCCTTTGGTAAACAATAACAAGGCCTCAATCGCCGTTAACTTTTGCTCCGGGAAATAACCTAAATGCTCCCCTTGGTCCTCTGGATGCTTACGCGTCATCGCCGCATGCATGCCCCATAGTGGTTCAATGGGCTCAATCGGAGCATCACTTCCAGCCGCACAAGGTATACCTGCTTCCAATAATGTTTTCCATGCATAAGCATAACGTGCCCGTTCTTCGCCAATTCGCTCCAATACCCAAGGAAAATCACTAACCACAAATCGCGGCTGGATATCCACTACGATTTTCATGGCTTGTAACTGTTGAATTAGCTCTGGACGCAGGATCTGTCCATGAATCAACCGATGACGTAAACGTTTCTTTTTTTCACTCATTCGGTTCGCATACATTGCTTGAATCGTTTGTTCAGCTGCTTTGTCTCCAATCGCATGAACAGCAACAGGAAAACCACGATGAGCGGCTTGAGAGACCAATTCCTTTAATTCTTCTGGCTCATGAATCGCCAATCCATACTGATCAGGTGCATCTGCGTATGGCTGGGACAACCATGCCGTCCTTCCTCCCAGCGAGCCATCTGCAAAAATTTTAATGGCTCCCAAAGTGATCCACTCATTCCCAGCACGAAACGCTTCATTCAACTTCTCAATTTCTGGGAGAAAAGGATGATATAACAAATGGTGTGTTCTTAAATAGACTCCTTCCTCGACCAACTCATAAAAGATCCGCTTCATCTCAGACACACTGCCAATGTAGCGTAAATCTTCCGTATGTACAGCTGTCAGTCCACAAGCAAGAGCAGTTTTCATCGCTGTGCGAATGGTTTCTTTTTTTTCATCATAAGTTGGCTTGGGTTGAGCCTCAAAAAAAGATTGCGAAGCATTTTCATAAACCCAACCATTCCATTTACCAGACTCATCTTTTCCCAAAGCACCTGCACTTGTGCTGGCCTGCTGAACATATGGCTGCGCCTGTTTCCATGCCTGACTATTGGCCAGATGAACATGATGACAAATACGGGTGAGAAAAACAGGATGGCAAGGAGCTACTTCATCCAACTCAGCCAGCGTCGGCATACCCCCAACCATATTCTTCTCATCCCAACCACTTCCCAGGATCCACTCTCCTGTCTTGGCTCTTGCGACTCGCTCACGAATCGCTTGCAGCAGCTCCCCCTTTGAATGATAAAGACCTAAATCCAGCTTTCGCAGCTTCTCACCCAATAAAGACAAATGCATATGACTGTCCGCAAAACCTGGATACATATAGCTGCCTTGCAGATCGAACTTTGTTACCCCTGTTCGTCCTGCTTGCAGCAATAGATCTGCTTTATCTCCCATCGCAACGATCCGGCCATTTTCGACGTAAACAGCTTCGACTTGTGGATGATCCGGATCCAATGTAATGATCTGCCCACCATAAAAAATCGCCTTTTCCATCCACCGTCTCCTCTATTCTTCTATGTACACTGCCATAAGAATTTTCCAGCTGGTTGATGTGGGTCTGGATTTACAAACAGATAACCGATACCGGTATCACCAAAGCTAGCAAATTCTACATTGTATTTTCGTTCACCTGTCTTTTCATTTTCAATGATATAAACAACAAACGGCTGGCCTATTTCAGGCGAAACCTCATAAAAACGATATCCGTTCTTTTCCTGTTCTGCCAACTGCTTGTCCCCCTCAGGGATTTCCACAGTTAACCCTGAATCAAACTGTCCAGCAAAGTAATAAGGTTTTGGATACCCTTCTGGCCACTGAACCCATTCCGGGAAACCACCCAACTTGGTTGTTTCCAATCCTTCGGGCAGGTCTCCATCGATATACCATTGATGATACATATCTCCATCCAAAAAATGTTCCTGCCAATCCACTGGCACACCATCATCTTTTGCATTCCATTTTACTACTCGCGCTTCTGGCAAAATCCATGTTTTCTCTGATGGAGGAAGTGTAAGATGATCCTGTATTTGCTCCGGCTCCAGGATAATAACAGCATTTGCCCCACTTTCAGCTTCCCATGTGGCACAACCTTGCATGGATTCACACTGGAATAAATATAACACTCTGCCTTCTTTCCCCAATGGGAGCCGCTCAGGATGGTGCTGAAATTGAGCGAGCATGGTCATCGGCTCTCCACATTCGGCACAGATTGGCCAACGCTCAACAGGCAATCCCCAGGGAACCCCTCCGTATTGCTCGACAAATTGCTTCGGTTCAGGCAGAAAAGCACCTAACTGCAAATCAGGAACAAAATAACGCATCTACACTCCACCTCGCCTCAAGTTTTACATGCTTCCGTTTATTTTCGCTTATTTTCCACTTCGTGACAACACCATTTATTACTCCGTACACTTCTCATTTTACATCATTTCCCACTACTAATAGAACATGTATTCTCATATAATACAGTTGAAGGATAAGCAATCATACGTTCGCACTATCGGTGAGGTGAATAACAATGGATTCCATCATTTTGCTTGTGGATATTCAATCCTTTTATGCCAGTGTAGAAAAAGCTCATGATCCAACTCTTCAACATCTCCCTGTAGCCGTATCTGGAGATCCACAGCGCCGTAGTGGAATTATCTTGGCTGCTTGTCCTATTGCCAAATCGTATGGAATTCAAACAACCGATACCTTGTGGGAAGCAAAGAAAAAATGTCCTGAGCTTGTTGTAGTCCGTCCACGTATGCAAGTCTATCTCGATACCTCCATACAACTTACCCAAATTTTGGAACGATTTAGCGATCAAGTGGAACCCTATTCAATCGATGAACAGTTTATCGATATCAAAGGAAGCGAGAAGTTATTTGGCCCACCGCAAACCATCGCCAAAAAAATTCAAGAAACGATTCGTAACGAACTTCGCCTACATGCCCGAATTGGAATGGGTCCTAATAAAGTTCTTGCCAAAATGGCTTGCGATAACTTTGCCAAAAAACTGGAAAATGGGATCTTCTGGTTAACTCACCACAATATGAAACAATACCTTTGGCCCTTACCCATTGAAAGGATGTTTGGAGTGGGAAGGCGTATGTCCCGGCATTTACGGCAAATGGGGATTCGAACCATTGGCGAACTCGCCACTTTTCCTGTCGAACGTTTAAAAAAGCGCTGGGGCATCCATGGAAATGTTTTGTGGATGACGGCGAATGGAATTGATTTATCTCCTGTTTCACGAACTACTTTTTATCAACAAAAATCGATCGGTCATCATATAACACTGCCACGAGATTATCGTACAGCCGATGAAATTCGTGTGGTTTTGCTCGAACTCAGCGAAGAAGTATGCCGTCGTGCCCGAACTCAACACCTGATGGGGCAAACCATTCATGTTTCTTGCCGAGGAGCCAATTTTGACATTCCAACCGGTTTTCATCGTCAATCGACTCTACCTTATCCAACCAATCAAACGATGTTTGCTTTCCAACACGCATGGGATTTGTTTCTGCGACATTGGGATGAACAGCCGATTCGTTCACTTGGTATTCACTTGAGTAAATTGGTTTCGGATCACAAAATGCAGCTTCATCTCTTCGAACAAGAGAACAAACGCATGAAGATCGGCTACGTGATGGATGAGATCAAAAGACGTTTTGGTGACACTGCCATCTTACGCGCCATTTCACTGACTCCTGCTGGGCAAGCTCTGGATCGCGCCAAAAAGATCGGAGGTCACTACAAATGAGCATCTTATATCGCAAAAATATGTTATGGGAAGGAAGCCGGATGTTTCTACCCGAACATCGCGAGCAGCTGCTCAAACATTACAAACAGCAACAAACATTTACTCCACCCATCCTTACTGAAGAGGCCTGGCAAGAAATAAACCGTTTGATTCTGGAAGGCTTAGAGGGAGAATTTCCACTGCTCATTCAATATGTTGAGCACAAAAGACCTCAACAGTTTTGTGGTTTTATCGAAAAAATTGACCCCCATGAGCGATGGATCAAAGTAGTCAATGGACAGCTTATTCGTATCATCCATTTCGACCAAATCTATGGAGTAGAATCTCCATCCTCCGAATAAAAAAATACCTCCTATTCTCTAGGAGGTTACTACATTCATCCGCTTCAACAACAAAAGAATCAATCCAAAATACCAAGAATCATCCATTGAGACCAACCTTTAACTAATCAGAAGAAAAAGTCAGGAAAATTCCGCTCATAACCCATTTTCAAAAACAACACCCATCAGCTAAATACGTCATATACCTTGCCACTGATCAACGTAATATGATCTCCCATTTTCACCACCTGACCATCCAACAAACAAATCTCACATTCCTTATTGTCTGCCGTGGAAATTTTCACAACCAACTCATCTCTTCGAGTGGGGCTAAACTCCAGATTGGCAAAAGCAATCGCTTCATTTTCGTGATTAATGTGTTTATAGATCTCAGTGGTATACTCCACTTTATACTGAGGGTCTGACTGTACATGATTTATGAATGTATGTACCTCGAAAGGTGACCCCATCACACGCAACTTCAGCATCTGAAAATTCCCCCTTGGTAATTTTCTAAAACCAATTGCTTTAGTCATTATTATTATAATTTATTCAGAACATTTGGTAAATATATCAAATTTTTAAGTCCCATTCACGCATTCTGCAAATAAAACCTATAAATAAGCGAATTTCCCCCCTATTTGTACATTTTTGCAAAAATATTTTGCAAGAAATTTAATCCGGGAAATTTCGATAAAAAAAACACTTTTTTTTGCAGGAAATTTGTTTTCACTATCATATTACCTATATATAGCTTATGCAAATATGAGGTGACCACCTTTGAACTATTCTGATCGAAAAAAGTCAGGAGAAATGCTTCGCCGCATACGAAAAGATCAAGGTTTTACCATTGAGAATCTAGCAGATGATTATATATCCGCTTCAACGATCAGCAATATTGAACGGGGAAACCCCTATGTGAGTATAGAAAAAATTAATTACTATGCAAAAAAATTAGATGTTGGTTTAGAAGAACTATCTAATTTAACAACAGAAGAGAAGAAGAATGAAAAAAAATACCGCCTACAACTGATGTCGATTGAAAACATGATTGATTTGGTCGATCCCAATGCAGGACTTGCCAGATTACGACAATTGAACAGTGGTCACTTCTCATGTTGCCCTGGTATGATCAACTACCTGAAGGGAAAAAGTTACTACCGAAAAAACAAAGAAAAAGCGGAGACTTATTTCCTGAAAGCCATTCAACAGGTAGATCAGCATCCCAATCTGGAAAAATCCAATATCAAATCCATTTGCTACAACGAACTGGGTACTATCTACTTTTACAAAAATGAACTCGAACAAGCTCTTCATTACACACAAAAAGGAATAGATGCCTTTGTTCCCGATGGAGAACGAAGTTATGTAAAATCCATGCTACTGGCCAATAAAGCGATTTACCTTGAAGATTTAGGGCGATTGGAGGAGTCCATTCAAACCATTGAACAGCTGCGTTCCCAACCAGAAGAATTTAAAAGTACCAACAGTACCCTCAGTATTTATGTATTGCAGGCTCGCATCTATCATCGGAATAAACTTTATTCGCAAGCGATCGCCTGTACCGAAACCGGGATCGAACTTGCACGAATCAACCGCATGTATGAACGCTCTTCGGAGCTTTGGACATTACTTGGTAATATCCATTTCAGTTTGCAAAAGTTGGAAGAGGCTGAAATTTGCTACTTGACAGCTTTAGACATAAAAGAGAAAATCAGAAAAGAACATTTGTTAATTACTCCCTATACACAACTCGGACTTTTATACCTCGAACAAAACAAATATACACAAGCTCAACAAGCTTTGGAGGAAGCCGTTAAGATCGGCGAAAGAAGTGATCACATTCTCCCCTATATTGGTGCCTTAATCGCTCTCGGCAATTTTTACTTAAAGCAGAAAAAATACTACCAGGCGATCCAGCCTTTTGAGAAAGCCTTAACCTTGGCTCAAAAACACAATTCGACTGATCGTGAAGAAGAAATTGTGGTCAATCTATGTTACTGCTATGAACAAATTGGAGATATAGAGAAATTCCAAAATTACTCCAAGCGCTTGGTAAAAGTGAAGTTCCGTAATAATCAAAAAGGAATAGAATGCATTTAGAAATAAATGTATTCTTTTTTAAAGCCCATACATTCCATTTTTTCCCTATTTTGTATAAATAGCAATATTAAATTTCAGTTAAATTTTATTTATTAGAAAAATGATTCTATATTCTATTATGAAAAGGAGGTGAATGGATATGTTTTTCCGCATCCCAGATCCAACCACTGACTTCATTCCTGATCCAACCAACGACTAAGAATTTCTTTCACTCTTCAATCAAATCTTGGCCTTTTGTATTCTTTTCCCGTAAATGATTACATATATACGTATAAATCAAAAAATTAGACCATTTTCTCCTCTTTACTTGAGAGAAAATGGTCTTGCTTATTGCAAAAAAGAGGGGCATTTTTCCCCCTCTTAGAATAAAACCAGCTGATTACTTTGCGGTAATCCGTCCAAGCAACCCATGTTTTTTAAAATCTCAACTACGGTGCTGGATACTTTGGTTCGTGACTGAAAGTCATCAATCGATAGAAACTCCCCATCTTTACGTGCTTCCATCATATTGATCGCCGCACTCTCTCCGACTCCGGCGATGGAAGCAAAAGGCAAGATCAGACTATTGCCATCGATCACAAACTGTTTCGCATGCGATTTATATAAATCAACTTGTTTAAAGGTAAAGCCACGTGCATAAAATTCAAGGACAGATTCCAATACGGTAAGCAAGCCTTTTTCTTTTGGTGAAGCTGCATTTCCCTTTTCATTAATTTCTTTGATCAAACGTTTAACGTAGTCAGGACCTTTCATCACAATCTCCGCATCAAAGTCCCCCAGCAAACGATAGAAATAAGTCGCATAATAAGCAATCGGACGATGGACTTTAAACCATGCAATCCTTACAGCCATCATCACATAAGCAACCGCATGCGCTTTCGGGAACATGTACGCGATCTTGCGGCAAGAACCAATGTACCACTCTGGTACTCCGTGCTGCCTCATCAAATCGGCTTCTTCATCCGTCAAGCCTTTTCCTTTCCTCACCTTCTCCATAATCTTGAACGAATCTTTAGGCGGAACGCCCTTTAAAATCAGGTAGCGCATAATGTCATCCCGCGTACAGATCGCTTCGGACAAGGTACAGATCCCGTTTCGAATCAGCTCTTGAGCATTTCCCAACCATACATCGGTTCCATGCGACAGACCTGAAATCCGTACCAACTCTGAGAAAGTTTTCGGTTTGGTATCTTCAAGCATTTGCCGCACAAACTGGGTACCGAACTCTGGAATCCCTAATGTTCCAGTTTTTACGCCTCCAATCTCCTCGGGTGTCACACCTAGCGACTCTGTTCCGCTGAAGATCTTCATCACTTCTGGATCATCCATCGGAATCTCTTTGGGATCCACGCCAGTTAGATCCTGTAGCATTCGAATCGTAGTTGGATCCTGGTGTCCCAGAATGTCCAGTTTGAGGATACGACCACTAATCGCATTGTAGTCAAAGTGAGTAGTGCGTGTTCCTGATTTTACGTCATCTGCCGGATGTTGTACGGGAGTGAAATCGTATACTTCTTTATATTGCGGAATAACCATGAGACCACCTGGATGTTGTCCTGTGGTTCTCTTCACACCTGTACATCCTTGAACCAAACGATCAATCTCTGCCTGCCGCAAGCGGAGATTCATTTTTTCTTCATATTTCTTTACAAAGCCATAAGCTGTTTTTTCTTTAACTTTCGAAATGGTTCCGGCACGATAGATGTAGTCCTTACCAAACAGTTCTTCGGTATAGGCATGGGCACGGGCCTGATAATCGGAACCAAAGTTCAAGTCGATATCAGGTGTCTTATCTGCTTCAAACCCCAAGAAGGTTTCGAACGGAATGTCATGTCCGTCTTTGATCATCTTGGTGTCGCATTTGGGGCAATTTTTATCTGGTAAATCAAAGCCGGAATCATACGATCCATCCAATACAAATTCGCTATGTTTACAGTTCGGGCAACGCCAATGCGGCGGAAGTGGATTTACCTCTGTAATATCACTCATGGTCGCCACGAATGAAGATCCAACAGATCCCCGAGAACCTACCAGATAGCCATCTGAAAGGGATTTGGTTACCAGACGCTGCGAAATGAGATAAATCACGGCAAATCCGTGTTTAATAATACTGCTTAACTCCCGATCCAAACGTTTTTGTACCACTTCTGGCAATGGATCGCCATACCAATCATGTGCTTTTTTGTAACACATCTCTTCCAGCTCTTTATCAGCGCCTTCAATAACTGGAGTGGACAACCCATCCGGGAACGGCTTAATCCCCTCCTCAACCCAATCAGCAATCATGCGAGGTGCATGAATCACCACTTCTTTCGCTTTTTCTTCCCCTAAATAGGAGAACTCTTTTAACATCTCATCCGTTGTACGGAAATAAGCTTTGGGCAGTGGTGAAGAGTTACGGAAACCGTTTTGGTTTTGTACCAAAATCTCCCGATAAATCGCCTCGTGTTCATCCAGATAATGCGCATTGGATGTAGCGACGACCGGTTTTCCCAGTTTCTCGCCAATCTCTACCAGTAGACGATTGGCATCACGCAGCCGTTCCGGGCTTTCTACCAAGCCTTTTTCTACTAAATGCATATTCACTTCGACAGGTTGAATCTCCAAATAATCATAAAACTGGGCGACTTCCTCTACTTCTGCAGGTGATTTATTCAAAGCTGTCTCAAACAGTTCCCCTTTTTCACAGCCAGACCCAATAATCAATCCTTCTCGATGTTTGACAAGCTGACTACGTGGAATGCGAGGAACGCGATAAAAATAGTCCAAATGCGACATTGAAATGAGTTTGTACAGGTTTTTCATACCGGCTTGGTTTTTCACCAAAATAATGGCATGAAACGGACGCAAGCGACTGAGATCCCGATCACCCGTATTTTCGTTTAGTTGATGCAAATACTCAATGCCCTTATTCTCCACTGTTTCCAACAGCATCTTCCATAAAATATGTCCTGTCGTCTCGGCATCATAGATCGCCCGGTGATGCTGTTCAAGTGTCACGCCCAATTTATCTGCCAATGTATTCAAGCGATGGTTCTTCATGGATGGATACAAGAAGCGAGCCAATTCTAACGTATCGATGACAGGATTATTGACACGCTCTTTTCCAATCCGCTTCACTGCTTCTTGCAAAAAGCCCATATCAAAACGGGCGTTATGAGCAACCAATGTGCATCCTTCGATAAACTGTAAAAAGCGGCTAATCACATCGTCGATCTCTGGTGCATCTTTTAACATATCATCCGTAATGTGGGTCAACTCGATAATATGTTGGGATAATGGACGGTGTGGATTGGCAAATTCAGAAAAACGGTCCACAATTTCTCCATTCTTGATTTTCACAGCTGCCAACTCGATGATCACATCATGAACGACAGATAAACCTGTTGTTTCCACGTCAAACACGACATACGTGTCTTCCAGCAGTTTCCGTTCTTCTGCATTCATGGCGATGGGAACTCCATCGTCCACAATGTTGGCTTCCATCCCAAACAATACTTTGATACCATGCTCTTTTCCAGCTTTGTAAGCATCTGGGTATGCTTGTGCGACTCCATGATCCGTAATGGCAATAGCAGGATGTCCCCATTTCGCTGCCCGTTTGATAATCTGTTTGACATCGACTACGCCATCCATTGCCGACATGGAAGTATGACAATGAAGCTCAATCCGTTTCTCTTCAGCTGTATCCTTTCTCTCTTCTGGCTCGATTTCTACCAAATCGTTGATCATGAGTACCAAATCGCGTGCAAAGGTATCAAACTGCACGGAGCCACGGACTTTCAACCAATCTCCATCCTGAATTAACGAAAAAACTGCCGCCTGCTCTTTATCTCTGGCAAATATTTTACAAGAAATTGAATTGGTATAATCAGTCAAATTAAATGTCAACAACTGCCGACCGCTTTTTAATTCACGAACTTCTTTTTTGAAAACTTTTCCTTTGACTACAATCCGTTTTTCTTCTTCTGTGATTTGCGCAATCGGTACCGGATCTTCCTGAATGGAATAACCGATTTTTTTCTCCACAACCGCTGATGCTTCATCCTGTTCTGCTTTTTCGTCTGCTTTATACGCTGCTTCGGCTTGCTCTGTCAGTATTTGCTCTACAATTGCCTGCTCTTGTCTGGCTCGCATTTCCTGAAATTGTTCAAGCTGTTTTTCGCTTTCCGCTTTTGATTGACATGCCAATCGTACAGGTAATTCTTGTCCTGTAATCCATTTATAATATCTCGACACATATTGATCCAGTTGCCGTTGTTTGGCAAACTGTAAAACAGCTTCATTTGGAAACAAAATCTCGATCTGTGATTCATTGACAGTCCATTCTGCCTGGCCAAACCATGTAGCAACAGCTGGAGCGACATTTTCTTGAATCTGTTTTTGAATCAAATATTTATACTTTTGAACAACAATTTCATGCTCAACCCGGTCATAGTAAAACTGCACAACGACATGAATGGGTTTAAAATGCTTTCTTATCGTCATTTGAAACTCGTACCAAATTTCTGCTGGAATCGGTTCAGGAACATGGAGATGGATGAGCCACGAATGTTGATGAGGATTGACGACCACTCTTTGAATCCTTGCTTCTTGAAAGTAAGTGGACAGCCAATCTTGAGGCAAATTCGCCTCTTGAAATAGCCTTAATAACTTTTCCTGCTTAACCAATCACTCCAGCCCCCTATCATCCATCAATCTGACATCCATCGAGAATATAGCTATCCTATCATAGGAATCCGTTCCTCTCAACCAACAGATCACCCTAAAAAAGATAGAGAAAAACAGATTCGAAGATCAATCAAACATCTGATATCAGAACGCACTTTCTTCCAAATAAAAAATCGATCCTCCTTCAATGAGTGATGACCAAACTCATTGCCAGAAGAACCGATTTGTTCTATCTTTTTCTTATTTTATTCGATAGTTATAGAATCATGGAGATTCAAATCCATTATAAAGCACGTTGGAGCACTTCCAGATTTCCCGATTCACGTACCAATTTAAACTCCAGGCGTTCATAAAACTTCCGGGCTGGATTGGACTTCTTTACTGATAGAGACAATCCAGGAAATCCTTCCATTCGCGCCTGGTCGATGAGTCGCATCAATAAATCTCTTCCCAAGCCGGCATGCCGATATTCGGGTAAAACGGCAATCGTTACTTCAGGGATATTTGGTGCAACAAAACCATATCCGGGCCGATCCTCCGAAAACTGTCGAAACCAGGCCGCAGCAACCGGCTTTGACTCTTCAATCGACTCAATAATAAAGCCCAGATCACCTGGTTGCCCCCAATCATTTAAATAACGTTGAATCATTGGTTCTAATTCTTCTCTGGATACATCTTCAATTCCATGTGAATCTTTAAAAGCCAGATATAAAAATTCTTTTAATAGTGGAGCATCTGAGGGCTTAGCTATACGGAAAATATATCTCATAGAGAATCAACCCCTTGCTGAAAACTGCTTAACCCTGTAACTCAACAAATTTCATATCTTTTCAATTCGCCAAAAATAAAACGGAAACCTTTTCTTTATCTTTAACTTTCACGAATAAATATAAAACGAAACCTATTTCACAAAATGGTTAAAAATAATAGAAACTGAAAGCTTATACCATAAACGAAAAAATCACCTACATACAAGTATAAGCTTTGTTCCTTAACGATCGCTAAATAGAATCTAAACAGGAAATAAATTGATCGTATAATGGTTATCCGTCAGTCAATTAGAAAGAGTTGCATAATAAAACCCCCTTCGTTCATGGAAGAGGGCATATATGTATCTATTGAATTGGATTACGCAAGATCCCCAATCGTTCCACTTCTAACTCTACCACATCTCCAGGTTCCAACCAGCGATGAACTTCTACCCCCAATTCCAAAATACATCCTGTACCCACGGTACCAGAGCCAATGACATCTCCAGGGAACAATTCACACTCACTGGATGCTCTTTCGACCATCTGGGCAAAACTCCAATATAAATCCTTTAAATTTCCGGCTGAAAGTTGAACTCCATTTACTTTCGCGGTCATGGCCAGATCCCAATGCTCGCCCACACGTCGATCTTCCAGCTCATCCAATGTGACAAGATAAGGTCCCAGTGATGTCGCAAAATCTTTCCCCTTAGCCGGTCCAAGTCCCACTTCCATTTCTTTTTTTTGTACATCACGAGCACTCCAATCATTCATGATGCAAAATCCAACCATATATTCCCGTGCTTTTTCAGCAGGAATGTTTTTTCCTCGTTTCCCTATCACACAAGCAACTTCCAACTCAAAATCCAGCCATTTTGTATAAGATGGCCTTTTGATTCCTGCTTCTGGACCATAAATGGCATGATGGTTTGAGAAATAAAAGACAGGGATTTCATACCATTCAGGAATCATTTTCAGTCCTCTTCGAGCTCGTGATGTTTTTACATGTTGTTCAAAAGCATAAAAATCCCGTACGCTTTTGGGATTGGGGAGTGGAGCAAGCAAAGTCACTTCCTGAAGCGCTAAAGCAAGGCTTTCGCCTTCAACTGATAACGGTGACAAATCCATCCCATGAAATGAACTTACCACTTCTCGTAACATCGCAAGCTCATTTTCGCCCCGTTCCAATAATGTAAGCATGTCCGTAGGCAATAAATGCGGAAAAGACATCCTCTTATTCTCGATCAGCCACTTTTGTGCCAAAACCACATCCACAACCCATGAATCCTGAACCCAGCCAAGACGGGCAGCTGTCACTTGGTTGCTTTGAATATGCAAATCATCCATTGGCAAAACGTATGTAACCAGCTTCAACCAGATCGCTCCTCTCCGTACTTTATAATATTTGTACTTGCGAAGACTTTGGATTAAACGTAACATCAACAATTTTCTCCGCCGCATTTGGTGACATTAACAGCTCATACTGTTTAGGAGATAAATCACGGTTTAACCTTAGTGAGAAGAAGGCTTCGATTTGGTTCCGTATCGTTTCTGGATTTGTCTCTACAGCGAGTCGATGATGTAATAAATATTTTTGGTTGGCCTGTTCCTGTCCAGGAAAAGCTTCAAACAAAAACATGGGCAATTGTTTCGCAATCGCTTCACTAATGGTAACTCCACCTGGCTTTGTAACCAATAAATTAGCCGCTGACATCCAAAGGGGGATGTCCGAACGAAATGGCTCAATTCGAATATGCTTTCCATACCCACGCATTTTCAAGCGTTCATACAATTCCTGATTATTTCCTGTTAAGACCACAAACTGAAAATCGGTCAAAGGATTCAGTTCATCAACCAATTGCTCTAATGGGCCTAGTCCCATACCTCCACCCATTACCAATACAACAGGCCGATCCGACTCGAGGGAAAGCCGCTTTCGCGCTTCTCTCTGAGACATGGGCTTATAATAATCAGGATGAACAGGGATTCCTGTCTCAATGATTTGCACTCCTGTTTTCCATTTCAGTCTTTCCAATGTATCGCAGTTAAGCAGTTGTTTGGGGACACATAGAATATCGGGTACTCGACCAAACCAGATTGGATGAAGCTCGTAATCAGTAACTACCCCAACGCTTGGGATCCCCTCCCACTTGGGAGGCAACATCAATAAGGCAAAGGGATGGGTTGAAACAATATGTGTAGGTTGTATATCTTCAAACATCTGGTTGATTTTCTTGCGAATCGTCCAACCCATTTTCTCGATAAATTCACTCGAAACATAGCGAAAAACACGGGATTGATAAGTCCAGTCATACAAGTAATGATAAAAATTAGGAAATTTTGTTAACATACCTTGATAACCTGACTGCAAGAGAGGATGAAATTTCCCAGGGATCAGATGCAACAGGTCCAGGGTCTCTGCTTTCACATTGGACTTTGATTCAAATGTTTTTTCGAGTGTCTTGGCAACCATGTTATGCCCTGTACCAAAGCCCATGGAAAGCAGCAAGACTCGCTCCATTTCCAGTTCCCTCCCTTGTACCATACTATCCCCATTATACTGCTTTTCTGCTTCATATATTTTTAATCCCTCATTATTTTAACACATTTGCACCAGAAGTCCCCCTCTTCTTATGGGGATGCAGTTCGGTATTCCCTTTGTTAAGGCATTCGAGAGCCTATTTGAAAATATGGATACGTTTCTCCCATGTTTTGGGATGGGTTCCTTCCTCCGTGACGACTTCTGTACCATCGCAGTCATTCCGCAAGGAACCCACCCTCCATCTTATGAAAACAGAATACTTTTTCATCCCTCTGAATTCAACATAAGAGCCTGTTGGGTAGAATTATTCGCTATCGCCGGGATAATGCATCCAGGGACATCTGAACCAATTTTTTGACCAGCTGTCCACCAATGGCTCCACCGATTTTTCCCGCATCCTTCGCCTTCATATCTTCATTACCTTGTTGATTATAGAGAATACCCAACTGTTTGGCCATTTCCATTTTCATTTCCTCTGGGTTTTTGGCTTGGGTTCCAAGTGCTTGATTTATCAGCTTTACTTGTAATTGATCCAATTCCTGACGCGCTTCAGGGACGAGCGGTTGCCTTTTTTTACGCCTGGCCAAACTACAAACACCTCTCCTCCATTATCATTTTAAGCCTCTTTCTCCAGTTTCTGTTGAAACAGAACAACATATTCTTCCATATGGATCCAAGGTTTTCCCACTATTTTATTTCTCCTTTTTTCATAAGGGCGCAATACTCCATGCATAAAAAAACTCACCCCTTGTTTTGGGGTGAGTTCGGTGATCTGCATTAACCACGGGCTTGGAGATAGCGTTTGTTTACTTCTTCCCAGTTCACGATGTTCCAGAAAGCTTTGATGTAATCTGGGCGTTTGTTTTGGTATTTGAGATAGTATGCGTGTTCCCAAACGTCCAGACCCAGGAGAGGAGTAGCTCCTTCCATGAGAGGGCTGTCCTGGTTTGGAGTGCTGGTTACAGCCAGCTTGCCATCTTTATATACCAACCATGCCCATCCGCTACCGAAACGTTTAACCGCTGCATCTGTAAACTGTTCTTTAAATTTCTCGAAGCTGCCAAAGGTTTCATTGATCGCAGCTGCCAATTCTCCTGTTGGCTCACCGCCACCATTTGGGCTGAGAATTTGCCAGAACAAGGTATGGTTGGCATGTCCGCCACCATTATTGCGTACAGCAGTACGGATGCTTTCTGGCACTTGATCCAGGTTGGAAATGAGCTCTTCAACGGTTTTTTCAGCCAACTCAGCATGACCTTCAAGTGCAGCGTTCAAATTATTGACATAAGTAGCATGATGACGACCATGGTGAATTTCCATTGTTAGCGCATCAATATGTGGTTCCAAGGCATCTTTTGCATAAGGCAAAGCTGGTAATTCATGTTTGGCCATGTTACAACCCCTCCTATGTAGTCAATCATAATATATTCTTAATTTTATTATGCTAAAAAAACATTCCTTTAGTCAACTTATTTGTTTAAAAAATGTATTTACCGTGATGCAAGGTCGCCACTCACAATCTGGAGAATCTCTGTTACATCATTCAAAATATAGTCAGCGCCCAGCTCTTCAAATTTGGAGCGTGCTGCCTGTCCTGTCAGTCCGGTCAACGTAGCAGCAAAATGGCAACCCATTTTTCGCGCAGCGATCAGATCCGCCACAGAGTCTCCCACAATGAGGACTTCAGACCCATCTTGTATCGGTAAAGAAAGGGATAAACAGGTTTCATCACTCTGATCTCGTCCCAAGTATCCTTTGATATAAGTGAATGGCTCCGGCTTTCCGAGCGGAGCATGAGCAGGATGAGCACTTTCAGCAGCAACAACCTGTGAAGCTGTTACCACTCGATTGGAATCAAAGCAAGAATAAAAGCCCAGTTCCGTTAAAGGTACCACTGTTTCCAATTCGGTGCGTCCTGTACCGATTCCCAAAGTAATTCCTTTCTCTTTCAATTGTTTCAACACATCTTGAATTTGTCGAGGATCTGCCAGCGGTATCTCTTGACTCAAAAAACCTTTTTTTCCAGAACTATAAGGTATTTTTTGTTCAACCTGTTTATATAATTCATCTCCCAAATACCACTCTTGAAAAACAGATCTCCCTAATTCCCACAAAGCACTATTCCGTGAAAATACCTGAACTTTCACCCCAAACCATTCTTCGGCTAACTGATTCCAGTAAACCAGCAGTTCATGTTTATCAATTTCCTCCCGTCCATGAAACAAGGAGATAAATTGATCAAACTGCGGTGAAAATGAAAGGTTATGATTTTGTAATAATTTCTTTAACGCTTGTAACGAATGAGCATTTATTTCTCCTTGCAAAAACTGTTGCGCAACTTGTGGTTTTTGCTCAGCTATTTTCTTCAATATGAAAAGAAGCTGGGCAGAAAATATCATGTAAGCCATATCCCAGTTGGAATTAACCCCTCGCGTTTTCAACCAATCCAATATGCGATCCTGTTGAAAAACTTCCTGACGGATACGCTTGATCATTTCATCATCCGGTGACACCGTAAAGGATTCCGGAGACAAGCCTAGAAAGTGAGAAGCATTTAACATTTCCCAAACCGTTAAGGCAGTTGTATCAAAACACCTTTCTTCACTTAAAAAGACACCGTCAACATCGAACAAGATCATCTTGTACATAGCTAAAACCCTCTTTTCTTTTGACACTCTTTGGTCAATGTCCAGCTTTCATCATCAATTGTAAAATATATAGATAACCTTTTCTTGCGCTTTATTCTAGTAAAGGGAAGGAAAAATGACAAGTAAAAAATAAAAGAAATCGAGGTTGTTGGCAAACCCGGTTTTCCTTTTCCAGTTGAACAACTTCTTGCTCGTTTTTATAGAGCGGGAGTGATACGGAAAAGGAAAACTGGCATATAACAGAAACTTTGTCAACAAGCTGAAAAAAATCCATTTTTTATCTATTTGAAAACAGCACAAGAAAGTAGGTTCATTTAGATATGCTTTCTTCCACCCAAGACCAACCTGTACTACTTTCAATATCGGAATTTTTCCATTATCATTGAATGATACCCAACATGATAAGAAGCTTTCCCTCGATACTGAACCAACTTTTTAATATTTGCCACAGGCAAGAAGCCAAACCTCTAGTAATTCCATACTTTATTGTTAGCCAAGCTCTCAAATCATGTAAGATGTACTTTTCAGCTGTCTATCGTGCAATAGAAAAACCCAAACATAACATCTGATGATCTTCGATGCCAAGCTTGGGTTTTAAACTTCATCACTTGAATATGAAAAACTTTATTTTATTGCCAACATGCGATCCAGGGCCACTTTGGACCAATAGGCCGTTTCATCATCCACTTTTATTTGATTGATCGGTTCACCATCCAAAATGCTCTCCAATGCCCATAGCAGATGCGGGCGATCAATTCGGTTCATGGTTAAACACGGACACATGGTCGTACTTAGTAGCACAATCTTTTTATCCGGGTTTTCATTGGCCAAACGCTGCACCAAATTCACTTCTGTTCCTATCGCCCACTTACTTCCTGCTGGAGCCGATTCAACCGTTTTAATGATATACTCGGTCGAGCCGGAGTCATCAGCCAACTGCACCACTTCAAATGAACATTCCGGATGAACGATGACTTTCATTTCCGGGTCACGTTCACGGATTCGTTGAATTTGTTCAACGGTAAACTTCTGATGAACGGAACAATGCCCTTTCCATAAAATCATCTTGACTTCTTCGAGCGGACCACGCACTTCTTCAAAATCCCCTGCCTGCGGACTCCAAACAACCATTCGCTCCAGTGGAATTCCCATTTGATAGGCCGTATTGCGCCCGAGATGCTGATCAGGCAAAAACAAAATACGTTTCTTCTGCTTAAAAGCCCACTCCAATACACCCCGCGCATTGGAGGAGGTACAGGTCGTACCGCCATGCCGACCCACAAATGCTTTGATCGCAGCAGAAGAATTCACATAGGTAACGGGAATAACGGTATCACCGAACTCATTTTGGATGATGTCCCACGCTTCTTCCACTTCGTCGATTTCAGCCATATCCGCCATGGAACAGCCTGCTTTCAAGTCAGGAAGAATGACGATTTGGTGATCGGCTGCCAAGGTATCAGCAGTTTCAGCCATAAAATGAACGCCACAGAAAACAATGTATTTCGCTTCTTTTTGCTCTGCTCCAATTCTTGCCAATTTCAATGAATCTCCACGAAAATCCGCATACTGAATGACATCATCCCGTTGATAATGATGACCCAAAATAACGAGATCTTTTCCCAGCTTCTGTTTTGCCAGGCTGATTCTTTCATCAAGTTCCTCACTGGACAAATTCCGATAAGTCTCCGGCAGCAAATCCTGTACAAGTGTAGTCGTTTCCCATTCCATCACGTATCCCTCATTTCTGTTTCAAAATCCAAACCAATATCCAAAGCTTTCACAGAGTGAGTAAGCCAGCCGAGTGATACTGCGTCAACACCTGTTTCAGCAATCTCACGAACCGTTTCAGGGGTAATGCCTCCTGATGCTTCTGTCCATACTTTTCCATTAATCAACTGAACAGCCTGTTTTAAAGTTTCCACATCCATGTTATCTAACAAAATGGCGTCAATATCTAAAGTAAGCGCTTCTTTTACCTGCTCCAATGTGTCAGCCTCTACTTCAATCTGAACCATATGCCCTACATGCTTTCGAACCAGCTCCACCGCCCGCGATAAACTTCCTGCCATGGCAATATGATTATCTTTCAACATCACACCATGACTTAAACCAAAACGGTGATTGGTTCCGCCACCTACCCGAACGGCATACTTTTCCAAAATCCGCAAACCGGGAGTCGTTTTGCGTGTATCCAAGACCCGACAATGGAGACCTTCCAACTTTTTCACTAACTGTCTCGTGATGGTCGCAATCCCCGACATCCGTTGAATCAGATTTAAGGCCACTCTCTCTCCTGTTAAAATTGCCCGTGTCGAACCTGTGATTCGTGCAATCGCAGTCCCTTTTTCCACTTCTTCTCCCTCTTGCACCAAACAGGTTAACTCACTCGCAGGATCCAACTCTTGAAAGACAAGGCGAATGACAGGCAATCCCGCAATCACTCCAGGTTGCTTGGCCAAAAACAAGGCCGAGCTGCGATGACCTTCTGGTACCAGGGCATCTGTCGTTAAATCACCTGCTCCAATATCTTCGTTCAAAGCTTCACGAATAATCCGCTTTACCTGTATCCAATTCATCCTCATTACTCCTATATCACATAATGTTTGGTTGACCATTCTGCATTCGTTTCAGGATAATCATATCGATAGTGACCGCCACGGCTTTCTTGTCTCCATAAAGCCGAACGGATAATAATTTGTGCAGTAACTAACATATTGTGACATTCAAATAAACCGACTGGGATCTCCTCTTTCAACTGCTCAAGTTGTTTCAAACCTTTGAGTAAGCCGCTAGAAGTTCGAATAATGCCTGCATAATTCCACATGATTTCTTGGATACGTCTTTTCAACACAAACTCTTTTTGCTTATCTATGAACAAAGGAGGATGGTCTACTTTTTCCATCTCTAAAGATTGTGGAGCCAAAGAAGCCAATTTCTGAGCCACACGTTGGGCGAAAACAGTCCCTTCCAGCAAGGAATTGCTCGCCAAACGATTGGCTCCATGCACGCCAGTACAAGCGACCTCACCACAGGCAAATAACCGTGGGATGGTTGTTTGTCCATCCAGATCCGTACGAATACCTCCCATGATGAAATGAGCTGCTGGTGTGACAGGAATCCAATCTTTTGCTGGATCAATATCTCTAGCCAAACACTCTCGATAGATTTTAGGAAAGCGCTTAGCAAAACGGGAACCAAGACATGTAGCATCCAAATATACCCGCCTGCCTTCTTGCATCTCGCTGTAGATGGCGCGCGAGACCACATCACGGGGAGCCAGGTCCTTCCATTCATGATACCGTGACATAAAAGCTTCACCCGCATCATTGAGCAAAATGGCTCCTTCTCCTCGGACAGCTTCGGAAATCAGGAACATCGGGTTTTGCTCCACTGCCAAAGCAGTTGGATGAAATTGGATAAATTCCATATCGGTCAGTTTTGCTCCCGCACGATATGCCATGGCAAAACCATCACCTGTCGCCACCAGATCATTGGTTGTGTAACGATAAAGCTGGCCACAACCTCCTGTGGCTAAAACCACTCCTTTTCTCGCCAAAAAACAGGCAGGGCGATGTTCCAGGTCAAAGGTGAAGACTCCTTTACATACACCTTGATCCATGAACAAATCCACTACCATGGTATGCGTGACCATCTCGATCTGCTGCGACTCCTTAGCCCGCTTCAATAAAGAAGAAGTAATACCTGCCCCTGTCGAATCGCCCGACACATGTAAAATTCGGGATATGCTATGAGATCCTTCCCGTGCAAGTGCAAAATCACCATCTTCCTGGTCAAATGGAATCCCCCATTCAGCCAAGAGCTGGATGGTTTGTGGAGCCATATGGACCATCAGATCCACCGAAGCTGGATCACACAGTTCCGCTCCTGTCCGCAGTGTATCCTCACGATGCAACTCAGGAGAATCTCCTTCTCCTATGGCCGCTGCAATCCCCCCCTGGGCACGAAAAGAATTGCTTTCTTCCTGACGGGCTTTCGTAAGGATGATCACCTGTCCCGATGAACAAAGGGAAAGGGCCGTCATTAATCCGGCAATTCCACTTCCTACCACGATAAAATCGGTTTCTATTCGTGTCATCTTAGGATTCCTTTCACAAATTCTTAACAATTTGTATCAGTTTTATTTTCTCAGGAAAATGAGTAATGTCAACCATTAATTTTTTACTATCTATCCTGAAAATATGGATGCGTTACTCCAGCAGTTCGGGATGGGTTCCTTTCTCCGTGACAATTTCTGTACCATCACAGTCACTCCGTACGGTACCCATCCCTCCACTTTATGGAAAAATCCCTTTAATGGTGTTGCCCGGAAACATAAGGGTCTATCCTGCTTTTTCTCTTTCAGTCGCTGAACTTACATGGATAAACCGTATCACAAATTTCATCTTATCCTTTCCTTCTTTTCGCTATAATAATAAAAAGGAAAGAACCATACTCGTCTGCTTACCCACTGAAAAAAGAATGGTTCCTGCCATGTGATTAAATAAATACGTGATCGGGCAAAGCTAGATTTGATCAATGGATGAATGATGTTGGATGGAGGCAATGATCATGAAGTCATTATACCTTGATTATGGTGCGACAAGCCCTGTTCGCCCAGAAGTGCTGGATGCCATGCTTCCTTTTTTTCATAAAGAGTTCGGAAACCCTGGCAGCATTCATGACATGGGTACACGCCCTCATGCTGCAATCACTCATGCCCGAAAGCAAATCGCTGATGCGCTGGGTGCTTCTTCTTTGCGAGAAATTATTTTTACAAGCAGTGGAACAGAAGCAAACAATTTGGCGATCATCGGTGCTGCAAGAAATTGCCGAAAACAGAAAAAAGGAAATCATATTATTACCACAAAGATCGAACATCCCTCCGTACTTGAGGCTTGTCGCTATTTAGAGCGTGAAGGATTTCGTGTTACTTATCTCCCTGTCGATGAATGGGGTCAAGTACAAGTGGAAGATGTCAAACAGGCGCTAACGGATGAGACCATCCTGGTCAGTATCATGGCTGCAAATAATGAAGTAGGCACCATTCAGCCCATTAAAGAAATTGGGGCTGTATTAAAGGATACATCTGCCTTATTTCATACCGATGCAGTACAGTATTTCGGCAAAGTTCCTTTTACCGTTGAAGAACTGTGTGTCGATTTGCTATCCATCGGCAGTCATAAAATATACGGCCCAAAAGGGGTTGGGGCTTTATATATCCGTAAAGGAGTACGGATTGAGCCTCTATTATATGGCGGAGGTCAAGAACGCTCTTTACGTCCAAGTACGTTAAATACTCCGGCTATTATTGGATTTGGTGTTGCAAGTCAGCTTGCCAAAAAAGAAGTGGAGAAAGAGGCACAGCGACTTACCCAACTGCGTGACCTCTGTTGGAAACGGATTAAAGAAGGAATCGGTCAGGTAACACTGAATGGACATCCGTCTGAGCGTTTGCCCAATAATCTCAATCTCAGTTTCCATCAAGTCGAAGGCCAGGCGATCTTACTTGAACTCAACCGTGAACAAATTTATGTGTCCAGCGGCTCCGCTTGCAGTGCGGGAAAACATCAAGCTTCGCATGTACTCATGGCTATGGGGAAGAGTGAAGAAATAGCTTATCAAAGCCTACGGATCACTTTTGGAAAAGATACAACGGAAGAAGGAATTGATTTCTTTATTGAAAAATTGAAAAGCGTACTTGAGTATTTACGATCCTTAATTCCCGCTGAATAAAGGAGTTGGATGCCTTACATGATACCAATCAAAAAACAGCAACAACCAAGGAAACTGCTGAGACGATTAATGACGGGATGCTCTATTTTTGTTTTATCTTTCCTAGGTTGGATCGGTTTTATTTATCTGCAGCAAACAACGCATGCCGAACCTGATCAGGTTTATATCATGGGAACGATTGGGTCTTATGTCTTTGTTTTTATCTTCTTGCTGCTTTTGCTTTATTTTATCTTCTCCTTTGTAAAACTCCGATGCCAACCCGAACGACTGAAACGACGCTTTTATATCTTCGTCGCCTTCTACCTTATCGCCAGTCCTTTGGTTTTATTGTGCTTTGATAATTATCTGTTAGTGACTGCCAAAGGAATTCACTATAATCCATTTCTTACCGTGGAAGGAAACAAAATAAAAGAGTGGAATCAAATCGAAAAACTGGTTTTGGATTACGAAATCAAAAATATCCCGCCAAAAACACATGAAGACCTGCGTTTACGCTACATGCTTTACTTCAAAGATGGATCGACGGTGGATTTAAATAACGTAAACTCACCTTTATATAAAAAATCAGAGTTTATTACGATCCATCGGGTTTTGTTGAAATATAAAGTTCCGATCCAAATCATGCGTCCACTTCCTCCCTCTTTCCAGGACAAAGATTCATTTATTTATCAACTGTTTCACCAACAATATAGGCCAGATGATTCCAGACGATGAAAAAAGGCGACACCTGATTCGTTAAACGAATAGGTGTTGCCTTTTTTATGAAATCGCACTTGAGTCAATCACCAAGTAGTAAATACAATCACCCTTTCCGAAATTATAAAAGGAATGAGGCACATTCGCTTCAAACCAGATTGAATCTCCTTCATTCAACTCTACCCTTTGATCACCAAATTGAGCTTGAAGTGATCCTTTAGCCACCACAACGTGCTCAATAACACCCGATTTATGAGCAGGAAAAACACCCGTCGTCTTCCCTGCTGGCAGGACATTCAAAATAAACTCAATTCCTCTTGCCATGGATAACAAGTGCCGCTCAAAACCTGTTTCTGCATCACGGTACACCATTCGCTGCTCTTTTTTTGTCAGCCTATAATGTGTTTTTTCTTCCTCACCCAATAATTTTGACAAAGTGACTTCCAATGCCTCAGCAATCTGACAAGCCACTTGTACAGTCGGATTTTTTTCTTCTCGCTCAATTTTAGACAACATGGCACGACTGACCCCACTTCGTTCCGATAACTCCTGAAGTGACCAGCCTTTTTCCTTACGCATTTTATGAATATTCTTTCCCAATCTCATCGCTTCACCTCCTGATTTCTACTATAGTAGATATTTATCTTGAAAAAGGAACATACAGTAGAATATGATTACTATAGTAGAAATTATATACCATAGTAGATGAGAAAATGGAAGGTGAAGATGAATATGTTTTCTGTCCTCATTGCCCTTAGTCCGATCATCGCTGTACTTGTGGCGATTTTTCTCTTTCAACAACCTATTGTACGTGCTGGATGGATTGGATGCCTGACGGTTATATGGATAACTTTAAGTCCATCTTCTTTTCATCAACCATTTTCAAAACTTGAAGATTCCATAATCAAGGGAGGGTTAACTACCTCTGTCGTCGCCTATGTTTTATTTTTTGGAATCCTACTATTTCATTTACTTCAGGAAAAAGGCGTAATGAAATCATTTACAGCTTATTTAGCCCAGACTGTCAAGGATCCGATTCGTCAGGCACTCATATTGGCTGTCTGCCTTTCTCCATTAATTGAATCAGCCAGTGGTTTTGGACTTGGAGCCATTTTTATTCTTCCAATCATGATATCCTTACAGTTTACACCGCTTAAAGCTGTTCTGGTCTCATTGACCAGCTTAATGGCCGTTCCCTGGGGAGCTTTGGCTACAGGTACGGTTATTGGATCCCATCTGGTCCATATGCCCCTTAACCAACTGGGTACTGACAGCGCCATTCTCTCTATTCCACTTTTTATTTATTACACCTTTTTAATCGGTTATCTGGCTGATGGCTGGAATGGAATCCAACGTAGATGGGGAGAGATGTTGTGCGTTAGTGGAACACTATCCGGAGCAATATGGTTATTTAGCCATATTAGTGTCGAAATCGCTGGCATATTCGGTGCCTTAACCGCATTATGTGTGGAAATGGCTTGGATTCATGTAAGTACGAGGAAAAGGAAAGCAAATCGATCAACTGATCTGCAAACCCTTTCTTCACTATGGTTGGGTCTTAGCCCATATTTTTTACTCATTTTGCTTCTCTTGCTAACTCGAATGGTCCCAAAAGTGCAAAATATCTTGCTTTCAGTTGGCGTCATTGAAATTCCTGATATTTCATTCGCTTTACCAGTCTTTTATTCACCCGGTTTCTATTTGTTTCTCATCTGTCTATATACCATTTGGATCTTTCAAATCCGCTGGTCTACGATTCAAACGAGTATGATTCATACCTACCAGCGTTGGCAACCAGTCATCCTGTCTACTTTTTTATTTGTCACGATGGCAGAGATCATGTCCCAGTCAGGAATGATTGCCATTCTTTCACAAGTAGCCACAAAGACATTAGGTCAAGCTTTTTGGGTGATCTCTCCAGTGATCGGTGGACTTGGTGGATTTTTAACTGGAAGCAATACCGGCTCTAACTCCATGTTTATTCAACTACAAGTCCAAACAGCTCAACAACTATGTCTTTCCACATCTCTAATCGCAGCGGTACAAAACACCAGCTCTTCTCATTTAACCATGGTTCATCCTGCTCGCATTGCCTTAGGCATATCCATGGGACAATTAAAAGAAAAAGAAAATGAGGTGTTGGCAAAAATGAGTTGGGTGGGAATAGGGACTTTACTGATTTTAATCACAGAGCTATTCGTTGTCATGATGAGATGAAAGTAAAGGGGTGTTGGAAAAAGCCAAATTTCAACACATGAATGACCCCTGGCAACTTTTTTGTGTAAATGCCAGGGGTTCATCATTTTAATTATCCAATTCTGATCAGACATGTATGGCCGTTACTTCGCCAACTCATAAATCGCCTGTGCATAAATCGCCGTCGCCTTAAAGAGGTCTTCCAACTCAATAAACTCATCTTTTTGATGAGCCGTTTCTGGTTTGCCTGGGAATACGGGACCAAAGGCAACTCCTGTATCCAGGGTACGGGCATACGTGCCGCCACCAATCGCCATGAGCTCTGCCTTTTGACCTGTCTGCTCTTCATAAACACGAGCCAATGTTTGTACCAAGGGGTGCTCAGGCTCACAGAAGTGAGCAGGCTTATGATCAATATCAGTCAATCTCATGCCATAATTGGATACTTTTTCTTCAATCTCCGTCAGTATTTCACTGCTATTTCCTTTGATAGGATAACGTACATTGATTCGTACATAATGATCTTCCCGGTGTTTGTATTGGAAAACACCTGCATTTACTGTTAATTTGCCCACTCGGTCATCCTCTTGGGCAATCCCCAATTTTTCGCCAAAAAAGCTGTCCACAAATAAGTCATTAATCATTTGGATGTAACGGGCACCTTCAACATCCAGCTCTACTTCTTTCAAGAAACGAGCCAATTCCAGTGCTGCATTTAATCCCTTCTCTGGCTCCGAACCATGATGCGCACGTCCTTTCATGATGATTTTCAGATGATCATCGGCTTCTTCTGCAAATCCTTGAATCTGATGAGTCATTAAAAATTCCTGCACTTTCATTTTTAAATCAAACACATCTCCAGGTCCTGTTAACTTGGCCATCGCATAATCTGGAACCATATTCACTCGTTGTCCAGCCACAAATTCGTCCAATACCCATTCATATCCTTTTAATCGTGCCTGTTCTGAAGTCCCCATCACTTTCATATCCAGGAAACCTTTTTCTGCAATAATCAGGGGGAAATCGGCATCGGGTGTAAAGCCCATACCAGGCATTTCTTCCCGTTCAAAGTAATATTTCATACAGCGCCAATAACTTTCCTCGTCTCCACCTAAAATCAAACGAATCCGTTTGGAGACAGACAGTCCCAATTCCTTGATCATCTTCATCGCAAAATAAGCTGCCATAGCTGGGCCCTTATCATCGATGGCTCCTCGTGCATACAATTTTCCATCCCGGATCGAGGGGTCAAATGGGTGGGTTGTCCAGCCATCGCCAGCCGGAACGACATCAACATGTGCCAGTACTCCAATTAGCTCTTCTCCATGCCCATATTCAATATGCCCGGCATATCCATCCACATTGCGAGTACGAAAACCATCTCTTTCTCCCAAATCCAACATAAACTGTAGCGCCTCTGCAATTTTGGCGCCAAATGGTGCTCCACTACCGGCTGTCGATTCATCTAAAATACTTTCAATACTTAAAAATTTGACCAATTCTTCCACAAGTTGATCTTTTCTTTTATATACTTCATCTAGCCATTGCACTTGTGCCATAGATATTCCTCCACTCATAATCAAAATTCAAATCCGGTGTATCAGTTACTTCCCATATGTATCCATCTGGATCTCGAGAATTGAGAGTATTAGAGCTGGGAGCATACGGAAACATTTCGACAGGGTCATGAATCAGATCGGTTCTACTTAATTTAGAACCATTTCCCTACCGATTCTACCACTTCTTTAGTATCCGCTGTCAAACAGATATGCCGAGGGCCAATCGTATCTATTTTCAGAAGATAGTAGGGATCATCTTCTTCCATCCCATCAATCCACACTCATCAGATCCATTCCCATTCACGCCTCCAAAATTCAATGGGATGAATAACTTCTGCTTGACTTATTCTTTCCAATATAGCACGCTTACATTAAAAATGAAAATAGGAGAAAGGAGAAACGACTTTGCCTTATGCTTGGACCCATATCTTGTTTGGGCATGAGTTGATTCAACAAGCGAAACTCTCTCCTCCACAAAATCGATCTTTTTTTCAATTAGGTTGCCAAGGTCCTGATTTTTTCTTTTTTCATCGCTTCTGGCAATTTACCAAAAAGAAGACAGGTGAGAGGCTCGGCAATTTGTTTCATACCAAAAATTGTGGCCCTGTTTTGGTAGAATTCATTGAAGCAGCCAAAACTTATGCTGACTTGAGAGATTATGTGTTGGGTTTTATTACTCATTATATTCTCGATTATTCGACCCATCCTTATATTCATTATCGGGCAGGATACAAACGATTTAAACATCAAGAACTGGAAGTGATAATCGATACATTGATCGCTCTAGAACTTCGCAATCTGAAAACCTGGTCGACCCCTCTTGTTCCAGAAATCGATATTGGACATCTTCCATCTCATCTGGTCGATATCTTCTGGCAAATCACTCACCAATACTATTCAGACGGCAACCAAGAATGGAAACGCAACCATTATGATGAAGCCTATCAACATATGAAAAAAGCTTTTCAACTCTTCTTTGATCCTCAAGGGCTTAAATCATTTTTCACCTTTGGGCTTATTGCTCCTTTCCGACATAAAAAAAACATTCCCAATCGCGATTATCTAAACCTCAAACGAGAAAATTGGACACACCCAGCCATAAAGGAAGAAACATACACCGATAGTTTTTGGGATTTATGGGAAGCCGCCTTGCAAGATGGAAAAAGAATCTTGCCACGTGTAGTCCGCTATTGGGAAACAGGCGAAGAAACACGTGAATCCCTGTTACAATTAGTCGGTAACCGTTCCTATGATCATGGGAAGGATTGTTCACTGAACCTTGACAACGTTCTTTCAGACCCGATAGTCTAGTGTCATGGAAATGAAAGGGGGATTGTGGAATGGAATATACCCAACTGGGTACATCAGATCTTAAAGTATCACGCATCGGTCTGGGGACATGGGCGATTGGTGGCTGGCTCTGGGGCGGAACGGATGAAAAAGAGGCTATCAAAGCGATTCTATACGCTTTGGAATCAGGCATTAATCTAATCGATACGGCACCCATTTATGGATTTGGTCTGTCCGAAGAAATTTGTGGAAAAGCCATCCAGGAATATGGTCGCCGAGATCAAGTCATTATCGCCACCAAAGCGGGTCTTGAGTGGGATCAAGAAGAAAAAAGTTGGCGCAATTCGAGTCGAAAACGGATTTTGAAAGAGATCGATGACAGTTTACGCCGTCTACGCACGGACTATATCGATCTTTATCAAATTCATTGGCCCGACCCTGATACTCCCATCGAGGAAACGGCAGAAACTTTATACGAGTTATATCAGGCAGGTAAAATCCGTGCGATCGGCGTAAGCAATTTCAGCCCTGAGCAGATGGACGCATGGCGAAAAGTAGCTCCATTACATAGTAATCAACCTCAACTGAACCTGTTCCAATCTCATTTAAAAGATACCGTTTTCCGCTACTGCCATGAAAATCAAATCGGTACATTGACATGGGGAACACTTGCCCACGGTTTATTAACCGGAAAGTTTACAGCAGATGCTACTTTCCCCAAAGATGATCTACGGCATAATCACCCACTGTTTACCGGTGAACGTTTCAAACAGTATTTACAAGCCATTGAACGTCTAAAGGCATTTGCAAAAGAAAAAGGAAAATCGATCACCCAACTGGCCGTTCGTTGGGTACTTGACCAACCTGGGGTTACCTGTGCATTATGGGGAGCACGTCGTCCTGAACAATTGGAAGAAGCAGCAGGAACCGTCGGTTGGTCACTCACCAGCGAAGACTTGGCATACATGGATCAAATCCTGAAAGAAACAGTGCCGGTTCCTTATCAACCCCCAGCCAAATTCGGCCCTCCATCTCGTTCCGATTTAGGAATAAAGGCCTAACACCTTTTTCGGTGTTAGGCCATCTTGTTGACAAAGTATCCGTTATATGCCGGTTTTCCTTTTCCGTTTCACTCCCGTTGCTTAAAAACGAGCAAGAAGTCGTTCAACTGGAAAAGGAAAACCGGGTTTGTCAACAGCCTCGCCTAACACCTTATTCGGTGTTAGGCTTTTATTCCAGGAAAATCATTTCAGGATAAGGATGGCTGAGAAAATCATGATGAGAAATATCCCATCCATAAGCCCCTGCATATTGGAAAATGAAAATGTCACCCAATCGCAGTCGTTCCACCTTAACCTCTCTTGCCAGCACATCATTGGGGGTACAAAGTTCCCCTGCTACTGTCGCGGGTACTTGACTGATCTCCATCCGTGGAAAAGGGTAGGACCAATGGTCAATCGCCAACACAGCAAAAGGGTGACTATGCTTCCAGGCAGCTGGCAAACGAAAATGATGCGATCCACCACGAACGACAGCAAACCACTTTCCATGGTTTTGTTTGATATCCAACACTTCCACTGCATAATAACCGCACGCGGCAGTCAAAAAGCGGCCACACTCAAAATAGATGCCAGGGCATGGTTCCTTTTCTTTTAAGACCTGTTTCAACTGATTCGTAAAATCAGACCAGTGAAATTGCTGATCCACCTCGTTATAATTGACACCAATACCACCGCCTACATTCACAACCGACAATGGCACATCATAGTCCATCGCCCATTGTTGTGCTTTTTCGATGCATAACGAGACAAATCGAACATGAGCTTCTTCGTCCAGATTATTGGACATGGAATGAAAATGAAAGCCATGCAATTGAAGGAAAGACATTTCCTTTAATTTTTCCAGCACATTTGGGATCTGGCTTTCATCAATGCCAAATTGTGTTGCTTTTCCAGCCATTTGCAGTTGTCCACTCGGTAGCGGACTATGCAGATTCACCCGTAATAAAATCGAAACTTTTGCCTCCAAGGAACTGGCAATCTCGTGAAGCCGATATAATTCATGGAGACTTTCAACGTGAATATATCGCACCTTTTTTTCAATGGCGCCTCGTAATTCAGCATCAGTCTTGGCAGGTCCTCCAAAAATGAGAGGGATATTGGAATCAATTGCTCTTACCTTCTCGATTTCACCATAGGAGGCAACCTCAAATCCATCCACTAAAGGAGCCAGTGTTTCAATGATCTTGGCCTGGGAATTCGCCTTTACCGCATAAAACAACTGGCAACCATCAGGAAGTGACCTTTTCACCTGAATGACATGCTCCCGCAATGCGGAACAATCATACAGGTATGCACAAAACGGTTCTTTTGGATTCTTAAGTTTTTGCTCTAATATATAATTTTTTATTTTCAACAAGCTTCTCTATCCTTTCTACATGTAAAATCCCAAATTTGTCGCCAATAAACAGCTACAATCAATGAAATGAACATACAGCCCAATCCCATCAACAAACCAGCCCATAAAGCTCCAAATACATCTGCAACCAGGCTGATGATTAATGAGCCAAATGGAATAAGACCACGATCCATCATGGCGATGCTCACAATTCTTCCACGCAATTCATCAGGCACAACTGCTTGTATAGACACCCGGCTCATTGTTCGATAACACTGACCCATAAACCCAATAAAAAACATCATAATCACTGCTATCAGCAATGTATGTGCAAACATGAAGCAAGTAAGGAAAAAACCAAAGAAGAAAATGGAAAGAATCAATCGCTTGCCATCGGCCATCCACTTTCCGGTCGATAAGAAGGAAGAACAAAGAATGGCTCCCATACCTGAAGCTGACAAAAGCAAACCAAAGCCATCTGCATTTAACTGCATGAGATGCTTGGCAAACAGCGGCATCATGGAAGTATATGGAAAACCGAATATCATCGGTACAATTGCCAATATAAACAAGGATTGGACCACGGGATTAGATCGAATATATTGAACAGCTTCACTGATATCCTGTTTTAAATGAATGGATTTCATCTGAGCTGGGGAATCTTCTTCTCTCGGCATGATCAACAATGTCAAAATATAAACACCAATACTCCATGCATTTAACCAGAATAGATCACTTGCTTCATATTTTGTCAGTAAAAAGCCGGCAAGCGCTGGACCCATGATCCGGGATAAATTAAGTACCAATGCATTTAACGAGATCGCACTTGCCATATGCTGCTCTGAAACCAATGTCGTTATATAGGTATTGCGGATGGGTAAATCGATGGCTGAAAACAAGGAGCGAAGGGTAACAATCCCAGCCATCAACCAAAAACAGGAATCAAAGGGGATGAGTGCAAGTATACAGGTTAAAAGCAACACCACACATTGACAACGAACCAAAACCTTTCTCTGATTCCAACGATCTGCCATCACTCCGGCAGGAATACTGGCCAGAAAAACAGGGATCAGGCGGCATGCGTTGATCACAGCCAAATAAAAAGGAGAGTGAGTATACGCCAATACCGCCCAATTAAGCACGGTATAATCAATCCATTCACCAAGTCGAGAAAAGAAGTTTCCCCAAGTATAGATTCGATACGACTTATTCTTCAACGCGAATTTTGATTCTGATTTTCTTTTCTCAACTACAACTTTCATCTTTCTACATTTCCTTTTCTACAATATAAGCATAAAGTGGATTTGGGACCGAAACATAATGATATCCTTGTCCATCTTTCGTTAATCTCATCATTGTCAACGCCTTATGGGCTACTTTCTCCTGATAGAAATAGCATTGATCCTGTATCGCATCCAGGCGAACATCTGGATCTGTCATTAACTGAGTAAACACTCGATCGGTAACCTCAAACACAACTCGCCATAACTCTTGCTCTGAAATAGCAAAGTGTTGACATAATTGCACAATGAGTTCGCCAAGGTGATTCTGATATACAGTATAAAACACTTTATTGCGCATTTCGTCTTCCTGATCAGTTAAAGTCAGCGAACCAGGATAAAAATGGATATCAATCGCATATTTTTCTAACCTTTTTGAATAGATTCGCGCGCCTCCCCAGTCTCGGAAAAGCATCTTGACAGGCCGACCATTTCTAAATACAGGTATACTGTTTTGCAGATGTCCTTCCAATCCGATTCCATACTTCACCATCAAGGTTAAATAACCAGACAAAGTGATTTGGGCATATTCATACATAAGCTGTTTGGCTGCCCGAGATTTGTTTGGCTCCTTGATCGCTTGTGCATATAACTCGACAAGTTCACATAAAATGGGCTTATCCATACATGGCGATGGAGCATATAAAGCCGTTCCTACAATGGCTACTTCATCAGAAGCTACATGATCCTCCACAGGTTCCCGAAACACCGCAGTCAGATTGCGACTTTTCAATACTTGTTTGGAATTCAGATTAAATCCGGCCCACTCACAAATCGGGATAAAGTATCTCCTTAACTCCGGTTCACGCTTCATCACTTCCAGAATGCATTTGGAAAAGCGAGGAGCATTATTGGCCGTTTGTCTGGAAATCGAACGAACCGTTGAGGTCATTTGACTATGGACTGCCACTTTCACCGCCCATCTTCTGCGATCATGAAGAGGTTCTGGATGAATGGTACGGAAAGATGAACTGGCTTTACATGGCACATAATAATCAGTGATGGGAATGACCAGCTGTTGGGCCATTTCCTGTTCATACACAACAGGAATCACCCGTTTCATTTGCCAGGCATGAACGGGAATCAATACGTATTGGCTCAGATCAATTCCTTTTTTCTTTACATGATCCAATAAATCGGGATATTGGTCCAGCGTACAAGCATTGGGCTCCTCTTGTTTTTCCCAAACGGTCCATTCCACAATCTCTTTATGAACAGCCACGAAATAAAGCTGTGGAGAGCTTTGGCACTCAGGAGCATAGGCATATACGGCAGCCGGTTCCATATCCATCTTGGTTTTTGCACTTGGATGCAGATTGTGCCCTTCCATACAAAATTGCTCAAAAAAGAGATGACTGTCAAATTGACTCTGCTTTTCTTTTTGTTTTGACACCCATGTAACCAAATGATCAACTTCTTCATTGTCCATCTTATGTTTCAAACTCTTTTTTTTCTGATCCCAACAAACATAGGCAAGTGTTTGATTCGCACATGCATTTCTCAGTTCTTCTGCAAATTCAACCCATTTATATTCCCCGCAATGTTGAAATAAATAAATCCATTCTACAGGATGTTTTAAAGCCCGCAATTCGGTTGTTGTCACATAATAAATCGGTCCGTCAATGATATAGCGTCTAAAAGCAAACAGCCCCTGAACGGGAATGACCACCCAAGCTTTGTCATTCAATGCATAGACCTTGTAAATGATATTTTCCTTTAACCCCTGCTTGCTCAGTTTTTTTAATAAATGATGCCACTCCTGTTTCCAGATCGGAACATGAAAAGCATACACACGATCAATCACACGAAGATCAAAAGCTTGAGAAGACAGTCCTGCAATATCTTCTCTTAACATCGCAGAAACCAATGCTTTTAGTACCGTTTCTCTTCCTTTATCCAGATATTCCTTATACAAAGGAGCCAATGCTGGCTCTTGTTTTTCCAAAAACTCATAGACTTCCCTTTCGTATGTATCCCATTTTCCTGCCGATATGTTTTGATAAACGGATTCAAGTGGAGTCATTTTTTCCATTCTCTGTATCTCTACAGCCATCTTCTCCCAACTCCTTTATTCCTCTTCGATGACCAGGGGATTTTTCAATGGAGTATAAATATAATCTTGTGCGGCAGCCTGCATTCTCATGGCCAATAATGACTTGGTTTGAATAACAGGTTGCAATAACTCAGCCTGATCCTTTTTCACATTTGGATCCGTTTGATCCAATGCCTGTAGTACATGCTTCCGCACGATATTCCAAAAAGGCTGCTCAGGTGTTTGAAAATAAGAGCTCAACGTAAATATGATATCTCCCAGATGATTTTGGATCGCTGAATGGAAAAAGAGATGATACACTTCCTTCATGTCTTCACAAAAAACAGAGGTAAACTGGCATGCCGTCAGATCTAACTGTTTCTCTAATCGTTTGCGATCGATACGCACTCCACCAAGATCTCGAATAATAAATCGCTCAACTCTTCCTTTTCTGGTTACTACTAGACTGTTTTGCATATGTGCTTCCAAAGCGACCCCATATTTTTGCAGTAAATAAACAAGTGGAGTGAGGAATTGCTCGGTGTAATGATCCACGTATAAAAGAGCATGCTCCAAGGTAACGGGAGCTCTTTCGCCAACGTATTGTTGAATCAGGTCCAAAATCATGGGGGAACCTGTCAATGGATTTTGTGCTGTCAAGCTTGCTCCTACCCAAGCCATCTCGCCATCTTGCACAAATGTCTGTGGGTTCTCCCGCAATATAAAGGACAAGTTTCGTCCATAGGTTCCATCTGGATCTTTATCTTTCCGGAAATAGGCTCCCATCCATTCAGGTAACATCACCATTCGTTTAGACAGTTCCGGTTCTTGAGCCATGACCTGGTTAAATAAATGAGATAAATAGGGTCCATTTACCGTAATACCAGGGGAAACCGTTCGTACAGCACTCGTCGCTTGTACCCGTACCGGCAGCTTCACATGATATCCGCTATCCAATAAGGCCATTGTTCGAAAAGACAAAGTCGCCTTTGAGGACAATGAATAGGGTACTTCAATCCAGCCTTTTCTTTCCGCTCGATACAGCACAGGAAGAACATGCTGATACTGCCAAGGGTGTACAAAAAATAACTGATAGTCGTCCAGATCCTTTCCTTTCTCCGTACATGCCGATTTCATCACCGACAGTACTTCTGGATGCCATTTAAACATGGCATTGTGTAAATCAAAGCCTTTGGCTTTTGTCACTTCAACCTGTTCTTTAGGAATGAGGATCAGTTTTAATGGAACGACCTGGGCAAATTCGGGCGCATACTGTTGTACTTCCTGAACAGAAAGTCCCAGTTTGGTCTTGGTTCCTGGATGCAGGGGATGTCCTTCAATGATCAGGCTTTCTGAATACAAGCATTCATCCAGTCCTTTTTCTTTTTTCATCCATTGCAAGAGATCCCCAATATTTACATAATCATCATTATATTTCGTATATTGCTGGGCCATTTCTTTCAGCCAAGCACGCTTTTTTGTTTTTTCCTGATAAGCCAGCATGAGGTTGTCCCGGCTATTGACCAATTCGTTTTCTAACGACTTTGAAATCAACAAACCCACTTCTTCACGCACCCAAGCAATAAACGAAAGTAAGTCTTCCATCAGGGAAAGCTCACCATGATTTTGTATAAAGATCGGCAGGCAAATGGCAAATCGGGTGAAAGCACCTTCATGCCTTACCGGAACATAACACTTACTCTCCTGTTCACGATGATTCAGTTGAATGAGCCAATCCGTTGGACATTGACTCCTGATTTCCTCCACCAACTCTTTTTTATGACGTTTTCTCCATTGCCATGATGTTGGTAACAAAGATTCACGAATCATTGCATTAAATAAGCGCTGAATAATAGCAAGGTCTGCAGCTTTTTTTTCGTTTTTCATCATAAAGCATTCACCTTTGACATCGAGAATCATTATCAATGAAAATGTAAAAAAAGAACCAGAAAGTGAAAATGATTATCAAACCCATTTAACATATTAAGAGAAAGAGCAGATTTTGTCAATAAAAAAATGAGCCCCCATCAGGCTCACTATTTTTCTAACACCCGAAGAGCTAAATAAAATAAATAGCCCATTAAAGCTGTGCCTGGAAGAGTAAGAACCCATGCTGAAATGATTTTTCCAGCAACACTCCATCGTACACTCTTAATTCGTTCAGCTGCGCCTACCCCAATGATCGAACCCGTAATCGTGTGGGTTGTACTTACTGGAACCCCGATTTTGGCGATGGTGGCCAACAGCAAAGCCGCACTTGTTTCTGCTGCAAAACCATGAGGTGTTTCCAAGCGACTGAGGCGTGAGCCAATTGTTTGAATCACTTTCCAGCCACCTATGGCTGTACCTAATGCCATGGCCAAACCTGCTGAAAGCATAACCCAGAATGGAACTTTCATTTCTGATTGAATGCCTCCAGCTACTAAAGCCATTGTGATAATCCCCATCGCCTTTTGTGCATCGGAAGCTCCATGGCTAAAAGCCATAAATGCAGAAGAGAAAATTTGTAGGGGGCGGAAAATCCTTTTCACCTTGGATGGTGCTGTATCAGCAAAAATAACACGGATTAACTTCATCACCAGAAAAGCAAGCAATCCGCCTAACAATGGAGAAACAATAAGCGCAATAAGAATAGTAATGATTCCTTTTATTTTTAGAATGGCAAAGCCTTTATAAGCAACAGCTGCCCCCACTAAGCTTCCAATCAAAGCATGCGAAGAACTGGTCGGAAGTCCCATCAATACCGTAACAACGTTCCAAATAATCACGGAAAGCAATGCAGCAACCAAAACCACATTGCTAATCACTTTTGGGTCAACAATATCTTTTCCGATCGTTTTGGCCACTTCGGTTGAAAAAAATGCTCCTGCCAAATTAAGTACAGCTGCCATGATAATCGCTTTTGTTGGTGATAAAGTTCGCGTTCCAACTACTGTAGCAATCGCATTCGCAGTATCATGCCATCCATTTGTAAAATCAAAGATGAGGGCAAGAGCAATCACAAATATCATTAACCATATTGGATCAGGCATACTTCATGACCACACCTTCCATGACGTTTATCAGATCCTCAAACGTATCCGTTACTCTTTCCAACTTTTCATATATCTCTTTCATCTTGATGAACTCAAGAACATTTAGATCCTGTGTGGCCAACATTTCTGCAATCCCTTCGCGCATCAAGCGATCGCCCTCATTCTCCAATACATTAATCTCAATGGAGATTTTACGGATCTTCGCAAAATCCCTCTTTTCCAAAGCAATAAAAGCCTCTTGAATATAGGTAGCACATTTCTCCAATACTTCGGCAAATTTCACAAGATAAGGAGTAGAGTGACCCACATGCAAGTAAACAAAACGAGCAGCACAGGCTTCAATGCCATCCAGAATATCATCCAGATTCATTGCCAGCTCCAGAATATCCTCACGATCCAATGGAGTAACAAATGTCTGGTTTAATTCCCGAATAATCAAATGAGTGTACTCATCTCCCTTAGACTCCAGTTCTTTGATTTTATCTGCATACTTTTCTTTTTCTTCGAGCGTCTCAACATTTTCACGGAACAACTGCACAGCTTCCAGAATATTGGATGTAGCGTCAACAAGGGTTTGGTAAAACAAACGATCTTTAGAACGATTGAAAAACAATGGAAATTCCTCCTGACATCAACAGTTTTCTTCGCCTAAATAATAATACTGCGCAATAAAAAAGTTGAAAATACCTTGACGAAAACTTAAATATAGATTAACTCATTCTTAATAAAAACTTTACAATAAAAGTAGATATTTTCTCTTGACAAAAATAAGTATATGCCTCGTTATGGCTAAAGTATCCTGTTTCAGCCATATGCCCCCAATCAGTTATAAAAAAAAAGAGCGTTTGACATTATTTTTGTCAAACGCTCCAAAATTAAGCATGAACACTATGAGAAATATAGGCTCCTTCAATGTGCAAGAACAATAAATTCAAATCGCAAATGCAGCTTGATATCTCATTTAACTCGTCGGTTAACTGAAAAAACACTTCATCTTCATCGGCTTCTTTCAGTTCCTCATACTTTTTCATATATTCTTTTTCGAAAGATTTGATTCGATCAGGAATTTGGGAGCAAATTTCCTGACATTTGAGTTCAAATTCTTCTTGTACCTGTTTCGGTAATTGCTCATATTCGACATGGAGATAAGGTCGATCAATTTTTAAACGTGGATCAAACTTAATCTCATAAGGCATCTCTGGCATTGCTCTTCACTCCGATAAGCTTTCCTCAGTGTCTGTGGGGGTAGTCTCATTTTCTACCTGTACTTGCTCCGTTCGATCCTCTATTGTATGCTCGCTTAACAATGTATCTTTATGTTTGTTAAACTCTTCAACAGGTTTACCGGTTTGCTTCCACTCTTCTTCTAACTGATCCACACTCGACTTCCATTCATTGTCTAACTCAGTTCCAACCGTTTTCCACTGTTCATCCATATAATCGCCAACCTGTTTAAAGCGACTGTCAATCCACTCTCCAACCTTTTTCCATTCCTCAGTGGTTACTTTTTGTAAATCCTTGATATAATTGTTCGCTTCACCAAGTCGTTCGTACTCGAGATTTAATTTTTCAATCACACCTTGATAATGTTCTTTTAGCATTTTATTGTCCGCTTGATAGCTTTGTGTAATTTTTTCGAGTGCTTGTAATTGCCAAGGTGCATTCATGCGATGGATCTCTTTTTGATAAGCAAATAACGCTTTGCGCAGATCATTGCTGGTGGTGACCCGATAATAGGCACCGCCTGCAATATTTGCCGTTTTTTTCAACTCTACTTCATTAGATGGATCCACTTTCACTCCAAGAATGTTGAAACTGGCGATCTTGTCAGAGGAACGAACCTCTTCCGCTTCGCGAACGGGATCTCCTCCACATTGATCTACCTGATCCGTAATGAGCAGAACGATATTCTTTTCATCCGATGATGAATTTGCCAATCCTTCATAAGTAGAACGAATGGCTTGAGCCAGTGGACTGTAGCTCGATGATCCGTTCACTCTGCTCATCGCGGTGGCAAATTTTACAGCATCGAAGGACTGCTTCGAATAAACAGTTTCTGGACGCTGACAGGTAGAAGTCTGCCCTAATGATGATGTACTTCCCTGATGGCCAAATACATGGATCGATAGGGTTGTATCCTTGGGCAAAGAAGCGGCAAACTGAGCTAAAGCCAGCTTCGCTGCCTGGAGTTTGCTGTTTCCATCGATTCGGTTTTGCATCGATTCACTTCCATTGATAAGGACAATCACATTGGCCTTTTTGGATGAAGCATTTTTGGTTTTTGACTTCAGGCTATTCAACTGTGCTTGATAATTTGGATTGAGCTGTTCAAAAAACTTATCGTCGATTTTATAGTTTTCGCCTACCAAACCAAGCAGATAGGCATAGATTTGTTCTTCAGACATTCCTTTTGGCATTTGAGCCAATGCTTGCAGTACTTTGGTTTTATTATACTTTTCCCCAGCATATCTTCCTTTGCCATCATCTTTTAAAATGTTCTTTAAATCGGTGGCCGGAGCTGGTGGAAGCAGATTTTTTTCCTCGCCTGTTTTCTCTGGCTTTTTATGTTGTTGGGAACTTACTTTGGTTTCTACTTTTTCTACATTATTCCCTGTCGTCTGCTGAATTTTCTCAATTACAGTTGAACAACCACTCAATAAAGGGAAAGTACCCATCATCAAAGCAAGCAATGTAACACTTACTCTGTATTTCATAGAAACCTGCCTCTCAATTCTCTTTTCTTCATGACTTTTCAGCATGTTGCTCTAAAACTCTCGCCTCCAAATATTCTATGCATGTGTTACAATTCCTTGCTTACCATCTTCAGGAAAAAGATTCCAGCCCAATCTTTTTCCTATATATAATTTTATTTTAGAACGATTTATCAATCCAATACAATAGAACAGATTTGGACATCTCATGATAATTCCTATCATTCTACCCAATAATTGGTTTTTCTTCCGGATATTTATAAGGGATTTGAGATCTTGTTTTCGCTAAGGCTAATACAATGGTGATTGGTCCCACTCTCCCCACAAACATGGTAAAAATAATCAACATTTTGCCAACAGGGGTCAAATGAGGTGTCAATCCCATTATCCCACTGTACCAAACGCTGAAACCGTTTCAAACATGGCTGTAAGTATATCGACCCGCTCTGTAATTGTCAATAGAAGAGTGATGATGATGACATAAGTCAGAGCTGCCACTGTGACTGATAAAGCTTTGTATACTAAATAGCTGGGAATTCGCCTGCGAAAGGCTACCACATCTTTCCTGCCTCGAATCATGTTCCACACAGCCAACAAAATACTCGCCAAGGTAGTCGTTTTAATGCCTCCACCTGTAAAGCTTGGTGAAGCACCTACAAACATCAGCAAAATCATGATAAAGAGTGCAGCGGAATACATTTCTCCAATATTGATGGTGTTAAATCCAGCTGTACGTGTGGATACGGACTGAAACCAGGACGCCAGGATTTTGCCATCCAGACCCAGTGGCTGAAGAGTAGCTGGATTGGACCATTCGATTAATAAAATGAGCAAGGTCCCACCAACAAGTAAAATAGCGGTCGTAGTTAACACCAGCTTTGTATGCAAACTTACCTTTTTGGTCTGGCGATACTGAACAATTTCACGGATGACTACAAAGCCGATTCCTCCCAATATGATTGTGGCCATATCTACCACCACCAATCCTGTTACACATACAGCAGATGTAGCAGTAAATAAAGCATCTAAAAAAGAAACATGATTCCCTGGTTCTGCGGAGACAGGCAATGTCAGCAAACAGGCTCCAATCAAAATCGTCAAGGCAAAACCGATCACTAATACTTGGGGTGGGGGCAGTTTATTCAGGATAGAAAATCTTCCTTTAACCATCCATTATTTCCTTTCACTCATTTTCTTGATAAAGTTCGATTATATGGTTTAGATTATAATAAAGACATAAGAGGTAACAAGAAAATGAAATAAATGATTGGGACTGATGAACATGGAAAATAAAAATATACGAGTCGTGGTAGGGATGTCAGGCGGTGTAGACTCATCTGTTACTGCCTGGCTTCTTAAAAAACAAGGTTATGAGGTAATAGGCCTCTTTATGAAAAACTGGGATGATACGGATGAATTCGGCAACTGCACAGCCACCGAAGACTTTGAAGATGTTCGACGGGTTTGTGCTCAAATCGGTATTCCCTATTACTCTGTTAACTTTGAAAAAGAGTATATGGAAAAAGTATTTCAATACTTCCTGGATGAATATCGGCAGGGTCGAACTCCGAACCCTGATATTTTGTGCAACCGGGAGATCAAGTTCGGTGACTTTTTAAATAAAGCCAAACAGCTCGGTGCTGATTATATTGCTACTGGTCATTATGCCCAAATCAAAGAAATAAATGGTCAAAAATATTTGGTACGAGGCGCTGATCCCAATAAAGATCAAACTTATTTTCTCTATGCTGTCAAAAAGGAACATTTATTCCAATCCATGTTTCCAGTCGGTCACTTGACCAAACAGGAAGTAAGGGAAATAGCGGCAGAACTCCAACTGGCCACTGCCAGAAAAAAAGACAGTACAGGAATCTGTTTTATTGGTGCAAAGAACTTTCGAGAATTTTTAAGTCACTATCTCCCAGCACAACCAGGTGAAATTCGCACACTTGATGACAAAAAAATCGGGACACACAACGGCTTAATGTATTATACGTTGGGACAACGACAAGGTTTGGGTATTGGCGGAATTGGCACAGGAGAGCCTTGGTTCGTTGTAAAAAAAGATGTCAAAAACAATATTCTTTACGTTGCGCAAGGTCACAATCACCCTGCCTTGTTTTCCCGCAGTTTAATCGCCACCCATATCAACTGGCTGGGTGTTGAATATCCAACTCAGCCTTTCTCCTGTACAGCAAAGTGCCGTTATCGCCAAAAAGACCAGGAAGCATTGGTAACGCCTCAGGCCGATGGCACATTCCTTGTCGAATTCAAAGAACCTCAACGTGCTGTCACACCAGGGCAGTCCGTTGTCTTGTACGATGGGGAAATCTGCCTCGGTGGTGGCATTATTGACCAAACCTTTGCTTAAAAAGCAAACAGGGTTCCTTGTTGTTCATTGGACAAGGAACCCCTTTGTTTTATCTTTATCCATTTTCTACTGAAGCTGTAGCAAGCTGTCTTTTTTGCTTCGCTTTACATTAAAAATCAAATGAAGCACGATCGCTGTAATACTTCCAGCAATAATGCCATTATCTGTAAAGATATGCAAACCAGGCGGCAATAACTTGAACAAATCAGGGGCAATTGTTACACCCAGGCCAATCCCCACTGAGCAAGCAATGATCAGCAAATTTTCATGGCGATTGAGATCCACAGTCCCCAGCATTTTAATGCCGTAGGAAACCACCATTCCAAACATCGCTACCATGGCTCCACCTAAAACTGCGGTTGGAATTAATGTGGTCAATGCTGCCACTTTCGGAATAAAACTGAGAGTGGCGAGAATGAGAACCGCTGTAAAAATGACATCTCGCGTTTTTACTTTCGTTAACTGAACCAGTCCAACATTTTGCGAATAAGTGGTATATGGGAATGAATTGAGAAATCCGCCCACTAGCACAGCCAATCCTTCAGCTCGGTATCCACGTGTCAAATCTTCTTCACTCAACTCTTGATCGCAAATCTTGCCCAATGCCAGAAAAACGCCTGTGGACTCCACGATACTAACCATCGCAACCAAAATCATCGTTAAAATGGCTGATAGGTTAAAAGTAGGAACTCCGAAGTAAAAGGGGTGAACCATATGGAACCAAGAAGCTTCCAGCACTGGACGGATATCTACTTTCCCCATGCAGGCAGCTGCCAAAGTCCCCACAATCAGCCCCAGTAAAACTGAAATGGAACGTAGAAAACCAGTCGCAAATCGATTCATGAGAATAATAAAGATGAGTACACCAAATGAAAGGAGTAGATGATAGGGTTGTCCAAAATCAGGGCTTCCTTTACCGCCCCCCATATCATAGATGGCAACCGGAATCAATGTTAAACCAATTACCGTTACCACTGAACCGGTCACAACAGGAGAAAAAAATTTCAGCAACTTACCGAAAAAACCAGCGAAAATGATGACAAATAGCCCCGCAACGATAATCGCTCCATAAATGGCTGTGATTCCATACTGATTTCCAATCGCAATCATCGGTCCTACAGCCGTAAATGTACAACCCAAAACAACAGGCAGCCCAATCCCTGCATAACGATTCTTCCAAATCTGCAAGAAGGTAGCGAGTCCACATCCGAGTAGATCAATCGCGATCAGGTAGGCCAATTGTTCGGTATTCAATTTCAATGCCTTTCCTACAATTAATGGTACAATAACTGCCCCTGTATACATGGCTAATACATGCTGTAATCCAAGTGAAAACACTCTACTCAATCGTCGCATCCATTCTCCCTCCTTTCTTTTTACTCGGCAAATTGGATTTGGTTTTGATGAAGAGAAGCAATCCGTGCCAGTGATTCTACCCTAAACCCTGCTTCTTTCAGTTTGTTAACACCGTTTTGAAACGATTTTTCAATCACAATTCCTATTCCTACTACTGTCGCTCCTGCTTTTTCTACCAGGCGACATAAACCAAGACTCGCTTCTCCACGAGCCAAGAAATCGTCAATAATCAGTACACGATCTCCAGAGACCAGAAACTGCTTGGAAATGGTGATTTCATTGGTGGACTGTTTCGTAAAAGAATAAACCTTTTCGACATAAATATCATTTTTCAATGTAAGCGATTTTTGTTTACGGGCAAAGATAACAGGAACTCCCAATTCACGGGCTGTAATCAGTGCAGGTGCAATTCCAGACGATTCGATCGTCAAGACTTTGGTAATCTTCTCTTCAGCAAAGCGTCTAGCAAATTCTGTGCCGATATGCTCCATTAAAACGGGATCTATCTGATGATTTAAAAAACTGTCCACTTTTAACACTTCATCAGATAATACAACCCCTTCTTCAAGAATTTTCTTTTTCAACGCTTCCATAATTGCCTCCTTAAAATAAAAAAACTCGAGAAGTACTTGACTCCCGAGTGAAGAACACACTTTTTACGCAAAAAGGAAAAAAAAGGTAAAAAGGTAGCCTCACTCGTAGTCTAATCATTTCCGGTGATTAGGTAGAAACTTGCGAGCCAATTCCCGCAATTATACGAGTTACTCATTGTTCTATATGATTTTGTTTATAGATTATAGCGTATAAAGAGAAAAGAATAAAGAGGAAAATTAACCATCTCCGAATATTTTTTTGAAGTACGTATAATATTGTTCGTTTTTTTACCTTACAAGCAGCCCACATCCACCTTGAATGAATCGTTTCGACCATAAAAACAGAAAATCGACAATACTGCTTTTCATCGGAAATGGTAAAAAAGGGAATATGATATTACAGACAAGCGAGTAAGGAAGGAGAAGCGAGGCACATCTTCGATGAAAGCCAGCTGTATCAGTCACAAATGTAAAAAACCTTACCCTGCTTTGGGTAAGGTCTTACTGGTGTGCCCTGGAAGATTCGAACTCCCGACCTTCTGATCCGTAGTCAGACGCTCTGTCCAGCTGAGCTAAGGGCACATATTCTGAATTTCAGCCAGGCAAACTTATCTGGTTCTGTTTTTATCATGATTCAATTATAAAGACAAGCTAAGCAGAAGCCCACATCCTTTTGGCGTGCCCTGGAAGATTCGAACTCCCGACCTTCTGATCCGTAGTCAGACGCTCTGTCCAGCTGAGCTAAGGGCACATATTCGATTTTCAGCCAGGCAATTCAACAGCCTGCCTATTTATTTGGATGTATGGGCTCTTACTTAGCTTGTCTTTTTTCTGGCGTGCCCTGGAAGATTCGAACTCCCGACCTTCTGATCCGTAGTCAGACGCTCTATCCAGCTGAGCTAAGGGCACATATGGTGCGGACGAAGGGACTTGAACCCCCACAGTCTTAACGACCACAAGAACCTGAATCTTGCGCGTCTGCCAATTCCGCCACGTCCGCACAAAATAAATGGAGGCGGCACCCGGATTCGAACCGGGGATAAAGGTTTTGCAGACCTCTGCCTTACCACTTGGCTATGCCGCCATGTTCATGTATAAAATCAATGATATATCACAAACTATTCCAGAGAAAGGAGAATTCATGTGATTCCACTTCATTCATCGATCGAAGGTTTCCAGTCTGCATTTAAGGAAATGAATCAAATCCTCAATAATGAAGGTTTTTCATTGGGAGGGGGATATAAATATGACCATGGATACTTTGATCATCCCCTGGATTGGGAAGAAGACCATGGATACCGCTATTATTTGCGTATCCCCGCCTATGCTCAAAATGGAGACCTGGATCAACCAGAAACCAAAGTAAAACTAGGAAGACCTTTTGTCATTAAGCACGAGTTTTTGACAGGAAATGATCCAACATCCAATAGTGGTTTTCTCACTGGAACGATCAGTCAATTTAGCAAACCCATTCCTGCAGAAGACCACCATATCAGTCAACATTGGATCAATCGTGCTCAATCATTATTACGTCAGTTAGAACAAAAACTCACACCCAAAAATTAATGGGCTTGGCAGGGGCGGTAGGAATCGAACCCACACTGGAGGTTTTGGAGACCTCTGTTCTGCCATTAAACTACGCCCCTAGAATAAAATGGTGCTGGTGAGAGGACTTGAACCCCCAACCTACTGATTACAAGTCAGTTGCTCTACCCATTGAGCTACACCAGCATATCCATGGTGGTTCGGGACGGAATCGAACCGCCGACACGAGGATTTTCAGTCCTCTGCTCTACCGACTGAGCTACCGAACCTCATTATATCATTTTAATATACTACATGTCAAGCATTTTATTTTCAAGTATGGCGGAGAGAGAGGGATTCGAACCCTCGAGACGGGGTTTTTCCCGCCTACACGATTTCCAATCGTGCTCCTTCGACCAACTCGGACATCTCTCCGCGTCCTGTCATTCATTTATGATCTGTCAGTTACTCACTGTCGTCTCGTGAATCGGACATTTAATATAATACTAAGGACCACCTTTCTTGTCAACACTAAATTAAATAAAATTATTTTCTGACATTCAAGGAACCCGTAAATAAAAACTACTGACCCCCCTAGTGTCAGTAGCTTATTCATTCCCTTAAACAGGGATTACAATCAACAGGATAAACGATAAAAAGATAAAAACAATTCCACTAATGACAATGGCTACTTTCGCCAAACGCCTTTTTTCCGATTTGAGACCAATAAACCCCAATCCAATGGATACAGCAATTAAAGCCAATAAAATCCCTGGATGAATTTTTTCAGATACAAAAATGATAAAGATGGCACTAAATAAAAATAGAATGGATAAAACCAGAGAAATGACTGCAAAAATGTTTTTTGATGAATCTGGTTGCTTTTCAGGCTGGAGAAAACTCAATCTTCTTCACCTTCTCTCCTACTTCATTATAGAATGCGAGCGTAAAAACCCCTAGCTTACAGCTATGTGGATGAGAGCGAGCGTCGGACAGCCAAGAATCCCCTTCGTTACGCATAGGGAGTAGTCAAACCCATAGTAATATCTTCAATTATACAACAGCAAGATGGATTTCATCCCCTTACTCGTGATTGTCGAATGAATTAATAAGTTATAGATATCCTATTTTGTATTGTTTCCCTCTATGCTATTTTTCAATCCTCTGCAAATGAAAAAAGCTGCTAAACATAAACAGTTCGGCAGCTTTTTTCATTATTGACGACACGTGACAGCATACAAAAACGACTACGCGAAACAGGAGCCATTTAAAATCGGTGACCAATCTGTATGTGATAACACAATCGCTACATAGGCTTCTAAATATTTTTGATCCACTTGATCAAAACGTTTTTCAACAGGACTGTCAATATCAAGCACACCCACTATTTTTCCATCGATCCGAAGTGGAATCACGATCTCTGAACGACTCGCTGCATCACAAGCTATATGTCCTGGAAATGCCAGAACATCTTCAACAACCATCGTCTGTTCTTTCGCAACAGCTGTCCCACAAACACCTTTTCCAACCGGAATTCGTACACAAGCTGGTTTCCCCTGAAATGGCCCTAAAACTAACTCACCATCTTTCATCAGATAATAACCAGCCCAATTGATATCTGGCAAAACATGAAAAAGATGGGAAGCCGTATTCGCCAAGTTGGCAAGCCAATCCGTTTCACCTTCTAATAAAGCCTCGCATTGCTTCAGCATTTGTTCATAATTTGCTTCTTTGTTTCCTTTAGCCTGTTCGAAAACAAACATATTTGAACCTCCTGCACTCTCTTACATGCCAATCCATACAATGAAATGATACCCTTTTCGATCCCGAGTGAGAAGTGACTATGTTGAAATCGGTAAAATCAGGTGTAAATCCCCAAATTCGTGCCACAAATATTGCTGTTGAATGGCTTCGTCATACATCTGTTTCAATTGATGGGATTCTACAAAGGCCGTTAACAAATCCAAATGAGAGGCTTCTGGTTCATGAAATCCTGTAAGTAACCCATCAACCAATTGCAATGAATAATGAGAGTGGATATAAAGACGAGTCCAACCTTTGGTGCTCATGCATTGACCAGTGGGACTCACTGCACTTTCTAACGCACGTACAACCGTCGTTCCAACCGCAATCACTCTTCCTCCGGACTGTTTGGCCTGATTCACCAACGTGGCCGTACGATCTGGAATCATATATTCTTCCCCGTTTTCTTCCGGGTTTACCTGATTCCCCAAAAAATAACTAAGCCCCGTATGCAAAAGCAAAAACGCAATCGAAATTCCTTTCTGTTTCAACCGAAACAACATTTCCCAAGTAAAGGCACGACCTGCCGAAGGAAGCTCCACAGAGCCTGGGAAACTCCCATAAACCGTTTGATAGTATTCGAGTTGCCATGGATTTTGAACATATTCATAACGAATAGGCTGTCCCAAAGCATAAATTTGTTCAAATAAAAAGGCTCCACTTAAAGAGAATCGCATTTCAATCAAGGCAAATCCTGAACGTACACGAATGACCTCTGCAAAGAGCTTGGTTGAGAAATAAAAGAAATCTCCCTTTTTAACCCCTTCCGTTATAACTAACGCCTGCCATATTCTTTCATCCAGGCGATGTGCTAAGCGAATCTCCACTTTGTCGGAGAGAAGCTGCCCTTGACGATACCATTTGCCGTAAAGTAAAGCAGGTATGGTTCGACTTGCATTCAGCACAAGTACATCGCCTGAACGTAAAAACTGAGGAAGTTGATGAAAAGAAGTATGAATGGATTCTCCAGTATGCTTGTCTGAAACCATGAGCCGTACTTGATCCCGCCTGATCCCCCTACGTTCGGGCGGAGTGGAGGCATGAAGAGCAGTCGGCAGATGAAAAGTGATACTCATCCCTGTTGCCCCTCCTTTACAAAATCCTGCGCCTTGAATCTCATTCCATTGATATGTTTGGACTGATCAGAAGCCAAGTACAGAAACACATCCACCACTTGATTGGGATCAGCCAATTCATAGTCGCAATTCGGAACTGCTTGTCTATGCATTTCCGTATCCATCTCACCGGGATCCACCATATTCACACGTACTCCCGTTCCATCTACTTCATCAGCCCAAGTTTGTGTCATTCCCTCTAACGCAAACTTTGAAATCCCATAAGCTCCCCATCCTGCATATCCGATATTTCCCGCTTCAGAGGTTACATTGATAATGGAGCCTGTTTCTCTAGTCAACATATGGCCCAGCACTCGGCGTGTAACCAGGAAGGGCCCTACCGTGTTCACACGCAATACTTCAACAAAATCCTCTTCCGGATAGTCTAGCAAATAGGGGCCAGGACTTGGTCCAAAGATCGAAGCGTTATTGATTAAAACATCAATCCGTCCAAATTCCACCTCAGCTGTTCCAACAAATCGCTCCACATCTTCAGCAATGGACATATCTCCTGCCACAGCCAATACCTTTACTCCCAATTTTTCTGCTTCATCTTTCACTTTCATCAATGCTTCTTCTCCACGTGCCGAAATCGCAAGCTGATATCCTTCCTTCGCAAATGCCAAAGCCAACGCTTTTCCCAATCCCCGAGAAGCCCCTGTAATCATTACAACTTTATCCATTTTTCCCCTCTCCTTTTTTGGCATCTATATGACGGTATATAACATATACCCTTTTTCATACTTATTAAACATATATATTTAATAAGTAGATAAATTAAAAACATGGACCATTTGTGTAGGTCCATGTCAAGATCATGAATAAATCAGGGATTCCTGTTCTTTACTCCTGTCAGAAAAAGAATCCCTGACTTCCAACATACTCACATCCATTTTTATGAACAGCATCCTTCTCCTTGCGATTAACTGGGGAATTGGGAATATACGCTGGACAGTGTAATCAAGGTATATAACAAGATGACAATGGGTGCAATAAATACAAGGCCGTTCAAAACGATCCCTACAAGTGCCCATTTTCTCTGCTCTGATTTGAGTGCAATGATCCCTAAAATCAGGCCAACCAAGCCAAGTCCCATCCCGATTTTCCATTCGACAAAGAGAGCCACTAAAGCGATGAATCCTGCAACTAACGAGCTGATTGCCAGCACATTCTTTCCTTTTGGAGATTGTTCTGGCAGAATCTCTTCTACTTTCCTTTTCCTCGCCTCCATTTCCCCCTACTTCCTTTCTCACTTTTCCTATATTTCCAATCCAAATTCGCCTCTATCTTTATATCTTCATAGTAAATGACAAGATGTTTTCAAATCAATTACATAATCTGTAATGGAAGTAAATCGTTTGAAAAAGAAAAAATATTGAAACAATATCAACTCTCCCCTATACTTAAAGAAGTATTCCAATGTTCATTTGATAAAATAAACAAAAAATATAAATACATCCGGAGGAGACAATGAAAAAATTGCTTTTACTGTCAACTTGTCTTCTTTTTACCGCAGTGAGTGGCTGTGGGCTGCTTCCTGCAGAAAAACAGCAAATCACTGTAGAATCTCCTGAAAAACAGGATGGCTCTTCCAAGTCTAATAAAGAGACTGAAAACACAAATATTCAAGTACAGGTACCCATTCAAATTCAAAACAATAACCCTACCAACGTTCAGCAATCAACACCACCTTCTTCTTCACAAGGGACAACTTCACCTCCACCTGTCTCTGGGCCTGTTTCTTTTAAAAAGCACGATTTTGATAAAGAAGGAACAGGCTATATCCCTCCCAGACAACCAACAGGTGGGATCTGGTTCTATACCAAAGAAGACCATCCCGGTGATATTGCCAGAGAGTTTAACTGGGATACTACCGATGTCCTGCACTTTCAAATCAGTGATCCAAAATATATCGGTTACTTACCAGAACCGACCAAGGTTGAAATTGTAAACGGAAATAGTGTACGGATTACTGTAAAAATGGTGTATGACGCCGATTATGCCAAATATAAAATGGCTCCTAGACGATACCTGGAAATTCCTCGCGGCATCATCAATAAAACCATGCAAATGTTTGTTGTATCCAATACAGGCGAGCCTCTTCAGACATTTTAATATAACCGATTGAGATGGATGTTTGAGGGATATAACATGCATACAAAAACCGAAGCTTTCTTAAACTGGATGGCTTCGGTTTTTTGTTCATTTTGAATGATGGAGATCTTTGTTTCTGTTGGCAAAAAAACTCCTGCCTCCAAGCGTTGGTGCAGGCGCTGGGATATTCATTTTGTACGTAATGTTTCACCTGTATCTTTCTCGACAATAAACTTCATATCTTCATTCAGTTTTCCTTTTTCTACTTCAATGTACATTCTGGGGGCATCTGTTTCCTTTTGAAATGGATCAGTTCCTTTTTCTAATTTCACAATCACCCGTACCGTTTTTTCATCCATCAATTGTATATTCAACGGTGTAGCACTGTATCCATTATACTTTGAATCACTAATCTGAATGTGTAATACATCCGTTTGATCCCAATTGAACTCTTGATCAATATCACCCGCATGTTTTTCTTTGGTATAAAGCCAAATACCGCCTGTGCTACGACGTGGAGGAACATATGAATCAAAAAAGTGCAGTTTAAAGCGGATTTCCGGATATGTTTTATTCAGGCTCACAGCTTTTGGGTGCACCTCTTTTTCTTGATCCTTCGATGGAAGTAATCCACAACCTACTAATGAGAGCATCCATATCAATATCACTAATGTTTTTGCTTTTCTCATAAATGCCTCCTGAAATATCCTCTTTAAAAATAAAAAATATATTGACAAAATGTTCATATTTATGATCTATGATCTATCATACCAAACTGGATCCTATTTTTTTAGCTTTTCTTCTTTAAAAAACAACAAAGCCCTCCAATCCATTTGGAGGACTTTGTCTTGTTGCCTGGCAACGACCTACTCTCCCAGGGGTCTTCACCCCAAGTACCATCGGCGCTGGAGGGCTTAACTTCCGTGTTCGGGATGGGAACGGGTGGGTCCCCTCCGCTATCATCACCAGACGTATTTGGTTTTGGGTGTGTGGAACACACCTTGAAAATTAGATAGGAAATGAAGTGTTCACCGAGTGAGTGATTGAGGTTAAGCCCTCGACCGATTCGTATCCGTCAGCTAAACGCATTGCTGCG
>NZ_FORR01000071.1 GCF_900114055.1 Thermoflavimicrobium dichotomicum | reverse complement strand
ACTGGAAACAGCCGGAGTTAACAAAAGAAAAATTTATCTCCAATCCGTATGTTCCCGGTGAGCGCATCTATCGAACGGGCGATTTGGCTCGTTGGCTACCGGATGGAACGATAGAGTACCTGGGAAGAATTGATGAGCAAGTAAAGATTCGTGGTTTCCGAATTGAGCTGGGAGAGATCGAATCCCGTTTGCTGGAGCATCCTGCGGTGAAAGAAGCAGCAGTCGTTGCCCATAGAGGAAAAGAAGAAGATGCATTCCTCTGCGCTTACATCGTAGGGGCAGGAGAGTGGAGTGTTCCTGCACTTCGTCGTCATTTGAGCCAATCCTTACCCGAATTTATGATTCCATCGTACTTTGTGGAAATGGAAAAGCTGCCTCTGACGGCAAATGGCAAAGTTGACAAGCGTTCTTTACCTGAACCGGATCAAAATCTGCACACCAAAGAGGCGTATGTTGCCCCCACCAACGCTACGGAGGAGGCCTTGGTTCGGATTTGGCAAGAGGTGCTTGGTGTAGAGCAAGTTGGCATTCATGATCATTTCTTTGAATTAGGCGGACATTCCCTGAAAGCGATGAAGCTGGTTTCCTATATTCATAAAGAAATGGAAGTGGAGTTTTCACTTCAAGAGGTATTCACCTATCCAACGGTCAAAGAGATGGCTGAACGCATTCAGGAAGCTGAAGAAAATCCTTATGCGACCATCGAACCGGTGGAAGGACAGGAATGGTATCCTGTCTCCTCCGCGCAAAAACGGATGTACGTGGTGCATCAGATGGGAGCTGATGACCATAGCACCCATTACAATATGCCTTTGGTAGTGGAATTGAAAGGGCCACTGCAGGTAGAGCGATTACGTCAAGCGGTTCACTCCCTGGTCGAGCGGCATGAGTCGCTTCGGACTTCGTTCCATCTCATCAATGAAGAACTGGTACAGAAGATTCATCCGCAAGATGAAGTCCCATGGACTTTCATCGAAGCAACAGAGGAAGAGGTCAATCAGCAGATCGAGTCTTTCATTCGACCTTTTGACTTAAGTCAAGCCCCGCTGTTCCGTGTGGGATTGATTCGCATTGGGGAAGAGCGTCACATCCTGATGATGGATATGCACCATATCATCTCGGATGGAGTGTCTACCAA
>NZ_FORR01000028.1 GCF_900114055.1 Thermoflavimicrobium dichotomicum | reverse complement strand
ATGTAGCGGTTTGGCAGCAAAAGCCGGAGCAGAAGGAGCGCTTGAAGAAGCAAGAGACGTATTGGCTGGAGCAGTTGGCTGGTGAGTTGCCCGTTTTAGAAATAACAACGGATTATCCTCGTCCATCTGTACGGCAATTTGACGGAGCGACTGTGGATTTTGTAGTGGATCGAAAATGGCTTGAAAAAGTGAAAAGTCTTTCGATCAGGGAAGGAGCCACCCTGTATATGACGCTCTTAGCGATTTACAATGTCTTGCTCTACAAATATACAGGGCAAGAAGATTTGATCGTAGGTACCCCGATTGCGGGTCGCTCTCACGCCGATGTCGAATCGATTGTGGGTGTGTTTTTGAATACCTTGGTGTTCCGAAACACCGTAAACAAAGAAAAAGGATTCCGAGACTTTTTGGCTCAAGTAAAAGAGCAAGTGCTTCTTGCCTACGAAAACAGCGATTATCCATTTGATGAGTTAGTGGAGAAATTAAATCTACAACGAGATTTAAGCCGTCATCCCGTATTTGATACCACGTTTACGTTGCAAAATCTGGATTGGGCAGAGATGAAGATGCTCGGTCTTGAAATGACTCCTTATCATTTGGAACGAAAAAATGCCAAGTTTGATTTGAGCTGGACAGCGGTCGAAGGTGATCAACTCTATTTCTCTGTGGAATACAATACCAGCTTATTTAAAAGAGAGACCATTGAGAGAATGACGACTCATTTTTGCCATCTGCTACAGCAGATCGTAGAAAACCCGGATCTTCCAATCAAGGAAGCCGAACTGGCGACAGAAGAAGAAAAACAGCAAATTATTGAGGATTTTAACGATACCCGATCAAATGAATCAGTCGATCAAACGATCCATACGTTATTCGAAGAGAAAGTGAAAAGAACTCCTGATCAGATTGCGGTCACCTTTGAAACCACTTCACTCACCTATCAGCAACTTAATGCCCGAGCAAACCAATTGGCCAGAGTTTTAAGAGATGCGGGTGTCGAGCGTGAAACAATCGTGGGAATCATGGCAAACCGTTCTTTGGATACCATTGTCGCGATTTTGGCCGTGTTAAAAGCAGGGGGGGCATATTTACCGATTGATCCAGAGTATCCAGACGCTCGAATCCAGTACATGCTCGAGGACAGTGGAACAAGCGTTTTACTGGTCCACAAGAGAGAGGAAGTTCCAGCTTATTACGTCGGTACCTGGCTTGAAATCCATCAAGCGGATTACGAGTACAAAGATAAGAGTAACTTGCCGTGTATAAACGAAGTGAGTGATTTGGCTTATGTCATTTATACATCTGGATCGACAGGAAAGCCCAAAGGAGTCATGATTGAACATCGAGGAGTGAGCCAATTCCTCGTAATGGCCAAGACCTATGGCATTGATCAAAGTAGCCGTGTGTTGCAATTTGCTTCGCTTAGCTTTGACGCTTCGGTTCAGGAAATCTTCCATACGTTATTAAGTGGTGCGACCTTGGTGCTTTGTCGCAAGGAAACACTTCTATCCGAGTCGGGATTGAAGCGAGTCCTGCGCGAGCAGGCCATTACCACGGTAACCCTTCCTCCATCTCTATTGCGGACGATTGAGTATACGGATTTACCAGCGCTTACCACATTGGTAACCGCAGGAGAACCTTGTACAGCAGAGATTATACGGACTTGGGGGAAGGATCGGACCTTTATCAATGCATATGGACCAACAGAAGCAACCGTCTGTACCACACTGGCACTGTATCAGGATGCTCACTTTACAAACGTCACGATCGGTACCCCGATTCTGAACAAACACGTTTACATTGTCAATGAGGAACATCAATTGCAACCGGTCGGTGTGCCGGGAGAGCTTTGTATCGGAGGAAAGGGATTAGCCAGAGGTTATCTCCATCGTCCAGAGTTGACGGCTGAGCGATTTGTGGAAAACCCCTTTATCCCAGGAGAGCGGATGTACAAAACAGGAGACTTGGCTCGTTGGTTACCCGATGGAACCATTGAATATTTAGGCCGAATCGATAATCAAGTGAAAATTCGTGGTTATCGGATTGAACTAGGGGAAATTGAGGCCAAACTGTTAGAACTGCCGTGTGTGCAGGAAGTGGTTGTGCTTGCCCAAACAGATGAAACGAACGAAACGCATCTTTGTGCTTATGTGGTTGCTGATGAGAACTGGAACGTCTCAGAGGTTCGTCTGCACTTGAGTAAGAATGTCCCGGATTATATGATTCCAACTCACTTTGTAAAATTGTCGGCCATGCCGCTGACACCAAATGGAAAAGTGGATAAAAAAGCGTTGGCGCAAATCAAATATAAACAGGAAACCGGAACAGAGTATATCGCGCCAGCCAACGTCATCGAAGCGTCGCTTGTCCGTATCTGGCAGGAAGTTCTTGGGGTAGAGTCCATCAGCATGAATGATCACTTTTTCCATTTGGGTGGTCATTCGATTAAAGGAATGATGCTCTGTTCACGGATTCAGCAAGAGTGGGAAGTGGAGCTAACGCTACCTGATGTCTTCAGACTCCCTACCGTAAAGGAAATGGCAACTTACATCCAACAACTTCTGAGAGAAAAAGAAAATCAACTTCAGGATGCGGCCATGATCATTGAAGTCGAAGGAGACATGATGTTGGATTCTTTACAAATCGCGCTGGATTCTTTGCTACGTACCTCAAAGCCGCGGACTTGGATGAAACAAGGGTATAATATGCCACTTTCGTCTCGTGTACATGAGATAGAAGCGAAGAAAGAAGAAATAAAACAGGTTGTTGAAGTCCTGGTGAAGCAATCCGCTTCCGCTGAAACTCAGTCGATTCAGGTTTCACTCATTCGCCTGTCAGAGAAGAAAAATGTGATTCTGCTTCAAGCCAGTCAGAAAGTGGCGGATGGGATCCTGCTCCACAAACTGGCTCAAGATCTAATCACTGCTTACCAGCAAAAAGAAAGGGAACTATCTTCGATCCAATATAAGGAATATCAGCAATGGATGCATGAGCAGTTGGATCAACAGCTGGCATGGTTGAGTCAGTTATATCAAATGCCGACCTATGTGAAAGAAAATAACTTAATAGAACAAGAGATTTGGATTGAAAAAGAAGGAATTGGCGTCCCCGGTACCTTAACCATTCCAGCAGGCGATGGGCCTTTCCCAGTTGTGATCCTGATTCAGGGTGACGGAGAAGTTGATCGTGATTTCAGTCTGTATGCGTTAAAACCATTTAAAGATCTTGCTTTAGGATTGGCGAGTCAGGGAATAGCGGTTTTACGTCATGAAAAGAGAACGAACAAGCATTACGGTTACTATGAGGACTATACCGCGTATAACGAGTTTGTTGAAGATACTTTGGCTTCGATCGACTTTTTACGAAGCAGGAAGGAGATTGATACAGGCCGTATCTTCCTTCTTGGGCATTGTCGGGGAGGATGGATGATTCCTGACATATTGGAAAAAGTACAAGGCCCAAGTGTGGCAGGAGGTATATTGCTCTCCGCACCGGATCCTCAGATCACAGCAATCGAAATGGTGTATCAACGGGATTTCCCAGGGGCTTCAAAGGAAGAGATGGAAAAATATCGGAAGAAGTTACGGCAAATTGAATCGTCCGCCTTCGATCCAGATCAACCGCATCCAGACTTAGAAATGGTGCCCAGTGCTAAATGGTGGCATAGTATCAAGGATTATGTTCCAGCCCAATTGGCAGCCAAACAGCAGGTTCCTCTCCTCATCTTGCAAGGAGGACGCGATTTAAACGTACCTGCTAATGATTTGGAGAAATGGAAAATCGCACTGGGAGATCGCGAGGACATTGACTATCAATATTACCCCAAACTCAATCATGGGTATGTGGAGGGAGAAGGAGCTCCTTCCTTTGAGGAGTATTTGAACCCTGGAAACGTTCCATTCTATGTCATTCAAGATATTGTAGCATGGATAAACAAACAAATAAGAGAGAAAGAAGAGAAGAAACACACGACTATGGTTTAAAGCAGGAAGGATCAAAGATGAAGGTTTGATGATCCAAATGATTGGAATCACAAACGGAAGCACTTCGTTACCCACAGACGGATGGTAACGAAGTGCCCCTCTCTTTTACACATCGAATGACTCTTATTCCCAAACCTAACTTGTGAAAGGGATAAATTCTATGTTTCCGTTATTTAATATTATCCAAAAGAATAATTATGAAATGCTTATTAATTCATAAATTGAAATGCTCTATAATATTGAAATATAGGGATTTATTCTATGAGGTGATCCTTTTTTAGTATAAATCCTCCTATTAAGAGAATAAGTTAGCGCTTGCTTGTGGGATGAGAATCATGTGGATCGACAAAGCCTGATATTATACCTTTCATTTTCATTAACCTTCGATGAATCATCTTTGGTTATTGGACGCATGCAGGATTTGTCAATTGACTCGGATGAAGCAAATGAAAAAGGCAGCATAGGCGCAGGAAGTAGAAAATGACTGTCCAAACTGGATCAGGAAAGTCGCATTAAGGGGAGAAGAACATGGACAACAAAAAGTTGGAAAGTTCATTGGACTATGGACTCATTGAGCCTTTGACCATCCATGAAAGGTCGAAAGTACCAGAAGCATTAACAGAAGGATGTACGGAACAAGAATATGATCTCTACTTTCGTTTAAAACGGGAGTCACCAGATTTATTGGCATGGTCAAAATCCTGTATTCAATTATATGAAAAACAACTTCAAGATTTGGATCAAACCAATCTGGAAGACATAGATAAATATCAAATTTTAAAAGGTTGGTTACATGTTTTCCAAGTAACGTTAGAAAATTGGGTGAAGGCTTGCGAGGGAAAGCAAGAGGAGAGAAAAAACAATGAGTGTGACTAATCCAAGTATACCTGCGTCTTATCAACAAGCCGTTCTTCGCTGGAAGCAAGGTCATCATGTCTTTCATGTGATTTTGGTCACCATGAATACCTGTTTAGAAGAAAGTTTACGTGCGTTAAACCAGCAGGACTGGTCTCGGCTCATTCAGCTATTGGAACGACTGGCTACCCTTTATGATGCGGCCACAGCGACCATGAAATATTCATCAAACTTTTCGCGCAAGTATTATGAAGAAGTGATTCGACCTTCGATGATGCCACCTTTTCTCAAGCCAGGTTTTAGTGGAAAGCTCAATCGAGAGCATAATGTCATGTTAGATCTATTCCAAACCCTTCGCGCCGAATTGAAGAAGAAAGAAGAGCTGCCACTTGGAGTAGAGGAAGCTTGGCGGAAGCTGGTTCAATCACAAAAACGTAATCGTAAGCATCATGGGTTAGTTTGTCAACAATTTGTAGATGATGGTGTCTCTCTGCTCCAAGAATTTTATCGAAGCCAAACTAAATAAGGAGGAATTTTTATGATTATTGTAATGGAAACCTGGTATTTAAAATCCGAATTTGAAGGACAAGCACTTGAATTGATGCAACAAATGGATGACTTGTTAGGACCCGACGCTCATGAGCATCCTGGTTGGACAGGACATGCTTCTTTCTATCAAAGTGCAGAAAAACCAAATGAAGTGATTATGGTTTATCCTTGGAAGTCTCGTGAGCTTCATGAGGATTTAGTGGTGCAAGAAGAACCGAAATTGGTTGAGTTCGTTCAAAAATACTGCGAAAAACCTCGTGTCATTCAATACTTCAATGAACTGCCGGTGGAGGTTGAACATGATCACGACCATCACCACCATAATGATGAGAAAAAATAGAAAAGAACTTCCTTTTGTGGTGGATGAGAGGATTACGTGTTTTACATAGATAAATCGCGTTTCCTGGGAGTTAGATCAAGTATTCAATGGATTTCCTTTTCCTATCCCGCTAACTTGGAAAAGAGGCAACGCCGATATCATTCATTTAGGGATGGGAAAGGGAATTCTTCATTAATGTATTCGGATATAGGTGGTTCTTAAAAAAAGGGTTGCCTGACTTTTTGAGGGGGATAATGGCATGGAAAAGAACAACTTACCATGGAAAGAATTAGGAGATTGGGAACCTGAGCAGTTTGAAGCCTATGGTCAAGCCTTGTTGAAGAGAATTCGTGAACACTTTGAACATATTCGTGAGACCCCTGTGACTAGTCACATTTCTCCAGCAGAACTGTTGGCTTTATTGGATAAACCATTACCAGAGAAACCGCAGCCATTTGAACACACACTGGAAGAGACATGGAATAAAGTGATTCCCCATCTGACTCATTGGAATCATCCTTCGTTTCACGCCTATTTTAGTATCTCAGCAAGTTTTCCTGGCATTTTGGCGGATCTCTTGATTTCTTCATTAAATGTCAACGCCCTAGTCTGGAAAGCAGCACCCGCCGCTTCGGCACTGGAAAAGGTTGTTCTTCGGTGGATGGCAGAAATGGTTGGATATGATCCTACAGCTGAAGGGGTTTTGCTCAATGGGGCTTCGCTAGCCACCTTTTACGCACTGGCTGCTGCTAGAGATGTGGATCCGGATCTGGATGTTCGTACGAAAGGTTTTACAGGTCGTTTGTTACCGAAACTTCGTATATATACTTCCGATCAAGCACATAGCTCAGTAGATAAAGCAGCGATTGCCTTAGGGATCGGGACAGAGAATGTTGTTCATATTCCAACAGATGAACAGTATCGCATGCGGGCAGATAAATTGGAGGAAGCCATCCAACTCGACATCGAAAAGGGATATCGCCCTATGGCAGTGGTCGCCACAGTAGGGACAACAGCAACAGGAGCAGTGGATCCAATCTCTTCTATTTCCCAAATTTGTAAACAATATGGAATTTGGCTTCATATTGATGCAGCCTATGGCGGATTTTGGAATCTTGTTCCTGAAGTACAAGCCCATGCAGAAAGCCTTCAATTAGGGGATTCACTTGTAGTCAATCCACATAAATGTTTATACACTCCTCTTGAGGTTACAACGCTTTATTGCCGAAGAAAGGGAGCACTTGCGAATACATTCCGTCTTGTTCCGGAATACTTGCAGACAGTCAAAGAGGATGGAAGCGTTGACTATATGGATTACTCTTTACAGCTGGGACGGAGTTTTCGCGCTCTGAAAATTTGGTGGGTCATTGAAAGCTTTGGGAGAGAAGGATTGGCCAAACGCATGGGAGAAAGCATCCGTTTGGCACGTTGGCTCGAAGATCAAATAGCAGCCCATCCGGATTTTCTGTGTCCAGCTTCTTCCCCTTTTGCCCTGGTTTCCATCCAATATGTACCTCAGTCGATTCAAACGATGCTAAAAACCGCTTCTTCCAAAGAGAGGGAAATCTTACAGCAATATGTGGATCAATGTAATGCAAAGTTACTGGAAGAACTGAATAAGACTCGTACTGCTTATGCTTCACATGCTGTCATCCGTGAAGGATATATTATTCGTATTTCCATCGGCAACATTCATACCACAGAAGAGGACATTCAGCGTTTGTGGAATACCTTACAAGTGCTAGCGAAGAAAGTAAGCGAACAATTCCCTCTTCCCACTCTTCATGCGGAAAGATAAATCCGTTGGACGACGCTTTGAGGGAAGCGTCGTGTTCAGATGCAGATGATGCTGCTTTTTGCTGGCATGAATTTAAAGAAACTGGCCAATTGGCGATGGTGCCCCGTCGCCTTCATCGATTTTTTTATCAGTCAATTAAAAAACCACTTCTGAAAGCCGTGTTCAGAAGTGGTTTTTCTAACTTCAGTTCAAACTAAATAAAAGTAAAGTTTTATTACCTTTTTTGCGACTGAACAATCTCTACCTGCCGATTCATGTTCAAATCTTTATCTGTGCGATGATCGATACTCATTTGGGTAATCACCCGGTTTACTCCATTCGTGAGAGCATTCTGGTGAATAGACTTGGCGACATCCATCAATTGATCGATTTCTCCTTCGATAATGGTAGCGGTTGGAGTTACCTGGTAATTTAACCCCTTTTCTTCAATAACCCGAATGGCATCGGTGACTGAAGAACTGAAGCTTGGGCTTTGTGTTCCGACTGGAATGACACTGATTTCCAATAGCGGCATGATTCCATTTCTCCTTTAATGGATATTGGTTTTCAAGAATAGAATAGCTCTTGCTTTTGAAAGGCATACGGGGAAATTTTTAGCGATCATCCGTCGTGTATGCTTTTTGTTGTTCAGGACATACTTTCACTTAAAAGGTGGAGGAGGAATCATGTTACAGAAACAATGGATCCAATCAGTGCAACACGCTTTGGACGAAATCAAAACCCATTATCCCAACAGTTCGGCTCAAGAACGTTCCAAATGGCGGAACCGTTTATTGCAGATAAAGAAATCGTGTGACTGGATGTTGGAATCATGGATTTGTATTGAGGAACAAATATCGCAACTGATTCAGAAACATCCAGAACTGATCGTTGAAGAAAAAGAAGTGGAGGAAGAGTTTTTCCTTGATGAATCGGTAGTACGCCAGTTCAGACAGGGGCAAGGATACTATGGGTTGACCATGTTCAAGGAAGCCAAGCCGTTTTTTCAGCAAGTGGTAGAGGAAGCTCCTGACTTTTTGTTGGGACAGTTATACCTCGGGTTAACTTATTTCCAGGAAAATGAATTGGAGGAAGCGGCGCGGCAATTTCATTTGTTGCGGCAAAGTGCGACACATGATGAATTTGTTGGTTTTGCTTACCATATGTTAGGTTGTATCCTTGTCAAACAAGGAAAAGATGAAGAGGCGATTAAACAGTTTTCAAAGGCGGTCTCCATTGTTCCAGATAATGGGGATACATGGTTTAATTTGGGTGCCTGTCATTATCGGTTGAAAGAATATCATGCAGCAGTCCCTTATTTTTATCATGCACTCGCCATCAATGAAGATGATTGGGAATCGATGTATTACTTGTCCAGCTGTTATCGTCATTATCAGGAATGGGAAAGTGTTACCTTCTGGCGGGTCGCCTCCTACGAAAAAACGAATCATCCCCGTGTGATTGAATCAATTGCCCAGGATTATGAGGAAATGGGGCAACCGGAGACAGCATTGCATTGGTATCATCGTTTGCTCTTGCACAATCCAAAGAGTATGGTAGCATACCATGGAATTGCCTGGAATTTATGGACGATGAAACGGCCCGAGGAAGCTTTCTTGTGGTTGAAAAAAGGACTGACTCTTTTTCCAAAAAATGGTGATCTCCTTTTCTCATATGTTTGGATGTCTTTAAGTGAAGGAAAAGTGGAACAAGTCGAACAAGTGATGGAAACGCTTCCGGCTGAATGGGTGAAACAGCCGATCTGGCTGGTTGTTCGTTCACGCTTGTTTACCCAGCTCGGGCATTTTGAACAGGCAACCCGGGCTGCCGAGCAATTGATCGAACAAGAGAATGATTCCGTCCGAGCCATGGGTCATTATCAAAAAGGAAGAACTTATTTGGAGATGGGAAGAGTATCGGAAGCGGCTGAACACTTTCAGGAAGCACATCATTTGATCAAAAACTGGAAAGATCCGCTGTTTTTTCAAGGGGTTTGCCATTTGGCAGAAGGAAGACCGGATCTTACCCAAACGTGTTGGAAAGAAGTATTACAAGTATGATCTGTATGTCCGACGAAAATTCAAATGCAGCAAATGGGGGATTCCTGTGCATACGATGTGGAAAGGGTCCATCAGTTTTGGCTTGGTAAACATTCCAATCAAGATGTATGCAGCAACAGAAGAAAAAGATATTCGTTTTCGCTATTTGCATAAAGAATGTCGGACGCCGATTCAAAATGTCCGTATGTGCCCGCATTGTCAAAAAGAAGTGCCATGGAATGAAGTGGTAAAAGGATACGAATATTCCGATGGTAAATTTGTGCTTATGGAAAGTGAAGAGTTGTCAGGACTTTTGCCAAATGCGAATAAAGCGATCGAAATTCTGGATTTCGTGGAGCTGGAAGAAATTGACCCGATTTATTTCAATAAAACCTATTATTTGGGAGCACAAGATGCAAATAACAAGGCTTATGCTTTGCTAAGGGAAGCATTAAAAACATCCAAAAAAATCGGTGTAGCGAAAGTGACCATTCGCTCCAAGCAGTCATTGGCAGTGATACGGGTTTACGGAAATTGCCTGGTCATGGAAACCATTTTTTACCCCGATGAAATCCGGGATGTAGCGATGGTGCCAGGTGTGCCAGACGAAATGGAATTGCCAGACAAAGAATTGAAAATGGCTCACCAGTTAATTGAGAACCTCACGATTCCTTTTGATCCGGAAAAGTATCAGGATGAATATCGTCAAGCGATCCAGCAAGCGCTTGAGAAGAAAATCAGTGCAGAAGAAGTTGTCGAAGCGCCTGAACGAAAACCGGAAAAAGTGATTGATTTAATGGCAGCATTGCAAGCCAGCCTGGAAGCAACTTCTACTACAAAGAAAAAGACAAAGCGAACCCCCAAAAGAAAAAAGGCTACTTCCTAGTTTTTCGGATGATCACGCCAATATCTCAGGTATTGATGTTGGTTCGTGGGACGTTTGGAAATCAAGCGTCCATTTTTTTCATAAGTGTATTCATATTCTTTGTAATGTTCGACGATATAAGGTTCCTCTATGCTTGCTTTATAAAGTTCCCAGGCATATTCGGTTTGCAAATGGGGCTCAGCAGGACCTGCAAAAGATGGCACAGCTTTTTCAATATAAACTTGCTCCCGAGCGAGTAACATTCCCCCCAGCATCATGTTCACCGCAATAGCTGTAACGATACTGGAGCGCAAAAGAATGTCTTTCCAGTGGTTCATTCTGTTCCCTCCTCTAAAAAGAACCAATTTCTCCATGAGTTTGTTTATCAACACTACCTATATATATGAAAAATGGGAAGGTTCATCCCAGGATGATTTCATTTTTGTACAAACTTTGGATGGTTTTCGTTGCTAATGGGTTCTCAAGATGGAGAAGTTACTTCTATGAGCTGTTTTGCATTCATTGTCTGGTCGATATATTTTCTCTTAAAATCATTCAGTTTTGTTCATCTTACAAGTAAAAAGTATGCTAACATATGTTAAAGATGCTAAAATTAGCTGATTCCAGTCATATTGGGAGATTAAAATTGGAAGTGATGGAATCAATTAGCAGGTTACTTTGTCAGTGGTTTGGTGTATTGTATTGATGGTTTATCCATTCAGGGAACAAAATCATTTTCTCCAATAACTGTCTATGATTATTCCATTTTTAGTATATATTTTGGTGATGGAAATAAGGAGTGAAATGAATGCAGTACGTGGAAAGGGCATCCATTGTTTTGTTGGATCATATGGATATCGAGGTGACAGGAAAGGAAGCGCAGAGGATTTACCAAGAGGTCCAGAAGGATCACTTTTCATATGTTCGAGTGAATTTGAATGATCGCATTGTAGTGATTCCACGTGAAAGCATCGTTTATATCGTGTTTGAGCCGAATAAAAAGGCGAATGAATTGCAAAAACGTATTGATCAGCATTGGGAACGTGTTTTTCAGTTAACAGGAATCAAAGATGATGAAGATGGAGATTGGTATGTACGGGATAACATTACCTATTTGGGATATCGAAAAGTGTCCGAGGATCCAAAAGTAGCGGACTTGCTTATTGAATTGGAGCACTTGCAGGAGCAACTGGAGGAATTGATGCCACAGGATGAAGAGGAAGAAAGCTAGGAAGAGCGCCAGAAGAATACTTCACTTCTTGTTTTCGTCATGGAAAAGGAGTGAAGTTTTTTTAGTCATTGGGTATAAATATAATACGGGAGAAACTTTCTTTTTTTGAAAGTTATTTTTACAATTATATTAAGATTTTATTTATACTTAATGATAAAAGAAAGGTTGGGGTAAAATGGTTTTTATAAAAGATAAAGGAGGAAGATCAATGGAGGCACTACCGCCCAAAACATGCAGTGTTGATCGTTTGATCACCCGGCCACAAGATATTCAGCGTGTATTGGAAGGCAAAAAAAGAGCGACGCGGCGGCATGGACGTTATGCCGATCCAGGCGAAATCATGGTATTAAGAGGTAAAAAATTTGAAATTCACAAAGTTTATCGCCAACAGTTGCGTGATTTCATGGATGAACATGCCAAAGCAGAGGGTTTCGCCGATGTGGAAGAGTATAAACAATACATAATATCGATTCATTCCAATTTGACCTGGAATCCAGACGCATGGGTCTGGGTACATGAATTTCGGCCATTGGATCAGGAGTGATCCTTGACCAGATAAGTTATGTTTTACGAGGAAAAATAATGATGAGAGCTTGTTGAGATTTTTGGAATATTGTTTCCTATAGGTTAATCCCCATCTCTTTCATGAATGATGAAGGAGATGGGGATTAAAAAGTTACCAGGAAGATGCCTTATCCTTTTTCATCGATCCCTTGCTAACCACTGGATCGTATTTACAGCCAATCGGGCATGATCATATTGTTTCCAGTTGGGATGCAGTTTTTTTCCTGGTGCTCCAGTGCCATCATCGTATGGAGAAGAATCGACGATGGCGGCAAATCTCCCAGATCCATAGATTCCGTGAATATGATAATAGTTTTTTTCCTGCCCTGTGAAGTTGACATCTTCCGTAATCCTTTGGTTTTTGTCTGTCAATTGGATCGTTGTACATGCCCAACATCCTACGGCATTGACTTTTTCGGTTAGGACATTGGGAGATATGCTTTCGATCGGCGCTTGGGTAAGGGTTTTTCTGCTAAAAAAGAAACCAAATGTTTTTCCCACCCAATCCTGCTCAGGTTGGTAACGATCTTTTTTGTAGCCATTAAAAATGTCAACCGAGTCCCAACCGTCATGATTGCGGTCCGAATCGGCATGATCAGCGATAAAGTATACACCTCCACCATTTTTGATAAACTGGTTGATGGCGCTTTTTTCTTCATTGGAATAGTTTGTGTTGGGCTCAGGCAAGATCAGCACTTGATATCGTTGGAGCAGTGAGAGAGTAAATCGATCTTTTGTTGACTCCACTGTATAGCCTGCTTTTCTCAATGCCTCTGCGAATTCAGAATAACCTCCCTCAATGGTCCAATCGGCATTTCCGGCAGTCTGTCCATGGCCTTGATCAAACAAAATTTTTTTACTGGCCGTTTGTTTGGAAAGGGAAAAATGGATCGGTTGACATCCAGATAGTCCAAATATTCCAATCCATAAAAAGAGTAGAAGCCGGTATCGCTTCATGAAAGGATCACCTCATTGAAAAACGGGATTGGATCAAACAGTGCATCATGGCAAAATTATGTGACAATCTCTAAATAATATTTTACAATATCGATTTTTAATCCATTTTGATAAAACTTTTCTTCTCCAGAACCAGTTAGAAGGATGATGAAACCATTTTTCAATATATATTTTACATGATATGTATAAATATAACCATAATAAACTCGTTTTAGACTGTTCATAAGATTAATAAATTATAGTGAAATAAGCAGGTAAATATGCTAATTTATAAAATAGGAAGGTCATTTTTCAGGAGGGAGGCTACACGATGTACCCGACGCTTGGAGTGATCCTTGACCAAACCGTTCAAAAGTATCCCCATCGAGAAGCGTTGGTCGATGTGGCTAAAAATAAACGATGGACTTACGCCGAGTGGAATCAGGAAGTGAATCAGTTAGCCAATGCATTGACTCATGCAGGTGTAAAAAAGGGAGATGTGGTTTCCACTTTATTGTTTAATCGAAGTGAATTGGTAACGACGCTTTTTGCCTGTGCCCGAATTGGGGCCATATTTAACCCGATTAACTATCGATTGAAATCAAGGGAAATTGCCTATATTGTACAAGATGCGAAGCCCAGGGTTTTTATTTTTGAACGAGCTGTAGAAGAAGTGATTCGACCTGTATTTTTCCAGTTTCCCATGACACTCTTTTGGACCGTCGACTCAACCAGACTGAACTGGGCACAATCCTATCATGATCTCCTTTCACAAGCCCCTCCGTTCTCCCCGTTAGTGGATGTATCCGAAGATGATATTTATGCGATTATGTATACAAGTGGTACAACTGGCAAACCAAAAGGTGTCATGCACCGCCATCGTGACATGATTGAACAGAGTTATATTCTGACGCATGCATTGAGACTTTCACCGGAAGATCGCGGATTGTCTGCTGCCCCCCTATACCACTGTGCTGAGCTGCATTGTATGTTCATTCCCCGGGTTCATGTAGGTGCCACCAACATTCTTCTCCATCACTTTGATCCCATATTGGTTCTGGAAACCATTCAGGATGAACAGGTTACCGTCACGTTTGGCGCTCCTACCATGTGGAATATGATGTTAAATGAAGACCTTTCCTCGTATCGTTTATCTTCTTTGCGCCTCGGATTGTATGGAGCTGCCCCGATGCCACCTGTACTTTTGCGTTCATGCAAAGAAAAGCTGGGTATTGAATTGGTCCAAGCCTATGGCATGACCGAAATGGGACCTGCTGTCACTATTTTAATGGATCATGAACAATTGACGAAGATCGGTTCAGCTGGCAAAGCCTGTCTCAATCACGAAGTACGTGTGGTAACTCCAGGTGGAAGACCTTCGGATATCTTGAAACCGGGTGAAATTGGCGAGATCATTGTGAAAGGCCCTTGTCTGATGGCCGGTTACTACAACAAACAGATCGCTACAGAAAAAGTGATTCGGGATGGTTGGTACTACACGGGTGATCTCGGATATGTGGATGAAGAAGGTTACCTCTATGTAGCTGATCGCGCAGATGATATGATTATTAGTGGCGGGGAAAATATATATCCCCGTGAAGTGGAAGAAGTGCTGTACGAACACCCTGGTGTGCTCGATGTGGCTGTTGTCGGTCGGCGGGATATTCAGTGGGGACAACAAGTGATTGCCTATGTCGTCAGAAAAGATCCATCCTTGACAAGTGAAGATTTGGATCAGTTCTGCCGGAAAAGCAATAAACTCTCCAATTTTAAACGTCCCCGGGAATATGTTTTTGTCGATCAATTGCCTCGAAATGCAAGCGGAAAGGTACAGAAGTTTGTTTTGCGAAGCAATTGACTTTCCAAAACCAGACCAAAGGATAGACCCTCATGTTGCCGAGCAACACCATCAGAGATGAAAAAAGTGTTCTGTTCTTCTATGAAGCGGCGCAAGGAACCCATCCCGAAGCGCGGAAGAAACGTATCCCTATTTTAAAAATAGCTTTTCTAGACCAAGGATAGGAAGAGTGGATCATGATGAATCGTGAAGTGGTGATTGTTGAAGCAGTACGTACACCTGTGGGCAAAAGAAATGGAGTTTTTCGAAATCTTCATCCGGTGCATCTGGCAGCGAAAGTATTGGATGAAGTGATTCGGCGTGCGGGTATAGCGAAAAAAGATGTGGAAGACATTGTGATGGGGTGTGTTACACCTGTCCATGAGCAGGCCTGGAATATCGGGCGATTGGCAGCACTGGAAGCGGATTTTCCCATCGAGGTCCCCGCTGTTCAGATCAATCGGATGTGCGGTTCAGGACAACAGGCGATTCATTTTGCAGCACAAGAGATCCTGGCTGGAGATATGGATATCACGATCGGTGCAGGAGTCGAGCATATGACCAAAGTTCCCATTATGAGCGATGGAAATGAGAAGACCATTCCAGCGTCGCTCAATCAAAAGTATGAATTTATCCATCAGGGTATATCGGCTGAACGCATAGCCAAAAAGTATGGGATATCCCGTGAAGAATTGGATGCATATGCGTTGGAAAGTCATCGCCGGGCTCTCATGGCCCAGAAAGAACATCGGTTTGATCAGGAGATCGTCCCGATCGAAGGAGAAGACAAAGAAGGAAATACGATTATCGTTACGCAAGATGAAGGACCGCGGGAGGATACATCGCTAGAGGCTTTGGCCAAGCTAACACCTGTTTTCCAGGCCGATGGTGTCATTACAGCAGGAAATGCGAGTCAAATCAGTGATGGAGCTGCTGCCGTTCTTTTAATGGAAAAGCAAAAAGCGCTGTCACTGGGGCTAAAACCGCGAGCACGGATTCTGGCACGGGTGGTCGTTGGATCAGATCCTACCTTGATGCTGGATGGAGTGATTCCAGCTACGCAAAAGGTGTTGCAGAAAACGGGCTTATCTTTGGAGGATATCGATTTGGTCGAAATTAATGAAGCATTTGCGTCGGTTGTCCTGGCGTGGCAAAAGATATTGGGAGCTGACTTGAATAAAGTAAATGTAAATGGTGGAGCGATTGCGTTAGGCCATCCGCTTGCTGCCACAGGCGCCAAACTGTTAGCCACGCTGGTCAATGAACTTGAGAGAAGAAAGGGAAGGTATGGTCTTTTAACCATTTGTATTGGACATGGAATGGCTACGGCCATGATTGTGGAAAGATGGCAGGATTGTTAGGTCCAAATGGCCGTAAATGGATAAGGGAATCCAGTTCTTTTTGATAGAGATCTATGGTCTTATTTTTGTAGAGCTCCTACTCATGTATAAAGATAAAATCATATATAATAGACTTGGTGAATAGGAAGTGGGAGGATGTTGACGAGCGAGGTTTTTGCCGGCGGAGCCGCTTTGGCAAAAAACTTGTCAACAAACTCGAAATAGCATGATTCATCCATCATTGGTAACAGCTGATTGATATCGTAGAAAAGGTGAAGCGATCATGGACAAAATTCCACATCCTTTATCTGTGATTTGGACCGGAGAGCACTTACGTCTGCTTGATCAGAGAAAATTGCCCATTGAAACCGTTTATCTGGATTTATTTACACCGGAAGAGGTATGGGATGCCATTTATACTTTGGTCGTTCGTGGTGCCCCTGCTATTGGGATTGCTGCCGCTTATGGTTTGTATCTGGGAATTGCTCAAGTAGAAGACGAAGCAGCTTTTTGGAAAAAATTAAAGCATGTAGCTGATTATTTGAATTCTGCCCGCCCCACCGCTGTAAATCTCTCCTGGGCACTGAAACGGGTTCAGGAAAAGGTGGAACAACAGAAGGGGCAGCCACTGGCTCAGCTAAAAGCGGCTGTTTTGGCGGAAGCCAGGGCCATTCATGATGAAGATGCAGAAATGTGCCGGAGAATTGGGGAAAACTTGCTCACCCTGCTCCATGATGGTATGGGGATTTTGACCCATTGCAATGCGGGTGGACTGGCGACAGCGGCTTACGGAACTGCTTTGGCTCCCATTTATTTGGCAAAAGAAAAAGGCTGGAATATCAAAGTGTTTGCCGATGAAACCCGACCTGTTTTGCAAGGGGCACGCCTTACGGCTTATGAACTGCAGCAGGCTGGCGTAGACGTCACGCTCATCTGTGACAATATGGCTGGGGTGGTCATGAAACAAGGCTGGGTACAGGCCGTCATTGTCGGAACTGACCGGGTTGCTGCCAATGGAGATGTGGCGAATAAAATCGGAACCTATAGTGTGGCAGTATTGGCCAAGGAACATGGCATTCCTTTTTATGTGGCTGCACCTACATCATCGATTGACCTTCATACACCATCAGGCGATCAGATTCCGATTGAAGAAAGGCCTGCCGAAGAAATTATCGCCGGTTTTGGCAAACAAACGGCACCTTCAGCCATCAAGGTGTTTAACCCGGCATTTGATGTAACACCTGCGAAATACATTACGGCGATTGTGACGGAAAAAGGGATTATTCGTGCACCTTTTGAAAAAGGGTTGCAGGAACATGTGAGCAAGTAAAGAATCAGAGACGATGTCCAAGCGTGTGGGACATCGTCTTTTCTGTTTGATGGGAATAAAAAAGACTGTTGACCTTTGAATTTGGTCAACAGTCACGTTGGAGAGAAGAATGATGTCATGAAACGGAAGCGACATATTCTTCCTCTTTTTCTTTCCCTTGATTAAACTCGCCTTCCCATTTGGACATGACCACAGCTGCGAGTGCATTTCCACAAACATTGACTGCAGTTCTGGCCATATCGAGAATGCGGTCAATACCGGCGATAAAGGCCAGGCCTTCCATCGGAATACCGACAGAGCCAAGTGTGGCCAGCAAGACGACAAACGAAACACCAGGTACACCCGCGATTCCTTTGGAAGTGACCATCAAGACCAGCATCAATGTGATTTGCGAGCTGAGCGGCATATGGATTCCGTACATCTGGGCGATAAAGAGTGCAGCAAGTGCTTGATACAGGGTAGAGCCATCCAGGTTGAACGAATAGCCTGTTGGGATGACAAAGGAAGTAACGGTTTTGGAACATCCGAACTTTTCCATCTTTTCGATGATCTTGGGTAAAACAGTTTCAGAGCTGGCCGTAGAGTAAGCAAGAATCAGTTCGTCTTTCAGGATTTTGATAATGGTAAAAATACTTGTACCTGCTATTTTTGCGACAATTCCCAAGATGACGACGACAAAGAAGATCATGGCTCCATAAACGGAGAGAACCAGTTTTCCGAGAGGGATCAACGAATTGATTCCAAATTTGGAAATGGTCACACCGATGAGGGCAAATACGCCGAATGGAGCAAATTTCATTACCTGGTTTGTCACCCAAAACATGGCTTCCGATACGCCTTTGAAAAAGTTGAGTATGGGTTTTCCACGCTCTCCAATCGCTGCGATTCCCAGACCAAACATGACGGAGAAGAAGATGATTGCTAACATATCTCCTTTGGCGCTGGAGTCAAAAACATTCGTTGGTACAATGTTGACAAATGTATCAACAAAGCTGTGGCTGGTTTGTTTTTCAGTGGTATCCACATATTTTTGGATATCGCCTTTTTGTAGCTGGTTCATGTTAACGCCAGCGCCTGGTTGAACAATGTTGGCTACTAACAGCCCTACAATAATTGCGATGGTTGTGATAATTTCAAAATAAAGAATCGTCTTCCCGCCGAGTCTATCCAGTTTTTTGAAATCTCCCGTTCCTGCCACACCGACGATCAAGGTAGAAATAACGATGGGCACTACGATCATTTTAATCAAGCGAATGAAAATGTCACCAATCGGCTTTAGATAAGTTTCCACATGGGGATTGCCATAAAAAATGGCACCCACTACCACACCCAAAACAAGTCCGATCAGAATCTGAAAAGCCAATCCAAATCGTTTCATATGACAGGATCCCCCTTCCAATGTGATTGAGAAAAAGAAAGCGCTTTTATATTGGCAGATCGTATAGGAGTGATTGCTTTCAATATAAAAGGCGATCTACAAAAAACTACAAAAACATACAGAAAGATGTATAAAAAAAGAAGGGAGATCCAAAAAGGGTTAACCAATTAAACGCTTCGCTTCGAGATAAAGAACCTGGATAAACTTTTTCGGATTCAGACGGATCGAGCTTCCTGTTTTTCCTTCCAACTCCAGCATTTTTTTGCGTATTTCAGCAAAATCAAAGAAGGTGGAAGCATATTTTTCAAATTTGGGGTTTGTAAAATCGGTTAAACCAATGGAAGCGAAGTGGCTCATGGATTGCATGATCGCTCGTCGAATCCGTTGCTCGATGGCTTTCATTTCTTTGTGAATTTGTTCTGGTGAAGCCGTTTTGCCTATCTTATTTTTCGCTACTTGGTAAAAAATATCTTTCAGTAGTGGAAATTCATAATCCAGCGATTTTTCTTTTTCTAATTGGAACAGGTACTGCAAAACATCCAATAAGTCTTTACTTCCGTTGCTATCAATGATTCCCAGTTCAGCCAGAAGAAATTTTCCAGAGGGGATAATACTTCTTTCGGTAAAAGGATTTTCTTCTTTGGCTTTTCCCAATGCGAAATCCAGTGATTGTTTAATATGGTAGATAGACTTCTCCAAACGCAATCGTTCACTGACTTTCTGAATGACACTGCACACTTCCAGCCGATTGATCGGCTTGGTGATATAATATTCCACTCCCAAAGAATAGGCTTCACCGATCAGATCTTTTGTCTCAACCTGAGAGATCATGATGATTTTTCCGGAAAACGAAGCAAGGTTACGAACCGTTTCAATCCCGTCCTGGACGGGCATCATCAAGTCTATCAAGAGAATGTCTACTTTTTTTGATTCAAGGATATGGTGATCAACGAATGAGCCGTCTTCTGCTTCTCCTACCACTTCACCCAAATCGTCATCTTCAATAATCTGAGTCAGCATCGAACGAACCACTTCATCATCATCGACAATAAAAAATCGCATTCGTTCTCACTCTTTCTTTTCCAGGCTATGAACGGGCAATCGGATGGTAAAAACGGTTTCTCCTTCCTGACTTTGAAAAGTAACCTCTCCTTGCAATGATTCAACCACTTCTTTCACATAGGAAAGACCAATCCCTGTCGACGGTTTTCCCAGTGCATCATATTTGGTTGTAAAACCTGGCTTGAATATGAGCTTGTGCTTTTTTTCCGGGATCCCGGGCCCATTATCCGCTACACGAAAAATTACCCAATCGCGCTGTCTTTGAATGGAAACTTTAATGATTCCTTCTTTTTGAATCGACTCCACAGCATTGACAACGAGATTATTCATGATCGAGAGTGTGGTGTAAATATGATAGAACGGATGAGTGCCTTTGATCTGAAGGGAAAACTGAATTTCTTTTCCCAGTAATCGAGCCACTTTTTCATTGGATTGAATGATTAATCGGCCCAGGCTTTCGATACTCATATAGTCATTGGGGCTTTCATTGGAGATCATTTTGGAGAGCCCTGCATAAATCCGTTGATTATCTTTCTTGATTTCGTGTACTTGTCCCGCAATTCTCAGCAATCTTTGTGCATACTCACCTGCAGATGGTTGCTTTTTTACATGTTGGTATAGATCATAGCAATCCCTCGTAATATCTTCGGCGTTTTGCAGTGATTTTTTCAGATGGATCGTTTCCTCATACAAACTGGAAATCAACATGATCAGATGCTCATTCCGTTTTTGTTGCTCCGCTTCTTTCAATTGGGCTTGTCTTAGCTGGATGATGTGAAAAAATCCGATGACGAAGAAGCTCCGAATGGTAGCAAAAATGAGTATCTGGTTGACAATCGATGCTGTGATCATTTTGTCTTGGAAGCTGTAGCGGATGAATAGCTCTGAAAAGCTTGCGATCATATCAATGGCTACACCGAAGACCCCAATCACAAAAGGCCAGCGACGAAAGCGATTCATCTTCGTCAAGGCAAAGAGAACAGAGAAGACGAAATAATAAAAAGAGGATGGAAAATGATGTTGCAGTGCGACTATGAATTGCTCCGAATGATTCGTCAGGAAGCCTAAAGCCAGGCGAAAGATGACAATAAACCCGCCAACAAGAACGCCGCATAAGATCGGCGAGATTTCATCAACCCATAATAAAAAAAAGAAAAAGACAGCAGTCCCCAAACTGATCCGGTAGTCGTCATGAAAGGGATAAAACTTGAGCTCGCCAGCTAGAGCTACCGTAATGATCATCCATCCGATCAGAAATCGTTTTCCTTTCAATGCATATCACTCTTCTTTCGAATGGCCTGTAGATTCACCCGGGAAAAGGAAAAGGACACCTTCTGTTTAAAGGTTCATCTCCAGATACAACGCTAAACACAAGGTGTCCTTATTATGGAGAATAGCATCATTTCAAAGATTCTACAATGCCTTAAGGTCTGGAAAAAGAAGTTTTTGTAAACATAGGGAGTTACTATAAAACGGAATAACGACATTGCAGTCAATGTCAGAGAATTTCTGATGGAAAAGAAAGAGAGACGATGTCTAATGGTTTAAGGCATCGTCTCATGTTTTGCTACTGGGTGGGCTTATGGTGTTGATTGACTGTACGACACGCAAAAAAGTGTTGGATTCAGAAGTTGTTTTTTGGATCATTTTCCGTATAGACGGTGATTAAAACCCGAGCTGTTTCATCGCTAATATTGGTTACACGATGGGGTACACAGGCATTCCAGCTAAAAGAGTCGCCTTCTTCCAAAATACATGTGTCTTCACCTTGTTGGGCAAGAATTTTTCCTTTCAGCACGACATGGCATTCTTTCCCTTGATGGGCGTGTGCCTCATCCCCTGTGGATACTCCTGGAGGCAGTTCGCCAATCATCATGCGCAATCCATCATAGGAGGCGAGCAGTTCCACTTTGATCTGATTCTTGCCAAAGGTAGTGATCTGTCTCTCCTCCTTTCGGACGATTCGCATACGCTCATGCTCTTCCAAAAACAGATAAGATAGAGGAACACGAAGAAACTTGGCAATCGTATGCAAGGTATCAACAGATGGAGAAGTTTTATCATTTTCCACGTTACTTAGAAAACCCTTGGATAAACCGGTGCCTTCTGCCACTTGGGAAATCGTTAACTTTTTTCGCTTTCTTATTTCGCGAATCCGTGCTCCAATATGCATCAAATTGACTCCTTTCTTCTATTTGTAAAAGGGTTGACACTTTAACGTACAGATGATAATCTTTAGTTGTCTCATAGAAAACATTTTATCATATTAAGAAACATTTTAACCATGATCATGGCGGATGCAGTAGGTGATAGTGGGGAATTGATTCAACCTCATCGCATATGAATAATATTCTGATCATAATAATAAAAAAGTTGGTTTTTAAAGTGAAACCACTTATTTTTTGCTTAATAAGTTAACCAATATGAATAATATTTCTTTATTAAGATAAGGAGAGTGAGATTTATGGAAAACAAACAGCAATGGGGAAGTCTTATTCTTCGCTTGGTACTTGGGATTACCTTTTTCGTACATGGATTGGCCAAATTTCAAATGGGTCTGGGTAATGTAGCGGGATTTTTCCAAAGCCTGGGACTACCGGGACCACTCGGTTATCTGGTTGCTGTTCTGGAATTAGTCGGAGGAATTGCTTTGATTGTCGGATTGGCGACGCGCATCTTTTCCGCTGCCTTGGCCGTAATTATGATTGGAGCCATTTTCACTGTGAAGTTGCAAGCCGGTTTTATGGGAGCACCAGGAAAAAACGGTTATGAATTTGATCTGGCTTTACTGGCAATGGCGCTTTACTTTGTATTCGCTGGCTCAGATGCTTTATCGGTAGATCACTTATTCAAAAGAAAGAAAGCAAATGAATCTTAATTGAAATGGATGAACTGAAAAATAGGAGGAGTAGCTGAACATGGCTACTCCTCTCTTGTATACAAGGTTTCCGTTCGGTGCTGGTTTGTTAACAAAAGCTCATGTTGCCGAGCAACACCATCAGAGTATTTTCTATAAAGCGGAGGGATGGGTTTCTTACGGAGTGACTGTGATGGGACAGAAGTCGTCACGGAGGAAGGAACCCAGCCCGAAGCGCTGGAGAAACATATCCATATTTTCAGGATATCCTTAGGAGTAGCTAAATATGGCTACTTCCTTTTTTCATTACATTGTAAGGTAATGAACGGATCATTGAAATTTTCTTCAAAGCTTTAGTGAATGAGAGTAATTTTAAAATTGAATAGGGTTCAATCTTTACTTATTTGCTTTAGCTATGCAAAAATATTAATCAAAAAGAACAATGCTATAAAAGAAAGGAATACATATTATGGCTATCTTGAAGAATGATTGGCAGGATGTCGTGGGACAGGAATTTGAGAAGCCATATTATTTGAAACTTCGTCAATTTCTTATTCATGAATACAACACTCAAATTATTTATCCAGATAAATATGAGATCTATTCTGCGCTTCATTTGACTCCTTATGCAGAAACGAAAGTCGTAATCCTTGGACAGGATCCTTATCATGGTCCGGGACAAGCTCATGGACTCAGTTTTTCAGTCAAGCCAGGAGTACCCATTCCGCCTTCCTTGCAAAATATTTTCAAAGAACTTCGGGATGATCTGGGATGTTATATTCCCAACAACGGTTATTTGGTTAAATGGGCGAAGCAAGGCGTTTTAATGCTGAATGCGGTACTGACTGTACGCCAGGGAAGACCCAACTCTCATCGTGGAAAAGGATGGGAAATCTTTACGGATCAAGTCATCCAGGCATTAAATAAACGGAAAGATCCTGTTGTCTTTATTTTGTGGGGAAAAAATGCCCAAGAAAAAAAGAAACTGATTACTTGTCCGCATCATTACATCATTGAGTCGGCACATCCAAGTCCTTATTCAGCGGATCGGGGCTTCTTTGGCAGTCGTCCGTTTTCAAGAACCAATCAGTTTTTACGTCGAATCGGACAACCAGAAATTGATTGGCAGATTCCGAATATGTAGAGTTTATAGCTTGTTGGCAAATTTACCGTTATCGTTATATGCCGGTTTTCCTTTTCCGTTTCACTCCCGTTGCTTAAAAACGAGCAAGAAGTCGTTCAACTGGAAAAGGAAAACCGGGTTTGTCAACGGCCCTGTTTCTACATGGTCATGTAACTTTGAATCAGATTTGTTCGTATTTCCTGTATTAGATACCGGATGAAAAAGCTGGATTTAAAGGAGACAGAAAAAGTGAAACTGGCAGAAGCATTGATTTTAAGAGCGGATTGTCAAAAAAGAATTGAGCAATTAAAGGTACGGTTGAGTCGCAGTGCGAAGGTACAGGAGGGTGAAACCCCACCAGAAGATCCACAAGCGTTGTTAAAGGAAATGGAAGGCCTGCTAAAAGAGCTGAATCAACTAATTGTCGCCATTAATCGAACGAATGCATCTGTGAAATTCAATGAGGAGATGACTTTGGCAGATGCATTGGCGTTAAGAGATGTGATTGGATTAAAGCGAAAAATTTTGGCTGAGCTAATCGATGCCGCTACAGTCAGACAGGATCGGTACAGTCAATCTGAAATCAAGTATCTTTCAACGATCAATGTAGCTGAGGTTCAAAAACAAGTGGATAAATTATCCAAAGAGTATCGGGAACTGGATTTTCAAATCCAGGAATTAAACTGGAAGACAGAAGTGATTGACTGATGGATGTTGGTAGTAGTCATATGCGTAAGAAGCGAACACAACCCGCCAACTGGGAAAGTTGGACTCTGGGTAGAGGCAAGGGGCTGCCTCTGGAGGTTCGACTCCTCCTGTAACATAGAAGCCCAGTAGTGTAACAGGTAACAAATCACTCATGAAAGTAACTACCATGTGTTGGTCTTACACATATGATGAGGGTGGGTTCGGGGAAATATTCGAAAGGATCAATTCTGAACAACGCATAGAAAGGAAAGTATTTATAAATAAGATGTTTCTCTAATCGACATGTGTTTGATTATGTAGGTGAAAAATTTTTTCCGAAAAAGGTATTGCATGTTTTGTCGAAGCATGATATATTATTTTCTGTCGCCGCGATGAGCGGTGGAAATGAAGAAACGCACCTTGAAAATTAGATAAGGAAATGAAGTCAAGTCAAGGGTATCACCGAGACGAGTACCTTTAGCAACAGGTTAAGCTACTAAGGGC
>NZ_FORR01000004.1 GCF_900114055.1 Thermoflavimicrobium dichotomicum | reverse complement strand
AATCATCGTCACCTGCATGATTTGCGAATACCTGATATCCAGCAACCTTCGCTTGGTTTGCTGCTAATGAAGTATATAGATCAAATACTTCACCACAATGTAAAGGCTCTTTTTGTGCGTTACCGCCTAATACGCTTATGGGTAGTCCCTCCTTTTGCTTTTTCTATCCAAAGGATATCCCTAAATAAAAATTTATATGTACAATAAATTTAATCATCTAAAGCACATAACAATGAAAAAAGGAAACCGTCAGAAATTTTACTTATACATAGGCAATACACTACTTTGGTGAAGATTGCAACAGTGGACAGAAGACGGTACGTGGAATTGTATTTTGCCTACTTGCTATCATTCTGTGGTGTATTGATCGACTTTTGAAATAGCTTCTGCAATATCAACCCACCTGGTAAATCTGGGTGTTTTTTTCTATTGTAACCTTAAGCCGCTTTTATATCGCCAGAAAACAGATAAGAACCAAAGGTTAATGAAATCACATTATCCGATATCCTGGGAACCGATCGGGATGAAGTGGTTGATCTGGTGCAAATGAAGATTGAAAAGAATAAAATATACCAACATATTCATATTTTGGACAAAAGAGAACAGGAAGTGATTCGAAGTCGTTTTGGACTGGATGGGGAAGAAGAGAAAACACAACGCGAAATAGCCAAAGAACTTGGTATTTCGCGTTCATATGTTTCGCGGATCGAAAAAAGAGCATTGATAAAACTGTTTCATGAATATTATCGTACAACATCGGCGAAAGAGAAGAGATGATAAAAGGATAAAGTATCATGATCTCACTGAAGAGGATTCAGTGGGATTTTTTTGTGAAAACATGATCTACTAAGAATAATCGGCAGCCATTCATCAATATTCTCCCTAATCTTTCGGATGAGACTGGAAGAAGTTCCACATGATCAGGCTGGCATCTGGTCCGGATGGGTCTGTGTAGGTGCCAGAGCTATCTCCACCAGACCAAGCATGCCCCATTTGATTGACAATATATTTTTCTAAGATTACTTTTCCTGTTTGATCTTGATAGGTAGATTTGGTATAGGTTCGGCCACCAGGTACATTTTTGTTTTCAACCAATTCTGGTTGATCGTCCATCAGATCGTTATCTACACCATCAGCAGCCAAGTCATTGGTTTGTGCCCACATAGAAATGACTTGATTACCATTGATCGGATAAACGACGTAATCATTGGTTCCATGGAAAACGATAGTGGGGACTACCCGTTTAAATGATCCCATGGCCTGATAGGCCAAAGTTCCTTGTTGATTGGGATTGGGCCCACCGTAAAGCATGGCCATGTTGGCGGTCCATATACTGGTAGCTGCTTTGTATTCCAAGCCACTACCGACACCGATTGCGGCAAACAGATCAGGGTAGGTAACACCGAGTATGACACTCATGGCTCCACCGGCAGACAACCCTGCAGCATATATGCGGGTTGTGTCAATGCTATATTGGGAACGGATATGATGAACGACTCCAGCGATCGAGGCAGGTTCTCCTTTACCACGTGATTGATGTTGTGAATCAAACCAGTTCCAGCATTTGTTGGCATTAGAGGAGGTAGGTTGTTCGGGATAAGCTACAAGAAAATGATAAGTTTCGGCATATTGGTTCATTTTCGTCCCGCGTGCAAAGTCATCAGGGGATTGCGTACAGCCGTGTAACATAATTACTAAAGGAAGGGGTTCACCAGGAGTATAACTGCTGGGAACATAGAGTTTGTAAACGCGACCATCAGTGGATATTTTCGTAAGAAAGCTGGAGGCATGAGTCGAAATGGGGGAGGGGATGATAAGTGTAAAAAGTAAGGTAAGCATGATCAAAAATGGGGATAAACGAATGGGAATGGCTTTGCCCATACACTTCACCTCGAAACAAAATGAAATCGCTTATATTATAATAGGATGCATATACAAACTGGTTGCAATTGAGTTACAAGAATAATCTAACTTTTATGTCAAGATTGATCATAATGAAAGATAGAGGTGTTAAATCCATGTGTGCAGAGGATTTGCTTTGCATGGCCAAAGAGTTATCCAAACGGTTTGCGTTGCGAGCTGCTGAAGTAGACCGAAAAGGAATCTTTCCTGAAGAAAACTTTGCTGAATTAAAAGAAGCTGGTTTTCTAGCTTTAACGGTTCCTGAGGAATATGGCGGACAAGCCATCTCTTTATATACGCTTGTGCGATTATTGGAATGTTTGGGAGAAGGGGATGCCTCTACTGCTCTATCGCTCGGATGGCATTTGGGAATTTTGATGGAATTGGCCACGCAACGCTTATGGCCCGAAGAGAAATTTGCGAGTGTTTGTCAGGAAATTGTCGAGTCCAAAAAACTGATCAATCGGATTGCGACAGAGCCAGAGACAGGCAGCCCGTCACGAGGTGGCAAGCCGCAAACAACAGCGCACAAAGTAAAAGGGGGGTGGAAAATTACCGGACGAAAAACGTTTGCAAGCATGAGTTATGCTTTGGATTTTTTGCTGGTTACGGCAACGATCAAAGAAACAGAAGAGGTTGGAGAATTTTTGCTTTGTCAAGACATGCCGGGCATTCGCTTTGATGAAACATGGGACACTCTGGGAATGCGTGGGACAGTCAGCCATGATGTGATTTTTGATGATGTTTTCGTTCCTGAAGATGCGCTCCTTCAGATCATGGATTCATCACGAAATGCCAAAATGGGAAAAGGTTGGTTGCTGCATATTCCAGCCTGTTACCTAGGGATCGCCAAGGCGGCTAAAAATGAGGCGTTGAGGTTTGCAGAGAAGTATGCACCAAATAGTATCAAAGGTTCGATTAAAGGACTTCCCCATGTTGAGCGAATGGTCGGCGAGATGGAGTTGGCTTATTTCACAGCACAAACGCTACTTCATTCCATTGCAAAACGATGGGATGAAAATGTAGAGGATAGAAAAGAGATGGAACCAGATCTGGCAGCGGTGAAGTATGTGGTAACGAATACGGCCTGTCAGATCGTAGATATGGCGATGCGCATCGTTGGAGGGCACAGTTTGTATCGCTCTTTACCTTTGGAGCGATATTATCGCGATGTTCGTGGTGGCCTGCACAATCCGCCGATGGATGATTCCACGATTCGAATGCTGGCGCAAAAAGCGTGGAAGGAAAGAGAAGAATGAAATGGAGAAACAGGGATATGTTCTAGAAAAGTATGAAATGAATAGGACACCCTATAAACGGGTGTCTGATTAGTCAATGCTAAGTTTTTCACCTTGTTCTGTTTCAACTATGAATTTCATTTTGTCAGGATCGATCGCACCTTTTTTGATTTCAAGATAGCGGCGAGGAGCCAGTGGTTCAGATGAAGTGGATGAAGAGTCCTTTTCAAGTCTAACCACGATTCTGATAAGGTCAGGCTTGATAATCTGTAAGGCAGTTACATCCATATCATAGCCAAAGTATTTTTTGTCACTGATTTGAACGAGTAAGTAGTCATTTTTATTAAAATCAAGAGAAGAATTCTCTAAGCTTCCTGGATGCTTCTCTTTGGTATAAATCCACACGCCTCCATGTGGCTGGCGTTTTGGGGCACCCATGAGCCAGTTAATCGGTTGATAGGCGATCTCTTCATAGGTTTCATTTGCTTTTTTTCCTTCAGATTCACTATTGTTATTATTGCTATCGCCAGAATCAGCATTTGCTTTTTGAGCACTGCTTTCTGTTTTGGAGCTTGTATTTTTGCTGTCTTTATTATCGCTGGCCAAGTTTAGTAAGGTACTGCATCCTGTTAACAGTACACTGACGAGAGAAACCACAAAAAGCTTTTTGCCAAGTTGCAAGAAGTTCAACAGAATACCCTCCTTAATAAAAATATTTATAATAAACATAAGCTCTAGAAATAATGTTAAATTTTTTCTCATAATTAAGCCAATGAACATTTTGTGAAAAAATAGCAAGAAAGGAGGTAATAACCATTACGATACCAAATCATGGAGGCTGGGCTTTAGATTGAATCAGGTATGAATCGAGATGCGAAAATATGTTCTTATTTTCTTATTATAGTCAAAAATGAATATCCATGTGAAGGTAATTTGTAAGTTTAAATATGGAGAAACTCTGTTCCCATTTTGGATAAAAGAAATTTTGCATTGTTAGTCTTCGATAAATAATTGGATTTGGTTCATGATCTGTTTTAAAATCAGGATCGATTGTTTGATATCCGTCGGTATTTCTAAGGAATGATCTCCATTTTCGATGACTAGAACTTGGATATTCGGTTTGGTACGTATTGCGTTCATTTTGGTCAAGTCGTATACAGGGTCTTTGTCCCCGATAACACAAAGCGTTTTCTGCTCCATTTGAAGCATTTGTTGGTAAAGTGGTTCAAGATGAATGAGAGGGGTAAGGAGTATGTATTTAGCTGTTTCATATGAATTTAGTTTGCTATGGGTATGGAGGATGGGAACAGTGCCAAGAGATTTTCCCAGAAAGATGATCTCTTCATACGGATGCTGATCCAAAATTGTTTGTACGAGTCCGTTCATATCTTGACTAAGCCATTCATGTTGTTTTTCTAAATCTAAACTCTGAAATTCAGCCATTTGATGGTATGGATATTGGACTTGAATCACATCGATTTGAGCCTGTAATAAAATCTTGGTTGCAAAGTAAAGCAATGGGTGATGGTTGGTATAACCACGACCAGGAAACATAAAGCATAGAGAATGTTTGTCTCCCTGATTTTGTATAAAGGTGTACGTAATCGGATGACCTTTGATTCCGATCCATTGAGCTGTTTGCATAGTTCTTACTCCTTTATCCGAAATAATGAATATCTTATTATATAATATAATATTGAGATGATTAGAAAGAGGAGAGTTTTTGATGAAAATATTAAAGATATTACATCGTATCTATCTGGCTTCAGAACAACTGGATTCGATGGTTTCCTTTTATGAACAATTGTTGCAGGAAAAATGCAGTTTACGTTTTTCTTATCCACAAGTCGGTCTGGAACTGGCTCAGGTAGGATCATTTTTGCTTATTGCTGGTAAAGAAGAGGCACTTCAACCTTTTCGGGCGATCCAGTTAACGGTTCTGGTAGAGTCGATGGAGGAAGCACAAAGAGTACTGTTGAAGGAAGGGGCACAAATTTTGGTAGAACCAAAACAGGTACCCACAGGTTGGAACATGCGCGTGAAGCATCCAGATGGTATCATTGTGGAATATGTGGAACATAAAAGATAAAGGATTATTGGTACGAGCCATCTAGAAAAAAGGCTTCTCAACTTTAACATTGAGAAACCATATTTAAGTAGTGTGTATATTTTTCACTTTCTCCCTAAACAAAGAGCTTTCATTTGCAGTTGTGGCTTTTATCCGCTTAATCTTGGGATTTAAGCCTTTTTTCTTTTTGGAGACTCAAAATGATGGTTGCTAGAATAATGCAAAAACTGCCAACCCACTCAAATAATCCGAAAGATACCTGAAGCCAAATAACAGAAATGATAGCAGCCGTGAGAGGTTCAGAGCTGGCCAGGATGCTGGTCTCATTTGGCTTGATGTATAGAGTGCTATAAGTGTAGAGCGAGAAAGGAATCGCTGTCCCGAATACGATAATGAAGACGAGCAAGAGGATGGATTCAAGCGATATGTCCCCCTGCATCTCCCAAGGGGGGGCGATAAAACTGAGCGTGATTCCCCCGAGAAGCATGCCCCAGCCATTTACTAGCATCGTTCCCCAGCGTTGAATCAGTTTGGCAGGATAAATGGTATAAAAGGCAAGAAAAACAGCAGATGAGAGGCCCCAAAAGACTGCTTCTGCCGAAATATTCAGTTTGCTGATGTTGCCATTGGTAATCAGAAAGAAAGTACCGAATAAAGCAAGTACCAAGGCGATATTTTCAGCTTTACTGGGTAATCGGCGCAAGAGCAAAGCAAGGTAAACGGTAATAAAGACAGGGCCTAAATATTGGAGTAATGTAGCAGTAGCGATATTGCTTTTCTCGATTGCCACAAAAAAGGTATATTGAACACCTAGCATACCCATGATCGAGTAAACCAATAAAGGAAAGCGCTCATTTTTGGACTGCCAAATGGACCAGATGGAGCGTTTGTTTCCAAAAGCCGAAGAAAAACTGAGTAGAATCATGCCTGAGAAGATCAGACGTATGGTGACTAACCAATCTGGTGCAAATCCATGATGTTGGATAAGATATTGAACCATCGAACCGGAGATGCCCCATAAAGAGCAGCTAAACAGAACCATAAAGGTTCCCTTTATGCGCGAAGAATGACGAACCATTTCTCTAGTCAAAAAAATCTATCCTTTCTTTCATATCATTCTATATGCAATATATCGCATTCTATTTAAATAATCAATAAAAAACCCTCTTCCATTCACAGTAGGCAAGGCTACTGCTGATTGGAAGAGGGATTGCTCGATGTTATTTTGCCAATACATTTACGCCAGTTGATCCAAAAAGCTCGAAGTGCATGCGATCAGCTGGAACTCCCATGTTTTCCAATGCTTGTCTCACGGTCCGCATGAAAGGTACAGGACCACAGAAGTAGAAGTCAGCATCGGTGGTAGAAAGAACGGAGGCTAGCCACTTTTGATCCACATATCCTTCTTTGTCAAAGTTCAGTTGGGCACGATCTTTTTCGGTGGGTTTTTCATAAACCACGTAATACTGGATGTTTTCATGCTGTTGGGCCAGTGTTCGCACATGGTCATCCATTGCATGATATTCACTATTGATAGCGGCATGAATATAAGTTACTTTTCGGTTAGGTTGTTTTTCTACGATGGTATTTAGCATACTGATGAGTGGAGTCATTCCCACACCGCCACTTAATAAGACGACAGGCGTCTCTTTTTCCTGATCCAGGTAGAAAATGCCTGCTGGAGCGCTAATCTCAACAATATCTCCTTCCTGAATTTGTTCATGAAGATAGGTTGAAACCATTCCAGCCGGTTTTTGATCCGTTCCGTCTTCTCTTTTGACAGAGATCCGGTAATAATCTTTTCCAGGTGCATCGGATAAGCTATATTGACGAATCATGGTGTATTCATAGTCTGGGGCTTTAACGCGAATACTGATATATTGTCCAGGTTGATAGGAAGCAATGGGCTTTCCGTCTGCCGGTTTGAGATAGAATGATGTGATGACACAGCTTTCTTTCACTTTTTTATCCACAATAAACGGACGGTATCCAGCCCATCCACCCGGTTGCTGTTCCATCTGTTTATATAGTTCTTTTTCTTTCGTGATAAAAATGTCAGCAAGTACACCATAAGCTTCACGCCAAGCCTCGATGATTTCATCAGTTGCGGCATCACCGAGCACATCTTTGATGGCCTGAAGTAAATATTTACCGACAATGGGATAGTGTTCTGGCAGAATTCCTATACTGCAATGTTTATGAAAAATGTGTTCAATCGCAGGCAAAAGTTTTTCTAAGTGATCTATATTTGCAGCAGCTGCATACACGGATTCTGCCAAAGCACGGGGTTGATCTTTTAATTTTTGGTGTGCTTGGTTAAAAATGTTGTTCAGTTCGGGATGTGCTGCAAGCATCGTCTGATAAAAATGGGTAGTGATTTTTTCGCCATGTTCTTTCAAAACAGGAACCGTTGACTTGATTATTGAGATTGTTTTGGGGCTTAGCATCGAATTCACAGCCTTTCTCCAAAAAAAATCGTGTTGTATAAGAATAATATACTTTTGTTTTTTAATTTTATCTGTGATAATAATCACATATAGTTTTGCGGAGAGGTGACAATCTTTGATTCTGCACAAAGGGGAAGTTTTGTTTATCCAAGGAGAAACAGGCGGTTTATATAAGCTGAAAAGTGGTTTATTAAAAGTAGTGCGATTACAGGAAGATGGAGATTGTGTATTGATGAACTTATTGGTTCCTGGCGAAATTTTTCCACATCATTCCCTATTTAGTCCCAAGCCATATTTTGCGACAGTGAGTGCGGTGATTACCAGTGAGGTTGAAATGATTCATACGGAAGAATGGTACAAGGAGGTAAAGGAAAATCCAGCAAAGCAGTATGAGTTGGCCCGTTTATTGGAGCATTATCTGGTGCGTATGCAAGAACGGGTGAGTCTGACTACGGTTCCAGCCAGCAAGAGAATTCCATTATTTCGCAAGTGGTTACAAAAGTATTGCCCGAATCAGCCCATTGAAGAATTACTTACTCAAGAGGAGATTGGACAATTTTTGGGGATGAGCCGTGAAACGGTAAATCGTTATTTGCGAAAGTTAAAATGAAAAATCCCCCGATCTTTTGTGGAGACGGGGGAAGTGGATTAGTATGAATTTTTAGCCTGGTATGAGTGGTTGTAATAATCTTTACTGATTTGAGTTTCCAATAAAGACTTTATTTCAGTTAAACACTTGGCACACAATAACAGGTTTTTACCTTCGAGGAAGGTACGTGCTTCGTATTTAGCTGTCAATTTGCCGCAAGATTCGCATAAATATCCTTTGTGCTTCATATTCTTCGCCTCTTTTCTACATGGTGTTTATGATTGAATCAATGGATCATACTCCTCGTACAAAAGTAACGTTAATAAGCTATTTACCACTTTCAACACTGTTTTAAACACTGATTTTTTCACTCGTTGTTTGTTAAAGGAATCCAATGTTAGAATACTCTTATACACTTTTATTGGTGAAGGAGACAGGATCATGAACCAGCGAATGGAAAAGATGATGAACTGGTTACGCGAACAACAGGTAGATGTCGCTTTTATATATGCGCCAACCAATATTTATTATTTTACTCATTTTATGTGCAATCCCCATGAACGATTACTCGGGCTTTTTATTTTTCCGGAAAGAGACCCCTTTTTGATTTGCCCATTGTTGGAAATGAGGGAAGTGAAGAATACTGGCTGGCCTTATACGATTATTGGATATGATGATGTAGAAAATCCTTGGGAAATGATTCGAGCCGAGTTAAGTAAACGTTTGCAAAAACAGGTCATTCAAATGGGTATTGAAAAAGAAAAGCTGACCTATGCGCGAGCTGAACAATTAAAGCAAGTGATTCCTTCGGCACAATTTGTTTCCATTGATGAACAGTTGAATGAACTGCGTTTGATCAAGAACGCTGAAGAAATCCATATCATGCGGGAAGCAGGAAAATGGGCGGATTATGGAGTGGAGGTAGGAATCTCTTGTCTCAAAGAAGGTATTACAGAAATGGAGGTGCTGGCACAAATTGAGCTGGAGCTCAAGAAACAGGGAATCCAAGACATGGCTTTTTCAACGATGGTGTTATTTGGAGAAAAAACGTCCCTTCCGCATGGGCATCCTGGACGAAATGAACTGAAAAAAGGGGATATGGTATTATTTGATTTAGGTGTAAAATGGAAAGGATATTGTTCGGATATTACAAGGACGGTTGCTTTTGGCTCCGTGAATGAGAAGCAGCGGGAGATTTATGAAACGGTGCTAAATGCACAACTGGAAGCGCTGAAATATTGTAAGCCTGGAACCAGAATCGGGGATTTGGATCAAGTGGCCAGATCCATTATTGCTGAGGCAGGATTTGGAGCCTATTTCACTCACCGTTTGGGACATGGGCTCGGAATGGAAGTTCATGAATATCCTTCTTTAAATGGAACAAATGATCAGGTATTACAGCCGGGTATGACTTTTACGGTGGAGCCAGGCATTTATGTTCCGGAAATTTGTGGTGTTCGGATCGAAGATGATGTCGTCATTACACAAGATGGACATGAAACGTTAACAAGATTTCCAAAAGAGTTACAAGTTATTTAAATAGGTGAGCTCGCCGTTTTTGCGGGCTTTTTTTTATTATAATGAATAAAGTAAGACATATATCAAAAGAGGGATTGCCATGCCTATTTATTTTTATCGAATAAATGAAGAATATGGATCTTTTTCTAATTTTTCTCCACATCCCATAGAATTAGATGGTAAAAAATGGCCAACAACAGAACATTATTTTCAAGCACAAAAATTTATTACGACAGATCCAGCGTATAGTGAAAAAATCCGTCTGGCTTCCTCGCCGATGGTTGCAGCAAGACTGGGGCGATCCAGAAAAGCACCCCTTCGTCCTGATTGGGAAAAAATAAAAGATGATGTGATGCGAAAAGCGGTTCGCTGTAAAGTGATGACGCATCCAGATGTAAAAGAACTCTTGCTTTCTACTGGCGATGAGGAAATTATCGAAAAAACGACAAAAGATACATATTGGGGTTGCGGCTCAGATGGAAAAGGGAAAAATATGTTAGGAAAAATTTTGATGGAAATCAGAGAAGAATTGCGGAAACCATAACTTTCCTTGGCCATTTGAAATATGAAGCGGCTATTTTTGTGATATACTTCTCGTAGTTATGGCTTTTGTACAGGAAAAGTAACCTTATCCTTGAGGCCGTTGACAAACCCGGTTTTCCTTTTCCAGTTGAACGACTTCTTGCTCGTAATTAAGGAGTGGGGGCATGCTGCAATATTTGCTTGATTTTATAAAAGAATATGGCATCATTGCACTATTTGTTGCCACAGCGATTGAAGCATCTGCTTTACCTTTTCCAGGAGCATGGGTTGTCCTTATTTTTGGTCTGATGTATCCGGCTTCACCATGGCAACTCGTTTTGATCGGGGCGGCAAATGGGGTTATTTTTTCTATTTTTAGCATGATTCCTTATTTGATTGGGAAAAAATTAGAGAAATTTACAAAGAAGAAATTTGATCCAGAGAAGATTGAGAAAACGCAACAATGGTTTCGAAAGTATGGGGAATGGAGTATTATTTTTTCACGCCCACTTAGTATAGGGAACTATATTTCTTTTATTTCTGGGATGTGTAATGTAAACTTTTGGCGCTATCTGTTGTTTACTTATATGGGAGTATTCCCTTGGAATGTTATCTTGTTATTTGTCGGCCATTCTGGGAATATTGATCGAATTCATCATTTTCTGGGATCGCTACAGCACGTGGGGATCATACTTGTCATTGTTCTTGTTGCCACTGTTGGTGTCTGGGTATTTGTAAAAAGAAGCAAAAAAAGACAACAATCTGAACGAGGATGATAGAACCAGTGGTGTTAAAGTCGGAAGGCAACAGGAATTTAGAGTAGGTATTTGGTTAAGCGACACTTTATATCAGGTGTCGCTTTTTTATTTAACATCCCATGGTAGCCCCTTGCTCGTTTAATTCAGAAAATATATTTATTTTATAAATGATTATATATTGTTATAATAGTTATGTAGTTGAAAAAACGAGAGGTGATTGGATGTCTTTTTTTAAGCGTATTGCAGCAAGTATGGGAGTGGGTGGAGCAGAAGTTGATACCGTATTGGACAAATCGACTTTTTGTCCTGGAGATCTTATTACTGGTACCATTCATGTTCGTGGTGGAAGTGTCAAGCAAGACATCGACGATATCGATTTATATGTCATGACACGTTATATCATGGAAAAAGATGATCAGCGCATCTATCAAGAATCGAAAATTACGACTTTTCGGGCTGTAAATCGGTTTACGATTTTGCCTAGAGAGGAAAAAAGCTTTCCATTTCAATTTCGCCTTCCTTTAGATACCCCTATTTCACTGGGGAGTTGTATGGTCTGGATTAAAACCAATTTGGATATCAAACATGGTCTTGATGCTCAAGATAACGACCAAATTCAGGTTCGTCCACATCCATGGATCGATAAAATTTTAAATGCAGTATCTGATTGTGGTTTTCGACTGCGCGAAGCCGACTGTGAGTACGCTCCTTATTTCCGCCGCCGTTTGCCTTTTGTCCAGGAATTTGAATTTGTTCCGAACACACGCAAATATCAGAATAAACTGGATGAGATTGAGCTGGTTTTTCATTTGGAGGAAAATGGATTGGAGGTTGCTCTGGAAGTGGATCGAAAAGCGAGAGGCGTATCTGGATGGCTGGAAGAGCAGCTTAATCTGGATGAAACACTTGTCCGTGTTCGGTTAAGCAGAGATGATCTGAATCAAAATGAAAAAGAATTAGCGAAGAAGTTTGATGAACTGATTAGCCAGCATGCAAATCGTCGCTTTTAAAATCACATGGCCAATGGTAAAAAAACGAGCCAATGGCCCGTTTTTTTTAGATTTGATCAAATGTCTTGTATTCGTATTTTCTAACCGGAATAAGAAGTAGAGCAGGCATAGCACTAAGGAGTGCAGCTATCACGTAGACCATACGGATCTCCATCAAATCGGCAAGTGTTCCCATAAGTAACGTAGATAAGCCGAAGCTGACATAATCAAGGGTAAAATAGGCAGCATTCACTTTTGGAAGCTGTGCAGGTGATGTAGAGGTCTGAATGATGGTTCTGCTTGCATTTAATAATGCTTCAAATGGGGGTCCAGTTAAAAAGACAAGGATGAGACTCAAGATGGGCACGGAAATTCCCGCAAAGACGAAAGTAAATACAGAGAAGACAATGGATCCCGCGATGATCGTCGATACCAAATGTTTTTCTATCCATTTGGAGAGTGCATAAGTAACGATACCACCCATGATCGTTCCAGCGAAATAGCTGCTATTGATAAATCCCCACCATGCTTCATTTTGGTGAAGCGCCTTATTCACAAATGTAAGCAGTATGGCCCCTGACCAAACACCGAAAGATAATCCCATGATCGTGTACCCAATCGCCATCCGGCTGAGTACTGGGTGTGAGAGAATAATGGACCATCCTTCTTTGAGAGTGGCCAAGTGGTTATTGTTTTCTTTTTGCATGTGCTCTTTTTCTTCTGGATCCATTATGAACAGCAGAGATAAGGTGGAAATGACAAACAATGAAAGGGTACCCCAGAGGATTTGCCGGGCACCAAAGGCAGCCACCGCCATACCACCCAGTGACCAGCCAGCCAGTAGCAAGATATTGTCTGTGGTGGAAATGAAACTGTTTGCCTTTACCAGTTTTGTTTTTTCCACGAGTCGAGGGATCAGGGAGTTGCGAGCAGGCTTGGTCCAACCGTCCAAAAATGCGAGGATTGCAATGAAGAACCAGATCCAGGTTAAAAAAAGAGTGACTGGATAGGTAGAAAGCCAGACTAATCCCAGAAGGAAAATGGTTTGCCCAAACTGGGAGATAATCAGGATGTGTTTCAAAGAAAAACGGTCCAAGATAAGAGGGGCCAGCAATCCGCTTATCGAAGTGAAAACAGTTCGAATAATCGGTAGCAAAGCTGCCAGAAAGGTGGAGTGAGTACTTTGATAGATAATGGTAACCAAAGCCAATGTATAAAAAGCATCACCCAGGTTGGCTAACGATTGCCCTGTCCATAAGTAGGAGAAGGAATGTTTTTTCCTCATCTTTTTCTCTCCCTTAGGGTATATTCAGTTGTTTGGAAGTGAAAGAAATGGACAGACGATCACATGGGCGATGTTCCTTTCTTTTTTGATATGGCGAGATCATATATATTTTATAAAATTTCAAGTAATTTGCCAAGATAAATGATTCATTGAAAAATGAATACCCAATGGATCAAGAAGCTCGTTTTCTTTTTTTGAAATGAGGAATATGGATATCATCACAAGTTGAATGGAGGATGAAAGAAAATGACATTGTATGATATCAAAGTAAAAACTGCGCAAGGATCGGAAAAATCATTGGCCGAATATAAGGGATATCCGCTTTTAATTGTAAATGTTGCCTCCCAATGTGGTTATACCCCACAATATGAGGGACTTGAAAAGCTATATCAAACATACCGGGAAAAAGGATTACGCATTTTAGCTTTTCCATGCAATGATTTCGGGGGACAGGAACCGGGGACGATTGAAGAAATCCAACAATTTTGCCAGGTAAACTATGGCGTAACTTTTGAGGTATTTGATAAAATTCATGTGCGTGAATCGGAGATCCATCCGCTATACCAATGGTTAACCAGTCAAGACGGAGAAGGCGATGTGAAGTGGAACTTTGAAAAATTTCTGGTCTCAAGTCAAGGAAAATTGATTCGGCGCTTTCGAAGTGGTGTCAATCCACTGGATCCGGAGCTGGTAAAAGCAGTAGAAACTGAGTTGTGAAAACAAGTAAGTGAATGGTTGCAAAGGCTTGATCATCTGCTCGATACCACAGAATTGAATCGCTTCCGCCATTTTGCAATCTCTGTATTCCATATGTTATAGTAATTGCCGAAAAGAAGAACGAAAACGGGGTGGACTCCGTGCTCAGTAAGTTCATACCTGATTTATATGCTCAATCGATTTATACTATTGATTTCGGTGCATTAAAGCGACGAGGTGTGACAGCCATCATTGTTGATCTGGATAATACACTTGTGGAGTCCACTCGTCCTGATGCAACGCCGAGATTGATAGAGTGGTTAAATGAAATAAAAAAAATGGGATTTCAGGTGATCATTGTTTCCAATAATACAAAAACACGTGTATCCAAATTTGCTGTTCCGCTTAATATTCCATTTATCCATACAGCGAAAAAACCCCTGACACAAGCATTTCGCAAAGCTTTGGAAAAGTTGGGAACCAGAATAGAAGAAACCGTTGTCATTGGTGATCAGTTATTGACAGATGTGTTAGGGGGAAATCGTATGGGACTTTATACGATTCTGGTGGTACCTGTATCCGATGTAGAGGGCATTTTTACACGGCTGAATCGCCGGATTGAGCGATTGGTATTTCGTTGGATGAAGAAACGTGGCTTACTTAGTTGGGAGGAAGGGAATTGAGTGATAAAGAGTACCGGTGTGATGGCTGTGGTATTGTGATTCAAACCGAGGATCCATCACAATTGGGATATGTACCACCCAAAGTCTTGGAAGAAAGGGAAGAAGTTTACTGCCGTCGATGCTTTCGGATTCGGCATTATAATGAGATTGCTCCAGTTGAGCAGGATCCGGATATTTACCTGCACAAGCTGGCAGAAATCGCTGAGACGGACAGTTTGGTGGTACAGGTCGTTGACCTCTTTGATTTTTCAGGGAGCTGGATTCCAGGGATTCATCGTCACATTGGGAAGAATCCATTGCTCCTTCTAGCAAATAAGATTGATCTGTTTCCCAAGTCCACAAAATGGGGCAAATTAAAGGATTGGTTACGTAAGTATGTAAAAGAATTGGGGATTTATCCGGTTGATATTATTCTTTGTAGTGCGGAAAAAGGCATACATATGGATGAAGCCCTGGAGGCCATCGAAAAATATCGGGATAGGCGAGATGTGTATGTGGTGGGAACAACGAATGCAGGAAAATCCACATTCATTAATCGTATCCTGAAAGAAGTGGCTGAGTTGGATGAAATCATTACGACATCCCCCTATCCAGGAACCACTTTGGATGCGATTCGGATTCCTCTGGATGATGGAAAAGCGATTATCGATACACCAGGTATTGTGAGGAAAGACCGTCTGAGTGAGTGGGTCCGACCTACCGATCTGCATGTGGTGATTCCGAAACAGCCGTTAAACCCGAGAATTTATCAGTTAAATGATCAGCAGACGTTATTTTTTGGTGGATTGGCGAGAATGGATTATATTGAAGGGGAGCGTCAGTCATTTGTTTGTTATGTATCCAATCATCTCTATGTGCACCGAACGAAATTGCAAAATGCAGATGCTTTTCTTGAGAAGCACCATGGAAAAATGCTCTCGCCTCCCCAGGATCCAGCTCAACTACCTCCTTGGAAAAAACATCGTTTCTTCTTGCCAGGACATGAAAAACAGGATATTGTGATTTCTGGTTTGGGCTGGATAGCTTGTGGCAAGGAAAAAGGACTGGTAGAAGTATGGGCTCCAAAAGGAGTTCAAGTGGTTGTACGGCCAGCGATTATCTAATGGGAACGCCCGCAAAGGGCGTTTCTTTCATTAGGAACAGGAGAGGAGTGAGTCTTTTGCAAATAACGAGTAAAACGGGAGCCTTGGGTTTAATTGGCCATCCTGTTGCACATTCCAAGTCGCCAGATATGATGAATCGCGCATGTGAATATTTAGGTCTTCCTTTTGTTTACTTGGCTTATGATGTAGATCCAGCGCAGCTTGAACAAGCTGTGGCAGGAATGAAGGCGTTGAAATTTCGCGGGTTTAATGTAACGATTCCCCATAAGGTAACCATTATGAATTATTTGGATGAGTTGGATGATAGTGCAAAAGAAATTGGGGCTGTAAATACAGTGGTTCAAAATGGCGAAAAATGGGTAGGACATAATACAGATGGAGTTGGATATTTACGTTCCTTAACAGAAGAAATCCCGATTGAACTTTCTGAGCAGAAAGTGGTGATGTTAGGGGCAGGTGGAGCGGCACGGGCAGTTGGTTATGCACTGGCAACGGCTGGAGTAAAAAGGATCACTATAGCGAATCGTACAAAACAAAAAGCAGAAAAGCTGGCGCATCATTTATCCAAATGGACAGAGATCCAAGTCGTTGATTTGGCAGCAGCAGATCAAGAGATTGCTAAAGCTACTTTACTCATTAACACGACATCAGTTGGTATGGAACCCAAGATCACGGAGACACCCATTCCTACAGATTGGCTACATGAAAATCTGATTGTCAGTGATCTGATTTACCATCCAAAAGAAACCGCCTTGCTTTGTGCAGCCAAGAAATGTGGAGCGCGGGTGCACAATGGTATGGGAATGCTTGTACATCAGGCTGCGATCGCTTTTGAAATTTGGTTAGGTAAAAAAGCGCCCATTCAGCTGATGAGGGAAGTGTTGGAATCTTCGCTGGCTGCTTCTGGGAAGAGAGTGTGAATCATGAGAGTTGGTATCATGGGAGGTACATTTGATCCGATTCATATCGGGCATTTACTAGTAGCTGAACAGGCTCGTGAAGCAGTCGGGCTGGATCAGGTGTTGTTTACTCCAGCAGCGTTTCCACCGCATAAACAGGATAAAAAGATTACGCCAGTCGAACACCGTCTTAGAATGGTTCAGTTGGCGATTGAAGATCATCCATATTTTCATTTATCCGATATTGAACTGTATTTACCCAGCCCTTCCTATACGGTCCGTACATTGGAATCTTTACGGAAAGCAGAGCCGCATGCCCAATTTTATGTAATCATCGGGGCAGATATGGTGAACGATTTGCCGAATTGGTATAAAATAGAGAGAATACTAGAAGTCTCACAAATCGTGGGTATCCGTCGTCCAGATATTCAAATAGAGCATTTGCCTTCTTGGATTGAGGAGCGTGTGATTTGGGTAACAGATAGCGTGGAACTGAATCTTTCCTCCACTTATATTCGTGAACGCTTGGCGCGAGGAATGTCTATTCGTTATTTGGTTCCAGATTCTGTATATCAGTATATAAAGGGGTATCGGCTGTATGAATCTTGAACAAATCATCCAAGCTACAAAAGAGCAAATGCCATTATCACGTTGGGAACATACGCTTCGTGTCCGAGATACGGCCATGGCTTTGGCTGAGGGCGAATCAGTGGATTTGCAAAAAGTGGAATTGGCGGCCATTTTACATGATTACTGCAAGTTTTGGCCAGCAGAAAAATTAATGGCTCAGATAAAAGAAAATAATTTACCTGAAGAATTGTTACTGTACAATAAAGAGTTGTGGCATGGTCCTGTTGGCGCAGAAATTGCAAGAAAAGAATGGGCGATCGAAGATGAAGACATTTTAAATGCGATCCGCTATCATACGACAGGGCGTCCGGGCATGTCCCCACTGGAAAAAATCATTTTTTTGGCTGATTATATCGAACCGGGACGTCAGTTTCCTGGGATAGATAAAGTAAGGCAAATGGCAAAAACGAATATGGATCAAGCTCTCCTTCAATCGCTGGATAATACGATTACGTTCCTGATTGAAAAAAGGCAGAAAGTTTATCCATTGACATTGATCACGCGCAATTATTACCTTGAACAGGTCATGTTACAAGAGAGGTCGTGAACACTTTGCAACAAGCAACGAAGTAAACATCTTTTGTTCAAAAGGATAAAAGGAGGAATCTTTTTGAATCTAGTGGAAATCGCGCAGGTAGCAGCCACCGCTGCCGAAGAGAAGAAGGCGCAAGACGTAACCATTTTGGATATCCGTGGATTGTCTGTATTTGCTGATTACTTTGTGATCTGCCATGGGAACTCTCAAACGCAGGTACAGGCAATCGTCAAAGCCATCAAGGATAAGGTCCAGGAGAAAGGCATCTTGATTCGAGGTATAGAAGGATTACGTGATGCGCGTTGGGTTTTAATGGATCTCGGTGATGTGGTTGTTCATGTTTTCCACAAGGATGAGCGTGATTTTTATGATTTGGAGCGTTTGTGGGGAGATGCTCAGCAAGTACTTGTACAGTGAACATGTATGAGTGAACGGGTCATTGGTTACATTTGTGAAAAAATAGACGAAAAGATGGTGAAAGACCATTGACACCGTTTGCATTTCTTCATATAATTTTTATTAAATATTGACAGGCCATGATGGAGAGTAGTAATTTGTGGACTCAGCTCAGAGAGTTGGCGTTTGGTGCAAGCCAATCTGAGGAAGCAAATGAACTCGCTTCATCGCTCTAAAAGGGAAAGGTTAGTACTTTTTAGCGGCTCATCCCCGTTATCGGATTTAAGAGAGTGTCTTTCGTGGAGAGAATATCCTTCATCAAAAGACACTAATTAGGGTGGTACCGCGGGAATGTGAACTAACCTCTCGTCCCTAGCTAAAAAGGCTGAGGGCGGGAGGTTTTTATAGTTTTACGGGAAATTTTAAGAAGCAGAGGAGGAGTTGGTATGAGAGAATATAGTGCCAAAGAAATCGAAACCAAGTGGCAGGCACATTGGGAAAAAATCGGCATTCATCAGACAGAAGAAGACATATCCAAGCCCAAGTATTACGCTTTGGAGCAGTTTCCGTATCCTTCAGGCGAAGGGTTGCACATGGGACACATGCGCGTCTATTCGATTGGTGATGTGGTGGCCCGCTTTCGAAAAATGAATGGGTATCGTGTTTTGCATGTAATGGGTGCTGATGCGTTTGGATTGCCAGCTGAAAATGCAGCCATTCAACGTGGGGTCAATCCCAGGGAATGGACGCTCAAGAATATGGAGCGGATCCGTAATGAACAAAAATTGATTGGGGCTTCCTATGATTGGGACCGATATGTAGGGACCTGTATGCCCGATTATTACAAATTTAACCAGTGGTTGTTTCTGCTCTTGTATGAACGGGGATTGGCTTATCGCAAAAAGGCGTTTGTCAACTGGTGTCCAAAGTGTAGTACAGTGCTGGCAAACGAACAGGTTGAAGACGGGAAATGTTGGCGCTGCGATTCAGAAGTAACCAAAAAAGAATTGGAACAATGGTTCTTCCGGATTACAGATTATGCAGAACGGCTACTCACAGGATTGGATCGTCTTCCAAAGTGGCCAGATAAAGTAAAAGCCATGCAGCGAAATTGGATCGGCAAAAGTGAAGGGGCCCATGTCGTCTTTACCATTCCGGAATTAAACGAAGAACAGGTAACTGTGTTTACGACACGCCCAGATACCTTGTATGGTGTTACTTATATGGTGCTAGCTCCCGAGCACCCATTGGTACCGCAGTTGATTCGAGGAAAAGAGCAGGAAGCCGAAATACTTCAGTTCATTGAAGAGATGAAAAAACAAACGGAGATTGAACGCACCTCGACAGATGCGGAGAAAGTGGGTTACTTTACGGGGGCCTATGCCAAACATCCATTGACAGGTGAAAAGATCCCGATTTGGGTAGCGAACTATGTATTAGTGGATTATGGTACAGGTGCAGTGATGGGAGTACCTGCCCATGATGAACGGGACTTTCAGTTTGCGAAGAAATATCACTTGCCGATCAAAGTGGTCATCCAGCCAAATGATGGCACATTAGAAGTGGAATCATTGACAGAAGCATTTACAGAAGATGGTGTACTTGTAAATTCTGGCCCGTTTGATGGCATGCCCAATCGCGAGGCTTTGAAGGCGATCGCCAACCATTTGGCAGAAAAAGGGCAAGGTGGGCCGACCGTCAATTATCGTTTGCGTGATTGGCTCATTTCGCGTCAGCGTTATTGGGGTACTCCGATTCCGATCATTTATTGTGATAGTTGCGGCGTGGTACCGGTTCCGAAAGAAGATTTGCCTGTCCTCTTGCCAGAAGACGTTGTATTTGATGGAAAGCGCAACCCATTGACGACTTCCGAGTCTTTTGTGAATACCACTTGTCCAAACTGTGGCAAGCAAGCCCGAAGAGAGACAGACACCATGGATACTTTTGTAGACTCTTCCTGGTACTTCTTGCGCTATACTGATGCAAAAAATGACGAGCAGCCTTTTGACAGGGAAAAAGTGGATAAATGGTTGCCAGTGGATGAATATATTGGTGGAATTGAACATGCCGTCTTGCACTTGCTCTATTCGCGCTTTTTTACCAAGGTATTGTATGATGCAGGCATGATCTCGGTAGATGAGCCATTCAACAGCTTGCTCACTCAGGGAATGGTGTTGAAAGATGGAGCAAAAATGTCCAAGTCAAAAGGGAATGTCGTAAGTCCGTTGGAGATTATTGATAAATATGGAGCGGATACAGCTCGCTTGTTTATCCTGTTTGCAGCACCACCGGATCGTGATTTGGACTGGAATGATGCGGGAGTTGAAGGCAGCTATCGATTCTTGAATCGTGTATGGCGCTTGGTCGTTCAAAACGAGGAACTGTTTAAGCAGGACATTCCAGCTGGCAAAGAAGATAAGCATGCGAAAGAGTTGCGCCGTCTCCTGCATCAAACCATCAAGAAGGTAACCCATGAAATCGGTGAACGTAATCACTTCAACACTGCAATCAGTTCAATCATGGAGCTGGTCAATGGCTTGTATAGCTATCCAGCGGAAGCCGATCGTCGCATTTTTAAGGAAGCGTTGGAAACACTGGTCATTCTGTTGGCTCCGTTTGTCCCGCATATCACGGAGGAATTGTGGTCCGTGATGGGCAAGGAAGGTAGTGTACATCTGGCTTCCTGGCCTTCCTATGATCCGGAGGCACTGGTTCAGGATGAAGTGGAAATTGTAGTACAGATCAATGGCAAAGTAAAGGAAAAATTGGTGGTTCCCGCTCAAGCTGATCGAATCGAAATAGAAAAACAAGCATTATCTCAAGAAAAAATTCAGCAATTGATTACAGGTAAAACAGTGCGGAAGGTCATTGTGGTACCAGGCAGATTGGTTAATATTGTCGTAAGCTGATGACGACCCCCAGATTCATGTTTTGGATCTGGGGTTTTTTTATGGCTGCTTACGATGAATGTTTTGTTCCATATGATCCATATTAAAATCATAGAAGGGAGAATACAGGATGAAAAAAGAAAAGCAAAGCGCGATCCATTCTGAGGGTACAAGTAAAGCAAGGGATGAGTATTTGGCTCGTAAAGGAACACCTTTAGGAGAAGCAGTAGAAGCCAATAAGGAGAAGAAAGTGAAAGGCCCTGACTTTCCGGCTACTTAATGGTTGGAGATAAAACAACAAGGCTTTTAAATCAATAAGGCACTTGTTGTTTTTTATCGATTTTATATAATGGGAATAAATGGAATAGATGGATAAAGGTGATTGGACATGATTTCATTTGACTGGACACCCCGTGAGAAAAAACTGTTAATCGCTTTGGTGATTGTTAGCGTTGTGGCCATTGGGACGCTTGTTTTTGCAGATAATTCTGATTCAAAAACGAAGGAAAAAACATTACAACCATATAGTCCTCTGGTGACTGAGAAGAAGGAGTCCAGGGAAGCCAAATCCAAGACGGAAAAGTTGGTCGTTGATCTGAAAGGGGCAGTGCAAAAGCCGGGGATCTATGAGATGCAGGCACCTGCGCGAGTGTATCAGGTTGTGGAAAAAGCAGGAGGTGCAAATGAACAGGCAGATCTCAGTCAAGTCAATTTGGCACAAATGTTAACAGATGGTATGGTGATCTATATTCCTCGAAAGGGAGAGATGGTTCCTGTTGTAGGACAGGCATCAAATGGAGCTAATGAATCGGGCACAAAGTCAGGGAAGATTAATATTAATACAGCAACCATTCAGGATTTGGAGAAATTGGATGGTTTGGGACCGTCCAAGGCAGAGGCAATTGTCAAGTACAGAGAAGAACATGGGGCATTTCGGAGTATTGATGATCTGACAAAAGTACCTGGAATCGGAGAGAAAACACTGCAAAAGTTTCGTGATCAGATTACGGTGTAAAAATTATCTGATCGAATCCATTTTTTGGGTAAAAAATGACACCCTCTTTTTACAGAAAGGGTGTCGTTTTGGGAGTGGCTATTATTTTACGGCCATCACTTTACGTACTTTCTCTAATGCCAAATCCAGTTCTTCTTTGGTGATGGTAAGGGGTGGAGCGAAACGGATGGTCGTTTCATGGGTCTCTTTACAGAGAAGTCCTTCTTTCATGAGCTGTTCACAATATGGGCGAGCCTTCTCATAAAGCTCCATACCAATAAATAACCCTTTTCCGCGGATTTCTTTAATGACAGGGTTTTCAATTTTGCGCAGTTCCTGAATGAAGTATTCACCCAGCTCACGAGAGCGTCTTGGCAACTCTTCTTCTTTCAACACGTCAAGTGCAGCAATGGCGACAGCACAAGCGAGTGGATTACCGCCAAAAGTGGAACCGTGTGAACCTGGATCAAATACGCCAAGGATTTCTTTATCTGCAGCAACAGCAGAAATGGGCATGACACCGCCACCCAATGCTTTACCCATGATGTACATATCAGGTTTTACACCTTCCCAATCGCAAGCGAAAGGTTGACCGGTACGTCCGAAACCGGTTTGAATTTCATCGGCAATGAAAAGAACATTGTTTTCTTTACATAATTCATAGGCTGCTTTCAAATAGCCTTCTGGTGGAACGATGACACCTGCTTCACCTTGAATCGGCTCTAGCATAAAGGCTGCGGTATTGGGTGTGATCGCTTGCTTCAGTGCTTCAATATCTCCATATGGAATGATTTTGAATCCAGGTGTAAAGGGGCCAAAACCACGTTTGTATTCGTCGTCGGAGGAGAAAGAGATGACGGTTGTCGTGCGACCGTGGAAGTTGTTTTCACAGACAATGATTTCCGCTTGATTATCTGGTATTTTTTTCACATCATAAGCCCAACGGCGAGCTGCTTTGACGGCGGTCTCAACAGCTTCTGCGCCGGTGTTCATAGGGAGAACCATTTCTTTACCCGTGATTTCCGCTACTTTTTCATAGAAAATACCGAGTTGATCGTTGTGGAAAGCGCGTGAAGTTAGAGTGATTTTATCGGCTTGATCCTTAAGGGCTTGAATCAATCGAGGATGGCGATGTCCGTGGTTTAAAGCGGAATAAGCACTAAGCATGTCCATATAGCGGTTGCCATCTGCATCTTCTACCCAAACACCTTCTCCCTTGGATAAAACGATGGGGAGTGGATGATAATTTCGCGCACCATATTTATCTGTCAATTCAATCAAGGCCTGATTTTTAGACATATGTATCTTATCCTCCTTATTCTGCTTGGTTTCCCTTCCATATTGTAAGTTGTAAAATGTTAGAAATCAACTAAATGTATGTTTACACGAAAGGGTGTATTTATTTAAAATGAAAAATTAAATCTATATTTCTTTACGGCTATAGATCCATAATAAGTTCGATTTATTTGCTTTTAACGTATCCAAGAAACGGCAATGTATATACATGCAAGTGAAAGGTTGTCACTTTTTTGCTGATTCACGCAAAAAATGGCATATTGTATCGGGGGACTCGTCATGTAAAATGAAAAGAGAAAAAATGATGCTCAAATGAAGATAGAGGGGATTCGAGAGATGGCGATTAAGTCAGATAAATGGATTCGCAAAATGGCAGTGGAATATAAGATGATTGAACCATTTGTCGATCGAAATGTGGGAAAGGGCGAGGCTGTCAGTTTTGGATTAAGCAGTTACGGATATGATTTGCGTGTGGCTGATGAGTTCAAGATTTTTCATAATGCCTTGAACTCTGTGATTGATCCCAAAAACATCAGCACGGACTCATTTATTGATTTTAAGGGGGATGTTTGTATTATCCCTCCTAACTCTTTTGCATTGGCACGTTCCGTTGAATATTTTCGTATTCCGGAAAATGTGTTGGCGATCTGTGTTGGGAAATCAACATATGCCCGTTGTGGCATCATTACCAATGTCACCCCATTTGAGCCAGGTTGGGAAGGTTATGTAACTTTGGAAATCTCCAATACCACACCCCTCCCGGCAAAAATTTATGCCAATGAGGGTCTGTGTCAGGTTTTGTTCCTGGAAAGCGATGAAATCTGTGAAGTTTCTTATCGGGACAAACAGGGAAAGTATCAACATCAGGTAGGGATCACTCTGCCAAAGGTTTAATGCAAAAAAAGAGGCCCATGATTTTGCTTATGGCAAAGTTATGGGCTTTCTGCATATTTCCAGAATATATAGGTATAACGGTCAGGTTCTTTACTTTTATTTCCGTGGATGGCTTGGTAGATGGTACCTTCATACATTACCTTATCGCCAGCATGGTATTCTTTATTTGGATCCCAAGGTTTTATTGATGGTTTTGTTTGTGGACGATTTTCATTACGATTGTCTTCGTTTTTTGGACGCGTTGAAGCTGGTTGCTCTGTTGGCGGTTTGTCTGGCTGAGGTTTGATTGATGTTTTTTCTCTCTGTTCAGGCTGTTTGGGTTGCTCTTTTTTGACTTCGGACTGCTGCTCTTCTTTTTGTTTTTTCTCAGTTGTAAACAAAGGTGGAAGTTCAGAAGAACTGCCATCTGGCTTTGCTTTGGGCGGTGGTGGATCTCCATAGGCTTTTGGCTTCGGATCTTTTGATTCTGAAGATGAAAATATGTATAGGGTGCCTATAGCGAGTAAAAGAACAGCAATGGCTCCAACTCCAATCCAAATGGGAAGCTGTTTTTTGGGAGGTCTTTTTCTGCGAAGTTCAGTATGGACAGGCACTACTTTCGTTTGAGGACGCTTCTGCTTGTTCAAATTGAAACCCCTTTCCTTTTGATATAAAAATTTAAATAAAAAATACAGCTTGTTGACAAAGTATTCGTTATATGCTGGTTTTTCTTATCCGTTTCAATCCCGCTCTATAAAAATGAGCAAAAAGTGATTCAACTGGAACAGGAAAACCAGGTTTGTCAACGGCCTAAGACATATGATATTTTTTACTTTCTCATAATTTTTTTAGTTATTTGTAAAGGAAACAAACAGAAATAATACAAATATAAGATAACACAACTCTATTTGCTTTCAAATATGTATATATTTTGATTTGAATCATTTCAAAAATGTTTTTTAACAACTTATGTCATTTTTTGTAAAAGGTAATCGATGGAAGTGGACGAAGTAAATAGAGAAGATCATTTGTCTAAAAGGTGTGAAGGAATGCAGCGTCCACTGGTTTTATTTAGCTTGGGAATGATTTTGGGAATATGGCTGGCTAATGGTTTGGATCAGTCCTCCTTGTTTTATCTGGGACTGGGGACGCCCATCTTTCTTTTTATTTTATTGTTTTATTTTCGTAAAGGTAGAGGATATTTCCTGCTAATAGGTTGCCTAGGATTTTTACTTGGAGCTGTTCGTTATGCTTATGCCGATGAGGGGAATCAATCGACTCTGGATACAATTTTAAACACACAAGATTCGGTTTTGTACGTGGTCCAGGGTGAGGTAAAAACAGTTCCGATCCTGAAGGGGAGTCGCAGTACGTTTGATTTGAAAGTAAAACAGATTCAGGTGGGGAGCAAAAGATGGGCCATACCGGAAGAGACCATCAGAGTATCGTTATATCTGAACACCCATGAGGATGAGAAGAAACTCCGAACCGTTGAGCGTGGTACCCATATCATGGTACCCCTGACTTTGGAAAAGCCTGTATCCGCCAGAAATCCAGGTGGCTTTGATTATCGTGCTTTTTTACATAAAGAGTCCATTCATTGGTTGGGTAAAGGGGTTCGTTTCCACGAATTAAAAATAGAGTCTTCATCCAACCATCCATTAAAATGGTTGGATCGACTGCGAACAAAACTGGCCGTGCGATTGGAGCATCACTATGAGGAGCCATATGCTGGATTGCTGCGGGGAATGCTTTTGGGTGAAAGACAGGCCATTGATCCGGAGTTGGAAGAAGATTATTCCCTTTTGGGCTTGACTCATATTTTATCCATTTCGGGTTTGCATGTTGGAATCATAGTCGGATGTTTTTATTCTCTTTTCATCAGATTGGGTCTCACCCGTGAAAAAGCGGCTGGGTGTATTTTGTTGTTTTTGCCGATGTATGTATGCTTGACAGGTGCAGAGGCACCCGTGATTCGCTCCGCAATCATGACAGGAATGGTTCTTGTTGCCATGATTTTTCGCTATTATCAGGATATTCTCTCTTTCCTTGCATTTTCTTTTGTCATTCAATGTGCCTGGAATCCCTATTACTTGTTTGATGTCGGTTTTCAATTAACCTATTTGATTACAGCTGCTTTGGTTATGGGAGTCAGGCCAATCGCGGAAAAAATGTCGCTATCCAGTGAATGGATCAAGCAAAGTTTGGCCGTGACGTTGATTGCACATATGGTATCTTTTCCCATGATCATTTATTATTTTTCGTCCTTTTCATTGCTGTCTTTTTTAGCCAATCTACTGCTCGTTCCTTTCTTCGGCTTGATCATCCCTTTGGCGATGGGTGGAATTGTTGTGGAGTGGATGAGTAGTACAATTGGATCGATGATTGCCCAAGTGGTTTCCATGATTTTGGCAATTACTACAAAAGGGATTGAATGGCTTGTAAGCATGTCATGGGCACATTTATCATGGGCTCGTCCTTCTGTTCTTTGGCTGATCCTTTATGGAACCATCACGATTTATTTGTGGATCGCCTGGATAGGCGATGTATTCTACCAGCGGGTACATCGCTGGATTGCCAGTACGGGCTTTATTATACTCATTGGATATGCTTACTTTTCTCCTTTATGGCCAAAGGAGACACGTCTTACTTTTTTGGATGTGGGACAAGGAGATGCCATTGTCATTGAAACAGCAGGAGGAAAGGTTATTGTCGTTGACGGTGGCGGACAAATCGGTCTGGAAGAGAGGGGAAGGAAAAAACAAAGACGGTTGGATATGGGCAAGAGAGTGCTGGTTCCCTATTTAACCTATCGAGGGATCCGACAGATTGATGAGCTGGTTCTTACACATGGGGATCTGGATCATATTGGAGGAATTCAAACATTGGTAGAAAGATTTCCCGTCAAAAGAGTCATTCGAAATCCTCATTTACCTCATGGAGAGACTGAACAGAAACTCATGGATGAATTGATGAAGAGGGGTGTTCCTGTTTATGCAGCTTCTGCCGGAAAGATCGAGGAGCTCGAAAACGGTATGAGGTGGCAGTTTTTGCATCCAGATCCGCACAGACTTCTTGGGGAAAGTAACCAGACCAATAATGATTCCGTTGTGTTTTTACTATCGATTTACCAATTTCAAGTATTAATGACCGGGGATATGGAAGCTCCGGCAGAACAGATGATATTGACGAAATGGAAGTTACCGCCGATTGACATCTTGAAAGTGGCTCATCATGGTAGTGATACTTCCACCACTACCGCCTGGCTGAAAGAATTGCAACCACGAGAAGCTGTCATCTCTGTTGGAATGAAAAATCGCTATGGCCATCCATCCCCTCATGTGCTGGAACGACTAAATGAACACCGGATTCGTGTTTGGCGTACAGACCAGCATGGTGCCATAACCATTATCTTTAAACCCGAGCAATACCAAGTGGAATCGATGTTGGGTTCGAACAAATAAGAAAAATGGATCGCTGTTGGTCCTTTCTATTTGGAGTAATGGAAACAGGAAAAAAGAATGGTAAACTAGAAGCTGAGGTGAGAGCGATGGACCGGCAGCTGCTTCAGGAAATCAAGCAGAATCAGATTCAGCCTGTTTATTTCTTTTATGGAGAAGAAACCTTTCTTATTGAAGAAACCTGTGATTGGATGACGAAACAATGGATCGGAGAAGAGGAAGATAGTTGGAATAAAGTGGTAATCGATCTGGAAGAAGTTCCGATTCAATCACTCATCCAGGAAGCAGAGACACCTGCTTTTTTTGGCAATGTGCGAGTGATTATCGGTAAAAATGCTTATTTTTTAACTACAAGTAAAAAACGAAGTGAAGTGCCACATCAACCCGAAGTGTTGCTAGACTATCTGAAGGATCCATTGCCAGGAAATGTTGTCATTTTGATTACACCTACAGATAAACTGGATAAACGAAAAAAGGTGGTCAAAGAACTGGAAAAAAAAGCCCGAGTCGTGACTTTTCCGCGTTTGGCGGAAAAAGAATGTGAAGTGTGGTTAAACAAGCGATGCAAACAACTGGGAGTGACGATGGATGAACCAGCCATTCGATTGTTGATTCGATTGATCGGAAATGATCTTCGCTTATTGCATCAGGAGTGTGTGAAACTGGCTACCTATGTGGGGCAGGGTGGCAGAGTCACCGAGGAGATTGTAAGCGAATTGGTCCCGCGTACTCTCGAACAGGATGTTTTTAAATTGACAGATTGTGTAAGTAAGCGGAAGATCGATGAAGCATTGGGGATATGGTATGATTTATTATACCAGCGTGAAGAACCGGTACGTATTCTTGCACTGATCATTCGCCAATTCCGATTGATGTTACAGACCAAAACATTAGCTGCTCAAGGTAAAGGAGAAAAAGAGATGGTCTCACTTCTCAAAATACATCCTTATCCGGTCAAATTGGCTTTAAAGCAAGGGGCGGCATTTACAGAAGAGCGATTGCGCTTTCTTTTATCCCAGGCAATTCAGGCAGATCAGGAGATAAAAACGGGTAAAATAGATAAATATCTGGCAGTCGAGCGATTGCTCTTTCGGGTTCTTCAATCTGAAGCGTAAGATAGAAAGAAGAGGATGACGCATGGAAGCAAATCGGTTGAAAGAGCTGCGTAAAAAGCAATGGATTTATCAAAATGTCATTTTCCTGGTGTATACAGTGCTTTTCTTTGGTTTGCTTTTAAGCCAGGCTAGCAGTTTGGCTGTATTTCTCGTATTGGGTGGTTCTTTGATCTTGTCATCTGTTATTGTATTTTTGACGAAACGTCCTCATTTTTTACTGACCATTTTTCCACAGATGAAAGAATTAGTGAAATATGAACGGGAGAAATTGGGTGAAGCCTGGTTTAAATATTATTTGTCAAATATGATTTTGCCAGTGGTTGTAGGCCTTGTCCTATTTATCCAGATCTTTTTTCGGGCAAACAGTCAAACACCTTTGATAAGTGGGATCCCCATCTGGTATTTTATTGTGGCTTGGGCTATTCTAATTTTGGCCGGGAATTTGAATCTGCGTTTCCATATTCGGCGAATGGATCAGCAAACAGCGGAAGAATTAAGAGCATTTGCTCATGAAAAAATGGTATTTTCCATTTTGTTTTCCAGTGTGGTACTGGTCATTAGTATTCTTGCCGCGATTTTTGTTGCTTTAGTGACATAATATGTAAAAATCCCTTGCCTCCATTTATGAAGGAGGCAAGGGATTTTTTTTATTCTGCTTCTTTCTCCATGGGATGTTGCATGATACGACTGGTAACATCATAGGCGGAACTAAAGGATAACTCAGAAAGTTGTCCTTCGCCTTGGCACCAATCACCAGCGAAATAAGCGTTCGACAAGCTGTAAAATTTCGTTGGCATCAATCGCTGGTCATTAATGCATTTGATCTCTTGGACGACTGCTTTTTTGGATACCCGTTTAGCTACCAATCGATCACGCCAACCTGGATAGTGTTTATCATACACCGCTTCAATCGTTGCCACTTTTTCATCGGCTTTATTGTTAGCGATTTCTTCATCATTGAGATATGCAATGGCTTGAAGCAATTGTCCACCTTCAGGTACACAGGTTGGATCATAATAAGAAATATCTGTTATAAATACCCGTTCTCCTTTTTGATAGACGTAAGTAAATGGACTGCGAATGCGTTCGCTTAAGCCGATATCGTAGACAACGACAACAGTTGGTGAGTATTTGCTGTATTCTTCAAAAAGATGTTGGTATGGTGTTTCGCTAAACAGGTTATAACACTCTTTGGGAGGAATACAGAATATAAATTGATCAGCTTCATAGGTCGTTTCTTTTCCTTGAATGGCAGTAACCTGATCCCCATTCATGATGACTTTGGTGACTTTTTCTTTTGGAATAATCGTTCCGCCATTTTGCTCAATAATTTTGGCAAAGCCTTCTACAATGGATTGCCAACCTCCACCGATGTAGGAAACCGCTCGTTTCCGATGAGAACCCATCGCCATGGTTCCAAAGAACCGCTTATAATATTGGAAGAAGAGAGGTGAAGGAATTTTTTCCGGTTCATTGGTAAAGAAATTGGATGATGCCAGGGTTAGAAACATATCTCTTACTTGTTCAGGTTCTTTTTCGAGGTAATCTCCGATCAAAACACCTTCTTCTCCCCGTTCGATATTGACCAGGGTTTTCATGACTTCGATTCCAAAGCGGATTTTATTGCTTCTATCTAAAATCTTGGTTTTATAGATCCCTTCCAGTGTTGTTGGCATTGGGGTAGTAAATGAACCCAAATCGTAAAAAGCTTTACTGGGTGAAAAGTTTTTCCAATCTACTTTCAAATTGATTTCCTTTTCGAGCTTGGATAATACAGAAATATCTCGTGCATAAATGGCGTGGGCACCAAAGTTAAAGTTAAATCCTTTCATGGGGATGGTGATTGCCCGCCCGCCCAGTTTGGGTGACTTCTCCAGTAACGTTACACGGTATCCATTGTGTGCGAGTCGAGCTGCTGCTGAAAGACCAGCTAGACCTCCACCCACCACAACTATTTGTTCGGACACTTGAAAACACACTCCTCTATAATAGACATACCCTTTGCTGATGAAAACCAACATATATTTTAACAAGAGAAACGAGAAACTAGTAGTATTTTATTGTTGTCGTAAAATTTTCCAAATTGAATGGGAGGGAACAGTGAGATGGGGAGAAAAGTGGTTAGTGCCTGTTTTGCGGGAATTCATTGCCGTTATGATCAAAAACATTCATTGGTCGAAGCCATTCAAGAGCTAGTAAAAAAAGGTGAGGCGATTCCAATTTGTCCAGAGCAGTTAGGAGGGCTTTCTACTCCGCGAAATCCAGCCGAGATCGTTGGCGGCAATGGAGAGGATGTATTGGATGGAAAAGCGCGGGTCATCGATAATCAAGGAAATGATGTAACCGAAGCCTTTATCCGTGGCGCATATGAAGCATTGAAGATTGCACAAACCGTTGGAGCGAAACAGGCGATTTTGAAGGAAAAGAGCCCCTCCTGTGGTACCTGCTATATCTATGATGGAACTTTTCAGGGAAAAAAGCAACCAGGGATGGGAGTAACTGCAGCTCTGTTTCGTCGGCATGGAATTCAGGTATTTTCAGAAGAAACGGGTTGGCCGAAGGGACAAGAGAAAAATAAGGATGGTATGAACCAGTGAAAAGAGGCTTTTATTGGCAAAAAACAAACGGCTGTTTCTTACTCAGCCGTTTGTTCCCTTTATGAGCTGGAAATATCGGTGTGTAGTTGTTTCATGAGTTTCCTGTATTTATAGTACATGACTAAACGCCATGGTAAAATCATGCCAAATGCCAGTATGAAAAAGAGGGCAGCCGTTTGGAAAATGCTAATATGTTGTTCGATATAGTTGTGCAAGGAAAAGCGGATAATGAGTAAAACAACGAGTACCAAGACGAATGCGCGTGAATGTTTGAGATAAACCTGGTTGTTTTTGATTTCCAACTGTGATGTTTTGATCAGTGGAGTGGACAGGAAGACCATACCAGCTAAAAAAGCAAGGCCAGCCCACCAAAGCGGGATATGGGTTGGAGGATAGAGAAACATTAGAAATCCTGTACTCATTCCAAGTGGTGGGATGAGGATTTTTTTGGCTGAAGTTGGTTTTTTTGTTGCTCGTAAGCGAAAAAACAGCACGGTTACGGCCATTGTTAGAATCCCGATCGGAATCATGATATGAGGATTAATTGGAAATGCGTGTCCCATCACTGTTTCCCTCCTATAGTATACAGAAACGCTATCATAAACTTATTCGTTTGTAAATATATGCTTGACAACCTGCGTGAATTGGCGGAGAATATTCTTTACAAATATATTCTTGCTTAATCCCGTTTTCCTTATTCTGGTATAAAGTCCTCATAAGGGAAGTAAACTAGACATCGGTAACATTTTGATATTTATAAGTATATATCGTTTGGCGATGAAAAAGAAGAGTAGCATAAGGAAGCTGTTCAGAGAGTTGGCGGGTGGTGCGAGCCAATCAGTGACTTATGTGAATGGACTTTGGAGCTGCGTTCTGAACGGATGAGAAAATCATCTTAGTAGGAATAGCCGGTAATGGGCCGTTATCCATGAGTGCATCTGCAGAAAACAGATGAACGAGGGTGGTACCGCGAGCAAAACTCGTCCCTTTGGGGATGGGTTTTTTTATTTTGATCATCAAGGGAGTGAGAAAGATGGAACGCGTCTTATCTGGTGCACAACCTACAGGTTTGATCCATCTGGGAAACTATGTAGGTGCCTTAAGACAGTATGTACAATTGCAACATGAAGCAGACTGCTATTTTTGTGTGGTAAATTTGCATGCCCTCACCCTTCCTCGCGATCCGCAAGAACTGAAGGAGAAAACGCTGGATGTGGCCGCGCTTTACTTGGCGATTGGCCTGGATCCGAAAAAAGCAACCATATTCGTACAGTCTCATGTACCAGCTCACACAGAAGCAGCATGGCTGTTGCAGTGCATTGCACGTGTGGGTGAGCTGAGCCGGATGGTTCAATTTAAAGAAAAAAGCAAAGGATCGGCAGAGTCAGCGGGAGTGGGGCTGTTTACCTATCCTGTTCTGCAGGCGGCAGATATTCTGCTTTATCAAGCGAATAAAGTACCGGTTGGTGAAGATCAGAAACAGCACCTGGAATTAACCAGAGATCTGGCTGAACGCTTTAACCGCGATTATGGAGAAGTATTTACCATTCCAGAGCCGTTGATTCCCAAAATAGGTGCACGGATTATGGCACTGGACGAGCCGACGAAAAAGATGAGCAAAAGTGCGGAAAGCAAATGGAATAATATTTCTATCATGGATGATCCAAAACTGATCGAAAAGAAAATCAAGCGTGCAGTGACGGATTCTGAAAATCAAGTTCGCTTTGATCCTGAAAATAAGCCAGGCATTAGCAACCTGCTCACCATTTATAGCACACTTAGCGGAATTTCTATCAGTGAGCTGGAGAAAAAGTATGACGGGGTCGGCTATGGTCAGTTTAAAAAAGACTTGATTGAAGTAACCATTGAATTTTTACGCCCCATCCAGGAACGTTTCCACGAATTGCGCCATTCAGGGTATGTAGAAGAAGTTTTAAAAGAAGGAGCAGAACGGGCTGGCAAAGTGGCGAATCAAACATTAAGCAAAATGCGGGAAGCCATGGGCATTATACAGATTTGAGATTGGATTGACGATGAAACAACCATGTATTGAAAACATGGTTGTTTATTTTTTTGTTTTTCATTTGGATCCTTGTTGATTTTTATACGAAATAGATATACAATTTAATTAAACGATCGTTTTAAATAAACGTTTAATTAAGGAGGAGCAGTCGTGCAAAAAGCCTTTATGTTGTATCTGAAAAAGCCAACTACATGGATTGGCTTCGTTATTGCCTTGTTATTTCAGGTAATATTTAGTGTGGTGTGGTTAACAGCATATGATGGTGTTTTGGATCGGTCCAATCAACTAAAGGTGGGGATTGTGAATGAGGATCCACTGGTTGGAAAGAAAATCGCTGAGCAATTGACCAAGCAATTGGATTTTCAAATTACCCATTTTTCATCACTCGAGGAAGCCAAAAGACAATTGGAAGCAAGAAAAGAACAGCTTGTTATTTTCATTCCACATCATTTCAGTCAGAAGATTGGATCAGGGGCACAATTGGAATATTTGATCAATGAATCCAATTCCATGATGGTTAAAAATGTAATGCAAAATGTATCAACGAAGATAACCGCCATGGTCAATGAGCAATTGGCACAACAAGCAGTTGAAACAGCATTGGCCAAAGCGAATGTCCCTGGACCTCAAGCGAAAAAAATGGCTTCCGGGCTGGTGGGGCCTGTCACAGGAAAAGTTCATCGGATTCATCCAGTCGATAACCTTGCCAAACAAATGACGCCGATGATGCTTGTTTTGGCTTCTTATGTAGGATCGATGCTGTTAAGTCTGCAGCTCCATCAATCTTCGAAAACAATGACAGGTCAGGTAAGCAAGTGGGCAGACTTTTTAGCACGAGTGGCAATCAATGTAATTGCTTCCTTCCTTGTTTCTTTGGTCGGATCCAGTCTGATTATGGAATTTTCCGGGGCAGAAACAGGGTTCTTTTCCTTATGGATGTTTCAGATGATGATGATTTTGACCTTCCTGGGGGTAGCACAAGCGTTCCTTTATCTTCTACAAGAAGCAGGCATGTTTGTAAACATTGCATTACTATCCCTGCAGCTGGCGACTTCGGGTTCGATGGTGCCCAGGGAAATGTTATCTCCTTTTTATCAAGCAATCAGTGAATACCTGCCTGCTACCTATGCGGTGGATGGAGCCATGAATCTACTGTTTGGAGGAAGATCTGTTTCTGATGAGATTCGATCCATGCTCATGATTTTAGGCTGTGCATTTCTTCTTATTATCTTGTGCGTTGGTTTCCTGAGAAAAGAGGCGGTTGAAAAAAAGCGAAGTTTGGAAGAAGCCTCTTAAAACTTGAATAATATAAGAAATTAACCTTGTGAAAATTGGCATCTTGTTGTTACAATAATAGGAAGTAAACGCTTTCGGGATGGGCACCGAATTGTTTATGCAATGAGGTGTCTTTTTGTTTTCATTTTGGAAAGGGAGAAAATCATGGGAAAATCAACGGGTGAGATGAGGGAGAAAATTCTTCAAGCAGCTAAAAAGTTATTTGCCAAACAAGGATATGAAGGAACAAGTATCAGACAGATATGTGAAGAGGCAGGAGCCAATATTGCACTGGTTTCTTATTATTTTGGTGGCAAAGAGAAGCTGTTTTATGCCGTGTTTGACGAATATTTTCATGCATTTGATATTCAGTACACCGACCCCATTGAGGGACTCAGGGAGTTTGTGAGAATTTTAATTGAGCGGCGGGTTCATTTTATGGAGATCGGCGATATCTTGATGAGTGAATTTGCGATGGGAACTCCGCGGAGTGAGAAGCTTTTACAATATACGATGCCAACTTGGGAGGTGTTAAAAAAGATCCTTGTTCAAGGAAAAGAGGAGGGAAAGTTTCAGTTCAGCTCTGTTGAGTATGCTTTTCACATGATCATGGCTGTTTTATTGTTTCCGCGCTATACATTAAGGAGAGGTCCATATCCTCTTCAATATGATCTATCTGTAGAGGAAATGATAGAAGCTACCCTCCAATTTATATTTGATGGGCTATTGGTGAAAAAATGACCACTCTCCATGCGTAAACGCAGGGAATTCTTGGGTAATCCCGTCCACTGACAGGAAGTTGACCAAGCTAACCCCGTGGGCCCCACGGTTAAACAGTTTGAGTTGCTACGTCACAGGCTAGGCCTACTGGCTTGGTTTTCGCTTTTCAGTCTAGCCAGTCCATACACATAGCATTTTACGTGCAAGGTGATTGGCTTGCACAACCCTATATGCTATCCACTTGTCAAGGAGCAACTGACTGTATTTTAACGGTAGAACATTTGGTTGTAAATACTTTTCTGAAAACATACAGGATTTGTGAGAGGGCTAATTGCCCTCCCTCGTCCGGTGCTAGCTCTCATTCCCATAGCTGAAGCTAAAGGGGTTTTCTCACTCGCAAGAATATAAAAGCGACCCATAGGGCGGGTCGTTTTTTGTTAGGCATTTAATGCTTGGAATTTTTTGGTCAAACGGGATTTTTTACGAGCAGCAGCGTTTTTATGGATTAAGCCTTTGGTTACTGCTTTATCCAGAGTACGAGTTGCTACTTTTAATAATTCCGCAGCTTTTTCTTTATCTTGTGCTTCCACTGCCATCAAGAATTTTTTTACAGCTGTACGCATAGCCGATTTTTGGGAAGCACGATGAGCGCGACGTTTTTCGTTGGTTTTCGCGCGCTTGATAGCGGATTTAATGTTTGCCATGCTTTCACCTCCAGCGGATCTGATACGTATCCCATGTGCAACATGCTTCATTTTAACATGGAGTATGTGAAAAAGCAATAAGACTCGAGAGAATACTGCTAGAGAATAATCAGTTTGCATTCAAGCAAAAATATAACCAGCAATCAATGAAAGGAGCGAACGGTTGTGGGATTGGAAGCAAAGAAAGGTCCGCTTGATTTTGGCCGCTTTTCCATTCGGACTGACTTGGCGCGGGAAGCACATGAATTGGCGAAAGAGCGACATGGCGATGAGACGCATATTCCAGGTGTTCGCATGAGTGAAAAAGAAGAGAATGGAATCACGACCAGTTGGATTTGGATCGAAGATGAGGCGGGAGCGCAAGAAATGGGGAAAGTTCCGGGTACATACCTGACACTGGAGATCCCAGGCCTACGTTCGAAAGATTCGATGCTACAACATCGGGTTGCCCAGCATTTTGCGGAACAGTTTTCCTGTTTTTTGGAGGAAGTGGGAATTAAGCCTGATGATACTTGCTTATTGGTTGGGCTTGGAAATTGGAATGTAACAGCGGATGCACTGGGGCCGCTTGTTATTCAACACTCAATGGTGACCCGACATTTATTTCAATTGGCTCCTGATGAAGTTGCAGAGGGATACCGATCGGTTAGTGCCATTTCTCCAGGAGTGCTGGGGATTACAGGGATTGAAACGAGTGAGATTGTTCGGGGAGTGGTCGAGAAAACGCAACCGGATTTTGTCATTGCTTTTGACTCATTGGCTTCTCGGTCGTTGTCGCGAGTAAATACCACCATTCAGGTTGCCGATACAGGAATTCATCCAGGATCAGGCGTTGGTAACAAACGAAAAGCGCTCACCAAAGAAACACTTGGTGTTCCAATAATAGCGATAGGAGTTCCGACCGTTGTTGATGCGGCCACCATCGCTCTGGATACGATCAATTTCGTTTTGGCTCATCTCAGTCGCGAAATGCAAGGAATTCGCTCAAATCCTTTGGATCCATATAACCGGGCGACAGTGAGAGAATTGACTCAACTACAAGTGCCCGATGAAACGAAGAATCGGATGTTGGGAATGATCGGAGCTTTGAGTGAGGATGAGAAGCGCCAATTGATCCATGAAGTACTCATGCCTTTAGGACAAAATCTGATTGTAACACCAAAGGAAGTAGACGCATTTATCGCAGATATAGCGAAACTGGTGGCCAATGGGATCAACTGCGCTTTACATGAAGCGGTAACGCTTGAAAATGCGACATCCCATTTACATTAATCCTGTTTTTGACGGAAGGAGGTCACTGTGAGATCCCTTCCCATTTCCATTTTCCGCCCGGATCTTGACCTTTATAGAGTCAAGATCGACGCCAAGTCAAACAAATCTATCAAATGAAAAAGAAGAAGAAAAAGTCTCGAGATAAAAATTGGAATTTTCAGTTTATGGGCTAGTTTTCCTTATATTTCAGTTTTCCGTTTCACTCCTGTATAAGTCGTTTGACTGGAAAAGCAATATTTTATTCGTTCAAAGTTGGCGGAAGTAGAAGCTGATTCTTCTGATATTCAGGTTCTAACTCTCTTAACCTCCTCATAATGTAAGATTAAAGATTGATAGAGGAGGAAGGCGATGCGGAATCAATTTCGTGGAATAAATACTTTTCACCTATCCAAGCCGCAAACGCGTAAAGTATTTGTGTTTCTTTTACTGGCTACCGCATTGATATTTGCCTTTGTCGGGGCATTTGCCATGTTTCAAGCGAAGACAAGCATACGTTCTTCAAGCTTTGGTAAGGTAACGTCACAGATTCAAACGAAAACATTGTTGATGTTGATCAGTCAAACTCTTCCATATCTTCGGGAACAAAAAGATTTGGTGAATCATGATCATCTTTTTTCCCGTCTGTTTTTTGAAATCACCACCAGTATTAATCCACGTGATCCGAGAACTTTTTTAGGCAGAGAACTTCCATTGTTTACCTTGTTTGATACAGAAATCGATGTGGCAAGTGCAGATGTTGATTTTTCGTCGATTCCGATCGAATCTCCTCCACCACCGCAACTGGAAGAAGAAATTATTCGTGGAGTGGCAGATGCTGAATGGGAGAGACAGAGGGAAGAGATATCGGGACCGTCCAGGAAAAAAATACTGATTTATCATACTCACTTTTGGGAATCATACTTGCCTGAAATTAATGAGAAAGATCCGCGACTGGCGAGCAGTTTGCAGAAAAATGTCATGCAAATAGGGAAGCGGATGGCCAATCGCTTGAACCAAATGGGAATTGGTGCAGTTACGATGGATCGAGTACCGAAAACAGGCTGGGTTGGTTCCTATCAACATTCACGTGTAATGGCTGTTAATATGATGAAGAAATATAAGGATATTACTTATTTGATTGATATACACCGTGATTCACGGCGTCGTAAACAGACCACGATCGAAATAGAGGGTAAGACTTATGCGCGATTAGCATTTGTTGTAGGAGAAGCAAGTAAAAATTTTGAAAAAAATCGGCAATTGGCCCGAGAAATGCATAACAAAATCAATCAACGATATCCGGGATTGTCGAGAGGGGTGGTTACTAAAAAAAGAGCGAATGGAAACAATGGAGAGTATAATCAGTCATTATCTCCAAACAGTATGCTCGTAGAAGTAGGTGGAGTCGACAATACCTTTGAAGAAGGATTTCGATCCATTGAGGTATTGGCGGAGGTTTTAGGGGAGAAACTTCTACAAGCAATTCCCGTTTCAACCAAATAAGGAAATAGGCGTGGTGAAAATTGAGTTGGCCAATCAAGATGGGGAGTTTAATCGTTGTTTTTATTTTAGGTATTGCATTCGGTATAAATGTAGCGGAAAAAAATATGCAGAAAATCCAGGGGATTGAAGGGGCGCCAAAAGCCATTCAGGTAACGCCAGTAAATGGAAAAGTGGAAATCGCTGTTTTGGGTGAAGTCGTACAAACAGAAAATCCAATCAAGCAGGTAAATCAGGAGAAAGTGGCTGAAGTGAAAAAAGTGGTGGAAGCGAAAAGCAGTTGGTTGTCCCAGGTGGGAAACACGATTGGATCTGGATTGCGGATCATGATGCGAAGTTTGTTTGATTTTGTTTTTGGGTGGTTTCGATAAAACCAGTCTGTTAGCCTGGCACTTTGTAAGAAAATGTGCCAGGTTTTTTTTCTTTATGGAGGTGAATGGGGTGAAATACATTCACTTTTACTCCAGATGAAGATCTTATGATATACTTATAATCGTTCCACATTAACGATTCGTTCCATATGAAAGGAGCGGCTCCATGTTAGAGAACAATCAAGAAATTCGGTTAATCAGCCGTCCGAAGGGAATGCCGAGAGAAGAGGATTTTCAATTTGTAGAAGTACCGATTCCAGAGCCACGAGAGGGAGAGGTACTTGTTCGTACACTGTATCTGTCCGTTGACCCATATATGAGAGGGCGCATGACAGAGCGAAAATCGTATATTGCTCCCTATCGCTTGAATGAAGTGATTACGGGTGGAATTGTGGGCGAGGTTGTTCGCTCCAAAGCAGAAGGGATTGCGAAAGGCGATGTCGTGCTGGGAGAATTGGGTTGGCGTAAATATAATGTAGCCAAAGCAAAACATTTGACCAAAGTAAGTCCTCATCTCGCTCCTGCTAGCCTTGCACTGGGCGTACTCGGGATGCCAGGTTTAACTGCTTATTTTGGTTTATTGGATATTGGACAGCCCAAAGCCGGTGAAACTGTGGTGGTTTCAGGAGCTGCAGGCGCTGTCGGAATGGTGGCGGGACAGATTGCGAAGATCAAGGGATGCCGTGTTGTGGGGATTGCCGGCTCTGATCAAAAGGTTCAGTACCTGACTCAGGAGTTAGGTTTTGATGCAGCGATTAATTACAAAACCACCAAAGATATTCGTGCTGATTTAAAAGAAGCTTGTCCAAATGGAGTCGATATTTATTTTGATAATGTAGGTGGAGAGATTTCAGATGCTGTTCTGACCCTCATTAATCAGGGAGCTCGCATTCCGATTTGTGGCCAAATTGCTCTATATAATTTGGAAAAGCCGGATCTGGGGCCTCGGATACAAACCCAACTATTGATCAACCGGGCTTTGATGAAAGGATTTATTGTGAGTGATTACAAACCACGGTTTAAAGAAGGATTGACCCAATTGGCCGAGTGGGTACGAACTGGCAAAATCAAATATACCGAGAATATTATAGAGGGTTTTGAAAATACACCAAAAGCTTTTATCGGATTATTTAAAGGAGAAAATGTGGGTAAGCAATTGGTAAAAGTAGCAGATCGTTTAGGTTAAACAACAGTAGTGGGTGATTTCATGCAATCCTTTGAGTACCAGAATCCAACCAAATTGATTTTCGGGCAGGGACAGTTGGTCAAACTGAAAGAAGAAGTGCCGACTTATGGGAAGAAGGTCTTATTGGTTTATGGCGGAGGAAGTATCAAACGAAATGGCATTTATGACCAAGTGATCAAGTACTTGGAGGAAATCGGAGCCTATGTGGTTGAGCTTGCCGGAGTTGAACCGAATCCGCGTCTGACAACGGTTTATAAAGGAATTGAACTGTGCCGAAAAGAAAACATTGACTTTCTTCTTGCCGTAGGTGGAGGAAGTGTGATCGATTGCACCAAAGCGATTGCAGTCGGTGCAAAATATAATGGCGATGTTTGGGATATTATTACCAAAAAAGTGCAGGCAACGGATGCACTGCCACTAGGTACAGTCCTTACCCTTGCTGCGACCGGATCAGAGATGAATGGCGGTTCGGTGATTACCAACTGGGAAACCAAAGAAAAATACGGTTGGGGCAGTCCGCTTGTCATGCCGAAATTTTCGATTTTGGATCCTGCTCATACGATGACCGTTCCCAAAGAACATACCGTGTATGGCATTGTTGATATCATGTCACATGTATTTGAACAATATTTTCACCATGACAAAAATGCCCCTGTACAGGACCGGTTTTGCGAATCCATTTTGAGAACCGTGATTGAAACAGCTCCAAAACTGATCCTCGATCTGCAAAACTATGCATATCGTGAAACGATCATGTACTGTGGAACTATGGCATTAAATGGCCTTTTGTCGATGGGAATACGCGGAGACTGGGCCACCCATAATATTGAGCATGCCGTATCAGCTGTTTATGATATTCCGCATGGTGGCGGATTGGCGATACTCTTTCCAAACTGGATGAAATATTGCCTGGATGAAAATGTCGATCGTTTTAAGCAATTGTCCGTTCGTGTATTTGATATTGATCCAAACGGCAAATCCGATCGCCAGGTAGCAGAAGAAGGAATCCAAGCATTACGTGATTTTTGGACTTCGCTGGGTGCACCCAGTCGTCTTGCTGATTATGACATTGATGAATCAGGAATCGAACTAATGGCTGATAAAGCGATGGCGAATGGGGAGTTTGGCCGTTTTAAAAAATTAAATCGTGAGGATGTAGTAGGAATTTATCGGATGTCCTTGTAATGAATGAAGATAAAAATCATGGTGAGGAGGAAAAAAATGAAAGTCGATGTATCTGCTGATTTTATGACTGTGGTCAATGAGCGGCATTCTGTAAGAAAATATGATCCTACGGTTCAACTTTCCAAAGAAGAGCTGGAAGAGATCATCGAGATCGCGACAAAAGCCCCATCTTCGTGGAATCTTCAACATTGGAAATTTTTGGTTATCAACGATCGTGAAAAGAAAGAAAAACTCTTGCCCATTGCCTATCATCAAGAGCAGGTAGTACAGGCATCTGCAGTCATTGCTGTGTTAGGGGATTTGGAAGCTTACAAAAATGCTGAGCCCGTTTATGATGCAGCAATAAAAGCAGGATACATGAAGGAAGAAGTAAAAAAGATCATGGTTGAACAGATTGCCCAAGCCTATGAAACCAAACCATATATGGCTCGAGACGCGGCAATTCTAAATGCCTCACTCGCTTCTATGCAGCTCATGTTAGCGGCCAAAGCAAAAGGATATGATACTTGTGCGATGGGTGGTTTTGATCCTGACAAGTTGGTAGAAGCTTTCAAGATTCCAGATCGTTACTTGCCAGTGATGCTCATTTCTGTTGGTAAAGCAGCCAAACCGGCTCATCCAACGGTTCGTTTTCCAGTAGAAGATGTAACTGTTTGGAATTCTTTTTAAGCAAGATGAAATGTAACCGAGAATAAGGCTGAGCTCCTGAGTCGTTCTTTTCCCGGTGAGGAACGATTCAGGGGCTTTTTTCATGGGAAGGGATCAAAATTTGGGATCGCCGAAGTCGCCAACGTTTTTCGTTATGACAAATGCGGTCAGGTACATTGAAGGGATTCCTTGGGCTTGATATAATTAAGCAATGCAGCCTTGCTTTTTATGTTCGGGAGGAATCTTGGATGGATAGACGTGAAAAACTAAAAATGATCCGTAACTTTTCGATTATTGCCCATATTGACCATGGAAAATCCACTTTGGCTGACCGGATTTTGGAATATACCGGGGCTCTATCGGAAAGGGAAATGACGGATCAATATCTGGATAAAATGGAATTGGAAAAAGAACGTGGAATTACGATCAAGTTGCAATCTGTTCGTTTGAAATATAAAGCGAAAGATGGGCAGGAATATATTTTGAATCTGATCGATACCCCAGGTCATGTTGACTTCTCTTATGAAGTTTCACGCAGTTTGCAAGCGTGTGAAGGAGCTTTGCTCGTGGTGGATGCGGCACAAGGAGTGGAAGCACAGACACTGGCAAACGTTTATCTGGCTTTGGAAAGCGATCTGGAAATCATTCCGGTCATTAATAAAATCGACTTGCCCAGTGCCGAACCAGAGCGCGTAAAACAGGAAATTGAAGATGTGATCGGGCTGGATGCCAGCGAGGCTGTTTTGGCTTCAGCTAAAGCAGGGATTGGAATCGAAGAAATTTTGGAGCAAGTGGTAGAGAAAGTTCCAGCTCCATCCGGTGATCCAGATGCCCCTCTGCGTGCACTGATTTTCGACTCCTATTATGATTCGTATAAAGGTGTTATCGTCTATATGCGTGTGGTAGAGGGAACGGTTAAAAAAGGCATGAAAATTAAAATGATGTCCACAGGCAAAACATTTGAAGTGACTGAAGTAGGAGCGTTTACACCTCATCCGGTACTGATGGATGAATTGTCTGTAGGCGAAGTTGGTTTCATTGTTGCGGGTATCAAAAATGTAAAAGATACACGTGTTGGGGATACCATTACTGATGCAAATAATCCAGCTACAGAGCCCCTGCCAGGATATCGCAAGATTACACCGATGGTTTATTGTGGGATGTATCCGGTCGATTCATCCGAATATGATGATCTGCGTGAAGCCTTGGAAAAGCTGGAGCTCAATGACGCTTCGTTGACCTATGAGCCAGAGACGTCATCAGCGCTCGGCTTCGGTTTCCGCTGTGGATTTTTGGGACTGTTGCATATGGAAATCATTCAGGAACGGATCGAGCGGGAGTTTGGCATTCAGTTAATTACTACAGCCCCAAGTGTTGTGTATAAAGTATATCAGACCGATGGATCTGTATTGGATATAGAAAATCCTACCTTGATGCCGCCTCCCCAAAAGATTGACCATGTTGAAGAGCCGTATGTTCGAGCCAGTATTATGGTACCCAATGATTATGTGGGTACGGTTATGGAGTTGTGCCAAAGCAAACGGGGACAGTATGTGGACATGAAGTACATTGATACCAACCGTGTCAATCTGATCTACGAGCTTCCTTTGGCAGAGATCGTCTATGATTTCTTTGACCAATTAAAATCGGGCACAAAGGGATATGCATCACTGGACTACGAATTGATTGGTTACAAGCCATCCAATCTGGTAAAGATGGATATATTGCTGAACGGCGAAGTAGTCGATGCCTTATCCTTTATTGTGCATCGAGACCGGGCTTATCATCGTGGACGGGCTTTGGTGGAGAAATTGAAGAAATTGATCCCCAGACAGATGTTTGAAGTGCCTGTACAAGCTGCCATTGGCAATAAAATCATTGCTCGGGAGACCATTAAAGCTATCCGTAAAAATGTATTGGCCAAATGTTATGGTGGGGATGTCAGTCGTAAACGGAAGCTGTTGGAGAAACAAAAAGAAGGTAAAAAGCGCATGAAAAGCATCGGCAGTGTAGACGTACCACAAGAAGCATTTATGGCTGTATTGCAAGTGGACGACAACAAGTAAACAAAAAAATTCAGTTTTTCCGAGCGAGTGACTAACGAACCATACCCAGCGGAGAGACGGAAAGCGAAAGATTAAAAACGCGGGCAATATCCATTTAAGCGGCAGCATGTTTTGCCCGCTTCTTAAGCTTCCGTCTCGAAGCGACCCTGAAATGCTTCCTTGCAGGGCGCTGTCGGAAAAACGGAGCTGGTACTGCATTGATCTGTAACTCTAGGGGCTTTTATGGATTGAGGATATTGGCATGGCAGGGATTCCTGAGGAATAGGAACCCCGACATTGAAATCAAGTCTTTGTCAACAAGCTCGGCCATGAGTGACTTTCACTCATGGCTTTTTAAAAAAGTTGGGGGGAAATGTATTGGCACCGAAAGCCGTTTATATTCATATTCCTTTTTGCACGAACAAATGCCATTATTGCGATTTCACAGCTTATGTAGTAGATGGTCAGCCTGTTGAAGATTATCTTGCTGCTTTGGAGCGCGAAATGGAATTGACAGTAGCTGAAGTTCCGCCAGGTGAGATTGAAACGGTGTTTATAGGCGGAGGTACACCCACTGTTTTAAATCCACAGCAGATGGAACGATTACTCCTCAGCATCCGTACTTATTTTCCGCATTGGTCAAATGAATGGGAGTTTACCATTGAAGCAAATCCGGGGACAACCGGAGAAGAATTGTTGGAAGTGATGCAGGCAGGTGGCGTCAATCGAATCAGCTTTGGCGCACAAACATTTCGTCCCGATTTACTCCAGAAAATTGGACGCATTCATGGAGTTGAAGATATTTATCGCAGCGTCGAACAGGCAAGAAGTGTAGGCTTTGACAATATCTCGCTGGATCTGATGTTTGGATTACCCCATCAAACTTTACAGGATGTCCAGAAAACATTGATTGAAGCACTTAAATTGGAACCCGATCATTTTTCCTGTTATAGCTTGAAAATCGAGGAAGGAACATTGTTTCATCATTTGTATGAGCGCAATGAATTGCCACTGCCTCCAGAGGAAGAAGAGCTGGCTATGTATCAGTGGATTCGTTCAAATTTACCGAGATATGGGTATATTCAATATGAAATAAGTAATTTTTCTAAACCTGGAAAGGAAAGCAGACATAACTCCATTTATTGGCTGAATGAAGAGTATTATGGACTAGGAGCCGGTGCCCATGGTTATATGAATAAAGTGAGACATGCAAATGTAAAAGGAGTCAAAGAGTATATCCATCAAGTTCAACATGGTAAGCGACCTGTATTGGAGCGACATGAAGTGAATGCCCAGGAAGAGATGGAAAACTTTATGATTTTAGGATTGCGAATGTTGAAAGGAGTGAGTTGCACACGTTTTTATTCGTTGTATCATAAACGTATAGAAGAAGTATATGGCTCAGTGATTGAGCGGTTGGTAGAGCAGGGGATGTTAACGGTTCAAGATGATCGGATTGCTCTGACAGAAAAAGGGTTGATTTATGGAAACGAAGTATTTGCTTCTTTTCTTATATGAGCAATTGACATCAATACCGCCGTTTGATAATTTAAATATAGTATTTTAGCACTCGTTTTGTGTGAGTGCTAACAAGGGAGGGAGGCAGATGTTAACAGAGCGGCAAAAGCGTATTCTCTGGGCGGTGATTGATGATTACATCGTGTCAGCTGAACCAGTGGGTTCGCGCACCGTTTCCAAGAAAGAAGGAGTTGGCTTTAGTGCTGCAACTGTGCGCAATGAAATGGCTGACCTGGAAGAAATGGGCTATTTGGAGCAACCGCATACATCTGCCGGACGGATCCCCTCACAAAAAGGGTACCGCTTCTATGTGGATCATTTGCTGACACCACAAAAATGGACACCGAAAGATATTATGGCCATTCACCAAATGTTTTCACAAAAGATTGACCATGTTGAACAAGCGATTCAACATACTTCCAATATACTGTCGCAATTGACCAATTATATGACGATTTGCTTGGGACCGCGGGTTTTTATAGATAAGCTGAAGCATTTGCAGGTCGTTCCGTTGTCAGATCGTTCAGCCGTTTCCATTGCGGTGACAGATCGAGGACATGTCCAACAACAACGAATTACCATTCCGGAAAATGTTTCGTTCTCCACGATTGAGAGATTGGTCAACTTGTTAAATGATCGCTTGAAGGGTGTGCCATTGTCAAAGTTAAAAACATTTGTGGCGCGCGAACTGACAAGTGAGTTGAAACGGCACATCGATCATTACGAAAATACGTTAGAACTGTTGGATCAGATTTTGCATATCCAATCAGAGGAGCGTATTTATACGAGTGGAACGACCAAGATGTTGGAACAGCCAGAGTTCCAAGATGTAGAAAAAATGAAGATGTTGTTGGACTTTTTGGAAGAGGATGATCGAATCATCCAATTGCTTGAACCAAGTACAAATGGTATACAGGTACGAATTGGTGACGAAATTCATATTGAAGAAGTCAATCATTGCAGTATTATTACTGCATCATATATGATAGATGGTGAGCCGGTTGGAACGATTGGTGTTTTAGGACCTACACGAATGAATTATCGAAAGGTGATTAGCCTGATTGACATCCTCTCCCAAATCTTTTCCAAACAACTGAATTCCATGTATGAAGGTAAGTAAAAGATTGAGTTTGTTGTGTGGTTGTTTACTCAGGGGTTCGAAAGTCGGTTAGAACCCCTATCCCTATATACTTAACGAGATGAAGAAGAATAGTGAAAAAGTCAGGCGATAAAGGATGGGCAGCAAATCTTCGTAATGGATCACATGGAAGTGAAACATCCGGCCATTCTGATTGTATAATAAAATCGTTGGTTGCAAAGAATGCTGGAATTTTGAGATTTCCGTCCTTAACGTTCTCGTATTCGCAGAGGATTTCGTATAGAATGAAAAAAGTCATATTCTAAGTCAGACGTGCGACATGAGAGCTGTTTTTTCGTGTTCTTACGAGGATCTGGGGCTCGTGGGTCTCGCCAGCAAAGGAGGGAGTATGGCATGGCGGCCAAAAAAAGAAAAAGGAAACGCATCCGTATCGATGCCGATAGCTTGCAGGCGACAAAAATATTGGAGCATGAAGAAGTTGTGCATACAGAAATGCATGAGCAGGCTGCTCATATGGAAGAAAATGTGGAGCCAACGATAGCCAATGAACCAATGCCCGAGCAAGAGCCGAAGCTGGGAAATCAACCGATCTTGGGAAATACACCCATCATTGATGAAGAAAAAGACATGGAAATGGAAATGACAGAAGAGAGACTGGCTCAAGAAGAAGCAGTAGCTGATCACAAAGAGGTCACGGCAGGCAAGGAAGAAGTGCCGGAGGAAACTCAAGATATATCCGAGGAAGTTGTTGTTGACCCAACAATCGAATTACAGAAAGAAATTGAATCATTAAAACAGAAACTGAGTGAGTATGAAACTCTGACTGAAGAATTACAACAGAAATTGGCTGAGATGCATGAAAAACTGTTGATGTCTCATGCTGATCTGGAAAACTTCCGGCGGCGAGCCAGAAAAGATAAAGAAGATGCATTAAAATATGCATCTGTGCCGCTGATTGAGTCCCTATTACCTGTATTGGATAATTTTGAGCGAGCATTGGATGCCGCAGATAAATCATTGGATGCTGAAGGGTTAAAACAAGGCGTCGAAATGGTTTATCGCCAGTTTTTACAAGTGTTGTCTCAAGCAGGGCTTACCCTGATTGAGGCAGAGGGTAAACCTTTTAATCCGCACGAGCATAATGCGGTGATGCAAGTAGAGAGTGATCAATACGAACCAGGAATGGTAGTAGAAGAATTGCAGCCAGGCTACCGCTATAAAGATCGTGTGATTCGTCCAAGTATGGTGAAAGTAAGCAGTTAATTTTACTATACAACTTGTTGGAGAGTATGTAGGAGGGGACTATCTATGGGTAAAATTATTGGCATTGACCTAGGAACCACTAACTCTTGCGTTGCATTCATGGAAGGATCTGAAGCAGTAGTTATCCCAAACGCAGAAGGTGGACGTACTACTCCATCTGTTGTTGGCTTTTCCAAAACGGGAGAACGCTTAGTGGGTGAAGCAGCAAAGCGTCAAGCAATCACCAATCCAGATAAAACGATTATTTCGATTAAACGTTATATGGGAACCGACCATAAAGTGAAAATTGATGGAAAAGAGTATACACCACAAGAAATTTCAGCCATGATCTTACAGAAATTAAAAGCGGATGCGGAAGCTTATCTGGGCGAAAAAGTAACACAGGCTGTTATTACTGTTCCTGCATATTTTAATGATAGTCAACGTCAAGCGACAAAAGATGCAGGAAGAATTGCTGGGCTTGAAGTACTGAGAATCATTAACGAGCCAACAGCAGCCGCTTTGGCCTATGGTTTGGGAAAAGAAGAAGCGCAAACCATTTTGGTTTTTGACTTGGGTGGAGGTACTTTTGACGTATCCATTCTCGAGATGGAAGACGGATTCTTCCAAGTGGTGGCAACCAGTGGAGATAACCACTTGGGTGGAGATGATTTTGACCAAGTCATTATTGACTACCTGGTTCAGGAGTTTAAAAAAGAGCATGGTGTTGACTTGAGAAATGACAACATGGCCATGCAACGTCTGAAAGAGGCAGCCGAAAAAGCGAAAAAAGACTTGTCCGGCGTGCTGACTACCACGATCTCTCTCCCATTCTTGACACAGGTAGATGGTGTACCCAAACACTTGGAAATGAACTTGACCCGTGCGAAGTTTGAAGAGTTGAGTGCACACCTGATTGAACGCACCATGGGACCGACTCGTCAGGCATTGCAAGATGCTGGACTAAGTCCAAGCGATATTGATAAAGTAATCCTGGTGGGTGGTTCTACACGGATTCCTGCCGTACAGGAAGCAATCAAAAAGCTGATTGGTAAAGAGCCTTCTAAAGGAGTAAACCCAGATGAAGTTGTAGCAATGGGAGCAGCGATCCAAGGTGGAGTCATCTCCAAAGATGTAAAAGATGTTGTATTGGTAGACGTTACTCCATTATCCCTTGGAATCGAAACCTTGGGCGGTGTATTTACGAAGCTGATCGAAAGAAATACAGCCATCCCAGTGGAAAGATCCCAAATCTTCTCTACGGCAACGGATAACCAAACCGTAGTGGATATCCATGTTCTGCAAGGAGAGCGCCCCATGGCGAAAGACAATAAGACATTGGGTCGCTTCCAGTTGCGTGATATTCCACCAGCTCCACGAGGGGTTCCGCAAATTGAGGTTACCTTTAAAATCGATGTGAATGGAATTGTATCTGTGACAGCAAAAGATAAGGCAACTGGTAAGAGTCAAAATATCACGATTCAATCTTCCAGCGGCTTGAGTGAAGAAGAGATCCAACGCATGATCCGTGAAGCTGAGCTTCATGCTGAGGAAGATAAAAAGCGGAAAGAGCAGATCGAATTGCGTAACAAAGCAGATCAGCTCATCTTTACCACTGAAAAAACGCTGAAAGAACTTGGAGACAAAGTGGAGCAAAGTGAAGTAGATAAAGTAAATCAAGTGAAAGATGAACTGAAAAAAGCCTTGGAAGGTGAAGACTTCGAGGCTATCAAAAAAGGAACAGAAGAGTTGGAACAAGCCGTTCAGCAGCTATCGATCAAGCTGTATGAACAGGCACAGCAAACAGCACAAGCGGCACAAAACAATGAACAGAAAGATGAGCGCGTTGTTGATGCTGAGTTCGAGGAAATAAAAGAAGATAAAAAGTAAGAGGAGCAATACTGAAGGTCTCCTCGGCCTGAAAGTCAAGTCAACGTCGGGGTTCGCCTTGACTTGACTTTCTTTTTTTGATGTAAGAGAAAGAGGAGGTGATCTGGTGAGCAAACGCGATTATTATGAAGTGCTGGGTGTTGATCGAAATGCCACTGCTGACGAAATTCGAAAAGCATATCGCAAGCTTGCACGCAAATATCATCCGGATGTCAATAAGGAACCAGATGCAGAAGAAAAATTTAAAGAGATTAAAGAAGCCTATGAAGTTTTGAGTGATGAGCAAAAACGAGCTCACTATGATCAATTCGGTCATACTGACCCATCGGGTGGATTTGGTACAGGTGGCTTTGCTGGCGGATTTGATGGTGGTTTTAGCGGTGGCTTTAGTGGTATAGAAGATATCTTTGATATGTTTTTCGGTGGCACCCGACGCAATCCATTTGCAGCACGGCAAGGTGCGGATTTAGAATACCGGATTCAAATTGATTTTAAAGATGCCATTTATGGTACATCTGTTGAACTTCAAATTCCGAAAACGGAAGCTTGTCCGACCTGTAAGGGAAGTGGGGCAAAACAGGGAAGCCGTCCCGAGACCTGTAGTGTTTGCCGGGGAAGAGGACAAGTAGAGGAAGTGAAGAATACACCTTGGGGTAAAATTCAGCATTCTCGCACTTGTCCATCTTGTAAAGGCGAAGGAAAAGTGATTCGGGAGAAATGTTCGACCTGTACTGGTTTAGGAAAGGTAAAAAGAAAACGGAAGCTCAGCGTAAAAATCCCTGCAGGCATTTATGATGGTGATCGTTTGCGTGTGCGTGGTGAAGGAGAGCCAGGTATTAATGGTGGACCTCCTGGGGATTTGATTATTACGGTTTTTGTAAAGCCGCATGAAGTATTTGTGCGTGACGGATATGATTTGGTTTGTGAGTTGCCAATTACCTTTGGTGTAGCGGCTCTCGGTGGTGAAGTGGTTGTTCCGACACTGGAAGGAAAAGCGAAATTGAAGATTCCAACAGGTACCCAAACAGGAACAGAATTCCGCTTACGCGGCAAAGGAGTTCCGCGCTCGCGAGGAATGGTTGGAGACTTGCGGGTAAGGGTTCGTGTGGTTACACCAACCAATCTGAATGAAGAACAGCGAGAAGCCTTGCGGCAGTTCTCAAGGCTGTGTGGAGAATATGTTCAGAACCAAAACAATAGCTTTTTTGATAAAATGAAACGAGCGTTTAAAGTAGATTAATAAGACAACAAGAACGGGCGCCCTGCCCGTTTTTCTTTATCAAAAGGGGGTAAAGATGATGAACTGGCTTGAATTAAGCGTTCATACGAGTTCGGAAGCAGTGGAAGCAGTAAGCAACTTGCTCCAGGAAGTTGGAGCAGAGGGTGTATCCATTGAAGATCCAGAAGTGTTGAACCGTCATTGGGAAAACCAGTATGGAGAAATCATTGAACTGAAAAAAGAAGATTATCCGGAATATGGAGTGATTGTTAAGGCCTATTTTCCTGATTTGATCGATTTTGAATCGATCGTTTCTCAGGTGAAACAAAGAGTAGAGCAGCTTTCCCAGTTTGGACTTGATCCTGGTCCGGGAATAGTCCGAACGTCACTCGTGGATGAAGAATCATGGGCCAATAAATGGAAAAAGTATTATAAACCGGTACGTATCTCACCGCGATTAACAATCAAACCTGTTTGGGAAGCATATCAGGCTGCTTCTCCTGATGAGAGAATTATCGAATTGGATCCGGGGATGGCATTTGGTACAGGGACTCATCCTACGACTGTCTTGTCTTTAAAAATGCTGGAAAAATACTTGTTTCCAGAATCTCGTGTGATCGATGTCGGATGCGGGAGTGGCATCTTGAGTATTGCTGCAGCAAAACTGGGAGCAAAAAAAGTGTTGGCATTGGATTTGGATCCACTTGCAGTAGAAAAAAGTAAGGAAAACGTCCGGTTAAACCAAGTCGAACCGGTGGTTGAAGTAAGACAGGGGGATTTGTTAAAAGGAGTAGCCCAAACGGCCGATTGTGTAGTAGCCAATATCCTGGCAGAAATTATTGTCAAGTTTGTCCATGATTTACCGCGTGTTCTGGTACCTGGCGGTATTTTTGTCGGTTCAGGTATTATTAAAGAGAAATCCGGGCTTGTTCTATCCGCTTTAAACGATACAGGCCTTCAGGTTTTGGAAACCATTCACCAGGAAGACTGGGTGGCGATTGTCGCAAAAAAATGGTAAACTAGGTAGGAGTGTCTTATGCAGAGGTATTTTGTATCACCCAAACAAATCAGTGGAAATCAGATCCAGATCACAGGTGATGATGTGCATCATATCAAAACCGTGATGCGCAATCGAATCGGTGATCGATTCATTTGTTGTGATGGGCATGGTCTTGATTATTTCGTGGAAATTACCGAAATCCACTCACAATATATTGAGTGTCGCGTACTCGAAACGGCCCCTTCCAAAGGTGAGCCTGTCAGTCAGATCACGATTGCACAGTCGTTGCCTAAAGGGGACAAGTTTGAAACCATTTTGCAAAAAGGAACAGAAATTGGGGCGGCACGATTTCTGCCTTTTACCTCTTTGCGTACCATTGTTAAACTCGATGATAAAAAAGGGCAGAAAAAGCTTGAACGTTGGAAACGCATTGTAAAGGAAGCCGCTGAACAATCTCATCGCGGCTGTATTCCAGAAGTCTTTCAACCGATTCATTGGAAAGAGCTACTCAAAGAGATCGAAAAGGCGGAACTGGCTCTCATTGCCTATGAAAAAGGGGGAGAGCCCTTAACGCATGTCACGATGAGTGAAGCCCAGCAAATTCTCCTGATCATTGGTCCAGAAGGTGGATTCTCTGAACAGGAGATCGAAGAAGCGAAGGCGGCTGGTGCTTTGCCAATCACATTAGGAACAAGAATTCTTCGTACAGAGACCGCATCTTTGGTAGCTCTTTCCTGTATCCTGTTTGCAAAACGAGAATTAGGAGGTGAAGCATGATGAATCGGGTGGCTTTTCATACCTTAGGCTGTAAGGTGAATGCCTATGAAACAGAAGCAATGTGGCAGTTGTTTAAAAAAGCGGGCTATGTTCGTGTGGATTTTGAAGATGAGGCGGATGTTTATCTGATCAATACCTGTACGGTAACCAATACAGGGGATAAGAAGAGCCGGCAGGTGATTCGTCGTGCGATTCGCCGGAATCCGGATGCAGTCATTGCGGTAACAGGGTGTTATGCGCAAACTTCACCGGCGGAAGTTGCTGCTATTCCAGGTGTAGATATTGTAGTAGGTACATCAGGTCGTGATAAGCTGATTGAGTATGTAGAGAAGTTTCGGCGTGAACGTCAGCCGATCCATGCTGTGGCGAATATCATGAAACAGCGTGAATTTGAAGACCTGGACGTTCCGGCTTTTTCTGATCGGACTCGTGCTTTTCTCAAAATTCAAGAGGGATGCAATAACTTCTGCACTTTCTGTATCATCCCATGGGCAAAAGGATTATCCCGCAGCCGTAAGCCAGAGAGCGTACTGCAACAAGCGCGTCAATTGGTGGAAGCAGGTTATAAAGAAATCGTGTTGACTGGAATTCATACAGGTGGATATGGTGAGGATTTTGAAAACTATCGTTTAGCTGATCTCTTGTGGGATTTGGATAAAATTGAAGGGTTAAAACGCATCCGGATCAGCTCCATTGAGGCGAGCCAAATTGATGAACGTGTCATCGAAGTATTGAATGCTTCTGAGAAAATGTGCCGTCATTTGCATATCCCGCTTCAGGCTGGAGATGATGCGGTTCTCAAACGCATGCGCCGGAAATATACGACGAGCGAGTATCGGGAAAAAATCCTTCAATTACATGAGGCGATGCCAAATGTAGCGATTACCACGGATGTCATTGTTGGCTTCCCTGGAGAAACCGATGAACAATTTGAGAATGGCTATCGCTTTATTGAAGAGCTCGATATGTATCAGTTGCACGTATTCCCATATTCCAAACGGACGGGAACTCCTGCTGCACGTATGCCAGATCAGGTGCCTGAAGAGATTAAGCACGAACGTGTAAAACGGATGATTGAACTGTCCAATCGCCTGTCTCTCAAATATGCCGAGAAATTCGTTGGTGATGTAGTCGAAGTGATTCCAGAGCGTCCGTATAAAGAAGACCCATCCAACGGCTTGTATATGGGATATTCCGATAACTATCTGCAAGTGGTTTTCCCAGCCAACGAAGAGATGGTGGGGAAAGTGTGCCGAGTGAAAGTAGACGAGGCTGGTCCTGAATATTGCCATGGTACTTTCGTTCGTGTGGTCGATGAGGTACCACGCCCGGCAAAAGCAGTATAAATGAGTGAATGAGAGCTGTTAACGGCAAGTACGTTAGCAGTTCTTTTTTTGCTTTGAATGCCAGCAAAATATTGTCATCGATATATAAAGCTGGTATCCTTTTTTAGGAGTAAGCGGATTATTGTTCCTTTCTTGTGCGATTGGTTATAATCTCTTGGCAAACTGAAAATAAAAGGGGGGAAAATGTGAAAGAGATTTCTGCAGGTGGCGTTGTTTATCGGAAAAGAGATGGACAAATCGAGATTCTCCTCATACGTGACCGCTTTGGGTATATTTCATTGCCGAAAGGAAAAATAGAAGCAGGCGAGTCAGACGAAGAAACGGCTCTACGTGAAATCCAGGAGGAAACAGGGATTTCGGGTAGAGTGGTAGAGAAACTTCTTACGATTCAGTATGATTACGAGCATGAAAAGAAAGGCCTTATTCACAAGGAAGTGAACTACTTTTTGGTTGAGGCGTTGGAAGGGAAGGAAACGCCACAAATAGAGGAAATAGATATGGTTGCTTGGTATTCTCCTGAAGAAGCTTGGGAACTGCAACAAAGCGCTGGTTATCATAACAACCAGGTAGTGCTGGAAAAAGCTTATCGAGTTTTAAACTTAAAGTAAATGGGAAAGGAATGGATCATATGACTCAACATATCGCTGCCATGATTGATCATACCTTGCTGAAACCGGAAGCAACCAGAGATGACATTGTCAAACTGTGCGAAGAAGCCAAAGCCCATCAATTTGCTTCGGTTTGTGTCAATCCATACTGGGTTCGGGTAGCTGCTGAACAATTGGCCGATTCTCCAGTCAAAGTATGTACCGTTATAGGCTTCCCGCTAGGGGCAACGCCAAAAGAAGTAAAAGCATATGAAACAAAGCAGGCGGTACAAGATGGAGCGACAGAAATTGATATGGTACTAAACATTGGTGCACTCAAATCGGGCGACTTTGACACCGTAAAAAAAGATATTCAAGCCGTTGTTGAAGCTGCGGCAGGAAATCTGGTTAAAGTCATTTTAGAGACCGGTCTTTTAACCGATGAAGAAATCATCCAGGCAAGCAAGTTGTCCAAAGAAGCTGGAGCGCACTTTGTAAAAACTTCTACAGGCTTCCTTGCTGGTGGAGCAACAGTACACGCAGTAGAACTCATGCGGAAAACAGTTGGTGAAGAAGTAGGAGTGAAAGCTTCAGGTGGCGTTCGTGATCTCGAAACAGCCGAAAAAATGATTCAAGCCGGTGCAAATCGAATCGGTACCAGCTCCGGTGTAGCGATCGTCACAGGTGGTAAAGGAACAAGCACTTATTAAGTCGGATTTTCTATAAGAGGGGTTAAAATCAGAGGAGCTTATGCTAAGGCTCCTTTTCTTAATAGGTCTTTCGTGGATATTCACTCCATTTCCACACTGTCTTACGCTCGGGAACCAGCCAGATGATGAATTTGGCAAATAGTGGTCCAATGGGAAGGACGAATAAGGAACAAATGACATTAAATAGCGTTTGGACATGAGCGATTTGAGTCGTTGGTGAATCGGACAGATAGGGAATCCAGTCAATGTAAACCGGGATCAAGGGAGCAAATAAAACAACTCCTGCAATGTTGAGAATCAGATGGGCGATGGCAACGCGTTTGGCATGGATGTTTGTTTGGATTGCGGCAATCATTCCCGTTACACAAGTACCTACGTTACTTCCATAAATGACAGCAATGGCAAAAGGAAGGGTAACCAAATTGGAGGCGTAAAAGCCCATCGTGATGGCGATCGTGGCACTACTGCTGTGAATAAGGGCTGTAATAATGGCTCCAACCAATATACCTGAAATAATGGGATTGCCACTGTTCTCTATCAATAAATCGATCCAACCTCGTTCCTTGAGTGGTTGAATTAACCATTGAATTATTTCAATTCCCAGAAACAGAAATCCAAAGCCACTAATAATGAAGCCCAGTGGCCGAACGTTTTTCCAGGTCATCAAACGTAAGATGATGCCGATCACAATGAATGGTACAGCGAAATCTTCAATATTTAATGCCAGGATTTGTGTTGTTACAGTCGTACCGATGTTGGTCCCAAGGATGATCCCGATGGAGTGAGTAAAGGAAATCAGACCTGCATGCACAAAGCCGATCGTTAGCACAGTAACAGCTGTACTGCTTTGCAATAAAGCAGTGGTAATGGTTCCTGTGATAAAACCACGAAAAGGTGTTTTGGTAAATCGCAATAGAATGCCTTTTAGATTTTCTCCAGCCAAGGTTTCAAAGCCTGTTCTCATTTTATTTAAACCATATAAAAAGACAATGAGCCCTATAGTAAATGGAAAAAGAATTTCAGTCATTGATCATGCCTCCCCATTTGCAGCTATTATATGGCTGGAGGTGGACGGGCATGACAAAAAATGCGCCCAAAGGGCGCGATGAACTTTTATTTTTTGGCATGCCTCCTGAAAAAAGGAGGAGCATCGAACTCATCAAATTCTGGGTGATATGGCTCTGACCAAGGGTTTTGCTGCTCAGAAGACTTTCGCGACTGGCGCTCGTGACGACTTTGTTTAGCGGGGACTGGTGCTCCAAACGTGGCCCATGGGGGTGTCTGGCTCCATTCTTCTTGTTCTTTCGAAAAGTTCTCTTCATCAGGAAATTGGCTGTAATTGTACGATGAAAATGGAGGCGCTTCATAAGGTGAAGAATGAAGTTGCTTAAGTTCTTCTTGGATCATTTGTCGAACCATTTTGCGTAATTTGCTTTCATTGGCTGAAGATTTGTTTTTTGCCAAGGATTTTCACTCCTTTATCATTCATGATACATTATATGTTACAGGGCTACTGTTGTGTTTGCGCTATGCAGATTGCCTATCTTTGATATAATTAGGCTTAAGAACAGGAGGGAACTGAGTGTCTGAATGTATTTTTTGTCAAATCGTTGATGGTAAAATTCCGTCGCAAAAAGTGTATGAAGATGAGTTCTTGTATGCTTTTCGTGATATTAATCCAGTAGCTCCTGAGCATGTGCTTGTCATTCCGAAAAAACATATTTCTTCTCTTATGCATCTGGAAGAAGAAGACAAAGTATTGGCAGGGAAAATCTTACTGGGTATCAAAAAGATTGCCAAACAATTGGGCTTGGATGAAAGAGGATTTCGTGTTGTGAACAATATCGGACAAGAAGGTGGGCAAACGGTATTCCACATTCATTTCCATCTTTTGGGAGGGCGTCAACTAACTTGGCCGCCAGGTTGATTTTGACTAGAAGATTCTCATTCGATATAATACAATAAGAGGATATATGCCCTGAACAACGGTGATGTCAAACCTAGAGAAGGGAAGTCCAGTTTCCTGACAAAGGAACAAAAAGAACTTCTATCACGGTCAAAATTCATTGGTTTGCAAGATTTTGTGGATGCTGACCGCCTCTCTCTGGGGATCAGGCCACTACTTGCTTCAATGTGTGTTATTGCGCCGCTGTTCGAGTGGCTAGCTGGCCCGTGGAGGGAGGGATAAGCATGGTTGAAACACGCGTTCGTAAGAATGAATCCTTGGATAGTGCATTGCGCCGTTTCAAGCGTTCTTGTGCAAAACATGGCATTTTGTCTGAAATCCGCAAGCGCGAGCGTTATGAAAAACCAAGTGTTCGTCGTAAAAAGAAAGCAGAAGCAGCTCGCAAAAAGCGTCGTTAGAGAGGTGTAACCAGTGAGTCTGGTACAGCAAATTGAGCAAGACATGAAAACTGCGATGAAAAATAAAGAGAAGCAAAAGGTGTCTACGCTTCGGATGCTTCGTGCATCAATCAAAAAGGTAGAAATTGACAAACGTGAAGCTCTAAACGATGAAGAAGTATTGGAAGTAATTATGAAGGAGATCAAACAGCGGAAGGATTCATTAGCGGAATACGAAAAAGCAGGACGTGATGATCTCGTTCAAAAAGAACAGGAAGAGCTTGACATTCTGTCGCAGTATTTGCCTGAGCAATTATCCGAAGAAGAGCTTCGTGCTATTGTGCAGGAAGTAATCCTGGAGGTAGGCGCTTCTTCGAAAAAGGATATGGGTAAAGTCATGGGAGCGATTTTACCAAAGGTAAAAGGAAGAGCAGACGGGAAAGTTGTCAATCGCTTGGTTCAGGAATATTTGGCATAAACAGCGTGGACGACCACGCTGTTTTTTTGCAAGCCAAAGAGCAGACAACGCGCCTGCTCTTATTTTTTTATGGCGATCCGTTGGTTCTGGTCAGGTTCGACATGTACCTGGATATGGGCGATTTGAAACTCGTTACGTAGTTTTTCTTCGATGACTTCAGTGATCATGTGGCTTTCGATGACATTTAGATGGGGATCTACTGTAATATCAACGTCCACCAAGATCTCATTTCCGTGCAATCTGCCTTTGATGCGCTGAATCTGTTTGACGCCCTGAACCTGTGCGACCGAATGGTGTAACTGAGCGAGTAGATTGACATCAATCCCATCTGTAAGCGTGTGTGTGGATTCTTGAAAAATTTCCCACGCTGTTTTACAGATAATCCCTCCAACAATGAAAGCGGTGACCGGGTCTAACCAGGGAAGTTGGAATTGTGAACCGATAATGCCAATGCAAGCACCAAGACTGACTAACGAATCGGACAGATTGTCTTTGGCTGCTGCTTTGACAGCCTGACTGTTTGTTTTTTTAGCAATGTAAAGATTATAGCGATATACGATATACATAATGATAGCGCAAACCAGAGAGACCCATACAGCGCTCCAATCTGGCCTGTGTATTTGTTTGTTGATAAGTGCCTGGCCTGCTTTTACAAGAACTTCAATCCCTACAGCCGTCATGATAAATGAAGCAATAAGGGAGGCAATCGTTTCAGCTCGACGATGTCCATATGGATGATCCTGGTCTGCTGGTTTTCTGGAAAGTTTTAATCCGACCAAGACAGCCAGTGAAGCTAAAATGTCTGTACTATTGTTTAATCCGTCCGCTGTCAGTGCTTTGGAATGGGTAAAGTATCCTGCAGCCAATTTTCCTGCAGATAAAAGTATATAAGCCCCGATACTTAGCCAAGCTGCTTTTTCGCTTAGCTTTGTTAAATCTTTCTCCAATCCAATCCCCCTTCGTATGCTCATACTGAAAAAAGATTAACAGGTAAAGAGCATGTGGGTCTAGAGAAACGTTTTTTACTTGGCTCTACAAAACAAGAAGAGTGAAAGAAAATAATGGGATTCCAATTTTGTTGGATAAAAGAAACTGATCGATTTTTTTGGGAATAGTTAGTGGGTATGGAAACAATTAATAAACATAGTTTATAGCGTGCGTTTCATACTATTCATAGAAAGGAGATGAAAATATGGCGCGTTCACGCAGTACCAATCGTTTATTGGTACCTGGAGCTTCAGCTGTTTTAAATCAATTCAAAGAAGAAATTGCGGCTGAATTTGGAGTGAAACTGGGGCCAGATACCACATCACGTGGGAATGGATCTGTCGGTGGGGAAATTACAAAACGCTTGGTTACTCAAGCTCAGCGACAGCTATAATAATAATCAATTCTATTCATTATGCAAAGGGATATAGCAAAAACGCTATATCCCTTTTTAATATCCATCGATAAGATAGTTTTATACAATTTTCCATAATAATAACAATTAATCATTATCACGATAAAATCATTCAGAAAAATGATTAAATATTAAATAATTATATTTACATACCCAATGATAATTGTTACAATATTGTTGTAAAAACATATTTTATGAGAAAGGAGAACTTCAAATTGTTTCAACTGAGCAGTAAGTTCCGTTTTTCCATGTTGTTTGCTTGTCTGTTGGTTTTGGCAATGTTGGTGGTACCACCTGCAAAAGCAGATGCGTACAGTTGGACTCGTACGTTAAAAGTAGGGGATTCTGGTGCAGATGTAAAAGAATTGCAAATTCGTGTTGCTGGGTGGGCTGCAAGTTCCCCTTCTCAGACCTATGTGGCCGTTGATGGAGTGTTTGGACCTCAAACAGAAGCAGCAGTCAAAAGATTTCAACAGGCTTATGGTTTGACACCAGACGGGATTGTTGGTCCAGCAACGCAGGCTAAATTAAATGCACTGGAAGACAGTGACGGATCAACCGCACATTTTAATTGGTCAGAATTTTATTCAAAAGATGGAAGCGGTTTCTCAGGTGGTAAAGTAAGCGCTGCAACTGTACAGGAAAATGTTCGTCGACTGATGTGGAAGTTGGAAGCACTGCGTAAGAAAGCGGGAGATAGTCCTATTACCATCAATTCCGGATTCCGTAGTATTAGTCATAATAGTGCAGTAGGTGGCGAATCAAATAGTATGCATATGTATGGAATTGCTGCAGATATTGTTGTTTCCGGTAAAAGTGTATCCGAAGTAATAAACTTAGCGAAAACCTGTGGCTTTAGTGGCATTATTCGATACAGCAGCTTTACTCATGTGGATAGTCGCGTCGAATATCCATCTTATGGTGCGGGCTACTGGTATTGGAATGACTAATATGCATATGAGATGTTGTGATCTTATAAATAAAAAATAGTTAATATTTGGAATGCATGAAATCATATCAGTGATGTTAATGATACAAAAATCGGATGGAAGAAGAGGGCATTTTTCTCCCAAGAGACCTTTGGAGTGGACAGCCTGGCTTCCTATCAGGATACCTACTTGAACGTGACGGAAATATGCCCTCTATCACATCCGTCATAAGGTTATGAACATTCCTGATATCATGCATACTATATTTGATAAAGTATAAGGAAAGTTAGAGTGGGTTGACTCAACAGATCAGAGTCAGCCCATTTTCATTCAGGTTGAGTATATTCTATTTATTGTGTCTTATGGGAGTCAGGCCTAACGTATGAGTAAATCTACCACCAAAACAAGATTAAAATAGAATACATATTTTGCTAAAAGGAAAGAGGGGAAGAGATTCTAAACGAATAGGAATCTGCATATTTCTTAATTAGAGACGGAGGGACGGAGGATGAAGAGAATCGGAAAAAAAAATATGCGCAAATGGATCTCCGAATGGTTTGATCTGCCGCCGGACGTGGCAGAAGAAGTCCCCCGCTTGGAAATGATCGGATTGTCCCATCTGCAAGTGGAAAACCACCGGGGGGTTCTTTCATTTAGTCCACAAGAGTTAAAGCTTCGTATGACAGAAGGATATTTAACCATATTGGGTGATCATTTGAAGATTAAAGCAATCACATCTGATATGGTGTGGGTAGAAGGGAAAATGAAAGGATTAAAATATACAGAATAGGGGGAGAGGAACATCAGGTTGCCAGACATTTTCCAGGGAAAAGTAAAATTCGTTTGTAGAGGTGAACAACTTACAGCATGGTTAAATGTCTTGATTGAACATGGGGTGAAAGCGGAAGATATTTATTGGGTGGACAAGGATCGGGTTGAACTTACTTTGGCTCTGCCCGATTTCTTTCGAATCATCCCATTTTTACGTCAGTATCGCATTCGAATCAAAATTTTGGAGAAAAAGGGCTTGCCTTTTCTTCTGCAAAAAATAAAGCGAAGGAAATTTTTCCATATCGGTTTTATTTTTTTCATATTTATATTATTTGCGATGTCATCGTTTATCTGGCACATTGATATTGAAGGAGCAGAGGATTTTCCGACTGAACATATACGATCGATTCTAGCTGAAGAGGGGGTTTTTGTTGGCCAATTCAAATATCGTTTACCCAATGATCGCCATTTACAAGAAAGGCTTCTCGAACGATTGCCAGAAGCATCCTGGATCGGTGTTCGTATCGAAGGCACACGAGCCGTGATTACAGTTGTAAATAAAAAGAAAGTGGATCATTTGAAGAAAGAGCAGGAGGAAAAAGGACCGGTTGATCTGGTTTCCAATAAACACGCCATGATTGTGGACATGCAGGTGGAACGCGGACGTCCGGTTGTAGACATTTATGATGTCGTACAAAAAGGACAACTATTGGTTTCAGGCGAATATGGTAATCCAGAGCAGCCAGATACGGGAAAAATTGTCGGAGCAAAGGGTAAAGTAATAGGGGAGGTATGGTATGAATCAGAGGTAACTTTACCTTTAATCGAAGAGCGAAAGGAATATACGGGGCAAAGGGATAAGGTCACTCACTTTTTTATCGGATCCAAAATCTTTAGAAATCCTTTCCATCGGGCAATGCCATTGAAACGATATGAAACGATTCAATCAATGCGCTCTCTTTATTTGGGTAATTGGAAACTGCCTTTTGGACTGGTGGACGAAGAAAGATTGGAAATGCGTTCCGTCCAATATCATCGTCCTTTAAAGGAAGCAATTCAGTTGGCTATACAGCGAGCAAAAGAAGAATTAAGCATAAATTTAGGTTCAGAAGGCAGGATTCTGACGGAAAAAGTTTTGCACCAGCGCATTGACAATGGTAAAGTTTATTTGAAGATACATTTTGATGTACTTGAAAACATTGCTGTTTCACAACCTATTTTGCAAGGAGAATGAACATTGTCAGAACGGGAGAAAAATGTGAAGATTCATTTGCGTGATGCACAAGAAGCATTGAGCTTATTTGGACCCCATGATGCCTTTTTGAAACAGGTGGAATCTCAGACTTCAGCCAAAATCATTACGCGCGGGGAAGAATTGACGATCGTGGGTTCTCCAGATGAATGTGAAACGCTTTATAATTTATTTCGTGTTTTATTATCGTTGATTCGTAAAGGGATTCGGCTCACAGAGCGTGATGTTGTTTATGCACAGCGCTTGGCGAAACAGGGGCTGGAAGATGAACTGTTGGAACTGTATCATGAGGAAATTGGGATCACTCACAAAGGAAATAAAGTGCGTGTGAAAACGCTGGGACAGCGTCATTATGTGACAGCGATTCAAAAGTCGGATATCGTCTTCGGAATTGGACCTGCTGGAACAGGAAAAACGTTTTTGGCTGTTGTCATGGCTGTAACTGCACTAAAGGCTCATCAGGTGAAAAGGATTGTCTTGACACGTCCAGCGGTAGAAGCTGGAGAGAATCTGGGATTTTTGCCTGGTGATCTGCAGGAAAAGGTGAACCCTTATTTACGTCCTTTATATGATAGCTTGTATTTTATGTTAGGGGTAGAACAAGTAAATAAAATGATGGAACGTGGGTTGATTGAAGTTGCTCCTCTTGCATACATGAGAGGTCGGACACTGGAAGATGCATTTGTTATTTTGGATGAAGCCCAAAATACAACGGGCGAGCAGATGAAGATGTTTTTGACTCGACTCGGATTTGGCTCAAAAATGGTGATTACGGGCGATGTGACTCAGGTAGACTTGCCAAAAGGAAGAAAGTCGGGTTTACGGGAAGCAGAACGGATTTTAAAAGAAATACCAGATATTCGCTTTGTATACTTGGGACAGGAAGATGTGGTCCGACATACATTGGTACAAAAAATTATTGAAGCATATGAACAAGATGCAAATGCATAATTTAGCAGGAGGTGTGAGACTGTTACCTTAAACATGGTTGTGACCGTCAAAACGGGTTTGCATCTATGTTTGGGTAGCAGGTAGGCATGAAAGAGATCAGCGAACCGTTACCCAATAGGTTCGGTATCATCTATCTCCAATATAAAAAATACATTCCATTTGTTCTTTACGCGATCTTTGGGGTCGCGTTCTATTTATTGCTTTTGAATCATGTATTACCTAAACAATATGAGTTAAAGCCAGGAATGGTAAGTAAGGAGACGATCATTGCCCCTGTCACCAAAATCGATGAAGTTGCAACGAAGCAAGCACGGAATCGAGCAGCAGCAGCTGTACCTGATCAGTATTATAAGGATGATAAGATTACCGAAAACCAGATTAAACTGATTGATAATATTTTTGCTGATGCGAGAAGAAACATTACGGATAAATCATTAAAAGAAGAGGAAAAGATTTCAAATTTAAAAGATGCCATATCCAAAGATTTATCACAGGAATTTTATTTGAAACTAGTGCGTATTCCGCCAGATGAGCTGCAAAATCTGCGCATGGAGACAAGAAATATCGTCAATGAAATATTGTCAGACGGAGTCAAACAAGAAAATCTGGCAGAGAAAAGGGACCTGGTTGACCGGAAGATTGCTCTTTCAAGTTTAAGTAGTAATGCTCGCTTTATTGTGCGGGAACTGGCACGCAAATGCATTATTGTCAATGAGGTTTACGATGAGAAAAAAACGGAGAAAATGCGTGAAGTCGCCCGTGAAGAGGTCGAAGCGATCCAGATTCGCAAGGGACAAATTATCGTATCTGCAGGAGAAGAAATTACAACGGATCAATATAGGAAATTGCAAGTATTGGGGTTAATCAAAGAAAAAAATAATCCATGGCCTTACTTGGGACTTGCTCTTTTAACCGGGCTGATGTTAAAGTTGTTATTCTTTTATATTCGCCGGTTTCACCCCAAAATGCATGAAGATCATCCAAAGTTATTGATGTTTATCCTGATTTTGCTCCTTACACTGCTAAGCATGAAGATTATTGCGATTGGTCAAAATTTAAAATGGAGTACACTGGGTTATTTTGCCCCTGTTTCTTTTGGAGCGATGTTAATTACCTTGCTCATAAATGTAGAACTTGCTTTTGGTGGAGTAATGGTATTAGGTGTTGCTGCATCCATTTTATTTAATAACGAAAATCACATGTTATTTGATTTTCGTTTTGCTTTGGTATCTTTTATCAGTGGAGCTACAAGTGCTTTTGCATTGGCTGGGGTTAAAAGGCGAAGTTCGATTTTGCAGGCAGGCTTGATTGCGTCATTGACAAGTGTGGTGCCGATTATTGCCATTTCTTTTATGAATCCTTCTGATATGAATTGGCAGACGTTATTGATGTCGACTGGGTTTGGGATGGCCAATGGGATTTTTTCAGCCGTTTTGACGATTGGCTTTTTACCGATTTTTGAGTCAATGTTTGGGATTTTATCACCTCTTCGTCTGTTGGAATTGGGGAATCCGAATCATCCTTTGTTACGCAAATTGTTAATAGAAGCACCCGGAACCTATCATCATTCAGTCATTGTGGGGAATTTATCGGAAGCAGCCGCCGAAGCGATTGGGGCGGATGGGCTGTTAGCTCGCGTCGGTGCCTATTATCATGATGTAGGGAAAATCAAACGACCACAGTTTTTTATCGAAAATCAAATCAATCGACAAAATCCTCATGATAAAATTTCCCCGAACTTGAGTAAAACGATTATTATTTCTCATGCCCGCGATGGGGTAGAATTGCTCAAGCAATATAAAATTCCAAAGCCGATTCAGGATATCGCTGCACAGCATCATGGTACGACCTTAATCAAATATTTTTATTACAAGGCTTTAAATGAGTGTAATGGTTGCAAAGTGATTGAAGAGGATTATCGCTATCCTGGACCCAAGGCCCAATTTAAAGAAGCGGCTATCGTAGGAATTTGCGATTGTGTGGAAGCGGCTGTTCGTTCCTTGGCACGTCCGACGCCATCCCGTATTGAGAATCTGGTTCGCAAGATCATTCGTGATCGTTTGGAAGATGGACAATTTGATGAATGTCATCTTACCTTGAAAGAACTCGATATCGTTGCCAAATCGGTTTGTGAAACGTTGCAAGGAATTTTTCATTCGCGTATTGAATATCCAGATGAACCAAAATCTACAGTCGTTAAAGGAGTTAAACACGGATGAAAGTATATGTGGATTTGCAAGTAGAAATTGATGTGAATGAAGACGAAAAAGAAGCGATTGGATGGATTCAAAAAGTGTTGGAGCGGGCTGCAGAAGTGGAAGAATTGCCAACAGTGGATGTGTCGCTTTTGATTGTTGATAATCAAACCATTCATAAGTTGAATCGAGAACATCGCGGTGTAGATCGTCCCACCGATGTTCTTTCTTTTCCTTTGTGGGAACCTGATGAAGAATGGGTGATTGCTGAAGATGAAGAGACAGTTCCTTTAGGTGATATTGTGATATCTTTACCCAAGGCTAAAGAGCAGGCTGAAGAGTACGGTCATTCACTGGCACGGGAACTCGGTTTTTTGGCTGTACATGGCTTTTTGCATTTATTGGGATATGATCACGAGACAAAAGAACAAGAAGAGGAAATGTTTGCACGCCAAGAGGAGATTTTGCATGGGGTTGGTCTAAGGCGAGAGTGTAATTGACAGGGGAGAGAGGAGGAAACCTGCTACTTTAAAGAGCTGAAAAAGTAAGAGATAAGGCCTTGCTTTGAATTAAGTAAGCATAGCTCGTAGAAATAGACAAGTAGCAGCCTTCATATGTGGGTGAAGAAAGTACTGAAGAGTTTTCGTTATGCTTTGGAAGGCCTAAAATATACAGTAGTCACACAGCGAAATATGCGCATTCACTTTTTCGTTGCGCTAGCGGTCTTATTGCTTAGTCTGTACCTCCCTTTAAACAAGATGGAGGTACTTGTGTTATTTGTTACGATTATTTTGGTGATCTTCGCTGAATTAATCAATACGGCCATCGAAGCTGTGGTTGATATGATCACCGAAGAGTTTCACCCGTTGGCCAAAATCGCAAAGGATGTTGCTGCAGGTGCTGTTTTGCTTACTGCCGGATTGGCTGTGATTGTGGGATTGAGCGTGTTTTATCCTTATCTCAATCAATTGTTCCATATGGTGTGGACGCAATCTCCGACTAAACCCAATATAGGTTTGGCGGCTATTATTGTGTTTGATTTCTTTTTTACCTTATTGTTAAAAGGCTGGTTCCATCGCATGGGAAAAAAAGAATGGGAGCCAAGCATGATTATCTCCGTGGCTTTTTGTGTAGCCACCTTGGTTGTTGCACTCATCTGGAATTTGATGATCACCTTTCTTGTCTATTTTTTAACTACGCTTCTTTTAGTTTTACGGTTTCGAATGGATGGCAATCGAGTAGCGATTTTATTTGGAGCGATCATTGGCATTCTGGTTGCAGTGGTTGGATTTCAATGGTTATAAGTGATAAGAAGAGGAGGATATGGGATGAACGAATTGGTACAAAAAGCGTTAGAAGCCCGTGAGAAAGCATATGTGCCTTATTCTCGCTTTCCTGTTGGAGCCGCACTGTTGACAAAAGATGGAGAGATTATTTTAGGATGCAATATAGAAAATGCTTCGTATGGACTAACGAATTGTGCCGAAAGAACAGCCTTTTTTAAAGCGATCTCTGAAGGATATCACGAGTTTGACGGGATTGCTGTAATCGCAGATACGGAGGGACCTGTTTCTCCCTGTGGAGCATGTAGACAGGTCATGGCAGAATTTTGTTCTCCTGATATGAAAGTTTGGTTGTCCAATCTCAAAGGAGATATATGGGAGACCACTGTTGCTGAATTGTTACCTGGGGCATTTAGTAAGGAGGATCTTGATGCAAAATCAAAATAATTTTCGTTCAGGTTTTGTAGCGTTAATTGGACGTCCAAACGTGGGAAAATCGACTTTGATGAATTATCTTGTTGGACAAAAGATTGCCATTATGTCGGATAAACCTCAAACCACACGAAATAAAATTCGTGGGGTTTATACCGATGAACGTGGTCAAATTGTTTTCCTGGATACACCCGGGATTCACAAGCCTCATTCGAAACTGGGAGAGCTGCTTGTACAAACGGCACAAAACGCTTTGGATGAAGTGGATTTGGTCCTGTTTTTAGTCGATGCTGCTGAAGGAATGGGGCCGGGAGATCGCTTCATTATGGAAAATCTAAAGAAAGTAAAAACACCTGTTTTTTTAGTGGTGAATAAGATTGATCAAGTTCATCCCGACGATTTATTACCCCTGATTGACCAATATCGCCGGCTCTTTTCCTTTAAAGAAGTGGTGCCCATTTCGGCTTTACAGGGAAATAATACATCTACCCTGCTTGAGTTAATTTTAAAGGAGTTACCACCAGGTCCACAGTATTATCCGGCAGATCAGGTAACAGATCATCCGGAGCGTTTTATTGTCGCTGAATTGATCAGAGAAAAAGTACTTCAGCTAACACGCGAGGAAATTCCACATTCAGTCGCTGTGGTCGTTGAAGAAATGTCAAAACGGGCGAATCGAAACCTGATTGATATTCGTGCTACCATTTTTACAGAAAGACCCTCACAAAAGGGCATTTTAATCGGTAAAAAAGGTTCGTTACTGAAAGAAGTCGGAAAAAGAGCACGAGAAGAACTGGAACGACTACTGGGAAGTCAAATTTTCCTGGATTTATGGGTAAAAGTGAAAAAAGATTGGCGAAATGAGGAAATGCTTTTAAGACAGTTTGGTTATAGGGAAGAAGAATGATGAATAAAGAAAATAGGGAACAGTTTTCGTGTGTTTGTCAATAGGCATCGGTCCATTTTCAACTGACAATTTTTCCATCTTATACTCCTCATTTCATTCGCTCATCCTAAGTTTTGTACAAGAGAACGTCAATAGAAAGGGATGAGTGCTAGTTGCGCAATTTCATATGGAGTTGCTTTGAAGTGACTGGCAGTATTGAAGCGTATTTGCTATACAAGGACATGGAGGCATTGGAAAGAAAGAATAGTCAAGAGGGGTTTGACGAGGAAGAAGAACAGAAATAAAGGAAAGGGCTTATACAAGATGTTAAGCAAATTTGAGGGGATTGTTCTTCGAGCAAAAGATTATGGGGAAAGCCATCAAATTGTGCTGGTTTTTACAGAACATCTGGGGAAATTTACAGTGATGGCTCGTGGCTCGAAAAAAGCGAAAAGCCGTTTTCGGGCAGTAACAGAGCCGTTTACACAAGCTCAGTTTGTATGCTTTGCCGGGAGTGGTATGCCTACCCTCTCTCAAGCAGATATCCTGAAATCCCGCCATATCCTTCGTTCGGATTTGTTGTTGACAGCATACGGAGCCTATTGGCTGGAGCTGATCGATAAGTTAATTGCCGAAAAAGAACCAAATCCGGTCGTTTATCGCTTCCTGGATTTGGCTCTTGATTTGTTGGAAAAACGGACCGATCCTGATATTTTAACTCGGATTTTCGAACTGAAAATGCTGAAAATCGCCGGATATCAGCCTGTCTTGCATCACTGTACTCATTGTCATTCTTCTTCGCCCCTGGTAGCCTTTAGCGTCCGTCAGGGAGGGCTTTTGTGTGCAAAGTGCGTGTCCACCGATCCGGAAGCGATTCCGGTTACAAAGGCGACAGCCAGGATTTTACCTATTCTGCAAATGGTTGAGCTAAAACGGTTGGGTGAGGTTACAGTAAAGCCTGAAACCAAAGAGCAGTTGGAAGGCGTGATCTGTTTGTTTATGGACGAATATCTCTCGCATCAATGGAAGGCGCGTCATATACTTAAGCAATTACAGAGTGCCATGAGTACTTCGTAAAGCTTTTGATAAAGGCTCTGTTATGGATTGGGATTATGGGCAAATGGATCCCTTGGTTAATATGGGAACAATTAAAATGAAATGTAAACGAGACCTTCTCATTGACAAATCACCTGTTCTCTGCTATATCTTTGTATATGAAAATTGGATAAGGTAACGCGATGACAGAAAGGAGTAGCCAGGGAAGCCAAGTTGAAAGCGAGTCAGGGAGGGTGTAAGCCTGGCCTTGGTCCTGGTGAAGGGCAGTCTGGAGCGTAACGGTTGAATCAATGAGGAGGGTTAGCCGGCAGGTTAACCAAATAGGGTGGAACCGCGGGAAGTAAGCTCTCGTCCCTATGACACAAAACGACCAATCCTGTTATTGGTCAGGTCATGAGGGAGAGGGCTTTTTGTATTGCAATTTTGTGGAGGTGAAGAATATGGAATTGCAACAAATGATTATCCAACTGCAAAATTATTGGTCGAAGCAGGGCTGTATTATCGCTCAACCGTATGATGTCGAAAAAGGAGCGGGTACGCTGAATCCGATGACATTTTTACGTGCGCTTGGACCTGAGCCATGGAAAGTGGCTTATGTGGAGCCATCACGTCGTCCGGCGGATGGACGTTATGGTGACAATCCAAATCGGCTCTATCAACATCACCAATTTCAAGTCATTTTAAAACCTGCCCCTGACAATATTCAGGATATTTATCTGGGCAGTTTACAGGCACTGGGTATTGATCCGCTTAAACATGATATTCGTTTTGTGGAAGATAATTGGGAAAATCCGACATTTGGTGCTGCAGGGCTTGGATGGGAAGTATGGGTTGATGGTATGGAAATCACCCAGTTTACTTATTTTCAACAAGTGGGTGGCCTTGAAACCAATCCTGTATCGGTTGAGTTGACTTATGGATTGGAACGATTGGCACTGTATATTCAAGATAAAGAAAATGTTTATGATTTAACGTGGATTGATGATGTGAAATATGGAGATATCTTTTTCCAACAAGAGTATGAACACTCCAAATATACATTTGAAGTCTCGGATGTCAAGCTATTGTTCCATCTATTTGATGCCTATGAAAAAGAAGCGATGCGTGCATTGGATGAACAGCTGGTTTTCCCTGCTTATGATTACATTCTGAAGTGTTCCCATACATTTAATCTGCTCGATGCACGAGGGGCGATCAGTGTAACCGAACGGACAGGATACATTGGTCGGGTTCGGCATCTGGCCAGACAATGTGCGAAGGCGTATGTAGAACAACGTGAAAAACTTGGTTTCCCCTTATTAAAACAAAGAGAGGAGGATCACAATGGATAAACGGGATCTGTTATTGGAAATTGGTTGTGAAGAGATCCCTGCCCGTTTTGTGCAGGATGCAATCAGACAGTTGGGAGAGCGAATGGCTAACTGGTTGACGGCTCATCGCATTTCCTATTCCGATATCCAAACGTTTGCCACATCACGGCGCTTAACAGTGTGGGTTCGTCAAGTGGCAGAGAGTCAAGAAGACGTGTATGAGGAAGTGCGGGGACCTGCTGAGCGCATTGCCAAAACACCTGATGGCAAGTGGAGCAAAGCAGCAGAGGGATTTGCCCGTAAACAAGGGGTTTCAGTAGAGCAATTGGAACTGAGGGAAGTAAAAGGTGAAGTCTACGTTTTTGCTAACAGGCATGTCCCAGGCAATCGAACAACGGATGAATTAATAAAAGGAATCCATGAGATCATTGCAGGCATCAATTTTCCAAAGACCATGCGTTGGGGAAGTGACAAGACCCGTTTTATCCGTCCGATTCGTTGGTTGGTTTGCCTGTTTGGGGAAGAGATCGTTCCAATAACATTTGCCCATGTAAGAGCAAGCAACATCAGCTATGGTCACCGCTTTCTGGGCAATAAAACATCGATTGCTTCTGCAGACCAATATGTAGATGCTTTACGGCAGCAATATGTGATTGTAGATGTAGATGAAAGACGGCAACTCATTTTGGATCAACTGCGTCAGTTAGAAGAAAAACATAACTGGAAAATTCCAGTGGATGCAGGTCTGTTAGAGGAAGTCGTTTTTTTGGTTGAATACCCAACAGCTTTATATGGTTCGTTTAGTAAAGAGTTTTTGAAATTGCCGAAGGAAGTATTAATTACGACAATGCGGGAGCACCAGCGTTACTTTCCGGTTGAAACAAAAGATGGAGAATTGCTTCCATATTTTGTGACGGTTCGAAATGGCGATGACCATGGTATCGAGACTGTAGCAAAAGGGAATGAAAAAGTTTTAAGAGCACGATTATCCGATGCAAGATTCTTCTATGAGGAAGATTTGAAACTGCCGATTGACCAGGCCGTCGAAAAGCTGGATCGAATTGTGTTCCAGGAAGATCTGGGAACGATGGGAGATCGCGTGCGCCGAATTCATTCACTGGCTCTTCAATTGGGAAACCAGTTACAATGGGATCCATCACGGTTGGAAAAACTGGATCGGGCAGCATCTATTTGCAAATTTGACCTGGCTACGCAAATGGTTGGCGAGTTTTCAGAGTTGGAAGGTTACATGGGACAAGTGTATGCGCTTCGTCACGGAGAAGATAAAGAGGTGGCAGAAGCCGTTTATGAACATCATTTGCCACGTTCGGCTGGCGATCGGGTTCCGCAGGGCTCTCTGGGAACCATCCTTGCTTTGGCGGATAAGATCGATACGATTGTGGGGAGCTTTGGAGTAGGAATTCAGCCGACTGGATCACAGGATCCTTACGGTTTGCGGAGAAGGGCAGCCGGTATTGTACAAATTCTTTTGCAGGAAAAGTGGTCTGCCGTTTCGCTGACCCAATTGATCCAGTTGGCCCTTGACCGTTTGGAAAAAGAGGGGCTTTTGAAAATCGAACGGGAAAAAGTAGAAAAAGAGGTATCGCAGTTTTTCGCATTGCGTTTAAAAGCAGTGATGCAAGAACAAGACATTCGTTATGATGTGATTGATGCGATTCTTTCTGCGGATTTGGCAGACCTTTATCTGGCTGTAAGCAAAGCGCAAGTATTGATGGAACAGTTGGAGCGTGAATCCTTTAAATTGGAGGTAGAAGGGTTTACACGTACGGCAAATCTGGCAAAAAAAGCGAAAGAAGTGCACTTGCATCGTCAGGAATTACAGGAGCCAGCAGAGCGTGATTTGTTACAAGCATACGATGAAGCGAGCGAACAGTTTAATAAAGCAAGAGAACAACGGGATCCCCTGATGATGTATCAAGCCATTGCCCACATGGTTCCTCAAATTCACCATTTCTTTGATCATGTGATGGTGATGGTAGAAGATGAAAGAGTACGTAACAATCGTTTGGCCTTGCTGAAAGAGATAACAGAACTGGTCAGACAATATGCTGCCTTTGAACATATCGTTTTTGCTTCTTAGAATCAATAAGCCCTGGGTTATCCAGGGCTTATTGTCATCGTGAGAAATCAGTATGTTGTTAGATTCTGTTTTCATCAGAGGAATTCGAAGAATCGCTACTGTCTTTCTTCTGATCAGACTCATCATTTGAGTTGGAAGAGGAGTCCTCTTTTTTGGATTCTTTCTCTTTTTTGGAACCACTGTTGTTTTCTTGCAATTCTTCAGGCAACTGGATTTCTTTCACTTCTCCCTGCAACTCAACCGTTTGCTGTTGTTGGATTTTGAGGGTTGATTTTTTCAAAGGGAGGTCCAGTTCAAATTCTTGAGTTACTTTACTGAGTTTAAAATCCGTTTTGTTAATAAAAAGAGATAACTTGAAAGAATGCACTTTCATTTTTTCTTCTTGTCCGATCTGAAAATGCTCGAGTCTTTCTTTTGCCCCTTTGATAAAAGGTTGGGCTTTTTGATCATCGTTTAATAAGAGATCCAGTTGATAGGTAGTACTAGTTTCTTTCATTTTGATGGATTTTATTTCTTTTTTTACCAACTGAATGACAAATTTAGGATTGATATATTCATACTCTAAACTATCCACAAAAGGTTCTACTAATTTGGAAGTCGGTTTCATTTTCTTCCAGTTTTTAATTTTGTTCGATTTTAGGTAGGCCATTCCATCTTTGATATATAAGTCTGTTTTAATGGTAGTTTCCTTACCTTTGGCTTCCGTCGTTAGGTCTTCGATTAAATGAAGCTGATCTGTATCGATATATTCAAAAGTTTGGTTTGCTGTATTTCTAGCTTCTGCTTCTTCCTTCGAAGATGTCTGTTTTTTTGATGATTCTTCCTGTTCTGCAGTGATTGATTGCTCTACCTTTCTCTCCCACTTGTAACCCTTTAATTTGCTCATGGCATCCCAAGACTTCGTCAGCACTTCATCTGCGGTGAGCTTTTTGGGGGCTGCATTGGTGTTACCCGAATTTTTTCCACTTTCGATCCCCAAAAGAGAACAACCTGTCATGATTGATACAATCAATCCTGTAATGAATATCGCAAACCCATATCGTTTCATTCAAACACCTCTTTGCAGTAGATTCTTTGATAAACAAATCTTATGATAGATTACTTAAAGCAACAACTTCAATTGTAAATATTTCAATTTATTGTCATAGGATTACCTAGATTTTCTTGTGAAGTTAATTAATTTATTATTTTTAGAATTCATTCATTTTAGTGATGAAACAACATGAGGGAGATAAATTCAGGAATATGATTTCGATCGGAACCCACTACATCTTGGTTAGATGCACAAAAAAATGGATTGCTGATTTAAGAAAAAGATCTTTTTCTGGAGCTGTTTTTGTCTCTGATTGAACAATAAAAATACGTATGTACGCATTTATACTATGATCTTTACCAGCTGGATAAAAATTTTTTTATAAAGTAAAATACTTGCGATGCAAGTAATGAATCATTTAGTATATACTATATAAAGAAAAAGTATGACATATTATAAAAAAGGGTTAAATAGTCGGGAGGTGTACCGACATCGAGCTGACAAAACGACAAGAAAAGATTTTGGAAATTGTAAAAGCTGAAGGGCCCATTACTGGGGAACAAATCGCTGAAAAACTAAATCTGACTCGAGCCACTTTACGGCCGGATTTGGCTATTTTAACGATGTCTGGCCTATTGGATGCACGACCGCGCGTTGGTTATTTTTATTCCGGAAAATCGACGAATCAATTATTGGGAGAACAAATCCGTAAATTATATGTAAAAGATTACAAGTCCCGTCCTGTGGTCGTATATGAAGAAACTTCTGTTTATGATGCGATTTGCACCATATTTTTAGAAGATGTTGGCAGTCTGTTTGTCGTCAAAAAAGCGGGTTATTTAAGTGGAGTCGTTTCACGAAAAGATCTTTTGAAAGCAACGATGGGCAAACAGGATCTAACATCGATTCCAGTTGGAATTGTCATGTCTCGCATGCCTAATATTGTCACTTGTACATTGGAAGATACGCTTTATCATGCAGCGAAATTGATGATGAGAGCACAAGTTGATTCACTGCCGGTTGTACGCCCATTTAGTGAGGATCCTGCCCAGTTGGAAGTAATTGGACGAATTACCAAGACAACCATTACCAAAGTATTTGTTGAACTAGGAGAAAATATGACATTGTAAAGGAGGAGAGGATCATATCCATCTTAGAAAATCACCCAGTTGTCTATGTTGTATCCGATTCGGTTGGTGAAACGGCCGAGTTAGTTGTCAAAGCTGCATGTAGCCAATTTAATGGAGGTACATTAAATATACGCCGTGTTCCATATGTAATGGATCAGAGAACCATCTTGGAAACATTGCAAGCGGCGAAGGAAGAAGAAGCTTTGGTTGCTTTTACCTTGGTTGTCCCGGAACTCAGGAATGTGTTGGTCAGAGAAGCTGAGCGATTGTCGATTCCATATGTCGATATCATGGGTCCGATGATTGATGGGCTTGCCAAGCTATACAATACAGAACCCAAAGGTCAGCCAGGCTTGATTCATCGGCTGGATGATGAGTATTTCCGAAAGGTGGAAGCGATCGAATTTGCAGTTAAATATGATGACGGCAGGGATCCAAGAGGAATTTTACGGGCAGATGTGGTATTGATTGGGGTTTCTCGAACCTCTAAAACTCCGCTATCCATGTATTTGGCCCATAAGCGTCTGAAAGTGGCCAACGTTCCTTTGATGCCCGAGGTTGAACCCCCAGAAGAATTATTTTTAATTCCACCCAGTAAATGTATAGGTTTGGTCATTGATCCAAACCAACTCAATAATATTCGGCGCGAACGATTAAAGGCGCTTGGCCTGACTGCTAATGCGAACTATGCAAGCATGTCGCGTATTTTACAGGAATTGGATTACGCAGAGCAGGTCATCAAACGTGTGGGATGTCCACGTATTGATGTGTCCAATAAGGCTGTAGAGGAAACTGCTAGTATTATCCTAGAGTTATTGAAAAAAGGGGCCGAGTAAATATGACGGAAAAATGGGTTTATCTGTTTCGGGAAGGGAATGCAGAGCTTAGGACACTATTGGGAGGAAAAGGAGCCAACTTGGCCGAAATGACACGGGCTGGCCTCCCTGTCCCCCCTGGTTTTACGATCACAACCGAAGCATGTAACGCCTTTTACGAAGCGAACCAAACATTAACTGATGAATTAATGGAACAAGTATGGGCTGCCTTAAAGCAGTTAGAAGCAGATACAGGAAAAACATTTGGTAATCCAATCCAGCCGCTCTTGGTATCTGTTCGCTCAGGCTCTGTTTACTCCATGCCCGGCATGATGGATACCATTTTAAACTTGGGGCTTAATGATGATACGGTCGAAGGGCTTGCCAAGCTCACAGGCAATCCGCGTTTTGCGTATGATTGCTACCGGCGTTTTATTCAAATGTTTGGCGATGTAGTAATGGGGGTTGACCATTATCATTTTGAGCGGATTATTCAAAAGCAAAAAGAGATCCGGGGAGTGTCATTGGATACGGAATTAACTGCAGAAGATTGGATTCAAGTGATTCAGCAGTTTAAGGACTGTATTGCAACTCATACAAGAGAAATCTTCCCGCAGGATCCATATGAACAGCTGAAAAAAGCAATTAGGGCGGTATTTTTGTCCTGGAATAACCAGCGGGCGCAAATTTATCGTAAAATCCATCAAATTCCAGACCATTTGGGTACCGCAGTAAATATCCAGCTCATGGTTTTCGGAAATATGGGAGAAAACTCGGGCACAGGTGTAGCTTTCACCCGTAACCCATCAACGGGGGAAAAGGAACTGTATGGCGAATTTTTGATGAATGCGCAAGGGGAAGATGTTGTTGCAGGTGTTCGTACACCGGAGCCCATTGCCGAATTAAAAAAGCATATGCCAAAGGTTTACCAGGAGTTTCAGGAAATTTGCCAACGACTGGAACAGCATTATCGTGATATGCAGGATATTGAATTTACCATTGAAAGTGGCAAATTGTATATATTACAAACCCGTTCCGGAAAGCGCACAGCGCAGGCAGCCGTGAAAATTGCTTGTCAGATGGTGGAAGAGGGGCTCATTGATCGGAAGGAAGCCTTGCTGCGGATTGAGCCGGAACAATTGGATCAGATGTTGCATCCTCGCTTGGATACAAATGTGGAGTCGAATGTGATTGCCAAAGGATTGCCTGCTTCACCTGGAGCTGCTTCAGGGCAAATTGTTTTTGATGCTGATGATGCTGAATATCTGGCAAAACAGGGGAACAAGGTCATTTTGGTTCGTCCTGAAACTACGCCAGAAGATATCCATGGCATTTTAGCTGCCCAAGGCATTTTAACGAGTCGTGGTGGCATGACCAGTCATGCAGCCGTTGTGGCACGAGGAATGGGTAAAGCTTGTATCTGTGGCTGTGAGCAAATCAAAATCGATTTGCATAAAAAAGAGATGACCGTTGGCACACTCACCTTAAAAGAAGGGGATCTCATTACGATTGATGGAAGCACAGGCCAGGTGATTGATGGTGAAGTTCCATTGATTGAACCTACACTGTCTTCCGAGTTTAGGCAGATCCTCGATTGGGCTGATGAAGTTCGCCGGTTGCGTGTTCGAGCTAATGCAGATAATCCTGAAGATGCGGCAAAAGCGAGGGAGCTAGGGGCAGAAGGAATTGGATTATGCCGTACAGAGCACATGTTTATGGAACCCAGTCGTGTGCCGATTGTACAGACAATGATTTTGGCGGAAACAAGGGAAGAGCGCGAGGAGGCACTCCGTCAATTACTTCCCCTGCAAAAAGAGGACTTCAAAGGCATCTTTAAAGCGATGGATGGATTACCTGTCAATATCCGGCTGTTGGATCCTCCGCTACATGAATTTTTGCCAAACGCAGAGGAATTGGCAGTTGAAATTGCGAAAATGCAAATGGATGATCAAACAGATCAAATGGAACTGAAGCGAAAACAGGCGCTTTTGAAAAAAGTGCGTAATCTTCAAGAGTTTAACCCAATGTTGGGACATCGAGGCTGTCGTTTGGGGATCATTCATCCAGAGATTTATGCAATGCAAGTGGAAGCGATTTTCTTGGCGGCAATCGAATGCAAGCGAGAAGGTATCCGGGTAGAGCCAGAAATTATGATCCCACTTGTCGGGCATGTGAATGAATTGAAATTGATGCGTGAGTTGGTTGATGAAGTAGCTGGTCGGATTCAAGAGGAGACCGGAGAGAAAATCGCCTATACAGTTGGTACGATGATCGAAGTGCCACGAGCTGCCATCACTGCCCAAGAGATTGCAAATGAAGCTGATTTCTTTTCTTTTGGTACCAATGATTTGACACAGACGACATTTGGTTACAGCCGTGATGATGCAGAAGGTAAATTCCTCCATGCTTATGTGGATAATAAAATTCTTCCCGATAACCCCTTTATTACACTCGATACAGAAGGAGTTGGAGCACTGGTTCGGATGGGTGTAGAGGAGGGAAGAAAGACAAAACCCAAATTGAAAACAGGAATTTGCGGGGAACATGGCGGAGAAAAACGCTCCATCCAATTTTGCCACAGAGTGGGATTGGATTATGTCAGCTGTTCACCGTACCGAGTGCCTTTAGCTCGTTTATCTGCAGCACAGGCAGTATTAACAAGTGAGAAAAATTAATTGGATCATTCGTTTGAAAGGGAATCGGTTTTATAGGCAGAAGGCTGTGAAACCGATTCCTTCTTCTATCTCTGTTCCATCTGAAGAAGGGAGCTGTTTGACAAGAACTTGAAAAAAAATATCCTTTTCCCAGTTGATCTAGGGTATTTTTTAATTAAAATGATTCTAAAATAGAAGTAATAAGAACAATGTTCCGCTTTTCTATTCGACATCTTTTTTCCATTTCTTTCTTTGCCTCGGTTCATGAACTAAGTGAGAAGGAGAACAATCATTTTTGTAGAATAGGAAGAAAAGAGATTTATAAAAACAAAGTTCTACATATTTATATGAAATAATTACCATAGAAAAATGTATAAGGTTTTGAAGGACTTTGACGAATTTTGGCGAATAGATACTAGATGTCTGGAGAAATTTATATTTTTTGGTAGTATTGTTTAAGGGAATCGAATAGAAAGCAGTGATTTTTATGGGGGGACGCATTCCTGATGAAGTTATAGACCAAATCCGGACTCAAGTAGATATCGTTGATGTGGTTTCTACTTATGTTCAATTGAAAAAAAGCGGCAGGAACTTCTTTGGATTATGTCCCTTTCATTCTGAAAGGACACCCTCCTTCTCTGTCTCTCCTGAAAAGCAGATTTATCATTGTTTTGGATGTGGAGTGGGTGGAGATGTCATTCGATTTGTTATGGACATCGAACAGCTCACTTTTGTCGAAGCCGTGAAGCATTTAGCCGAGCAAGCAGGGATTCCACTTCCAGAATCAGTATCGGTTGAAAGTCAGGAAAACGAAGAGCTAAGAGAGATGCGCCATGCTCTGGAATTAACAGCTCGTCTTTATCATCATTTATTACTTCACGAGGAGTATGGACGTGTTGCAAGACAGTATTTAGAGAGCCGACAGGTTCGGATGGAAACCATCAAAGAATTTCAATTGGGCTATGCTCCGTTATCAGATCATCAATTGCTCTTTCGTTTTTTGAAACGACGTGGCTTTCAACCTGCATTGTTAGAAAAAATCGGTTTGATCACCTCTCGTTCTTCTCCTTCAATGGATCGGTTTTATGATCGTTTTCGAGGAAGGATTATTTTCCCAATACATGATACACAAGGTCGGGTGATTGGATTTGGTGGGCGAAGCTTAGGCAATCAAGAGCCTAAATATCTTAACAGTCCTGAAACTCCTCTCTTTCATAAAGGGAGTCATTTGTTTAATCTTCATCGTGCCCGTACACACATACGAAAAAAACAACAAGCAGTCCTCTTTGAAGGATATATGGATGTGATTTCTGCATGGCAAGCTGGCATTTATACGGGGATTGCAACGCTAGGTACTTCGCTCACGGAACAACAAGCGAAAGTGATCAAACGCAATACCGATTCAGTAATCATTTGTTACGATGCAGATACAGCTGGGCAGGCAGCAGCAGAAAGAGGAACGGATCTGCTGAGAAAATATAATTGTACTGTCAAGATTGCCCAAATGCCTGGCAAGATGGACCCTGATGATTATATACGTTGTTATGGCGCTTCTGCTTTCCAAGAGGAAGTATTGGCCGGAGCTATGTCATTAACCGCTTTTAAACTGGAGATGCTAAAAAAGAAATACCATTTACAAGATGAAGATGATCGCCTAAAATACTTAACTGTTGCCATAGATCTTATCAGTGAATTGCCTTTGGCTATCGAACAGGATCATTACCTCAGGAGACTGGCTGATGAATTTCACCTCTCTTTGGATGCGTTAAAAGAAGAGCAACGTCGCATCAAGCTTCGCAAGAAGAAAGAAAAAAAAGGGGATAAACAACCAGCTAAGTGGAATAATGGAAAGCAGGAAGATGCCAAACATTTGGTTGTACAAGCGCGTTCTGCTTCACTGGCTGAGACCTCTGAGAAACATTTACTTGCCTTAATGATGAAAAGCCAGGCGATCGCAGCTTGGGTAGAAAAAGAATTAGGATCACAATTTCAAACGGAAACCTATGAAGCTCTAGCTGCTCATCTTTACCGGTATTATCAAGTAGGTTATTCAGCAGATGTTGGCAGATTTATTGGTTATTTGGAGCAGATAGATCCTTCTCTCATACCTAAAGTAAGTGAGCTGGCGATGCTAGACTTGCCTGATCCTGATCAGGTGTCCGAAGCCGCTTTGAAAGATTATGTAAGTCATATCAAAAATGGGATGATCTTATCCGAGATCGAACGAAAAGAAAAAGAACAACAGCGATTAATTCAAGCTGGTGAATCCATACAAGCCGCGCAATTAGGTCAGGAAATTGCCATGTTGAAGCGAAAGATCCAACGCGGACTCATCATGGATTGATCAGAAAGGAGGAATAAACATTGGCTAACGAACAAAATGTTGATACGGAATTGGATTTGGAACAGGTAAAAGTTCAGTTGATCGAGGCTGGTAAAAAACAAGGTGTGTTGACATATAAAACCATCATGGAGAAATTGGCTCCGTTTGACCAGGATCCGCAACAAATTGATGACTTTTTTGAGCTGTTAAATGAACTGGGTATTGAAGTGGAAAACGAAGCCGATGATGATTTTGAGCCAGAGGTGGATAGTGAAGACTTTGATCTGATCGACGATGATCTCAGTGTGCCACCTGGTGTCAAAATCAATGATCCTGTTCGGATGTACTTGAAAGAAATCGGTCGAGTCCCTCTTTTAACAGCTGAAGAAGAAGTCGAGCTTGCGAAGCGGATTGAGCAAAATGATGAAGCAGCGAAACGGCGGTTGGCAGAAGCAAACCTCCGTTTGGTAGTCAGCATTGCCAAGAGATATGTTGGGCGTGGTATGCTGTTCCTGGATTTGATTCAGGAAGGGAATATGGGACTTCTAAAAGCTGTTGAAAAGTTTGATTATCGCAAAGGCTACAAATTTAGTACGTATGCAACCTGGTGGATTCGTCAGGCAATTACCCGTGCAATTGCTGATCAAGCACGTACCATTCGGATCCCGGTTCATATGGTCGAAACCATTAATAAACTCATTCGTGTTTCCAGACATTTGCTCCAGGAGCTGGGACGTGAACCCACACCAGAGGAAATTGCTGAAGAGATGGGGCTCAGCCCAGAAAAAGTACGTGAAATCATGAAGATCGCCCAAGAGCCTGTTTCCCTCGAAACACCGATTGGTGAGGAAGACGATTCCCATCTGGGAGACTTTATTCCAGATGATGAAGCGCAAGCGCCTGCTGACGCAGCAGCGTATGAGCTGTTAAAAGAACAGTTAAAAGAAGTGCTTGATACATTATCTGAACGTGAAGAAAATGTCCTGCGTTTACGTTTTGGTCTCGATGATGGCCGTACCCGGACATTGGAAGAGGTCGGGAAGGTATTTGGCGTCACGCGTGAACGGATTCGACAAATTGAGGCAAAAGCACTGCGCAAATTACGCCATCCGAGCCGGAGTAAACGCTTGAAGGATTTCCTTGAGTAAATAGATACCGTTTTTTCAGGAAAGCACTCGATTTGAGTGCTTTTTGTTTTATTGATTCAATTTTATCCCTTTTCCAACCTCAATGCAAATCAAATTGAAGACGCTTACAAGAAATAATGACTGTTAAATCTAAAATTATTGAAGATAATGCATAAATACATCTATAATATAAATGAAAGCGCTAACATACTAGGGTAAATTAGGGGAGTGGAGACATGAATTTCGACTTGACTGCTGAACAAAAGATGATCCGTAAACTGATGCGGGATTTTGCTGAGGGAGAAGTGGCGCCAGGTGCCGATGAAAGAGATCGAACCAAACGATTTCCAAAAGAGATTTTCGAAAAGATGGCTGATTTAAATCTCATGGGCTTGCCATTTCCAGAAGAGTATGGTGGAGGTGGAGCTGATACGATCAGTTTTGCGATTGTGGTAGAAGAGCTTAGCAGGGTTTGCGCCTCGACGGGAATTACCTATTCGGCTCATATTTCTCTTGGATGTGCACCCATATACCTATTTGGAACGGAAGAACAAAAACAAAAGTATCTGATTCCGTTATGTCAGGGAAAGACGTTGGGAGCGTTTGGTTTGACGGAGCCAGGTGCTGGTTCAGATGCAGGTGGAACACGGACGAAAGCAGTCAAAAAAGGAGATACTTGGGTTATTAATGGTTCCAAATGCTTTATTACAAATGCCAGCTATGCTAAATTTGTCTCACTCACTGCGCTGACAGGGGAAAAGGAAATTACAGCTTTCATCGTACCAACCGATGCGGAAGGATTTACGGTAGTTGACTCCTATCACAAAATGGGGCTGCACAGTTCCAATACCACAGAGCTTGTGTTGGAAAATGTAAAAGTAACAGATCGTGAAATCTTGGGAGAAAGAGGGAAAGGCTACAAACAGTTTCTTATTACGCTAGATGGTGGCCGAATTGGGATTGGGGCCATGGCGGTAGGAATTGCACAGGGAGCCTACGAGTTGGCACTCCAATATGCGAAAGAACGGGTTCAGTTCGGACAGAAGATCTCCAAATTTCAAGCGATTCAGCATAAACTGGCAGATATGGCAATGGAAATTGAATTGGCACGATTGATGGTATATAAAGCAGCCTGGCTGAAAGATCAAGGACGGAAGTTTACCAAAGAAGCTTCGATGTGCAAATTGTATGCTTCTGAGGTAGCGATGCGTGTTTGCAATCAAGCTGTCCAAATCCATGGCGGCTATGGATATATGCATGATTATAAAGTGGAGCGCTTCTTCCGCGATGCGAAATTAACGGAGATTGGCGAAGGAACCTCAGAGATCCAGCGCAATATCATCGCCCGGGAGATTGGGTGCTAGGGGGATAAAGAAAATTGGCAGAGCTCATTCATAAGACAGTAGGTACGTTGTTAGATGAGCAGGCTGAACGATTGCTCGATCATGAGGCGGTTGTTTATCCTGAGTACAACTTGAGATGGTCTTACCTCGAGTTTCGTAACCATGCCAATCAAGTAGCCAAAGGTTTTATGAAACTCGGTTTGCAAAAAGGGCATCACATCGCGATCTGGGCCAACAATCAACCTGAATGGTTACTTGCCCAGTTTGCCACAGGGAAAATGGGAGCGGTTTTAATTACGGTAAATACCAACTATCGAACACGCGAACTGGAGTATTTGCTTGCTCAATCAGATACAGAAACATTTATCTTGATGGAGGGAGTCAGTGGAACGAGTTATGTCGATATGCTGTATGAGATTTGTCCTGAGCTTTTGACTTCAAAGCCGGGACAGCTCAAGTCAGCCCGTTTGCCCCGGCTTAGGAACGTGATTATGATCGGCGACAAGCGATATCCAGGCATGTTTACATGGCAGGATGTTTTAGAGATGGGGCAAACAATTTCTGATGAAGAGCTAATGAAACGCCAAGAAAGCCTGGATCCCGATGAAGTGATTAACATGCAGTATACTTCCGGAACAACCGGTTTTCCAAAAGGGGTCATGTTAACCCATTATAACATCGTCAACAATGCGAGAAATATTGCTGAGTGTATGAAGCTGACCGAACAAGACCGCTTGTGTATCCCTGTTCCCTTTTTTCATTGCTTTGGATGTGTTTTAGGCACCCTTACATGTGTAAGTGTAGGGGCTACGATGATCCCGCTGACCAAATTTGATCCTGGACTTGTCTTGAAAACGGTAGAGCAAGAAAAATGTACAGCTTTGCATGGGGTTCCAACCATGTTTATAGCAGAATTGAATCATCCAGATTTTGAGAAAACCGACTTCAGTACCCTTCGTACCGGTATTATGGCCGGGTCCAATTGCCCGATTGAAGTGATGCGACGGGTGACGGAGGATATGGGGATCAAGGAATTAACCATTGTGTATGGACAAACTGAATCATCTCCTGGCATAACGCAGACCCGGGCAGATGATCCATTGGAATTAAGAGTCGCTACCGTGGGAAAAAAGCATGATGTGGTCGAAGTCAAAATTGTGGATCCGCAAACGGGTGAAACGGTTCCGCCGGGGGTACAGGGAGAATTGTGTACGCGGGGTTACCATGTCATGAAAGGTTATTATAAGATGCCTGAGGCAACTGCAGAAGCGATTGACGAAGAAGGATGGTTACACACGGGAGATCTGGCTGTCATGGACGAAAATGGCTACTTTCGCATTACTGGGCGTTTAAAGGATATGATTATTCGCGGTGGTGAAAATATTTATCCACGAGAGATTGAAGAATTTATTTATCAGCATCCAAAAGTATTGGATGTACAAGTTGTTGGAGCGCCCGATGATTATTACGGTGAAATTGTGGCAGCATTTATCCGTAAAAAAGAAGGAGTATCTTTAACGGCCGAGGAGATTCGTGAGTATTGTCAAGGACAAATTGCCCGGCACAAAATACCGGAGATCATTCATTTTGTCGAAGAATTTCCCATGACTGCCAGCGGAAAAGTGCAAAAATACAAATTGCGGGAAATGATTGCAGAAGAATTAAAAAAGAAGAAAGACTTTTGATGTTCCAAAGATATAATACAACAGGATTCCTTTTTGGTTTCAAGTTGATTTAAGAAACGTGACAGAATCGGAGAAGAAATGCTGATGCCAATAAGAAAATCTTTGCCAATAAATGAAGGCTACTGGATAATCCAGTAGCCTTATTGATTTCTGATTTGGAAGAGCAATGAATATAGGACATTTTTCTGTAATAAATTGGAAATTGAAATATAATTATATAACAGTGATTGTTTTCTAAACAGGGTAGTTTTTGTACAATTTAATTTAAATATAGATGAAAAAAGAAATGGAGAATCGACATATGGATACCTTCCCGCCTATTTTACGGGATTTCCCTCATCAATTTGAAACAGAAAGGCTATTGATCCGTTTACCTTTACCTGGTGATGGTGTGTATGTGAATGAAGCCATTCATGAGTCATTGGACCATTTAAAGCCGTGGATGTTATGGGCGCAAAATCCTCCAACCATTGAAGAGACAGAAATAAATGTAAGACAGGCTCATTGTCATTTTTTGGAACGGGTTGATTTGCGCTTCCATCTGTTTGAGAAAAAGACGAAGCGATTTATTGGTAGTAGTGGTTTACACCAGATCGACTGGAATATTCCTAAATTTGAAATTGGGTATTGGTGCCGGGTCAGTGAATCAGGCAAAGGCTATATTACAGAAGCTGTTCGTGGATTGACAGTCTTTGCTTTTGAAATCTTAGGAGCGAAGCGGGTAGAGATCCGTTGTGATGAACGAAATATACGAAGTCGAAAAGTAGCCGAGAGGTTGGGGTATCGTCTCGAAGGAGTTTTGCGCAATCATCGTTTGGCAGTCGATGATCGATTGGAGAATACATGTGTGTATGCGATGACTCCGGATGATTTTCGTTTTCAGTCATCACGTCAACGTGTCAGCGCATCACAGTAGATGCTTGCGCCTTTTTTTTTGCAACGATAATCTGAAGATAGATAAAATTAATGCAATTAGGGGGAGTTTCTATATGAAAAAAGATAAAACGTTTCAAGTTCAAGAAGATTTTTTTCCGATTCAAGACATTGATTATCTGGAATGGTACACAAGTAATGCGAAACAGGCATGTTATTTCCTTTGCCAAACCTTTGGTTTTCGCCCTGTTGCTTACAGCGGATTGGAATCGGGAAATCGTGAGAGAGTTTCCTATGTTGTTGAACAAGGAAAGATTCGTTTCGTGATTAGTGGAGCTTATTCGCCTGAACATGAAATGACTGAATTTGTGAAAAAGCATGGGGATGGAATTAAAGATATTGCTCTTCGTGTGCCTGATGTGGAAAAAGCGTTTAACGAGGCGAAAAGTCGGGGAGCCATTATTATTAAGGAACCTTATGAAGAAAAAGACGAATTTGGTGTGATTAAAAAAGCAGTTATCGGTACTTATGGTGATACCGTTCATACACTGGTTGAGAGAAAAGATTATCAAGGACTGTTTGCACCTGGATTTATTCCTTGTGAATTAGAGATCCCAAGTAAGGACACGGGTTTGGTAGCAGTTGATCATGTGGTAGGGAATGTAGAACGCATGGAGGAATGGGTTTCTTACTATGAAAAAGTGATGGGCTTTAAACAGATGATTCATTTCGATGATGAAGATATCAGTACCGAGTATTCTGCCTTGATGTCGAAAGTCATGCACAATGGTGGACGCATTAAGTTCCCGATCAATGAACCGGCTGAAGGAAAAAGGAAATCGCAAATTCAGGAATATTTGGAGTTTTATTGCGGAGCAGGTGTTCAGCATGTAGCATTACTGACAAACGATATTGTGAAAACGGTTTCAGCTTTGAAAGAAAATGGAGTACCTTTCCTTAAAGCTCCAGAAACGTATTATGAGGTATTGACAGATCGAGTTGGTAAGATCGATGAAAACCTGGAAGATATTCGCCGATTAAATATTTTGGTTGATCGTGATGATGAAGGTTATTTATTGCAAATTTTCACCCAACCGGTTGTCGACCGTCCGACCCTTTTCTTTGAAATTATTCAACGTAAAGGCTCTAGAGGCTTTGGGGAAGGGAACTTTAAAGCATTGTTTGAAGCGATTGAACGTGAGCAAGCGCGCAGAGGAAACCTGTAAGAGGAGACCAGCATATGCATTTCCTGTCTGATTTAGGAGAAGACCTTGCTCGATGGAGGGAATTGGCTGCTCTTTATCGATTGACATTGGGACCTCGGCAGGTAAAAGAATTGCAGCAGGCCTTTCGGCAAAGTGCCATCCGTTGTTTTGTCTTTGATGACAATGGACAGCTGATTGGTGCAGGTCGGGCGATTTCCGATGGGGTGTACTATACGATAATCTTTGATGTTGTGGTGTATCCAACCTATCAAAAAATGGGAATAGGGACGCAGATCATGCAATATTTACTGGAACGAAATCAGGCGAAATATGTTTGGCTGCAAGCGGTTCCAGGTAAGGAAGCTTTTTACGAGAAATTGGGTTTTGCACGCTTGAAGACAGCCATGGGTTTGTATCCGCATCCTGAAGTCCAACGAAAACAAGGTTATATTGAATAAAAGCAGAGGGATGGGTTCCTTACGGAGTGACTGTGATGGTACAGAAGTCGTCATGCAGGAAGGAACCCATCCAGAAGCGCTGGAGAAATGTATCCATGTTTCATGGATAATCTTGTGCTAGCAGTGATTGCTAGCACTTTTATTGTTTCATTGCTGAGAAGGGGACCCCCTTCATGTCATATCTTTCAAATATTTTTCTCGCCATTGGTCATTCTAATAAAGACGGAAAATAATTAAGATACAGGAGGAAATTATTTATGGTTGGACATTTACGTTTCGTGATGATAAGGATATTTGCTTTCATGCTATTTTTTTCTTTTTTGCCTATACATACACAAGCGAGCGAAGCCAAAAATCATCCATTGTATCAAATGGATGTGACTTATCATCCCAATCAGGATCTGGTAACAGGGCATATGGTATTGACTTTGCCTGTAACTTCAACGGATTCATTAAAAGAGATCTATTTTCATCTTTACCCCAATGTGTTTCAAAAGTGGAAGTATGGAGATGAATCCAAACCCACGAAACCAGGGAACATTCAAGTGAGTGATGTGAGAGCAAATGGTACTTCAGTCAAAGAGTCGGTGAAAGATACGATCATGAAAGTCCCATTGCCAAAGCCCGTTTCGAAAGGACAAACCGTAAAAGTGGAGATGGATTTCCGCCTGGAATTGCCTCGTGGTGGAACCCGTTTAAATACGTTTAAACATACTGCTTTTCTGGCTCAGTGGTATCCCATGCTGGCCGTTAAAGATCAGGAAGGATGGCATACAGATCCATATACTACTACAGGTGATCCCTTCTACAGTCAAATGTCTGATTTTGAGATTACCTTCCGTTTACCTCATGGATATCACGTAATCTCAACAGCCAAGGATTCCAATACAAAATATCGCTCTCCTGTAGTGTTAAAACAGAAGAATGTCCGGGATTTTGCCGCTGTGATCACGAAAGATTATCAGGTTGTCCGCGGCAAACAAGGGAATGTGGAAGTGAATCTTTGGTATTTAAAAGGGATGGAAGAGGTAGTGAAGGAATTACATGATGCCGCTGTATCTGGGATGAAATTTTACAGCGAAAAATTTGGTCCTTATCCCTATGAGGAAATCGATGTGGTGTTAGGAGAAACGGGATATGGCATTGCAGGGATGGAATATCCCGGCTTGGTCACATCCATTCCGCTGATTCCTACAGATAATGGGGAAAAACCGGCTGTCAATGTGGTCGTACATGAATTGGCACACCAATGGTGGTATGGAGTGGTGGGAAATGACCAGGTCAAGGAGCCGTGGTTAGACGAGGGGTTAACCACTTTCTCGGAGTTTTTCTATATGCAGAAGATGATGAAAGAAGATGAGCGGGAATTACTGAAACGGGCAGCCAAACGAACCGATGAAATCCATCAGGCTGTAGGAATTTCTTCAGCCGAATCACTCTATCATTATCCTGAATCGATCTACGGAATGATGGTGTATATTCGTCCGGCAGCGATGATGTACGATCTCATCGAACAAGTAGGCGAAGAGAAAGTGGTTGAGATTTTACGTACCTATTATCAGCAGTATCGTTTCCATACAGCGACAACCCAGGATTTTATCCGTACAGCCAATGAGGTGACGAAGAAAGATTTAACCCCCTTCTTTGAGAAATGGTTGTATTTTAAGGGGAAAAGTGTGACATAAGCTTTCTGGCAGGATTGTTTTCCTTTTCCAGTAAAATGGCTTTTGCTCGCTTTTAAGAAACGGGTGTGAAACGGAAAAGGAAAACCGGCATATAACGAAAACATTGTCAACAAGCAGAGAGAGCGACATCCGCTCTCTTTTCTTTTTCATTCCATAGGCTTTTCGATATAATAAACTTGTCAAGCTTGAGAGAAAGGCGGACAATAAGATGAAGCTGGAGCTATCCAAACGATTGCGAGAAGTGGCTTCCTATATTCCAGATCATGCAAAAGTCGCAGATATTGGGGCAGATCATGCCTTTCTTCTTCTATATGTAGCGGAACAGGGAAGATTACATAAAGGAATTGTAGGGGAATTGAACAAAGGTCCGTTTGAAAATGCTCGTCGACAAATCCAACGCATGGGCTATACCTCGATCATTGATGCCAGGATGGGGGATGGATTATCTGTGCTTGAACTGGGTGAAGTGGATGTCATTGTACTGGCTGGAATGGGCGGTACCTTGATGACCGAAATCCTGGAAGCGGGGAAAAGTAAGTTAGACGGTGTGAAACGGTTGATTTTGCAGCCCAATGTCGGTGGACATCGTGTGCGTAAGTGGTTATACGAGAATCAGTGGCATTTGGTGGATGAAACGCTCGTCGAAGAGGCTGGCATTTTGTATGAAATTATTGTTGCCGAACCAGGAGATCTGCCAGGGCAATACGACGATGACCAATTAACCAAACAGGAACTGTTGGCAGTTGGACCGATTTTGTGGCGAAAAAAGCATCCATTATTGAAGCGAAAATGTACAGAAGAATGGCTAAGTAGAAAGAGAATTCTGGAACAACTGGCGAGTGGAAAAACAGAACAGGCGAAGCGAAAACAATTGGAAATGGAAAAAGAATATCTCAGTTGGGAAAGGGTGAAAACATGTCTATCAGCGGACGTGAACTCATAAGGGTGATGGATGATTACGCTTCACCGAAATATGCGTGGGCGAAAGATCGTATTGGTTTACAAGTCGGAAATCCGGATGCCGAGGTAAAAGGAATTTTGGTGACACTCGATGTGACAGAAGCGGTAGTGGATGAGGCCATCCAAAAAGGAGCGAACTGGATTGTTGCCCATCATGCCGTTATTTTTCATCCCCTGACTCATCTTCGGACCGATCTTCCTGCTGGCCGATTGATGGCCAAGTTAATGAAACATGATTTGCAGGTATTTATTGCCCACACCAATCTGGATGCAACTGAAGGCGGTGTGAATGATGTGCTCGCTGAGAAACTGCAGCTGGAAGAGACAAGGGTGTTGGTCACAGAGGGAACGGAAAAACTGAAAAAACTGGTTGTCTTTGTGCCGATGGATCATCATGAAAAAGTACTTCAGGCGATGGGGGAAGCAGGTGCAGGATGGATTGGAAATTATAGTCATTGTACGTTTAATGTTCAAGGGATCGGTACTTTTCTCCCGCAGGAAGGGAGCAATCCTTTTATAGGAAAGCAAGGGGAATTGGAAAAGGTTGAGGAAATCCGTTTGGAAACCATTATTACTGAACGGAACCAACATCAAGTGGTTCGAGCGATGCTGCAAGCTCATCCCTATGAAGAAGTCGCCTATGATATTTATCCTTTGGATTTAAACGGAGCTGAGTGGGGATATGGAAAAATTGGCCGTTTAAAACAATCGATGACTCTTAAAGAGCTGGCAGAAAAAGTGAAGCGGGTATACCGGATTTCAGGATTACGGATGGTTGGAGATCCGAATAAGTTGGTCGAAAAAGTAGCGATATTGGGCGGCTCTGGAGCACGTTATTTTATGGATGCCAAGCGAAAAGGAGCCGATGTGTATATTACGGGAGATATCGATTTTCATACAGCACAAGATGCATTGGCAGCAGGGATGTGTCTGATTGATCCGGGACATCATGTGGAGCATTTGGTTGTTGAGCGTATATGTCAGGTATTGAAAGAAAAATGGGGAGAAAAAGTACCTGTTTATGCTTCGCAGATCGATACCAATCCATTCTCCTTTGTATAAGCAATGATTGGCACTTGCATAAATGGTTATGTTTTTGATAAAATGGTCTTCCGCTGATAGGGAAAGTAAACTAGGCAATCGCCGGTGGGTACCGCAAGGGCCCACGGGAGGAAAGTCCGAGCTCCATAGGGCAGGGTGCCGGCTAACGGCCGGTGGGGGCGACCCTAAGGCTAGTGCCACAGAAATGTAGACCGCCGATGGAGGATTCTTCCTCACAGGCAAGGGTGCAACGGTGCGGTAAGAGCGCACCAGCAGCATGGAGACATGCTGGCTAGGTAAACCCCACCTGGAGCAAGACCTAGTAGGAGATCGGCACAAGTTCGCTTGTGCAGCTGTGGCCCGCAGTGATCTCGGGTAGGTCGCTGGAGCCATATAGCAATATATGGCCTAGATAGATGATTGCCACTCCAATGGGTGGAAGACGAGCAAGCCGTCGTTTGGACCACTCGGAGTACAGAACTCGGCTTATTGTTTGCTTTCCCTTTGGCTTGCGAAGATCGTGATCCCCAATAAAAAATGGCATCCAACTATCGCTGGATGCCATTTTTTATTGGGGATGAAGAAGGGTTTTTTAACATCTTTGCATAGATTCTTGCCCAGTAAGAAAAGATAGAGATAAAAAAGTAAAGGTTGAATGATGATGATTCAAGATTTTTCATCCTATGATGCTTATTTGGAACGATATAAAATGTTTTACAATGAAGAAGGCGATGAGCGCCCGCCCTTTTTGTCAGAGGATCAGTTTCAATATCACTTTCAGTTGTTGCAAGAAAGCTATCAAGCATATGAAGAATTGGTGCAAATGGGCCACATGGATGAAGCACGAAATTATTACCAACAAGTGATTAATGGATTAGAGAATATTTTAGCCATTGCGGATGCCTCTGATAACTTTTCAATCGAGATTACTTAAGCTTGTTCCACCAAAGCTTTCTGAATCGGAGAGTTCTACGTTTTATGCCTCCTTTATGATAGAATGCTAATATGGCAGAAATTTGATAATAAGGAGGATGTTTTATTTGGATAAAATGACAACTTTTCTTTCATATATAAAAGAAACAGTGGATCAGTTCCCTTCTGTTTCGATCCGGGATTTGGTTCAGAGAGTAAATGGAGCAAATCGAGTGTATCTCGTTTTCGTCGATATTATTAAAGGCTTTTGTGAAACAGGACCCTTATCCAGCAAGCGAGTGAATGAAATGGTTGCACCTGTTGCTGAACTGGCTGATCAGTTATTAAATGAAGGGATGCCAAGCAAAAATATTGTTTTTTTAAATGATGATCATCCGGCCAATGCTGTTGAGTTTGCGGCGTTTGCTCCGCATTGCATCCGGGGAACGGCTGAAGCCGAAGTCGTTGACGTCCTGAAGCCGATTCAGGAGTTAAAAGGGGTTCAAACCTTTAAGAAAAACGCAACCAACGGTTTGTTCGGTGTTAATGATCAAGGTCAAACGTTTCATGCCTGGTTGGAAGAAACGTTTGACAAGGGAGAAAGCGTTTTTATCGTCGTAGGTGATTGTACCGATTTATGTATTTATCAAAATGCAATGGGCATTCGTTTGTTGGCTAATGAAAAAAATGCACCCGTTCATGTGGTTGTTTCAAAAGAACATGTAAGAACATATGATCTGAGTGTGGAGCAGGCAAAGCAATTAAAGGCTTTAGCCCATGATGGTGATTTTATGGATCTCGTCTTTTTATATCATATGAAGTTAAACGGGATTGAAGTGGTCTCTTCGATCACGCATGCATAAAGGAATATTTTGGATCCTGGAATGTGAAACCTCTCGCCAGTTCAGCTGTTTTGTGTTAAAATTCGAATCGAGTGATTTTAAAGCATAAGTGCTAACAAGATTTGGTTGAAAAAACGAGGGTAGATAATGGGAGAATCTTTGATAGAAACATTACTCCAATACGGTTATATAGGCATTTTTCTTTTTTTAGTATTGGGAATTGTTGGTCTACCTTTGCCGGATGAGATTATGATGACCTTTTTAGGATATATGACATCCATTGGCAAGCTGGACCTTTTTCTCACTTTTCTCAGTGCATTTTCGGGTTCTGTAGTTGGAATTACAGTTAGCTATGTATTAGGAATCCGATTGGGTTATCCCTTTTTAAAAAAATATGGAGAAAAAATTTTTATCACTCGCCGGCGTCTGAAAATCACCCAACGGATGTTTCGAAAATATGGCAGTTGGCTTTTGTTTATCGGTTATTTTATTCCAGGTGTTCGGCATGTGACCGCATATATTGCGGGAATTTCCCAGCTTCCTTATTATCAATTTGCGCTGTTTGCCTATACAGGAGCAGCTGTTTGGTGCACGACTTTCATTAGTTTGGGAAACTTACTCGGTGACAAATGGCAACAGGCATTTAAACTGTTTCACCAATATGGAATGATCGCTTTGATGATTGCTGCTCCGATCTTCATTCTTGTCATTGGCTTGTATATTTGGAGGCGGAAAAAGACATTGAACCGAACATAAATGAGATCAGGATGTGAATGTCTATGGTAACCATTTGCATTCGTTTTCGTTCAGGTGAAGAACATGTCATCGAAGTGCAAGTGGGAAGCAACCTGTTGTTGGAAGCTGTACAGCGTTCTATTCCTATTCCTTTTCGTTGTACCAGAGGAAATTGTGGAAAATGTCTGGTTCGTATCACAGAAGGTTTGGAACAAACAAGTGGAATCACTACGGCTGAAGTACAAAAAATGGATCCAGGTCAGATTGAACAAGGATATCGCTTGGCTTGCCAAACGGATGTATTTGGAAATGTAAAAGTGGATATAGAAAGTTCATGAGCTTTCTTCTGCCTGTACACTCTGACAGTATTAGCACTCTCCATAGTATGAAGATACCGATATTTTAGAGATGGAAATGCGGAATTTTTTGGGAAGTCCTGATGTTATTGACGAATAGAAAAAACTGTTGATAAAATGAAAGTATAAGAAAACTTCATAGCTTTACACCACTGGGGGTGCACCTCGAGGTGCTGAGAGGAACATGGTGTTGTTCCAACCCTTTGAACTTGATCTGGTTGGTACCAGCGTAAGGAATGTGGGGATCGAATGAGCGTGCGAGAAGTATGCCCGATATCCCCGTGGATATCGGGCTTTTTTTGTAGTAAAGGTGGGGAAGCACATTTGGAATTGCATGTGATCTCTCATCCCGAACAAAGAGTGGAAGATCTTCTTTCAATATGGTCTCAAGTCGAACCTTGGGTAGACTTTTTTCATTTGCGATTCAAAGAAAAAACAGAAATGGAAGTATGGGAGATCGGCAAAGTCTTATTGGATACGAAAACGGTTCCCCCATACAAACTCTTGGTGAATAGCCATACAGAAGTGGCTAGACAACTTGGGTGTGGTGGAGTTCATTTACCGGAATCCGCGCTTGTATCGAATCAGCCAGATGACGGATTTCGCTGGGGGCGTTCCGTTCATTCCGTAGAGAGTGCGATCCGAGCGGAGCGTGAAGGTGCCGATTATATTATGTTTGGTCATATTTTTTCTACTCCGTCCAAGCAGGGGCTTAAACCAAGGGGTTTGGAAGCATTGACACAAGTTGTACAAGCCGTGCGAATACCTGTTATTGCGGTAGGTGGCATTCATCACGAAAATGTGCAAAAAGTGATGGAAACAGGTTGTGCCGGCGTAGCGGTAATCTCTGCACTCGGAAAAGGTGAATCACAGATGGTGGTGCAAGAGCTGAAAAGGAGAGGGGCAGGATGAACAGGGATGTCCTCATCATTGGTGGAGGAGTGATTGGAAGTTCCATTGCCTATTATCTGGCAAAACAAGGTGTAAAAGTAACAGTGTTGGAACGTGATCGTATTGCTGCACATGCTTCGTCCTCTGCAGCTGGTATGCTTGGTGCCCAATCAGAAATGGAACAGCCTGATCCATTGGTTGATTTATGTCTGGCAAGCCGTTCCATGTTTCCACAGCTGCAAAAAGAGTTGGTTGAAGTAACAGGCATTGATATTGAATTGAATCAGGCGGGCCTGTTAAAAGTGGCGACCCATGAAGAGACAGCTGAACGTCTGAAGTGGCGGGGAAAATGGCAAAGAGAGATGGGGCTGGAAGCCATATGGTTTGAACCTTATGAACTTTATGACAAAGAACCGAAGCTCGCTTCACGTAGTTTGGGTGCCCTGTATTTGCCAAACGACTATCAGGTTTCAGCTCCAAAATTAACCCGAGCTTTTGCGCAGGGAGCTAAACAATTTGGGGCAGAATTCATTGAACATGCCGAAGTGATTGAAGTTCAATGTGAAAAAGAGCAGGTTGTAGCTGTTCATACCAGGACAGAACGTTATCATGCGGATCAGGTTGTGATTGCTGCAGGGATTTGGAGTCAATACATAGCAGAATTATGCCGAGTACCTTTACCGATGAAGCCACTAAAAGGGGAATCCTTGGCGATTAAGCCTTCGTATCCGCTGATTCAACATACGATTTTTGCCGAGCGTTGCTATCTTGTACCAAAAGCGGATGGGCAGATTATTGTTGGAGCCACAGAAATTCCTGATGAAATGAGCTCACATGTAACCGTCAAGGGAGTCAATACTTTGCTTCAAGCTGCGCTGGAGTTGGTACCTGAACTGGCACAAAGTGAATGGAAACGCTGTTGGGCCGGGATTCGTCCGGGAACCAATGATGGAAAACCATATTTGGGAAAAATTTCGCTATATTCCAATTTGTATGTCGCCTGTGGACATCGTCGTAACGGTATTTTGCTTGCTCCCATTACAGGAAAACGGATGGCACAAATGATTGTGGATGGTTCAGTAACGTTTGATCCTGCTTTTCGTCCTGAGCGCATCTGGATCGGAAAGGAGGTCATTGGATGATTATTCAACTCAACGGAAAAGAGTATCAAGTACCACCAGAAGTAAAGACCATTGAGCAACTCGTCAAACAGTTGCAGATTAAGCAGCGGGTATTTGTCATTGAACACAATCGAATGATTTTGCAAAAAGAGGATTACCCACATACTTCGTTATCTCATGGTGATGTAGTCGAAATTGTCCACTTTGTTGGAGGGGGTTAAAGAGATGCTTCAAATTGGTAAGTATCAGTTTCAATCGCGGTTGTTTTTGGGAACAGGGAAATTTTCTTCATTGGAAGTGCAAAAGCAAGCGGTTGAAGCTTCAGGAACAGAAGTACTGACATTTGCCGTTCGACGAATGAATTTGGAAAATCCGGATCAACCCAATTTCCTGGAGAATCTGGATTTGAATCGTTATACGCTGTTACCCAATACGGCAGGGGCAACAACGGTGGAAGAGGCTGTTCGTATTGCCCGTTTGGCCAGAGCCTCCAACTTATGCGATATGATCAAGGTAGAAGTGATTGCCGATACCAAAACACTCCTACCAGATCCGATCGCTACGATTGAAGCGACCAAGATCCTGGTAGAGGAAGGATTTACGGTTTTGCCTTACACTTCGGATGATCCAGTCATCGCTCGTGAACTTGTAGAAGCTGGAGCTCATGCAATCATGCCAGGTGGAGCACCGATTGGCTCCGGATTAGGATTGCTCAACCCAAGATATTTGGAAATCATTATTGAAGAATCGCCTGTTCCCGTCATTATTGATGCAGGTATTGGCTCCCCGCAGGATGTCGTTCAAGCTATGGAACTGGGAGCGGATGGTGTTCTGTTAAACACCGCAGTTTCTGGAGCGAAAGATCCGGTAAAAATGGCGGAAGCCATGAAATGGGCTGTGATTGCTGGACGTCTGGGCTTTGAGGCGGGACGAATTCCTAAAAAACGTTATGCAAGTGCCAGTAGCCCATTAGAGGGAATGGTAAAATAATAAAATGAATTTGTGATGGGTGGAATGGATAGATCATCGTGAAAAACAACCTTAGCCTGTTTTTTTAGGCTAAGGTTGTTTTTTATGTTTGGATCGCTCTAACTTGTTTGGTCTTTGTGCTTTTCACCTTACGATAACGGGAAATATTGAGTAAAATGCCCATAGCCATTAACTTCAGAACCAACGACGTTCCACCATAGCTAATAAAAGGCAAGGAAATACCCGTTACAGGTAAAAGAGCAGTAACCACACCGAGATTGAAGATGGTTTCTACACCCAATAATGTAACGATACCAATGCCAAGTAAAGTGCCAAATTGATCGGGGGCTTGTAAAGAAATGCGAATACCTCGAATGATGAAGATAATGAATAAACAGATCAAAGAGGCTCCACCAATAAAACCTAACTCTTCGGCTACGATCGAAAAAATAAAATCGTTGTGTGCTTCAGGAAGATAGGCCATTTTTTGAATGCTGTTACCCAAACCCGCCCCTGTTATACCACCTGGACCAATCGCATAGAGTGAGTAAATGGTTTGATATCCACTTCCTTGCGGGTCACTGAACGGATTAAATACAGTTACGAGTCGTTTGACCCGATAATCGCTCATATAGAGAGTGACAAGCAATACGGGAACACCAGACAGAAAGAGCAAAAACAAATGCTTCAGCCTTGCACCGGCACAGAAAATAATCACAAGGGAAGTAAAGAGAATGATAACAGTAGCACTGAAATGTGGTTCAAGAACCAGTAGCGAACAAATGATTCCAATGACAACAAGCGGCGGAGCAATGGCTCTTTTGAACTGATGAATCACAGGTTGTTTTTTAACCATGATGGACGCTGTATAAATGATCATCGTCAGTTTGACGAATTCAGACGGTTGAAAAGAAACAGATTGAAACTCCAGCCAACGTTTCGCACCATTGGTTTCGTCACCAAGGATAAGAACCAGAATTAGCAGGAGAATAGAGAGAATTAAAAGGAATCCAACCCATTTTTTATAGATTGAATAATGGATATTGGAAATAATGAAAAATAAAACAAGACCAACTAAACCAAATGCCAATTGTTTTTTAATAAAATAATAGGAATCATGATAGTCCAGTAAGCCTTTATAATAACTTGCACTAAATACCATCACTAAGCCAAAGCCTAACAATAGAAAAGTAACAAGGATTAGCCAGTAATCTGGTTTTTCACGTTTTAGTTGTTCTTGTTTCATAAGCAAACTCCAATCTACACAAATTCACTCATTTGTAACTTATCATAACATACCCAATGGTTTATGGTTTCCAACTCCTAACCGATTTATACAATTATGTATGGGTGATTCTCTTTTTATTTATTTTTTCCTGTTTATTTGCGCAAATTTTGTCACATAGGTAGGAGTATGTGTAGATATGGATTTGAAATTATGATAATAATATATGTTTTTTGAAAATTACTGCAGAAGATAAAGAGGAAAGTAAGGTGAAAGGGCTCTTCGTTGAGAGCTCAAATCATATATAGGAATTTTTTTAGGGAATTGGTTTAAAACCAACTCCCTATTTATTTTTCATGATAATGGTCTTAGTGGATTGTTTTTTATCTGGAGAAGCTTTTTTTTTCTGTAAAAAAGATTTTTAGGAGTGGAGGAGTAACCAAAGTAGTGACTAAAACAATGACGATGGTTGCTGTAAACAGCTCATTGTTGATCAATCCCTTAGAGAGGCCAATACTTGCGACAATCAGACCGACCTCTCCACGAGCGATCATGCCAGCACCAATCCCCATGGAGCTTCGGTTATTAAATTTGGCTATTTTTGCACCAATCGCCCCTCCAATTAATTTGGTGAATACGGCAACGATCGTTAGAGTGACAATATGAATCAATACGGTCATATTGACCTCTTCAATATTCGCAATGAGACCAATGCTTGCGAAGAAGATGGGGACAAAAAAAGAAAAGGAAACCGTTTCTACTTTTTCAAACAGTTCTTCACGCTGAGGGGTTAAACTTAACATCAATCCGGCAAAGTAGGAGCCGACAATTCCAGCGAGTCCCATCATTTCTGCCAGAAAAGCAAATCCGAGTGCTGTGATTAGACCAAATGTAAGTACCACTTCTGTTGTCATAAGGTGAGCGATGTTACGGAAAACCCAGGGAAGGATTTTTTTTCCAACCAAATACACGAGGATAAAGAACAAGATGATTTTCACAAACAAAAAGATTAGATCGGATGCCGCACTGCCTCCAGATCCAGCAGTAAAACCGATCACAAGAGAGAGGATGATAATTCCCAGGATATCATCCAAAACGGCAGCGCCCAGAATGGTTACCCCTTCTTTGGACTGGAGTTTTCCAAGTTCACGGAGGGTTTGAACGGAAATGCTTACGCTGGTCGCAACTAATAAGGTACCGATAAAAATGGAGGTGGGCATGTCAAAACCAAACCATAAACCACTAACCCATCCACCAATAAATGGAAGAATGATACCGCAAATTGCCACAGAAGTAGAGGCAAAGGCAGACTTCATAAATTCTTTGATATCTGTTTCAAGTCCCGCCAAAAACATTAATAAAATGACACCAATTTCCGCCAATTCTTTAATAAGAGGGGTCGGATGCAACCAGCCGAGCATGGCAGGTCCTAAAATTACACCGGCTAACAATTCTCCCATTACAGAAGGTTGACCTATTTTTTTACTCAGATGTCCTGCAATTTTGACAAAAAACCAGATAAGTACAAGCTCATATAAAAAATGAAAGGATTTGACAGTATCCCAGTCGATCAGTTTTTCAAAAAAGTTCATTTTTTTTGCTATAAAAGGAATATCCTTCCCCAATAGCATACCCTCACCACCTTTTTCGATATGATGTGGCTTGACACACTCATTTATTATAACAAAAAGATGAATAGATTAATAAAAACCTACAGCAAAATATAAACAGACGGCTTTAAAAATACGGTTTAGGAGAAGGGAAAATGATTTGGTTAATTATTTCATTGATCGGTGTAGGTTTATCTCTATGGGCACAATTTCGAGTCAAATCGAGCTTTAGTCGTTGGTCCAATATTCCCACTCACTCGGGTTTAACAGGTAGCGTGGTAGCGAGGGAAATTTTAGATCGGAATGGACTTTATGATGTACCCGTTGAAATGGTACCTGGAGTATTAACGGATCATTATGACCCAACGGTTCGCGCTGTGCGCCTTTCCGAACCTGTCTATCGATCTGATTCCATCGCATCTGTATCGGTTGCCGCTCACGAATGCGGGCATGCACTGCAACATAAAGAAGCATATGGTGCTTTGGTTTTTCGCCATCGAATGGTTCCGATCCTCAATATTACTTCAGGCATTGCCCCATGGCTTTTGATGATGGGGTTTGTATTGAAGGCGATGAATCTGGTATTGTTAGGTGTCATTTTGTTTGCAGGAGTTGTACTGTTCCATTTGGTGACATTACCTGTGGAGTTTAATGCAAGCGCAAGAGCAAAAAAAATTCTTCTTCAACAAGGCTGGATTACTGAGGGCGAAAAGAGAGGAGTGGACCGTGTATTAAATGCTGCTGCACTGACCTATGTAGGGAGCGCAGTGGTTGCCTTGGGTCAACTGTTATATTATGCTTCCTTCCTGCTTGGAAGAGGAGATGAGGATTAGAGATCATTTCAGGATTTTCTAAGCTTGTTGACAATGAGGAGACTTGTAACAATTTTTTGCATCAAGTAACGATTCCATGGCAATTTCCTCCTTATGTGGTTTTATACATATTTCTAATATGATGTTTGAATACTATCTGTAAATCCATATATATAAGGAGGGTTTCTATGCGCTGGCTTCTTCAAGGAATCGTTATGATCACATTCTTGTTTGGTTCTATTGGTTGTGCGATGCAGACAGACCGAAAAGGAGCAGAAGAAACAAGACCAGCACCGACTCGGGTAGATTATCCTACAAAGGAAATTCCATCCAAATATGTGAATGATACCAGGACGAGAACGTCTCCAACTCCGACGCGGTCCTATCAGGTTCGTGCAGCAGATCGGATCGTTCATGCGGTTACTGGACTTAGGGAGATACGTTCAGCTTCTGCGGTTATTATGGGGAATCGTGCCTATGTAGCAGTAGCGCTGAATCAACGTGTAGGGAATGCAAAGTTAACTGATAACTTAAAGAAAAAGATTGCTGATCGGGCACGCGATGTAGAACCAGGAATCAAGCGTGTATATGTTTCGGCAAATCCTGACTTTGCCAAACAATTGGATCAATACGCTGATGAGATTCGAGCAGGCCGTCCCGTTCAAGGCTTGATCAATCGCTTGACTGATTTAGTCAATCGGACGTTCCCTGAAGCAAAATAAATCAATGTCTCTAGAGCCGTTGAATTTGAAATGAAAGTCAACGGCTTTTTTTGTGTGGTTTCAATAAAACCTGATGATATTTAGCGAAATATATATCCTTGCGAGCGAGAAAACCCCAGCTTTAGTTGTGGGGATGAGAGAGAGCGTTCGAAAGAGGAAGGGGGTTAACCCTCTCGCAAGTCCGACAATTTTTTGGTATCATGGTGTCATTAAAGCAAGTTGCACTTTCACCAGGCTGAAAAGCGAAAACCAGGCAACAGGTCTGGTTTGAAAAAACAACTTTTCACCGCTGGACTGGCGGGTTGAGCTTGGTCAATATCCTGTCAGTAGATGGGAGTTCCCAAGAATCCCCTGCGTTTACGCATGGGGAGTGGTCAAAATGGTGTCTTAGATATAAGTTTTTAGGGAGTGACATCATGAGACGTTTGACCCCCATGGATATCTATAACAAGGAGTTCAAACATGCCATACGTGGGTATGATGTTAATGAAGTCAATGAATTTCTGGATTTAATTATTAGCAACTATGAAGAAGTTTTGGAAGAAAATAAACGTTTAAAAGAGCAAGTCAAGAAATTGGAAATGGAGAAAGAACAAAATCCTGTTATTCATGAAACAGGTTCCTATCAGGTGATGGCAAGAGATCTGAGTCAGTACGACCAAATCATTCGTGATATATTGCTGAGAATTGAACAAATTGAGAGAAGAATAGGTTTATATGCCCGTTAGATCTTGCTGGGTATCTATGGGTGTATGATCTTCCCTGCCGGTTACAAATACTATTCCTAGATCCGGACAATGGAGGGAAGGACAATGGATAAAGAAATTAGAAAACCAGCAGATCAAAAGGCAAAGCACGAGAGCGATGTTGCAGGACGCTTGGATGCAGATAAAGATGATGTAGAGTTTGCAACATCTTATGGTGCGCCACTGTCGAGAGATATGGTAAATGATCGCAAGGATCAGGATGTAGGAGTAAAAGAAGATAATGGTCGAGCCCTGGGCATTACGGGATTAATTATATCCATTATTTCTTTTTTCTTATGGCCGTTTATTTTGGCACCCGCAGGAATTATTATTGGTGGAATTGCCATTCGCAGAGGAAGTACGTTTGGTTGGTGGGCGGTGGGGATAGGACTTTTATCCTTGATCATCATGACCATCGCCCTGCCATTTCGCATTATATTTTAGATTCATCCGGATCAGCAAAGCTCCCTTTAATGGGAGCTTTGATCTATAGGAGAGGGGAAATAGCATGCTGAATATACGTGCAGTGGATATAAAGGATGTCGATTTTATTTACTATTTGCGCAACGATCCGGAAATTGCCTTTTGGGGAAGCGGAAAACATGGAGATACTTTGCTCACACGAAAAGAAATTGAGGAAATTATTATCAATCAACGATCCACAGATCGCCGTCGATGGTTTATCATAGAGGTAGAAGATGGATATACAGAACCTCATTCCATAGGCATGGTGACTTTTAGAGATTTTGACCGGGTTGCGCGTTCGGTCACGATTGGCATGTGCCTGGCAAAAGAATATTGGGGAAAGGGATATGGGACGCAAGCTCTCCGAAAATTTACTGATTTCCTATTTCAAAGTTATAATCTGCACCGCATTCAATTAGATACTTTTAAAGGGAATGAACGTGCCATTCATACATACAAAAAATGTGGCTTTGTTCAGGAAGGTGTTTTGCGTCAAGCGTTTTGGACAAGTAACGGCTATCAAGACCGGGTCATCATATGGGCTTTTGTATGAGGACTGGTGCAGGCAAAAAAAGGGGGAAGAAGCATGAAGGAAGTAGAATACATTCGCTCTTTATTTGTAAAAGAAGATGAGGTACAACGCTCCATTGAGCAAGGATTGGCGGAAAGAGGAATGCCGCAAATTTCCGTTCCGCCTGAAGTTGGACAAACGCTTTATTTATTGGCAAAAATCGTGGGGGCAAAAAAAATCCTGGAGATTGGGGCGCTGGGTGGTTACAGCTCGATCTGGCTAGCGAAAGCACTTCCTGCGGATGGCAAGCTGATCTCTCTGGAGTTGAAACAGGAACATGCCGATTTTGCACTGGAAAATGTGCAGAAGGCCGGACTGGGAGACAAAGCGGAATTTCGCGTAGGAGATGCAAAAGAATTGTTGGAGTCGCTTAAAGTTGAAGGAGAGAAATTCGATTTCTTTTTTATTGATGCAGATAAACCCAATTATGTTTATTATCTGGAAAAAGCGATTGAACTGGCACAACCAGGTGCGATCATCACCTTGGACAATTTGCTCTTTGGTGGGCGAGTGCTCGATCCATCAGACGATAATCCTGCCCCGAATGCCTTACGAAAGGTGAATCAAATGCTGGCAAATGACCCACGCCTGGAATCCATTTTGTTAACGATTGGCGATGGAGTTGGATTGGCTAGAGTGAAATAAACACATGGACATGGATAATCAAAAAATTTAAAATTAAAAATGGTAGGGTAAAAGAAGGTATGTTTTCCCTACCATCATGTTTGTTTGAGCAGGTGAACTATTCGCTTGAATTGGGTTTCTTCTTCCAACGGTTGACAAACTCATCTGCTTTCTCCGCCACTTTGGGAAAACGGGCACGCAATTTTTCGAGCAAGCGTTTGGCCGTTGGCGAGCTAAAAGACAGGAAATACAAGCCAATCAGAATAAAAATCCAGCCTTGCAGGATCGGGATAAAACCTCCGATTACTCCAAGAATGATAAACCCCCATCCTAAAATAGCCATACCTAACCTTTTCCATGTGGATTGCTTCATAAAACAACTCCTGATCCATTTGATTTCTCGTTTAGTATAGCTTGATGTGTCGGAATAAATCAATGAACAGGATCTTAATTTTGCAGAAAGAGAATTAGTATTTTTTCATTCACTTCAATAAATACTTCTTACTATTTATTAAATAAAAATGTTATTATGTATAATAAAGGGATAAATATAAAAATCCAGTTTTAAAAGTTTGTTGCTTTGCATCATGGGGTTTAGCCGGAGGGAATAAAGGGGCATGGAGGAGCCGAAATTGTTAAGTCAAAGCTGGGATGAAGGGAAGGTTACGCTCCCGCCAGACTTTTTGCAAAATGGATGGAATCTTTTTCTACCCAAAGGAACGATTTCGATTTTACTGAGTGTCATGACATATATCCTGCAGGGGTATACCAAGGAAGAAATATTGGAATGGATGAAGATGGAGGAAAAGGAGCTTTCTTTGTCTCCTTTTGATTTTACATTGCCTTTTGTTTGCAAATCAGAAGAGGAGAAACAGGCCTATCTCAATATTGCGCGACAAGAGCGTAAAATTTGTAAAATTTTAGAAAGATCAGGATATGCTTATCCCAAAACCATTGATGAATGGATTGAGCTTTTAATTCAACTGAAGATTGTTCAGGAAGTCAAAATGGATGAAGCCATATATCTGGATGTCGTACTCGAACCGTTTCCACATCCGGAAGACATGCTAAAATTGACTCCCGATGAACGCAAAAAGTTAGAAAAGTACCGATTGAATCAACACATGCAGCAATTATCTGAGTTATAACACATAGATTCAATAGAAAAAGTTAGTTACATGGAGGAATGCTTCATGGACAGACTAAAAGAGATATTGAATTTTAATCGACAGTTTGTCAAAAATAAAGAATATGAACCTTTGGTTACCACAAAATTTCCAGATAAAAAAATGGTCATTGTTACGTGTATGGATACACGTTTGGTAGAGCTTCTGCCACGAGCGCTCAATCTGAAAAATGGCGATGCAAAAATTATAAAAACAGCAGGGGCTTTGATTTCACATCCTTTTGACAGTACGATGCGCAGTGTATTGGTGGCCTTGACGATGTTGAAAGCCGAAGAAGTTTATGTGATTGGTCATTTGGATTGCGGAATGATCGGACTCAAAGGGAACCAGGTGATCGAGCAGTTGAAAAACAAAGGTTTACCTACGGAGAAAGTTCATACTTTACGGCATGCGGGCATTGACGTGGATCATTGGCTTAATGGTTGTGAAGGAGTTGAGCAGGGGGTATTGGAAACGGTTCAGTTGATCAAGAACCATCCATTATTGCCACCGGGTGTGTTGGTCCATGGATTGACCATTGATCCGCATACAGGGGAGCTTGCCTTGATTCATGAAGATCAGCAGGATGAAGAATGAAAAAGAAGGAGGTATGTTTGAATGGCTCTAGCCACTTTTGGTGCAGGTTGCTTTTGGGGAGTAGAAGAGACTTTTCGGAACGTTCCAGGTGTAATCAATACCGTTGTGGGGTATATGGGAGGACATACAGAGAACCCTACCTATGAAGAAGTTTGTACGGATCAGACTGGGCATGCAGAAGTGGTTCAAGTCGAGTATGACCCAGAGAAAATAAGTTATGATCAGCTGTTGGAAGTATTTTGGAATTGTCACAATCCCACGACGTTAAATCGACAAGGTTTGGATATCGGAACACAATACCGTTCCGTGATTTTTTATCATACGCCCGAACAGAAAGAGAAAGCGGAAGCGTCAAAAGAGAAATTGGACCGTTCAGGAATATTTAAAGATCCAATTGTAACAGAAATTGTACCCGCCAAGACATTTTATCGAGCGGAAGAATACCATCAGCGCTATTTGCAAAAGAGAGGATTGGGTTCTTGCCATTTGTAAGGGATATTGCCACTCCGTTTGGGGTGGTTTTTCTTTCTAACATGCAGGTCAATGAAATACTTGATCGATGTGATCCCGTCTGGAATTGCTCCCAAAAATGAATGCGTTTGGATATACTAAAAAAGTAGTTGTTTGGTTGATCTGCCTTGCATATATTGGCAAACGAAGGATTCTTTTTCAGATGAGCGACTTTTGCTCTTTTTTGTTGAGCAAAAGTGAAATGTAAAAGGAATCCCGTTCAAATGGAGACTTTGTCAACAAAATCAAAGTAAGGGATTGGTTTATCCACTTTTTTATTGGATTATCAAACTTGGAGGATTATGGTATGATGTTGGCAGTGTGAGTTGCCGTAGAAAGGAGCAAACTCATTGATTTATTTGGACAATAGTGCAACAACGAAAACACATCCTGATGTGATTTCAGTAATGACGGATGTCATGAACAATATATATGGGAATCCTTCTTCTTTACATGGATTGGGAGTCAAAGCCGAGCGTTTGGTGGAACAGGCGCGTAGGGTCATTGCCAAAAAACTGGATTGCCATCCATCCGAGATTCTTTTTACTTCAGGGGGAACAGAGGCAAACAATCTCGCGATTAAAGGAGTTGCGGATCAACTGCAAAGTCGCGGTCGCCATCTGATTACCACAAGCGTAGAACATCCTTCCGTTTTTGAAGTCATGAAACAATTAGAAGAAAAAGGATGGAAAGTGACCTATTTACCTGTTGATTCATGGGGGCGTGTTTCACCAGACGCAGTCGAAAAGGCCTTGACTGACGAGACTGTTCTGGTTTCGATTATGCATGTAAACAATGAAGTGGGCACGATCCAACCCATCCATGAAATTGGACAGCGATTGGCGAAATATCCCAAAATTCTATTTCATGTCGATGCTGTTCAATCATTTGCCAAAATCCCTTTGAAACCCAAACAGGCTGGAATCGACCTTTTGTCGGTTTCTGCCCACAAGTTTCATGGACCAAAAGGGATTGGAGCCTTATATATCCGAAAAAATGTAGAAATTACACCTCTATTGGTAGGTGGAGGGCAAGAACGGGGCTTTCGTTCGGGAACACACCATGTTCCGGGAATTGCTGGCATGGCTAAAGCTGTCGTGCTTACAGAACAACAAACAAACTTTCTTGCGAGGTGCCAGGAGTGGAAGGAATCATTTTTGGATCATATTACCAGCAAACTTCAGCCTGTTCTTGTCAATGGTGATGTAACAGGCGAAGGCACTGCTCCCTATATCATCAGCCTCTCATTTCCAGGATTAAAATCAGAAGTACTGGTTCATGCTTTGGAAGAAGAAGGGGTATTTGTTTCCAGTAAATCTGCCTGTTCTTCCAAACTGGAAACCCCTAGCCGTGTGTTAAAGGCGATGGGAAGAACGGATCAGGAGGCTCTTTCTTCGATACGAATTAGTATGGGATATGATACAACCAAGGAAGAAATCGAGCAGTGTGCGGAAGCGCTGATCCGTGTCGTTCCAAAATTACAACAAGTGGTGAAGGTGCGGTAAAGATGGAATTTCATTTGATTTTGCTACGTTATGGTGAACTATCTCTAAAAGGAAAAAATAAAGCAGAATTTGAAGGAAGGTTAATCCGTAATATTCAGCAAAAGCTGAAAGAGTTTCCAAATGTGCGTATAACCAAAGAACATGGTCGTATGTTTGTTGAACTGAATGGAGAGCCCAGTGCTCCTGTCATGGATAAACTAAAAGAAGTGTTTGGTCTGGTTGGATTTAGTCCTGCCATTCGTGTCGAATCGAAATTGGAGTCGATTCAAAAAGCGGCATTGCAGTTGGTAAAAAACACGAATGGCATCCAAACATTTAAAGTGAATAGTAAACGGGCGAACAAGCAATTTCCCATTCCTTCACTGGAGCTAAACCATCGAATTGGTGGCTATATTTTGGCTAACGCCCAACCCATTCAAGTAGATGTACACCATCCGGATTTAACGGTTCATGTAGAAGTGCGTTCGAAGGCCTCATATGTTTATGGAAATGATATCCCAGGATTAGGTGGCTTGCCGGTTGGTTCCAGTGGGCGAGTCATGTTACTTTTGTCTGGGGGAATTGACAGTCCGGTTGCTGGTTATTTAGCCTTAAAACGTGGAGTGGAACTCCAGGCCATTCATTTTCACAGCTATCCATTTACAAGTGAGCGGGCCAAACAGAAAGTGATAGATTTAGCCCGGATTTTAACGCGTTTTGGTGGAAATATACGTCTGCATGTTGTTCCATTTACTGAAATTCAAACCGAGATTAATAAACATTGTTATGAATCTTACACGATTACGATTATGAGGCGTATGATGTTACGGATTGCTGAAGCTCTCGCCAAAAAGAATCAGGCTTTGGCCTTGGTTACAGGTGAAAGTCTGGGCCAAGTTGCCAGCCAGACCTTGGAAAGCATGCAAACCATCAACGCAGTCACCCATATGCCGATTTTACGTCCTGTTATCAGTATGGATAAACAGGAGATTATGACGATTGCCAAACAGATTGGAACCTATGAGACATCGATTTTGCCTTATGAAGATTGTTGTACGATCTTTTTGCCAAAAGCACCAAAAACGAAACCGGATCAAGAGGTGGCTGAAAAACTGGAAGCCAGACTTGATTTGGAGCGACTGATTCAGGAAGCCGTTGAAGGGACGGAAGTGATTGAGTTATCCGCGGAGGAAACGGATGAATTTTCCTATTTTTAATAGGGAGAGGAAAAGACGTGATGATTCATTTTCAAGAGGAAGTGTATCAAATAACGAAAGAACTTGTTCAATATCCGAGTATAGTGGGGACGATTGGGGAGCGGAATATTGCTTATCATATCTATGAAATGCTGGAAAAAATTCCGTACTTCCAGGAGCATCCTTCTTACTTAAAGCTGGTTCCAACCATTCAAGATGATCGTGAACGCTACAATGTACTCGCACTCATTAAGGGAGCGGATTGTTCCAAAGAAGATACGGTCATCTTGATGGGGCATATCGATACAGTGGGTGTGGAAGATTACGGAAAATGGAAGCGACTTGCCTTTTCACCTGATGAACTGTTGGCTGAATGGAAAAAAGAAAAGATCCCAGCTTCGGTTCAAGCCGATCTGGCAACCGGAAATTGGCTTCCAGGCCGTGGTGTATTGGATATGAAGAGCGGAGTTGCCATAAATATTGCACTGATTCGATATTTTGCGGAGCATTATCGAAATCTCCAGGGAAATATCCTTTTTGTTGCCACTTGTGATGAAGAAAATAACTCTCGAGGAATTTTATCTGCTTTAAAAGAAATCAACTACTTGAGTAAAAAAGAAAAGCTGCGTTATATCGCAGCCATTAATCAAGATTACACCTCTCCACGCTATGATGGGGATCCTTCCAGATATATCTATTTGGGAACAGTGGGGAAATTATTACCATCTTTCTTTGTTGTTGGAAAAGAAACGCATGTTGGACAAGCATTTGAAGGATTTGATCCGAATTTGCTATTATCCGAGTTAACTCATCGTCTTGATTATAATCCAGAATGCTGTGATGAAATGTTTGGTGAAGTTACACTTCCTCCTGTTTCGCTAAAGCAGACCGATTTAAAACAACAATATGATGTGCAAACACCAGGAGCTGCATTTGCTTATTATAACTTCTTTGTTCATAGTTGGTCTCCGCAAGAAGTATTGGAACGTTTACGCAAGGTTGCAATGACGGCTTTTGAGGTGGCGATTTCCAAATATCAATCTCGTTATCGTGCCTTTTGTGAATTGAGCGGTCAACCTTATCAGCCCATCCAATTAAAACCTCGTGTATATACTTATGAAGAATTTTATAATAAATGTAGGAAAAAATATCCTGATTTTGAAAGGAAAATGCTCCATTTCGCAATGAATTTATTAAATGATGAATCTCTGGATTTGCGTGATTATTCACGGCGAATCGTAGAAGAATTATGGAAGTGGGGAGGCGATAATGAACCAGCAATCATTCTGTTCTACTCTTCTTACTACATTCCGCGTGTGGTACTGAGTGAAGAAGAAGAGCGTGGAGCCCGATTGATTCAGGCAGTGAAAAAAGCGGTGCAAGATTTGAAAAATGAATACAATCAACCACTGCAGATTCGCAAGTTTTTTCCTTATATCTCAGATATGAGCTTTGTGGCGATCAGTGATAGCGAACAACAAGTTCAATCCTTTGAGAAAAATATGCCTGCATGGGGTTTAAAGCACCCTTTTGATATGGAAGAAATTCGTAAGCTGGATGTTCCAGTGATAAATATTGGCCCCTATGGTAAAGATGCGCATAAACCATGGGAACGGGTGGAGATTTATTATTCTATGCAGATTGCTCCCAATCTTACTTATCGAGTCATTCAACATCTATTTCAGTCATAGATTTTATATAGCTATGGCTTGTACCAGTTGATAACGCCATTGGCTAAATACTCTCGATTCATGCTGATATGGATTAATATTTTTCATGACGAATAGAAACGAGTGGATGAATTGACTAAAAAAGGGGGGAGAAAACTGCTACAGCTTTACTGAACATAGGCAAGCAGTCAGGAAAGATAGAACGATTTGGCTTTTTGTCTATGTATGTAGCAGAAACCAAATGAATGCGGAATTTTGGATTGGATTCTTTAATATCATCGTTTTGGACTTGATTTTGAGTGGAGATAATGCTGTAGTGATTGGGATGGCTGCTCGTTCCTTACCTGTAGAGCAACGCAAGAAAGCGATCGTGATCGGAACAGCCGCGGCAATCATTTTAAGGGCGGCTCTTACCGCAATCGCGGCCTATTTGCTCAATATCCCATTTCTGATGACAGTTGGAGGGCTTCTCCTGCTATGGATCGCTGTGAAATTGTTAATTGAGGAAGAAAATGATACCAATGTTTCGATCGGGAACAATATGCGAAGTGCGATTAAAACCATTATTATTGCTGATGTCGTTATGAGTTTGGATAATGTGTTGGCGGTTGCTGGTGCTGCACATGGTAGCATTTTCTTGGTTCTGTTTGGATTAGGACTCAGCATTCCGATTATTATGTGGGGCAGTAAACTGATTGCATCGATTATGGACAAGTTTCCATGGATTGTTTATCTGGGTTCAGCCATTTTAGGCTATACCGCTGGTGATTTAATTATGGGTGATCGTTTGGTTGCCAATTGGATTGAAAATGATTTGATTGAGAAAGTCATTCCATTTGCACTGGCCATATTGGTTGTTGTCATTGGAGCCATCTGGAGAAGGAAGATCCAGGCCAGTCAAAAAACAGTATAAAAATAAGAGATGATTGTTAGAACGCAGCACTTTTAAAAAAGAAAGAACCACATTCTAATGTTCAAAAACCGGTTTTGCTTCTCATTTGAGAAGCTTTTTTTTATGCTGAGTATCTGCTTGTTCCTTTGCATTAAAAATAAAACCACAAGCGAAAAAATGCTTGTGGTTGTTGGCTGGGAAGGCAGGATTCGAACCTGCGCATGACGGAGTCAAAGTCCGTTGCCTTACCACTTGGCTACTTCCCATTACTGAACTGTTACTATTATGTGCAGACAGGAAAAACATATGCATATGAAGACGAAAAAGAAAAATGAAAATAATTGTAAAAAAGGAAGATTTTTGAAAGAAAAGATCGAAATGACCTATATTCCAGTCAACAAACAAAAGAGGGTGGGTGGGTTGGTTGGATGTCGTGAGCTATATTACAGATTTGTTAGTGGAGGCTATAGGCAATCGGGCGAGTGATATTCATATTGAGCCACAAGCTGATTGTTTGAGAATACGACAACGAATTGATGGATTTCTCATTCAGACGGATGAGATTCCTCTTGAATTCACATCTGCTGTTCTTTCTCGCATAAAGATCATGGGGCATTTGGATATTGGAGAGAGGAGAATTCCACAAGATGGAGCGATGACGTTAACCCAAGAAGGCGTTCATTATGATGTACGGATTTCTACATTGCCTACATTACATGGTGAAAAAATCGTATTGCGCATGTTTCGGAATCAATTTGAACCCATTACCTTGGACCAGCTCGGGATCGAACAGGAAGAATGCGAACAATTGGAAAGGCTGATTCGCCAGGAAAGCGGACTGCTGATTGTCACGGGGCCTACAGGATCAGGAAAAACAACAACCTTGTACGCGATTTTACAACGGCTGAATCATGAGCATCTGAATATTGTCACATTGGAAGATCCTATCGAGCTTCAGATTCCAGGAGTCAACCAGGTACAGATTCACCCGAAAGCCGGACTCACTTTTTCGACGGGGTTAAGAGCTGTGTTGCGACAAGATCCCAATGTGATCATGATCGGAGAAATTCGGGACAGTGAAACAGCAGAGATTGCTATTGGCGCAGCATTAACAGGGCATCTGGTGTTATCGACGTTACATACAGCCGATTGTGCCAGCGCAGTCATGCGACTGTTGGATATGAAAATGGAGCCATATCGGGTAGCTGCTGCTTTAAGGGGAGTCATTGCCCAGCGGCTTATTCGTCTGAAATGTATCCATTGTTTGGGGCAGAAATGTGTTCATTGCCAACATACCGGTTATTTAGGTAGAACGGGTGTATTTGAAATGGTCGTGACATGTGAACAATTCCAACAGCTGATTATGGAGACAGCTTCTCTCGCTTCAATGCGTCAACTGTTTCGAAAACAGGGAATTTCTTCATTGCGTGAAGCAGCATTGAAAAAGGTACATCAAGGAATCACGAACATGGAGGAATATTATCGGGTGGTTGATTATGTGGAAGAGTTGGAGTAAGTGGTCATCAGAGCAACTGGTTCTGTTTAGTGGTCAGTTGGTTCATTTATTACAGAGCGGTATTCCGCTCGTACCCAGTTTGGCAATCCTGGCAGAGCAGAAAGTGGTTTCGGAGCGATTGAGCGAGCAAGTGAGAAAACATTTGGAAAATGGGAGGAGTTTGTCAGATTCATTAAAAGCAGAATCATTTCCGGATTTATTCGTATCATTTATTCGAGCCGCTGAGGAACATGGCGATTATTCCTTTGGTTTTAAGCAGTGTGAGGCTTATTATCGTGCACGGTCCAAGTTTAAACGGGATCTGAAGCGGGCGTCTACCTATCCGTTTATGGTTCTTTTATTGGTATTCAGTGCATTTCTATTTTTGATGACAGTCGTTTTGCCACGATTTCAAGTTTTATATGAAACGATGGGAATTGAATTGCCACCAATGACAAAGTGGATGCTAACGATTTTTAATGGGATGAATGTGCTGGTGTGGTGCCTCCTGGGTACAATCCTGTTTGCCATTTTGATCGGAATAACCGTGAAGAAGCAGGGGATGTTTTGGGATCGAATCCTGTTTCGACTTCCGATTGTCAAGAGGTACAGACAGTTTCGCTTTACCCATTATATCGCCATCCAGCTAGGTTCTCTGTTGAAGGCAGGAGTTCCACTGCTTAGAGCATGGGAACTGATGGAATCTTTATCTCCCTGGGCTTACCTGTCGATACAGATCAGGCAAATGCAAAAGAAAGTCGAACAAGGTTTCCCTTTTTTTCAGGCAATAGAAGAAACATCTGTCGTTTTTCTGCCTACCTTTTCCAAAATGATCGCCCTGGGAGAAGCGTCTGGACGATTGGCTGAATCCTTACTTCATTTTGCCAGAGGAACAGAGATGGTCATCAAAGATCGAATGGAGCAATGGACACGTAGTTTGGAGCCTATTTTTATCTTTGCCATCGGCATTTTTATATCAATTACGGTCATTACGCTGTTTTTGCCGATGTTACAGCTGGTCAAGGGATTATGAATAAAAGGAAAAAGGAATGAGTCATCGAATGAAACGCAAGGGAAAAATGGAGAATGAACAGGGTTTTACCTTAGTGGAAATGCTCGTGGTTTTGTTTATTATTGGCCTGATCATTGCGATTGCTTTACCCAACCTAAAATCAGCAGGTGAAACAGCTAGAGATCGGGCGGATGAAGTGAATCGTAAATTGATTAGCGCACAGGCAGACAATTATTATCTTGAATATGGAGAATATCCGTCTTCGGTGGATGAACTGGTAAAGCGGAAGTTTCTCCGTTCAGTGCCTACATGTCCAGGCGGGAAAGGAAAATATGTCATTAATCCATCTCCTCACGTTTCGAATGACAAACGGGTGACATGTGAAAAGGATGGAAAGTAAAAAAAATCAGATGGAGGCAGGATGGACAGTCGTTGAATTGCTATTGACACTCATCATCTTAAGTTGTTTGTTACTGCTGGCCGTTCCTGCGGTAAGTGAAATGGGAAAGAGAGTGGAACAAGCGCTGCTACTGGATTTGTTGTCTTCAGATATCCAGCTGGCACAAATGGAAGCGCTCAGTCGTCAAAAAGAGGTGAAAATTGAGTTTTCGCCGGATATGCTTCAAATTGTACAGGAAAAACGCTATTTACACCGAACGAAACTACCTGCAAACTACCGCATTCAAACCAATTTTCCCAATCAGAGCCTTTATTTTCGTGAAACAGGACAGGCGGTTGGCGGGACGATTCGCTTGCTACAAGGTGAGATCATGGTTGGAAAGATTATTGTACAGGTTGCTTCTGGACGGCCAAAGGTGGAGCTTGAATGGAAGTAAATGAAAAAGGGTTTACTTTGGCAGAGATAGTCACATCGCTGATGATTTTTGGACTATTGGCATCTTTTTCGATTCCGATTTTCTTGAATTTAAAGCAAGAAGTGAGTGATCGTTTGCTGGAGGCAGAAGCCCATGCCTTTTTGCAGGAGAAAATGGAGAGAATGGTTGCGGAGCAGCAACCAGTGGAAATGAAAGGGCAGGAAGTGAAAAAAAGCCCCTCTTATCAACAGAGATCCTATCAATTGCATTGGCAGATTAGAAAAATTCCGTCTGGATTATGGCAGATAGATGTGGAGGTACAATGGAAAAAACAATCCGGTCAAGTCAGGAAAATCCGTCTACGAACACATCGGTTTATTCCTTTAAAAACGAACGGGGATTTACCTATATTGAACTGACCATCGCATTGTCGATCCTCCTCCTGCTTTTTCCGGCTCTCTTTTTGTGTGCACAAACATGGGAACAGGAAATCAGAAAGTTGCTCGAAAAGGATCGCTTGCTGATGGAATATCGTGCTTTTCTTTCGTATGTACAAAACGAAGTAAAACAGGGAGCTCATTTTCGTACCGAAAACGGAGCTCTTTTATTTGAGCTTCCGAGTGGAGAAACGATTCGTTATGAGCAGAAGAACAGGCAAGTGATTCGCCGAGTTAAAAAAGCGAATGAAAAACATTTTAAAGGTACGATGATATTGTTACAGCATGTCTATTTAATCTTGTTTATTCCTGATAAATCGGGTGTTCTTCTGGATGTAGGGCTGCAAAGCTGGTCGGCCGATTTGGAGATGAAGATATATATTCATGGAAGGAGCCGGGTTAGCGGTGCAAGAAACTGAACGGGGGATCGCGCTTCCTACGGTTTTGGCCATTTCTTTTCTGTTGTTTGTGCTATTTACGGCCATGATTGGGCAAATTGTTCGCAGTCAGCAAGCCCATCGTTTGTATGTCGAAGCAGTAAGAGCCCAGTATGCTGCAGAAAGTGGAATCGCATGGAGACAGTTACGTTTGTCTAAAAAAAACAATGATATACACATGGAAGAGAGAGAGATTGACAGGATTCGCGTCCTTACCCAGGTGAAGCGGGTAAACCAGTTGAACCAATGGCAAATCAGTGCCACTGCTTTTGCCCGTTATGGTGTATCACAAACCATTACTGTTTATCTGGATGAGAATACACTGGAAATTTTACGATGGGTTCGGTAAGGTGGCATGAAAAAGCATATCATTATCAGTGGTTTATCTTCTCATTCAATCGGGCATCCTACAGGATGAGGTGGGTAAGGATGTCCTTTAAAGAATGGATCAGCTATTTGTTAGGAAGAATGATTTGGTATATGGAGACACCCAAACAGGAGCGAAAGGAAACAAAACAATCACAAAAAGAACTTTGGTCTGTTCGCTGGTTTGGACTTATTCCGTTTTCGATCAAGATGTATGTAACAAAACAACGCTCACGCATTCGAGGTGGATAAAAATGGAACAGCAAAGGCGCCCCTTTCAATTGCTGGATGTACAGCAATACCCAAACATTCTGGATAAAATCACCAAGTTTGAACAGGAACTGAACCAATTGGTGCAAGGTCATACAGCTGTGATTGCTTATATCCATAAAGAAACAAAAAGTGAAATTTCTTAAATGGAGCAGATCGCTCCTTTTTTGTTTGCATAGATATGTTATACTGTAGGGCGTAATCAGTTCATTTTATCATTTGAGAATGAATGCATGATATATAGGATGCAATGATTGAAGGGGCGATTGCTTCATGTATCATCGTACACAAACAAGACCTGTCATGGTGGGAAATGTACAAATTGGTGGAAATGATCAAGTGGTTATTCAAAGTATGACTACAACCAAAACCCATGATGTAAAAGCAACCGTTGAGGAGATTCACCGTTTGACTGAAGCCGGGTGCCAGATTGTCCGTGTAGCGTGTCCAGATATGCGAGCAGCAGAAGCGATTCCGGAAATCAAAAAAGAAATTTCCATTCCATTGGTAGCGGATATTCACTTTGATTATCGCTTGGCGTTGAAAGCAATTGAGGGTGGTATTGATAAAATCCGAATTAACCCTGGAAACATAGGTAAAAGAGAAAAAGTGGAAGCTGTCGTCAAAGCGGCGAAAGAACGTGGAATTCCAATACGTATTGGAGTCAATGCTGGTTCCTTGGAAAAGCGGATCTTAGAGAAGTATGGTTACCCAACCGCAGAGGGTATGGTAGAAAGTGCTTTGTACCATATTGGCATTTTGGAAGAATTGGACTTCCATGATATTGTCGTTTCACTCAAGGCATCTGATGTGCGTCTGGCGATTGAAGCTTATCGCAAAGCTGCAGAAACATTTAATTATCCTCTACATTTGGGGATTACCGAATCTGGAACGTTGTTTTCCGGAACGGTTAAGAGTGCTGCAGGACTTGGTGCACTTTTGGCGATGGGAATTGGCTCAACGATTCGCATCTCCTTGAGTGCGGATCCCGTTGAAGAGGTAAAAGTAGCCCGTGAGCTTCTCAAAGCCTTTGGATTAGCAGCGAATGCGGCTACTCTGATTTCATGTCCAACTTGTGGGCGGATTGAAATTGACTTAATTAGTATTGCCAATGAAGTGGAAGAATATATCTCCAAAATTCAAGCACCCATTAAAGTATCTGTACTTGGTTGTGCAGTGAATGGTCCAGGTGAAGCCAAAGAAGCAGATATCGGTATTGCAGGTGCACGTGGGGAAGGCTTGTTATTTAGGCATGGAGATATTGTTCGTAAAATCCCGGAAAAAGAGATGGTACAAGAACTGAAAAAAGAGATTGACAAACTCGCAGAAGAATATAAAAGATATGGAACAATTGCCGGAAAAAAAACGGTAAACCCCTGAGATTATCGCCCAAAGAAACTGTAAAAATGAGATGAAATAATCGCGACACGCAAAGAAGCTGAATATAACCAATGGATAATGCAGATGCTGTGCTCACATACTATGATTGATCCTTGCTGGAAGGAGGAACAATCATGGAGCGATTTGCATTATCTTTGGTTATTATTGGTGCCATTAACTGGTTGCTTGTTGGTTTATTCCAATGGGATCTGGTTGCTGCCATTTTTGGTGGAGATGTGGTTCGATCATCTTCTCCACTTTCTCGCCTAGTCTATTCATTGATTGGAATCGCTGGGTTCTATGCGATTAAATTTTTCTTTGGTGAGCGGGTTCCAGCCAAAACTGGATCTGAAAAATAAATTGAGAGGAAGCGGTACATGAGCTCGGCTGAGCTAGGTATCGCTTTTTTTGTTGAATGAATATGTTGGGAAAAAAGCGAATCGAAGGTGACATGACATGGTTCCTCTTATTGGCATAACTCTCTCTTTCGACCAGGAAAGTCGGTTTTGTCTGAGTCGTTACTATACAGATGCTGTTATCAAAGCCGGAGGTGTCCCCATTCTTATTCCCCATTTGTTAGAGAGCAGGCAACTGGAAAAAGTGATGCATCAAGTGGATGGGCTTATTTTATCTGGAGGCGGAGATATGGATCCGTCGTTTTTTGGTGAAGAGCCACATGTGGGCTTGGGTGAAATTGATCCAGACCGGGATCAGTCGGAACTGGAACTGGTTCGGTTAAGCCTGGCGTTAAAAAAACCATTGTTGGCCATTTGTCGAGGATGCCAAGTGCTAAATGTTGCATTGGGAGGAGATTTGTACCAGGATCTTCATTCGCAAAAAGAATTGCTTATCAAGCATCAACAAGAAGCGCCACGCTCTTATCCTACCCATTCGATTCAAGTGGACGAGAAATCGCTATTGGCCCGCATTTTAGGGAAAACAACTTTGCGTGTCAATAGTTTCCATCATCAGGCTGTGCGCAATCCAGGAAAAAATTTGGTTTCATCTGCAAAAGCATTGGATGGAGTGATCGAGGCGATTGAAAGTACAGAGGATTCTTTTGTTTTGGGTGTACAGTGGCATCCTGAATGTATGGTTGAAACAGATCCTTTTGCGAAAAAATTATTTTTGGCTTTGGTGGAAGCATGTATGAAGAAAAGCTATGCATAGTTTTTTTAGATACGCAATTTTTGCATATTTTAATGAAGGCGACAATGAATAAGGAACCATGTTATACAAGATTAACAAAAGAGCTACTCTTGATTCAGAGTAGTGAAGACTATCCTGAAAATATGGATACGTTTCTTCCGCGCTTCGAATGGGTTCCTTCCTCCGTGACGACTTCTGTACCATCACAGTCACTTCGTAAGGAACCCATCCCTCCGCTTTATATTTTCATCCCTCTTATAGGGTTAACTGAATGGAAAATGGGCTGACTCTTATTCTTTTGAGTCAGCCCATTTTAGTTTGGTTTTGTAATCTTCCTGTGAGACAGAGTACCGATTTCTATTTACTTTGCCCGCGAACATATTTTGCATTGAACAGGAACAAACGCATCAGCAAGTAAAGGGATGGAATAAGCAATAACAGACCAGCAATAAAAGCAATCACAAGTGCCCAACCCATCGTGGAATTCGTTAATGCACTTTGGATCGTGACATATGGGTAAAGGAGATAGGGTAAATGGGCATATCCATAACCATAGAACGCAAAGGCAAATTGGAACATCACAAAGATAAAAGCGACTCCAAAGGCTCTTTTTTTCCACATCAAGAACACCGCAACAAGAAAACAGAGGAAAGAAGCGACAAACATCCACGAGATATTTAACATAGAATGAAAGTGAGCAGGATTATGCCTGGAAATCCCCCAAAAAACAAGCAAACTTGCCAAAATGGTTGGCCCGCTCCACCATAGGGCGTACGTTCTTAGTAATTCACGAGCTTTTGTATCTTGTGCTTTATCTGCATAATACGTTAGAAAACTTGCACTAATATATAATACGCTAACGAGAGCAAGAAAAACGACGGACCAGGAATAAGGACTGGTAAACAAGCGGTCGGCATGAAAATGAATACCTTGATTTGTCTTTTCAATAAAACCGCCTTCCGATATGGTTAAAACGGTTGATAACGAGGCTGGAATGAATAGGCCTGTCAATCCATACAAAAACATATAGATACGGCTTTTTCGCGCTCCATAATTGGCGAATGCGTAAAAAGAACCACGAATGGAGAGGAGCAGTAAAGCAACTCCACCTGGTATTAACAGCGCTGTACCATAATAATACGCTGTATCCGGAAAAAATCCGACAAGCCCCACAAAGAAAAAGACGAGAAAGACGTTGGTCACTTCCCAGACAGGCGAGAGATATCGATCTATGATTTGATTGATAATATGCTCTTTTTGGGTCAGCATGCTGTAGTAACTAAAGAAACCGGCTCCAAAATCGATGGAAGCAATAATCAAGTACCCGAATAAAAACGTCCAAAGTACAGTAATCCCAATGAGTTCTAGCGACATGGGTCATCCCTCCCTGACTGGGAACTGCATATGATGTAATTCGTTTTCTGGCGTTTTGTTACGGAACAGGCGAATGAGTACCGCTATGGAAATGAGCGTTAAAGCGATATACAAGGTCGTAAACAACACAAACATTGTATCCACATGCTGGGCAGTTGTTGCTGCATCTTTTACTCGCATCATCCCGGTAATAATCCATGGCTGTCTGCCCACTTCTGCATAAATCCAACCTGTTTCAATCGCCACAAAAGAGAGTGGTGCTCCCAAAACAATGGCTCGAAGGATCCACTTGTTCCATTCGTTTCCACGTTTGCGAATCCAGTTCCAGACAAACAAGCCCGAAACAATAATCAGATAAAAGCCAATAGCGACCATCATGTCAAATAGATAGTGAATATATAGAGGTGGCCATTGATCCTTCGGAATATCATTTAGGCCTATCACTTTGCCATGGGGTGTATTGTGAGCGAGAATGCTAAGTGCATAAGGGATCCTGATCCCGTATTTTACTTCCAGTGTTTCTTCATCCAATACTCCACCAAATATCAAAGGCGCTTTCGTTTGTGTTTCAAAGTGCCACTCGGCCGCCGCCAATTTGGCCGGTTGGTGTTTCGCAAGAAACTTTCCTGAAATATCACCAGCGACCAAGGTCAAAATGGCCAAGATAAAACCGACAGACATGGTTAGGCGTAAAGCTTTTTTGTAATAGTCATGATTTCGGTTTTTCAATAAATGATAAGCAGCGATCCCTCCAAGCAGAAAGCCGCATGTCAGGTAAGCAGACGAAACGACATGAGCGACTTGGCTAGGAGTGGAAGGGTTAAACATGGCAGCAATCGGGTCGATATCCGAGATTTTTCCTGTTACGGGGTTATATTTTACACCTGCTGGTGTATTCATAAATGCGTTGACGGTTGTGATAAATACAGCCGATAGTGTTGAACCGAGAATGACAGGGATCGAGGTCAGCCAGTGATAAACCGGATTTTTGAAACGATCCCAGGTATATAAATAAATGCCTAAAAAGATAGCTTCAAAGAAGAAAGCAAATGTTTCTAAAAAGAGAGGCAAGCTAATGACGTTGCCGACCAATTTCATAAATTGAGGCCAAAGCATCGAAAGCATTAAGCCAATACATGTTCCTGTAACGACTCCTACAGCGACAGTGATGACGAAGCCGCGTGTCCACCTTTTCGCCATCAGTATATAATGTGGATCTTTTTTATAAATCCCCCACCCTTCAGCGAGTGAGATAAAAACAGGGACACCTACCCCGATTGTGGCCCAAATTATATGAAATCCTAATGTTTCGGCAGTAAGCAGCCGACTCCACATGACCGAATCCATATATTTCGGCCTCCCTTAATCTTTTTTTCCTTTCACCTGTATCATATACAACAGGAGTGAAATTGAATATCATTTCACAAACTTTGTCGAATAAAGTTCACAATTTCAGTGAAATAAGCCGTTGAAAAGTTTATCATTTCACATAATAGGGTATAAAATCATTTATATCTGTTTGGGGTTCCATTTTTAACTGAATGGCTTTTGCTTGCAGGATCAAAATTGAAACGAAAAAGAGCCCAAGCCTTAAAAAGAAGATTTTGTCAACAAACTGGAGTATAAATTCAATTTATATCCTCATTGTTGGTTTAACCCTTCCTTCTTTGATGCAAACTATTGGAGAAGGAAGTGATGTAAATGCTCGTTCGGATTCTACTTACTGTGTTACTTTTTACGCAAATGAGTCCCATGTCATCGTTTTCATCTTTTTCAGGTTCACCCTATTTCACATTACATTTTCAGGATCAGGAATGGACTCTTTCGTTAAGTGATGTAGGATTTGATGGAATTGACCCAACAACATTGGATCGCCAGGCATTTCGTAGCTGGCTTTATTTGGTCGTAGAAAAAGAAGTGAATCGTCCACCAAAATCGGCTACATTTCGCAATCAACAAATTGTTCCACATCAGTTAGGCAGAAAAGTAGACCGAAAACAAATTGAAAATTGGTTAGATCATATTCATGAATATATGAATAAGCGTTTAAAATTACCCGTTATCTATACGAAGCCTTTATTAACCACCGAGAAGCTGAAGAAATTAAAGGAAAAAAAGCTAGGATCCTATAGTACTTTTTTTGATGAAGAAAATAAAAACCGAGCTCATAACATTTATTTATCATCAAAAGCGATCGACCATCATATTGTTCTACCAGGTGAAATTTTTTCATTTAACAAGGTAGTGGGAGTACGTTCGCTTGAGCGTGGTTATCAAGTAGCAACGATTATTGTAAAAGGGGAGTATAGTGAAGGAATAGGAGGAGGAATCTGTCAAACATCCTCAACGCTGTTTAATAGTGTGGATCAGGCAGGGTTGAAGATTATCGAGCAAGTCAGTCACAGTAAGGAAGTAGCTTATGTACCCAAAAATCGAGATGCGACTGTATCATGGGGAGGCCCTGACTTTCGTTTTCAAAATCAGCTCAATGAGCCTGTTCTAATCGTTTCAAAGGTGAGACATGGTAAAATTACCATTCAAATTTATGGTCCCAAAACCATCACTCATGTGCCTAGAAAAGTCCCACTTCCCCCCAGATTAATCGGTTTTGGAATGAAAAATAAGGAAATAATATGGTAATTCTTATCTATTTTGTCTTTTTCATAGAATTAATATAAAAACTTTGTTATAATAACAGCCGTTACTTCCTAACGACAAATCGATGAGGGGGGATGTGATGAACAGGCGAATAATCATAAGCCTGATCATAGCAGCCGCTTTATTGGGAGGTACGGCTGTAGCTCTAGCCATGGAAAAAAAGGTGAAGGTAGTGTTTAGTGATCGGCCAGAAGAGATCCAAATCAGTGGATATTACGAAACGCTGTCAGAAGCGTTGGCCAGCAAAGGATACAATCTGAAAAAATTAAAAAGTGAGTATAGACCCAGTGTACCTTGGAATCAATCGTTAAAGGATGAAATGAAGGTTCTTCTTACATGTCATTGTGAGGTAACCATGATCGAAAATGGTCAGGTAAAAGGAAAGTTTAAGACTACGGCTTCAACGGTGGATCAATTTCTGCAGACAAAGCAGATCCAATTAACCAAATATGATAAAGTATGGCCAGCTGCGAATCAAAAAATAAAGAATAATATGACTATTTATTTAGATCGGGCTGAGAAAAAAGTAAAGAAAGAAGTTAAAACCATTCCTTATCAAATCAAAAAAATAAAAGATCCAACACTACCTTATGGGGAAGAGGAAGTAAAAATCAAAGGAAAAGAAGGAAAAGAAGTTTATCAGGTGACGACATTATATAAAAAGAATCAACCGATTGTTGAAAATGGTAAACCGGTAGTAACCAAAAAGTTAGTGAAAAAAGTGGAAGCGGTAGATAAAGTCGTTAAAATCGGAATAAATAAAAAAATAAAACCGGACATGCAAACTGCAGCAGATGAGAAAGGCTGCCGTCAGATGAAGGCGGAAGTGACTGCTTATACTTACTATCCTGGAGAAAATATCACTTATTCAGGTGAACCGGTTCGAAGAGGAGCCATAGCTGTGGATCCAAAAGTGATTCCTTTGCATTCCCGTATTTATGTACCTGGATATGGCTGGGGTGAAGCGCTGGATACGGGTGGTCGAATTAAAGGAAATATTATTGATGTATTTATGGAATCCAAACGTGAAGCATTGGCTTGGGGTAAACCGATAAAAACGATAAAAGTATGTCCACCCAAATAAAATTTGGAATCACGGATTCGTTTAAGATGCATATGATACCTGTAGTGATCGGTGTTATAGGGAGACTGTTGATAAATAAGCATCCAAAACGCTGTTTGCATAAGCACTTTGTCAACAACCTTCTTGTAATAAGAAAACATTACAGGTATTTTTTGTATTAGTTTTTGTCGAAATGACGAAAGCTTTGTTGCAATTCTGTTGAGATCAGCCAAACTGAATTCTCTTTGCTTGTTCGAACATTATTAATGGTATAAAATACAAATAGTTGCTCAATTCCCAGGGTTCGCTTGATCCTTTATCACCGATCAATTGGTTTAAGTAAAAAAATTCCTGTGATTGCGAATTTTGACTTACCAGGGGGAATGTGATGAAGAAAAGTTTAATCATCGGGATTGCGGTGCTGTTTGTTGTTCTGGTATCTGGTACAGCTGCTGCATTTGCGATGGAGAAAGAGGTAGAGGTTCGTTTTAGCGATCGGACAGATGAGCTTCAAATCAGTGGATTTTACGATACACTGTCAGATGCATTGGCCAGCGAAGGCCAAAATGTGGAGCAAATGAAGAAGCAATATACTCCAAGCGTACCATGGGATCAAAAGTTAGGCAAAGATACCAAGGTTACTCTCACATGTAACTGTGAAGTGACATTAAAAGAAAATGGGAAAGAAAAAGGGAAGTTTAAAACGACAGCCCAAACGGTTGAGGCTTTCCTGCAAACACAAAAAGTTTCAGTGAGTAAATGGGATCAAGTAAGCCCTGCATTGAATCAGAAGATTACGAATGGCATGACCATCTCGGTTGAAAAAGTAGAAACAAAAATTAGTAAAGTAGTGAAAACCATCCCTTATCAAGTGAAAGAAGAAAAAGATCCTGAACTGGAAGAAGGCAAAAAAGTAGAAAAGGTAAAGGGAAAAGAAGGCAAAGAGGTATACCAGGTCACCACACTCTATAAAAATGGCAAGCCGGTCATGAAAGACGGAAAACCACAAATCGAAAAGAAACTGGTTTCCAAAGTAGAACCGGTAGATAAAGTGATAAAAATCGGTACCAAAAAGGAAAAAGAGAAAGACGAAGATAAGGATAAAGACAAAAACACGCAGGATGAACAAGGATGCAAGCTAATGTCAGGATTTGAAGCGACAGCTTATGAACCAAGTGTTGGAAGTAAGACAGCAACAGGTCATCCCGTTCGTCGTGGCGTAATCGCTGTTGATCCGAGTGTCATTCCGCTCTATTCGAAAGTGTATGTTCCTGGCTATGGCTGGGGTCAAGCTTTGGATACGGGTGGAGCGATTAAAGGGAAAATCGTTGATGTGTTCGTCGAAAGTGCTGCTGAAGCACGAAGTTGGGGACGTAAGCATGATCTCACACATTTGTCCGCCTAAATAATACATATAAAATGCCTGTAATGTATTACACATTGCAGGCATTTTTTACTAAAAACAGTGTCTTAATTAGATATACTTTTCTAAAATGTCTTTGTCTAATGAGAAATTTTCATATATACTGGAAGAAAGGAAATCTGCGTCTGAGGTGTATCCATGTTAAGCCGTAACAAGCCTTGTCCATGTGGTAGCGGTCGTGTGTATAAAAGCTGTTGTGAAAGAGTTGTTACGATCCAGATAGCGGAGAAAATTCGTGAACACAAAGAAAAAGTGTGGAAAAATGAATGTTTAATGGATTTAAATAAGTGGTTTAAAGGGTATTGGAAAAGTGAAGAGCAAAAATGGATCCAGCACTTTAAAGAGCTTCTGCAATTGCCACCTGATCAATCCATCCCACAAAATTTCTCTTCTTCTTTTCAATCATGGCTTCTTTTTGATGCACCCTGTATTTCAAAGAGAAGACCCGTAGAGTTTTGGGTGATGGCCAAACGCGACGAGCTACGGGGAAAGGAGAGAGTGGTTCGTAGTTTACTTGAGGCAAAGTTTACCTGTTATGAAGTGGTAGAGGTCGGAAACGAAAGCATGGTTTTCCGATCACTAGCTGATCAGGTAGAATATGAAGTAATAAAAGAACATGCCATTTCAAAAGGAAAATTGATCTTTACCCGCTTGATTCGAGTAGGTAATCGCTATGAAATCTGTGGACCTTTTATATCTTTTATGCATGAGATGAGAGGGGAGATACTCGTGCAGCTAGAGAAATACAACCGTCTGGATGAAGAGCATCAAGATTTATCTACTAGGGAACATGGCTGGAAAGTACTGGGTTGGTCGATCCAGCGGGCTAAAGAATTGGAGAAAATCGAAAAAATGGTTTCTGCTTCTCCGGAAATGTTTGAAAATATGAGAGAGGCACTTCTTTGGCCAACCGTTGAGCAAAAATCGGAGCATCCTGGTTTGCCTATCAAAATTATACAGCAATTGGAGCAGTTTTATGTAACACAAGTCACACCCCTGCAAAAAATCACCCAAACCTTTTACAGTCGCTCACTAGAGATGCTTTATCAGTATCTCTCCTTGCGTTTTGGACAATCTTTTGACTGGTCTTCTCTTAACGAGGATTATTTAAGTCATTATTTTGGTGTTTGGTATTTGGAGCATGCCAAATCCACACCCATGGGCTCAAAAATATTCCTCAATACTTCCAAACATCTTTTTCGCTGGTTATATAGTCAAGGAATTAGTGATATATATTTAACATTTAAGAAGGTATATATTTCATTGATCCGAGCTTTGCCTATAACGATCGAAGCCAGAAGATGGATTATGGAAAATGGACTGCATCCAGCAAGAGAAGAGTACGGGAACTCAACAACAACGGATATGTTTATGTTAGCTGTCTCTTCTACAGGTCCTGTCTTATTGGTGAAAAATAAGTGGAAACCGATTCATCTTCGCGGATTTCCAACCATCTGGTCCGATTATCGTTTTTGGGTGAGAGGAACGGTACAATTTGATAAAAATGCTTGTTATTTTATTCATGTGGATAATTTATATCCAATGGTAACCATACTAGATACATCCGTCAATGAAAATCAAGTTTTGGGACATAAATAAAAAAGGCAGCCAACAGGAGGTAGTGGTGGCTGTCTTTTTTGCTGATGGATTTTAATTGTATGATTTTTGACACTCCACACGGCTGAAGCCGTGGGATTCTTGGGTCGTTAGCGCCCTCAGTCCATTTCTGTTTCGGACAAGTCCCAAGTTCAGGGGTGTGTCATCACCCCATCCCATGCAGTTCTACGGCACTGGACCGCATGTACCTACATGGGCGGCATACCTGTTACCAGTATGCTAGTTCCTTTCATTCACTCTCATGGTTTTACCTGGTAGGAGACCTTTCGCTACCAGAACCTCGTACCATGACGTCCACAGGAACATTCGACCTACTACCAGTAGGATGAGCACCGCTCGTATGTTTGATTATATAGAAAATTGTTGCTCTTAGCAATCCCATGAAGGGATTACCGAGCAACGCCGTCTTTCATCCCACGATTCAAACCGTGGGCTTTCAAGACGGCATTTTTGTAAAAAAGTGGAGGAAAGGCAGGATAAACATACGTTTAACGAATGATAAGATGTGAGGCTTAACGTTGGTTGCAAAAATAATTACCATCACTCGCAAAGAGCACCTTTCAAACAGGTGCTCTTTATTGTTGAAAATCTCTATTCGTAGATTAAGTGATAGTGTAAAGAAAGGTAACTGCAAGGAAAGATTTTTAGGTTAAACTAAAATAAAAAGGAGTTGTGGATCATGAGTTTGGCCGATTTACATGCCCATACCACTGCATCTGATGGATTATTTTCTCCACGTGACTTGGTAAAGCATGCACATGCAAAAGGATTACAGGCAGTAGCGATCACGGATCATGATACAGTCGATGGAGTAGAGGAAGCACGGCAAGAAGGGGAAAAGTGGGGAATCGAAGTAGTTCCAGGCGTTGAACTGAGCACTTTATGGCACGGGAAAGAAATTCATGTATTGGGTTATTATATCGAGACCAATCATTCTCATTTGTTAGAGAAGCTGCAAGCACAACGTGACACGAGAAAGCTTCGAAATCAAATGATGATTGAAAAGTTGAATGAGCTTGGTATTCCCATTCAGATGGATGACGTACTGAAAAAGAAAAGAAGTCACTCATCCAAACTCAATGTTGGGCGGCCTCATATTGCGGAAGTTTTGGTCGAGATGGGTGTTGTCAGCTCGATCAATGAAGCCTTTGACAAGTATTTGGGGAAAGATGGACTTGCTTATGTAACACCTCAGCGAATCAGCCCGTTTGAAGCGATAGATCTGATCAAAAAGAGTGGGGGAGTGGCCGTACTTGCCCATCCTGGATTATACAAACAAGACGACCTGATCCCTCAACTTGTCAGTCATGGTCTGGTGGGCCTGGAAGTAAACCATCCGGATCATACTGATGAAGATAAGAAAAGATACCAGGAATGGGTTAAAAAATACCATTTAATTGCCACGGCTGGTTCCGATTTTCATGGCGAACGGCAGGGCTCCATGTATCATGCTGAATTAGGGACATGTACAGTGGCTTTATCGCAATTGGAGGCATTGAAAAAAGCGGTTTTACGTTAAATGTTTTTGCATTCGAATATGCTCGATGTGTTCTTCATAAAATGGAGTACCCATCTCCTTGTAACCTAATTTCTGATAAAAAGGGAGCGCTTGTGTTTGGGCATTTAGCACAATCATCTGCGCTCCATGTTTTTTGGCATAATCTTCAAGTGCCTGCATTAACTGTTTGCCCGCTCCCGTATTTCGTTTATCTTTTAAGACGGCTACTCGTTCCGCTTTGGCTGTATGTGAATTAATCCATCGCAAGCGGCAAGTCCCTATTGGTCTATGACCTTCCCAAGCCAAAAAATGAACAGATGTGTTCTCGTACTCATCCACTTCGATTTCTTCAGGAACTTGTTGTTCCTCAACAAAAACGGTTTTTCTGATTTCAAGCGCTTGTTGGAGTTCTTCTGCATTTTGTACGATGGTCACAGTTACGTTCATAAGGGTCTCCTTTCAGCGATTATTTGTTTAGCAGGAAGGATTGGTAATTCACCCAGGATCCATTCTCCAGTTGATATAATAAATGGAAGCGATCCACAAGTGAAGTCAAGTTAAATCGATGCATACGCAAGCTTCCATATACATCGAGCAGTTCATCTTCAAGCATTTTCTGTCCAATCGTTAAGTGTGGTATAAAGTCATAGGCAGGTTGGTGCCAGTCAAGAATTTGGCGGAGCTTATTATGCAAGTCAATCAGAGGTTCATGATTTTCGATCGCCAGGTAGATGGTAGGACTGTTCGGGAAGAAGTGGGACACTTTATTTATATGAATGGTAAAAGCATCCGTATTTTTGGCTATTTCTTCAAATTCGGGGATAAGAGCGAACATTTCTTCTTCAGGAAGACTGAATTTTTCGATCAGGGTAATATGAGGAGCAATCAGGGAGTAATGGGGATCATACCGTTTGCGATAGGAATTGGCTAAATCTTGTACATGACGTTGAGGAAATACAGCGATACCAAAATACATATTATCCCTCCTCAAATAAAAAAGATGCTGCTTCTTTCTATTATATCTTAATTCACATTCAATATTGAAGAGAAATGAATATCTCTTTCTTTCGCTTTTCAAAAGCTTTACAATACCCTTTTTGCTATGTATGTTATGATAACATTATCAGATATTGAACCCAAAATGAGGGGGAATCATGATGAGGAAGGTTCACAGCAATGAAGTAAAAATGGCTGCGATGACACGGTTGAAAGAGCGCGGGGTAACGATTGAAGCCATTGCAGAAATTGTGTATCAGATGCAAGTGCCTTATACGCCCGATTTGAAGATGGAAGCTTGTGTGGAAAGTGTCCTGGCCGTTTTAAATAAAAGGGAAATACAACATGCCATTTTGGTAGGGATTGAACTGGATATGTTAGCGGAAAAAAATATGCTATCAGAACCTCTGCTATCTCTGATTCGTAATGATGAGGGATTGTTCGGATGTGACGAAACGTTGGCCCTGGGTTCAGTATTTGGTTATGGAAGTATCGCTGTCACTACTTTTGGTCATTTGGATAAACATAAGATCGGCTTGATTAAACAGCTTGATACGAAAAAAGGAGGTCCAGTCCATACCTTTATGGATGATTTGGTAGCAAGTATTGCAGCGGCAGCCTCCAGCCGTTTGGCACATCGGATCCGTGATGAAGAAGAGCAGCAGGAAGCAATGGAAAAGGATCCAAACCATCAAGTCAGTTAAAGATAGAGAAGAGGTTGTAGTCTTTTTAAGGGACTACAGCTTCTTTTTTTTGAAGCAAGTTCATGAAATGATTACAAACGTGCCAAAATAATAAACGAAAAGAAAGGAGGAAAAGCGATGCAACATCGATGGATCTATTGGATGAAGTTATATGATTCACGCTTTCAGGCGAAATGTTTGGCTACACGTATGCTCGAAGATTGGTGGATTTATGGTTATGACAGTCCGGAGGAAGTAGAAGTTTTCCGCTCCAAAAATGGTCGGTTTGGTGTAAGATATACGTGGGGAAAAAAATGAAAAAAACCTCTTGCATTTTATCTGGATATGGTATATATTAATAAATGTCGTTGCTGAACTAAAATGAATGAGCTGACGCGGGGTGGAGCAATTGGTAGCTCGTCGGGCTCATAACCCGAAGGTTGCAGGTTCGAGTCCTGTCCCCGCAACCAATCTTGGAGCTGTGGTGTAGAGGCCTAACATGCCTGCCTGTCACGCAGGAGATCGCGGGTTCGAATCCCGTCAGCTCCGCCATTTACGGGCCTATAGCTCAGTTGGTAGAGCAGTCGGCTCATAACCGATCGGTCACAGGTTCGAGTCCTGTTGGGCCCACCATATACACGGGCAGTTAGCTCAGTGGGAGAGCGCTACCTTGACACGGTAGAGGTCGTTGGTTCGATCCCAATACTGCCCACCACGAAACCCCTTGATATATCAAGGGGTTTTTTGTTTTGCTTGGAAGTAGGCTAGGTGGAAATGGGGATAAAAAAGGGCAATTGACCACATTTTGACCACGCAATTAAGTAAATTGCGTAATGCAATAGGTAGACTGTCACCCATTGGAACGAGAAACTTATAAATACACAAAGGTTATTTATTATCTTTTTCGGAAATAGGCATCCATGTTAAATTTCACAAAAAGGACAGTACAAAAGATGCCTGATCGAGCAGAGAAGAAAATTAGAGGACAAAAAGAAATCATCCTATTCTTTGTGGGATAGGCGTTTGTTATATCTCCAAGAGTTTAAAGAAGCTGGAGAAAGCCTATTAGGAAATGGACTGCATTCCCTTGATCTGGCTTTCTATTTGATGATAAAGTTCAAGTTGACTTTGAAGTGTTTTTTTATGATCGAATAGGTTCTTGACTATTTTTCTGCTATTTTCACCAAATCGTAATCTCATTTCTTCATTATCTGCCAGCTGTTGTAATCTTTCATAAAGCTCTAGTTTATTTTCTTTCTCAACCAAAAAACCATTTACGTTGTGAACAACTTCTTCTCTACACCCGCGAATATTTGCAGCTACGATCGGTTTCTTCATCGCCATTGCTTCCATAATCACCAATGGTAAACCTTCCCGATGTGAAGGCAATACAAACACATCCGTTATTGCCAGCAATTGTGGAATATCTCTTCTGAATCCAGTTGTGATGATATCATGGTCATTGTGAATGACTTCCTTTATCTTCCTGTAGCTGTCTTGATCTCGTTCGCTCGGGAATAAGTCACCGACCATCAATAACTTGACATGATCACGGGACCTTTTCAAGCGTTGAAATGCATCGAATAATTCGTATATTCCCTTTTCCCCGACTAGTCTTCCGATAAAGGTGAAAACGATATCGCCTTGGTTGATTGATAATTCCTTTTTCAATCGTTCTTTTTCGGATTCATCGATAGATTTCGGATTAAACCGGGTACGGAAATCAACCCCGTTGCTAATGTGAACAATAAAATGAGGTTCTTTAAATCGATGACGGATACATAGTTCATAGTCTTCTCTACTAACTAAATGGAGTATACTTGTAAGATAACGGGCAAAAAATTTCTCTATATTATAAGTGATGAGGTAACCGAGTTTTGACATATGCTCATGAAAATAAAAACCGTGAGCTGTGTAAATAACATATTTTACACCTGCGAGTTTTGCTGCGATTCGCCCAAGAACTGAAGCGATCGGAGTATGAACATGTACAACATCATATTTTTCCTTTTTCATTAAAGCAGTTAGTCGAATGATGGATCTTAAGTTGGACAGGGGCTTAATTTTCCGATCGATGGGCACATGGATCATATGCATCCCTTGACTTTGCAGTTCCGTAAAAAACGTGCCCGTATTTGTACAAGCGTAATGAACGATATAGCCTTGCTGGCGCAAAACTTGGTGAAGCGGTTTAAGCAAAGCATCAACTGCCGCATCAATGTTACAGATCTGTAAGATTTTCATCATAAAATCACTTCCATCAGTTCCGGGCGTGCTTTCCATTTCTGGTATAAATAATAGAGAACCATTTTTCCAAGGAGACTTTTTGCTTCGTAACATTTATATTCCATCACTTCCGTTCCTCCAAATCTCTTCTTAAATTGATCTATACTCTGCAATTGGGGGTCATCATTCTCCAGTGATAACCCGCAAAAATCATAGATGGAATACCCTTTTTCCTTAAAATGTAAAATCTCCATCCAATGTAAAAATCGGTTTGCTCTACTGACCATATTTTTTTGTGAAGGATCTACGGATAAACGGATTGAACAGGAATAGAGCATACTGACACGCTCGCCATGGGGAGAACAGGCGTGGGAACATAATATTCGATTGTGTTGATCCGTAACATAGGAGAGAGACAGTAACCCTTTTTCATTCAGTGATCGCAATTTATTGGTATTACACCGTTCAATATTCTTTTTTCTTGCAAAAGAGTTATAAAATTCCGAGAATTCATCGATTTCTTTTTCGGTTGGCGTGTTGTTGATCTCAAATTTCAGTTGCTCTCTCCTGGCTCGATTTATGTTGTAACGGGTACTTCTGCTTAAATCGGAAAATAAAGATTCCTCATCCTTTTTCAGATGGATATGCATGGTTTTAAATCGCTTATGCAATGTAAATCTTTTTCCTTCCAATATGGGTCTTGGCAATTGGGAATGGATTACGATATCTGATTTTGGAATTTCGATTGTTTCATCACTCAAACCATAGACATCCGTAATTTGCAAAAAAGCCTTTTTCCATTGCACGATTTCCATCGGATCACTCCTGTTGAAAACGTATCTTTCGGGAAAGTTCACCCATATTCATGCTTTTCATACCATATTCCATCTTCAGGTTTAGGAAATGGTCGAATATTTTTTTTAGAAATGAAACGTTTTCATCCAAATTAGCGCCAAAGTTATGTGGATGCCACCATAAATGATAGATTTCACCTTTTTTGGCAGCATATGTTAAATCTGAACATATTCTTCTTAATCGCATGGATTCAAAGATGCGAAATCGCTTGGCATATGGTCGAAGAAAGCGGCTGGAAGGAAGATTAAGGGGGACTTCTTTGTTCAGCTCATGAACCGCATAAGTGTTGTGCCCTGACAAGTTCAGATAGGAATCGATCAATCGCAGCCCTCTTTTTAAAAAGCGCCTGTCATCCTGATTCGTTGGCTTATACAACCAACTTGATTCATTTCCTCTATAGGACGTTATTCCGAGCTTCCTTAAAACTGGCAAATACTCCGGATTCACTTGATTTCTTGGAAAAACAATGCTTTTCGGTTTCCATCCAAACCGTTTGGCAATCGTGATGGCCTTCTTTAGATCTTCTTCAAATTCATCGATGGTTTGCCCTTTTTCTAAACAATAGTAATGGGAAAAGGTATGTGTTCCGATTTCCTGATCAGGATAGGTTGAAATCCGTTTGATTAATGAAGGTGCAAAGTGAAAGGGATCTTCGGATTCGATGGAGTCCAATGTATCAATATAGGGGTAGGGAGACAGATTTTGATTTGTATAGCCCGGAAATTTTTCTGGCAATTCAGCGATTAACTCCTGTTTGTTTTTGAAAAACAGAAACCCGACAATTGCCCATGTTGCATGAATTTTATATTGTTTGAATAATTCCAATAATGCAGGGACCACCGACTGTACTCCCAATATGTTTTTGGCATAAGCTTTTTTGGTCAGTTGATCCCGGACTCCCCAATAAAGTTCAAAGTCAAGGGTTATGAGAAGGGTTCCTGTGTCTTTCCGGTTTGCTGATACGGGTCGGTTCTGAACAGTAAGCACTTTTTCGTTAACCCCCCATGGCAAGGATGTAAGGTTGCGGCCGACCATCAGAAAAACAGCTAGCTACATTAGTATATGGAATGGGTTGATTTATGCGCATGATATTCATCTAAATGAAGGAAATTGTGCTTTTATCAATGAAAGGAACTTCGAACCATTTGCCGACATATGATATTTGCAGCAGGTTTTACAACGATGGGAGAGGGTTTTGACACCTATATGACGTTAGTGAAGCATTCTTTGATCTATTTTATTGCACGAGGGCTTTCAGGTTTAATCAACTTATGTGCGATCGGGGTGTATACCCGGTTAACTTCACCGGAAGAGTTTGGAAAATATGTGATGGTCCTGGCTGTCGTTGAATTTGTAAATGCGGTTTTATTTCATTGGATACGATATGGAATACTCCGCTATTCCCAAAGGTATACAGAAGATCAAAGGGGGATTTTTCTAAGTACAATAGCAACACTGTTTTTTATTATGTTCATCTTTACATTGATTTTAAGCCAGCTCGTTTTATGGGTATTGATAGACTTGGGAAAATGGGGAGAATTATGGCAAATTGGCCTCGTGCTCTTATGGATCATGGCTTGGTTTGATCTCAATCTAGAGCTACTTAGGGCTGATCTCTCTCCTGGAACGTATGGATGGATGTTATTAGGCAAATCTGTTTTAACGTTTATCTGTATCATAGTGATGCTGAATTTTGATATGGGGGCCAAAGGGTTTATCATCGGGATGATGACAGGGATGTTATTTCCCCTCATTTTTGTAATGAAGAGAAACTGGAAAGGAATCCGGATCCCGGTTATTGATCCAAACATTTGTAAGCAAATGATAACTTATGGACTTCCTTTAACTATCACGTTTAGCATGCATTTTGTGATGGTTAGCTCAGACCGGTTGATATTGGGATGGATCAGGGGACCGGATGAATCAGGTTTGTATGCGGTCGCCTATGATTTAACTCAGCAAACATTATTGCTGGTTATGACGATTATTAATCTTTCCGCTTTTCCGCTCGTTGTTCATGCATTGGAAAATGGAGAAATTGCTGAAACTCATAAAAAACTGCAACAGTACACGACGGCGCTTTTTTTTGTTTCCTTTCCCGCAACAGCCGGATTTATCGTGTTGGCTCCAGGGATCTCCAGGCTTTTTTTAGGACCGGATTTTCTTGACGTTGCCTTTACAATTATGCCCCTGATCGCATTTACAGCCTTTTTGGAAGGTACAAAGCAATATTACCTGGATTTGTCGTTTCAACTTGGCCAACGTACATGGTTTCAAATATGGCCGAATATAATAGCAGCCTGTGCAAACGTGGGATTCAACTTCTTATGGATCCCAAAATGGGGTGTCTTAGGCGCGGTATACGCTACAATCGTCGCTAATCTCATGGCAATCGTAATGTCATGGTTTATAGGAAGAAAGATCTTTCCTTTGCCTTTTCCTTCTAAGGAAATATTGAAAATTGTCCTGGCAACGTTAATGATGGTGTTCATATTAAAACCTCTTGCAACTTACTCAGGATTTCTCATCTTATTCACCCAAATTGTATTGGGTTTGTTTATATACATCTCTGTCGGATATGTTCTGAAAATAGGGGGATATCATCGATATTTCAAAAATATATTAGGCCGTATGACCCGAAAAAGATAAAAAGCTGTGCAGTAAGCGATATCTGCACAGCTTTCATCGTGGATCTTCTAAAGGCGCCCAGGGAAAAGCGAGAAAAAACCAAAAGTGACGCCAATGCAAACTGTCTATAAAAAAACTGTTGGCCAAAATACCCATGAGAACTGCTGCAAACAATGCATAATAAGATTGACTGGGATGCTGGCTGAATAAAGAGAAGCGAATACATCTAATCAGAGTGATCATAATGAATAACGTAAAGCCAATAAATCCCAACCAACCACTTTCTGTTAACACTCTAACGTATAAATTATGAGGCGACATACCATAAACGATTTCCGATTGCCCAGGACCGATCCCGAGTGGCATCTGAATTGCATGATGCACTGCTCTGATTTGGGTAGAAAATCGCTGTTGATCATACCACTGAAAACCTAAACGTTCTGTAAAAAGCTCGTTAAAACTTTGTATATGAAACATACATATAAACGCGATGAAGAATACAACCAAGAGAATTTTTAAATGCTTGATCAATTGTTGCCGCACATATAATTTGTATTTCTCGATTAGAAACCCTCCTAAGAGTATAAAGACACATAAAGATACGAAATAATTTAACCATGCTCCCCGTGAAAAGCTCAGTAAAACACCTGTACTTGTAAATAAATAAACAGCAAACCAAAAGATTTTTGTTTTTTTAAAAGAGAGTTCGATTTTAAGAATGGCATAGATTGAAATGGGTATTAAATACGGACCAAACACATTTGGGTCTTGAAAAAGTGCTGAAGCTCGGTCATATTTTATAAACAATTCATAGTAAGGAATCAAATGGAAATAAGATAAGATTGCAATGACCGAAGAAAGGAACGCTGCAACGGTATAGCCAGATAATATCTTTTCCAGTAACCGATGGTGACGAAATTCTGTCAATATGCCAACGAAAAAAAGCCATAAGAAAATTAGGTAAATGGTAATCAATAGATAATAAAATCCTGTTTCATGGTCGACCATCATATACATGGAAAGAAATGATCCAGCCATATAGATAGAAAGGAAGATGAGAGTGATAATGAAATAGTGGGGGAATTTCAAATACGACAGCAAACCGCTTGCCATGATCAAAGCCACGATGAAAACATCAAAAATCGCCGGTTCTCCCATTACAGCTCCACTTAGGGCCATCGCTAGCCAAACAAGCTTGGGAAATACACTTTCCATCGGAGGATTTTTCTGTGACAGGGATCTTTACCTTCTTTCTTTATTGATATGGATGCTTGCTTTAGACTTGTCAGCCTTCCTTCCCATTAACAAAAGCACTGTGAAAGTGGAGATGACTAATCCAATTAAAAATCCTGCTACAATATATAAAAATTTGTTTGGTTTTACGGGAGAAGGATGGTCTTCGATCTTTGCTGGTGTGAGGATATGGGCACTTTTGACATCGAAGATATTCGTAATTTCATTTTGGAAAATAGCAGCAACTGTATTGGCTATCAATGCGGCTGTCTTCTGATCTGGATTTTCCACTACTATTGAAAATACTTGTGAAGCTTTGCTTGCAGGCTGAACATGTACTTGTTTTGCCAATTCAGAAATATCATTTTCCAATTGAAGTTTTTGTGCTACGGCCTCCATAATATAGGCACTTTTTATAATGGAGTTATAAGTTTCGATCAATTTCAGGTTCGTTTCTATATCTTCGGAAGAGATCTCATTCATATTAACCATTAATTCGGTTTCAGCTTGATAAATCGGGGTGATATAAAAACTAACGATTCCGCTAAGTACGGTAGTTGATGTTGTAATGAGAAAGATCACCCAAAAGTACTTTGCCAGATGTCCGCAAAAATCCCGCAAATCAATTATTTTCTTATTCAACTGACGCACTCCTTGAAGGAATAATCATGATACCCATCTGAAGGGGTATGGTTATCATTACTTTATGTGATATCATGTCATGATGTTACAGAAATAAGGGATAAAAGATAATAACCCGAGAAAAGGTTTCCGAACCTTCAGGGATGGAGAATTATCACTATCTTGCTCCTTCACCAGTAAGGATCACCTTCATCGTTTTCAATAAAATTTTTATATCCAATAAGAAACTAATATGTTGAATATAAAAAAGGTCATATTGCAATTTCTCTTCAAATGATAAGTCATACCCTCCATTAACTTGCGCCAAACCTGTTAGGCCAGGCTTTACGATTAATCGATCAAAGTACCCCGCAATCTCTTTGTTTGAAATTGTATCTATAATCGGAATTGGCCGAGGCCCCACCATACTCATATCTCCAGTTAAAACATTAATCAGTTGGGGGAGTTCATCCAATCTCCTAGTACGTATGAATGCCCCAACTCGTGTAATTCTCGCATCGTTCTTTTGTGTGTATTGGGGACCGATTTTATCAGCATCTTTCAACATGGAACGAAATTTAAGAAGTTGAAAAGGTTTTCCCCACAAACCCACTCTTTCCTGTCTATAAAATGCAGGACCCGGTGAATCTAACTTGATTGCGATGACAACAAGAATCATGATTGGCAGTGTAAATAATATGCCTGAAATCGATAAAAAAAGATCAAATAACCTTTTTCCATATGGATAATAAATGGATGGTTTTCGCATGGGCTCTTTAATCATCTGTAAATTATTTAAAACATATTCTTGTGAATGTATATTTGTATTTTTTGAATATTTTTTGCATAATTGATTGTAATGCACGATCCTCACCCTCAATGTAATTTGGTTCACATTATTTTATTTTACTTGCCTTGGACTCGTTACGGTAATTGCCTAAAAGTCTAATGATAAATTAAAAATATTATAGGTGTTTTCCCATAAGAACCACAGTTAGTAAGAGCTTTTGTCACGAGCCTAATAACCCATCCTCATTTTTGAAAGTCGGTATAAACAGTTGTGTAAATTCAAAGATTGGATGATTTCCGTTCTTTTATTGCTCTGTATATTTTTCAATCACCAAGATCGTTGGTTATGTGTAAAATGTATTGATTAATGAACCAAGGGTGGGATTTTTGTGAGAGGTCGTTGGTGGAAAGTGTGGTTATCGCTCTTGTCTGTTTCCAGTCTGTTATTGATTTTGACCAGCTGTACTTCGAAAAAACCAGATTCAGTGAATTTCTCATTGGATGAACTATCTTTTACGAATTCCTTTTCTTATACGGCCTATGTGGAGCACGTAGTCGATGGAGATACGATACGCCTGGCTCAGCCAGTGTTAGGGACGAAGAAAGTTCGTTTGCTTTCAATTGATGCTCCTGAGACAGATTATTACAATATAGCTCAGAAATGGGGAAAAGAGGCCAGGATTTTTTTGGAAAAGCTATTACCATCCGGAACACGGGTTACGATCCGGACGGACCAAGTGGAAAAAGATAATGATGGTCAATTACTAGCCCATGTGTGGAAAGATGGACTGGATGTCAATAAGGAGATGTTAAGAGGAGGCTATGCTGTGACTCATTTCATTTGGCCCAATATCTCTCAGTTTAAAGCTTACCAATCAGCATATTTGGAAGCGAAAAAGGCGGGAAAAGGGATGTGGGATCCAACTAACCCCATTTCAGATTTGCCATTTGAATTTCGTATTCGTGTATCTGGTGAGGAGCAGGATCAATATATTGGGAATTTTGATGTGAAGAAGTACGTAGAACCTACGGAATATAAACAAATTCCTGTTGAAAAGCGTTTGTTTTTTTTCACTGAAGAAGATGCGAAAAAGGCAGGTTACTCCTCATGTGTAAACGCAGGAGATTCTTGAGTAATTCCTTCAACCGAAGAGAAAAGAGGGTTTAACACCATACCATCAAGCTGCTTCGGAACCAAAAACGTGGTGCAGGAACAACAAGTGCTAGAAAGAACATATCGATTTTAACTTTAATGGACCTATACGGAGTCTCTGCTTGTCAGTTTTGCAGTATGGATAATTGGAAAACATCTACTTTAGGGGGAAATCCGGTAGAATGTGCCTGATGAAGAAAAGGAATTATGGGTAACCAGAAATTCCATTTGGGCACAAACTTATAAGCCCCTTTATTTGTTTTTCCAGCGAGAGGGCTGATTTTCTAGAAGCTAACAAGGCTTTTGCTGACACAGTGAAAACTGTTGAAACTGGCTAGCTCGAGTTAATCGAATGCCAAGGAAAGAAGAACATCGGAAACCGGCGAGGGAGCGACCTCATGTCCGGTTTGATGAGGGGGAGCTGAAATGAGTAAGCGACCCAAAGGGGTAGCTGTCAAATTTCAGTTCTCTACTCTACAAACAAGAATCATTCCTTCACACAAACTACATATTTCTTTTCTATCATCAAAGTATAAGGGGGAAGGATATGCGATACAGAATATTGGTGATTGAGGATGATTTGGATATTCAAGAGCTCATTAAAGAGTTTTTGATGTCTCAGGATTATGAGGTAGATGTGGCCAGTGATGGAGCCGAAGGGATTCGGCTTTTTAAGCAGACCCGATATGACCTTGTTATATTGGATGTGATGCTTCCTAATATCGATGGACATCATGTATGCAAGATCATACGCAATCAATCGTCTACTCCTATTATCATGTTGACCGCTTTGGGAGAAGAAGCTGATCAGGTTAAAGGATTTGAATTAGGGGTTGATGATTATATTACAAAGCCTTTCTCATTTCACGTACTCATAAAACGAGTAGAAGCTGTTTTAAGAAGAGCTTATCCTTCCAGAACCTCACGGATTCTGCAATTTAAGGAAATTACGTTGGATTGTGACGGATACACTGTGTCTGTAGATGGTGAAAAAATTGATCTGACAACCAAAGAATTTGAGATTTTATATACATTTCTGGAAAATCAGGGGAAAGTATTAAGCCGGGAAGTATTACTGGACAAAGTTTGGGGATTTGATTATTACGGTGATGTAAGGGTTGTGGACACACATATAAAGAATTTGCGCAAAAAATTAAAAGTACCATACATTCGAACTGTAAAGGGGATTGGATATAAACTTGATGCATGATCTTAAACGGAGTATCACTTTTAAAATATTTCTGATCACAAGTGCATTATTGGCCCTGTCAGCCTGTTTCATTTATCTTCTATTCTATTTTTGGCTTCCTTCCTACTATTACAAATATAAAATTGATCACTTGAATGAGGGAGCCAATGAGTTGGTCACAGCCGTTAAACCGTTGTCTCTTTTTGAAGCCAAAGAGATACTCGACCGGTTTTCCCAAAAGCACAATATAAGCATGGCGATTTGGGATTTAGACGGAAACGTCGTTTATATCTCGCCTGCCTTTTTTCGTGTGATTAAAGGAGTGACATCCGTTGAGCCGGATCTGGACTCTGCGCTTTCGAGTGATACACTGGAAACGGTAAGTAAACCACGGATTTATACGATTCAAAAAACGATCCGGTTTCAAGGCGAGGAATATATTGCTACCATTCGAGCCACCTTGCAACCGATTGATGAAGTTTCCAACGTGATTTTTATGTTTATGCCATATATTGGTGCCATGATTTTACTTGTTTCCATTATTGGGGCTTCATTGTATGCCAAAGTGATCGCTCATCCACTGTTAAGGATCAACCAAATTGCCAAGCGGATGGCAAAATTGGATTTTTCGCGTAAATGTGAAACAGACTCTGAAGATGAAATCGGAGAACTTTCTCGTAGTTTAAATGAACTTTCATACAACCTGGAGAAGACGATGTCTGAACTGAAGAAGGCTAATGAACAATTAAAAGATGATATTCAAAAAGAACGGGAGATGGAAGCGAAAAGAAGAGAATTTATAGCAACCATTTCTCATGAACTGAAGTCTCCGATCACAGCGGTGAAAGGGCAATTGGAGGCAATGATTCACCGAATCGGAGTATACAGAGATCGGGATAAATATTTAAAGCGTTCTTTTGAAATCGTGCAAGATATGGAAAAGTTGGTCAATGAAATGGTTGAAATTTCCAAATTGGATATGGTTGATTTTTCTCCTCAACGAAAGCGTGTGAATTTATCACAAATGCTACAATCCATCATCAAAAATTTGGAGTATTTTAGTCAAGAAAAACATTTGGATTTAAAAAATGAAATCGAAGAAGAGATTTATGTATATGTTGATGAAAAGCTCATTCGGAAAGCCATATCCAATGTGATCAATAATGCCATGAAATATTCCAGGGAAGGAGCCCAGGTAATCACCAGGCTATATCCAGAAGGACAGGCAATTACTTTGGAAGTGTTAAATTCAGGAGTACATATCGAAGAAAAGGATCTGGTGAACCTTTTCAAACCATTTTACCGGGTTGAAAAGTCGCGCAATCGGAGTACAGGTGGAAGTGGATTGGGGCTGTTTATCGTCAAACGGATCCTGGAGGTGCATGGTGTTGATTATTCGTTAACGAATACAAAAGAAGGCGTCGTGTTTGTGATGCATTTTCCGCGAGAAGCCGACAGATGACAGCTTCTCTTTTTGTGCCTGGAACAAGGCGAAAAAGGATTTCTGATGTTAAAGGAGAGATTTATTCAGGTGCAATAGTGTCTTGTTTTTGCTCACACAATGTACAATTATGCTTCACGCGAACTTCACATGGAACATATACAATCAATTTAAGAAAGCTCGAGTTCTAGCTTGCTCTCTTCCGTTAGAGCCATTATCCAAAGGAGGGACTACCTTGGGATTTTATGACCAAACAGAACCTTCCAATTCGAAAAGACAGCCTTCTCCCATTCTGATTGCCATTGTTTCGGCAGTGATCGGAGGGTTGATTGTCCTTTTATTTACACCTGCTTTGGTTCGGAGTGGGGTCATTCCGCTTTCTGCTGATCAACCAGCACTCGCCGGTCCGACTGCGACTGTGAAGGTCAATTCAGACATTACCAAAGCAGTGGAAAAAGTCCGTCCTGCAGTAGTCGGGATTGAAAGCGTTCGAAAAACAGGCGATTTGTTTTCACGAGAAGAGAATCAATCCGGTTCAGGAATTATTTTTGAACGTCGAAACGGTAAAGCATTGGTTGTAACCAACCATCACGTAATTGAAAATGGTCGTGATATCAGGGTAACGATTTCAAATAATGATACACCGAAGACTGTTACGGCGAAAGTGTTAGGCTCTGATAAAATTACCGATCTGGCTGTATTGGAAATCGATGACAAGTATGTTACAGCAGTTGCTTCATTTGGTAACTCAGATGCGCTTAAAGCGGGGGAGCCAGCGATTGCGATCGGTAATCCATTGGGCCAGACATTTTCCCAATCCGTTACAGTCGGTGTAATCAGTTCACCCAAGCGAACATTCCAAGCAAATGAATATGTAGCGACAGATGTCATTCAAACCGATGCAGCGATTAGCCCTGGAAATAGTGGAGGGGCTCTGGTGAATGCAGCTGGGCAAGTGATTGGGATCAATACACTGAAGATTGCCGAACAGGGAGTAGAGGGATTGGGTTTTGCGATTCCAGTTAATTTGGCGCGTCCCATTATCCGTGATTTGATTAACAAAGGTCATGTTCCACGTCCCTATATTGGCGTATCTTTTCTTGGCGATTTATATCAATTTTCCGATTTCGAACGAGAGACATTAAAGTTGCCAGCAGATGTAGAAGATGGTGTGGTAGTGGGAAGCGTTCAGCCAGATTCACCGGCTGCCAAAGCACGTTTACAGCGCTTGGATGTAATTGTTGCCATCAATGGAAACCCCGTACAAACCGTTGTCGATTTTCGAAGCTATCTCTACAGTAAAACCAAAATTGGCGACAAGATCACGATTACTTTTTATCGGGATGGCAAAAAACAAACGGCCGATTTGACATTGACAGAGGCCCCCGCTAGCTTGCTCAAGTAAGGTTTAACCTTTGGGGTTGGCAAATCCTTTGTGTTTCAATTCATAAGAAAGACCCACTTACTTTGATTCGAGTAAGTGGGTCTTATTATGTTTGATGAATGCGGTGGAAAAAGGTAGATGAATATTATTTGATCTTTATTTGATCCTGATTTTCTGATTCATTTCCACAATCCACTTGATTGGTAACAGATACATTATTTGCTCTGAATTTAATGATCGGTTGATTATAGACAATGTTTGAGGTTTTTTGCCCAATAAAGCGTCCCAAACCGTCTCCAACAATTCCTCCCAATATGGAACCAATGGCTGTCCCGATTCCCGGACAAGCCATTGTGCCCAAGACAGCACCATATTCGATTCCGAGAGCTACCCCGACAGCACTGGATATATTTTCAGCTGTGTGTACAGCATATTCACCCCGATCGATTTTTCCGTGTTTCAATGCAACCGTATCTTTAATTTGAGACAATACGCCTGTTATGATGCCTGCCCATACCGATCCAGAGTTTAATTTTAGTTTTTTCACGTTGTACCCCCAGATTTATCAGAATCTTCTTTGGATAGATTAGAACGATCCTGCTTTGTCTGTTCCTGTTTCGGACTCTGATCGGTTTCTAGGGAATGGAATTCTTCTGGATGGGCATTATTTTCCTTTTTCTTCAGCTCAGGCTCCCAAGTGGAAAAATCAAATTGATAATTTTCCTGGTTATGGATCATTTTTTGATTGGGTTGCGTCATTTTTTCAGATAGACCCATGATCGCGGAGGTTCCTTTTACTGCCAATTGACGTAACTTTTTTCTTACAGTTGGAGAAGAAATGAGGGCAATGGCTCCGGCAGCTACCATCCAGCCCAGTGAGGATTTTTTTCCAAGCCATTTGCTTAGTTTCATGTCAAGGTGCTTAAAAAGCACTTCCTCCCTTCCTTCTGGGGATTCATACTATAAAATCAGTATTAGTTAGTCCAGCTTGAAATATGCAAATGAAAAATAAAACATGGCTCAATAAGTTTTTAAAAATGGTATAAACACACCACCGTCAACTCAAAATAGAGTTATCAGTAAGATGTCAGGTGATCAATTTGAGATATAGAGATCGTTTCATACGAGTGTATCCAGGATGGATCCGTACAGAAGTGCATGGATTACAAGAAAATAAACAGATGGCTGAACGGTTAACCCTTCATCTTTTAGAGATACCGGGAGTCCATCACGTACAGGCATGTACGATTACAGGACGTGTACGCATTCAATTTGATCCGCAACAAACAAACGCCAAGCAGGTCTGCGAAAGTATTTATGATGTGGAAAAAATGCAGGATGAATGGATCAAGAGCTCACAGGAAGCCGCTGTAACCGAAGAGGAAACTGTAACCAAAGAGGAAAAAGAAGTGGAAGTTCAGGATGTTTCCTTAGAGGTACCAGAAGAATTCCAGCAGGTATTGGATCGACCCAGTCCATCATCGATCCCGTTAGGATTGGCAGTTACTGCAGGTGGTTTAACTTTTTTAGGAGCCAAGCAACTGATTTATGGCAAATCGGCTTTGGCCAGGCATCCTGCTTTGTTTGCGATGTCCGGGATTGTCTCTGTGATAACGGGATATCCTTTTTTACGCCGGGGATTCAGGCAATTAAGCCAAAACAGGCGATTTAACAGTGATCTGATATTGGGAACAGCTGCCATTGGTCTCGGACTTATGCGAGAAAATCTGCTTGTATTGGCAGGGTTGAGCATTTTGCAATATATACAGTGGAAAAGAGACCAGTTGGAGCAAGCAGATGGTTTCGTGAATGAATTGGAAGAACGATATCTTTCTCCAGCAATACGAAAATATAGTGAAAAAATAGGCAAATGGGCTTTTCCATTGGCAGGGGTTGCTTGGGCAGTAACCAGAGATCCGCTGTGTGGATTGGCAGTTCTGCTTGCTGCGAATCCTCGCCCGACGATTGTACCTGCGATTGCTGCATGGAAACAGGCAGAAACGGAAGTGCTACAAAAAGGTGGTTGGATTCCCAAAAACGGGAGTTTGGCACAATTGGCCCGAACCAAAACGCTTTTGGTTGAGGACACAGCGCAATTATTCAAACCATCCTACCGTGATTTGCAGTTGTTGACCAATGAGGAAGATCCAGAGCAAATATGGACGGTTGCTGCTTCTTTGCTGGAAAAGACGAAACATCCATGGAAAGACTATATCTATGCAAGAGCAAAACAGTCTAAGCGAACCATCCGTACTGCTTTTTCTGTCAAACCCGAATCTGGAGGAATCTCGGGAGAAATCAATCATGTTTCATATTACTTCGGCAATCTAGCCTATCTGCAAAAACATCGATTGTCAGTTGATCCATATTTACTTAAATTAAAACGGATGCAGAAAAATCGAACCGAAGCCTACTGTTTGGTTAAGAAAAATGGAAATCAAACAGAATGCCTTGGTGTAATATTTCAGGAAAATAATCCACCGATCCGATCTTTTCTTAGCTTGCGAAAGAAATTAAAAGATTGCGGCTGGAATATCGCTATTTTAAATAACAGCCTGGATATGGAAACGGAAGTTCTTGAAAGCTATTCCATTGATACAAGTTGGCTTTACATCAATGATGAAGGGAAAGAAAAATGGATTGCCCAGCTTCGGGAGCGTGGGGAAGAGGTATTGCTTCTCACACAGGACGGGAACGGTTCTGCCATTCCTGTTGTACGAACAGATCAACTAAAGCAACTTCCCGACTACATCCAACTCTCCCATGAGATTGATCAGCGTGTTCATCAGCAATTTAAGATGACGAAGCTTTTTAATGGAACAGCATTAGCACTTGCCATTCCGTTTCGTGTGAGTGCGATGATGATTAATTTACTTGCCGATGCTTTGTCGTTGGTATTTTTGTCACGACTGAAGGAAACAAAGATTCCAACTCCATGGCTAAATCAAGCCGCTTTGGAAACAGCAGCTGCTGTACAGGAAAAAGCGGAGTGCCCATGTTGGCATGCGTTATCTCCGCAGGAAGTAGTGACCTATTTTTCTGTTGATGAGCAGGCAGGTTTGGATGAGCAAAAAATACAGTATTTACGTCAAACCTTTGGTTGGAATCAGTTAGACCAGAAGGAAACTTCCCGATGGTGGAAGACATATCTTAAGCAGTTCAAAGAATTTACGACCTTACTTTTACTGAGCACAACGCTTCTGTCTTTTTTTACAGGAGACGTATTTAATGGCATTGCGATTGGTACGATTCTTTTGGCCAATGCCGCAGTTGGAGCGATCCAGGAACAAAAAGCAGAAAAAGTAGTGGAAGCGTTAAATCGATATCAAGCACCTATGTGCAGAGTGATTCGAAATGGCAAGGAACAGATCATCAATGGAAAAGAACTGGTGCCAGGGGATCTTGTATGTTTGGAAGCGGGAGATCGTGTGCCTGCAGATATCCGTTTACTCCAGTCATATCAGCTGGAAGTGGACGAATCCATGCTAACAGGCGAATCCCTTCCTGTAGTGAAATTATCTGAACCAGTAACGGAAGACTCTCCGCTTGCAGAGCGTAACAACATGGTGTTTAAAGGAACATGTGTAAGTAGAGGTAAAGGGATCGGTATTGTTGTCGCTACAGGTATGAGGACAGAGATGGGAAAAATGCTGGCACTGATGGAAGGGGATTCGAACGAATCCACGCCTCTGCAAAAAGAAGTCACTCACATTAGCAAGATTTTTGTCAAAGGTGCTCTTGCTGTTGCCATTGCCATTTTGGGAATCGGACTCATCCGAGGACATACGTTTAGCAGTATGATTGCGACATCGATTACGCTAGCCGCTTCTGCGATTCCAGAGGGATTGCCTGTAACCGTAACAATTGCCCTTAGTGCAGGAATCTTTCGGATGGCGAAAAAAGGAGCCTTGATTCGCAAGCTTTCTGCTTTGGAGACGCTCGGAAGAGTTTCTGTCATTTGTACAGATAAAACAGGCACATTAACGCAAAATGAAATGACGGTTCTTGCCGCAGCGACGATAAACAAGCAGTGGAGAGTTACAGGTCAGGGATACAGTCCGAATGGTTCTCTGATCAGTGACGAAAAAGAATCGCAAGGTCAGAAACAGGACCTGGAACAGCTCGTCAAAATTGCTTCGTTATGCAACAATGCGACCTTGTTGGAAGAAGAAGGGAAATGGAAGGTTCAAGGTGATCCAACAGAGGGAGCCCTGCTTGCCTTTATTCAGAAAACGGGTTTGGCAACCCATGATCAGGAAAAATGGAAGCGTGTTCATGAAATTCCATTTGACTCTGCAAAGGGCCAAATGAGTGTAGTTTGTCAGGAAGGGGAGTCTAACTGTTATCTATTAACAAAAGGATCTGTTGAATCGATTTTAAGTGTATGTCGATTTGTACAAATGGATGGACAGGTCATACCGATGACAGAAGAACATCAGAAACATATCCTGAAGCTGAATGAAAAATGGGCCAAAAAAGCCATGAGAGTGCTGGCCTTTGCTTATCGTCCTGTTGAATGGAATGGTGACTGTACCGAAATCGAGCAACAGTCCATCTTTGTGGGCATGGTGGGGATGATGGATCCGCCTAAGCCGGATGTGAAGGAAAGCATTCAGGAAGCCCATCGCTTGGGTGTACGTGTTGTCATGATTACAGGTGATCACCCTATTACAGCCGGAGCCATTGCCGAGGAAGTAGGGATCGGTCAGCAACCCGTCATCATGACAGGCCAGGAATTGGACCAGCTATCAGATGAAGAACTATCAACTCGAATTGATCAGGTCTCTGTGTTTGCTCGAGTCACACCTGAACATAAACTTCGCATCGTTCGGGCCTATCAAAGATGCAAACATATTGTAGCAATGACGGGAGATGGTGTGAATGATACACCAGCTGTCAAACAAGCCGATATCGGCATTGCCATGGGGCAAACGGGGACCGAAGTAACCAAGGAAGCAGCTGATATGGTCCTTCAGTATGATCACTTCTCTTCGATTGTGGAAGGGGTGAAAGAAGGGAGAACGATCATATCGAACATCCGTAAAGCCGTTGGATGTTTATTGACAGGAAACCTGGCTGAAATCATTGTCACGGGTACAGCTGTGATCGCAGGGATGCCTGTTCCGTTAATCCCGATTCATGTACTGCTAATGAATCTCATCACAGATGCAGTGCCTGCCATGGTGTTGGCGATGAATCCAGGAAATAAAACAAAGCAGACTCGTTTGAAAAAAATAGCGGATCGTGAATTGTTTACGAAAGTAGGAATTCGTGGTGCAATGCTTGGATTGGGTTCACTCGGATTATTTGTTGCTAGCCGGATTGGCGGAGCCAGTTTACCAGTAGCCCAAACCACTGCTTTTGCTACATTGGTTTGTGGACAGCTCATGCAAGTATTCTCCTGGCGTCAAGAAGGATCCGATGAGAAGTTGAAGGATTGGGCCAAAGATCGTTTACTCGTTGGAGCGATGGGTATTTCACTCCTGGCTCTCCTTGGGGCGATCTATATACCAGGACTGTCCAGCTTTTTCAGAACGGCTCCACTTGGCTTCAATCACTGGTTACAAGTGTTCCTTGTTTCTGGATTGGCAACGATGGGGTCAAAACCGATTCAATGGCTAGTCCATTCAAAGGAAAAACAACCGCATTTACATGAAGCTGAAGTAAATGCTTTTGCAGCTTAAAAAGGAGTGACTGATCAATGAAAGTACAGGCGGAAAAATGGCTTGTGACTGCGGCGATTGCAGTATCTTTACCTGTGTTGGTTCCTGTTTTGCGAAAAACACTGAAGCCGTTAGCCAGGCAGGGTAGCAATCTGGTGAAGCAAACGTGCAAACAGATCCAAATTGTCACAGTGAAAGCAAAACAGGAGTTAGAAGACATATGGCTGGAGGCAAAATACGAACGTATGCAGAAAAATAACCGGCGATTTCCGCATACATTTGTCGATTAATCGAGAAGGAGCGAAAAAATGGATCGAGATTCACTGATTGAACAGCACTTGAAACAAGCATTTTATCATTTGAAAATGGCAGTAAATGAAAGTGCCCAGGAATTGTCACAGCATAAAGAGTCCAAACAACGATTGGGAGCGATGTGGGAAGCGTTTTTAAAACAGTTCTATCAATATATTCGGGAGCAAGAAAAAGAACATCGGATTAGCCTGTTGGATTTTGCCAAGATGTTCAGTTTGAGAAAATGGTTTTTTTAAAAATGCTGTTTACAAACCCGGTTTTCCTTTTCCAGTTGAACGACTTCTTGCTCGTTTTTATAGAGCGGGAGTGAAACGGAAAAGGAAAACCGGCATATAACGGATATTTTGTCAACAAGCTGGAACCCACTTCTATGAAAAAGTAGAAGTGGGTTTTTTATTAAAGTGAAAAACGGTATTGGAAGGTATAACAGTCAGCCCGGTCAACCATTAGACAGATCTGAAGGAGACGGCCCCTGTAATCATATACTTTTCGGGTGATCCGGACGACAGGAATATTTGCGTTTTTGGGCATTTGCAGTTCATCGATATCACTGGGTGAAGCCAATGATGAAACTAATGTTTCTTCACAGTCAGTTGGATGATATCCAAGGGATTTCAAAGAAGAATAAATCATGGCATCAGGTTTGGACAAACGGCTTTTCAAACGCTCTAAAGGTAAAAGATTCGGGAAATAAGATCGTGTCACAGCGATCACCATGTCATCCCGTGTTTGCCGCGTGTGGTAGAACAGTATAGGGGGCTGCATTTCCTTTTGGATCACTTCAGGCAATTCCTCTGTTTCTTGCAGAATTTTTAGCTGAAGAGTGATTTCTTTCCCGGAATCTCCATGTTCCTTAATAAAATCTCCACTGCGCTTGACACGGTAAGGGAGATGACGGACTGTACGTTTTTTGGTTGTATTCTCAGCGGAATAGACAAGTCCTTCTCGAATTAAAGCGTTCACGGCATTTTGAACGGTTGCGGCATGAGCATTGAACTCTTTCATGAGCTCGAAGTTAGTTGGAAATGCTTGTCCAGGCTTTAATTCACCGCGGAGTATTCTGTCTCTCAATTGATGATAAATATCTTGCCATTTATTTCTGACCACTTTTCAGAAACTCCTCCACAGTTATTGGTATGGGTATTTCTTCAATAATGAAGTGGGTTATCCACAAAAACGGCCATCCTCAATCGTTTGGATAAATTTAGTCTAAACGAAAACAAAAAAAAATTAAAGTTTGGTATTGTCAAACTTATGATATAGATATAGACTATGAATTGGAATAAATTTACTATTATGCTATTTTATACTTTTTAGGATCTATATCTAGATTGAACTAAAGCTGTGATCATTTGATTTGGGGATTTTTCCTGTCCACAAATTCAATCTGGAAAGGGTGTTCTATCTGGACAGAGAAACGGTAGGGAAACCGGGGCTTTATGACGTTGTTCGCATTGTTCTTGTTTCAGTAGAGGGAAAAGAAATTGAATTCACTCTATGCAGTGCTACAATCGTGAAAGAGAATGATTCAATGATCACGATTGCTGGCAAGTACGATGATCCAAATCCCAATCGCTTACAAGACGTCGAATTTAAACGTTAGATCAGTTGTCAAGGATGATCGCTCCACTTGTAAAGAAAATGTTAAAGATGATAACCACTTCTACCTTGCAGGTAAGTGGGTTATTTTACTAGTATCGGAAGTAGAACAGAATTTGACATGAAACCGGCAGAAACGCTATATTCTTATTTTAGGATTTATTTGATGGTCAATTTATTGTAAAGAACAAAGGGGATTCAGATGAATAAAAAATGGATGATCATCATTCCAGCCAGTTTGCTGATGCTGTTTATTATTTTTTTTCCACCTGAGGTTGTCTGGAATCATTCATCGGATCAAACCCGTACTGTTTTTCAACAGAATCCGAAACAAGCGCAAACCACATTAACAAGGAACGGAATCACTTACCAGAGTCTTAGTTACTTACAAAAGCAATGGAATCTGGATACAGATATTAATGAAATCGATGGGAAAATTATCCTTGTCCATGGCAAGAAGCGCTTGACTCTTTTTCAAGAGATGCCTGTATTAAATGTAAATGGCAGGTTTGTACCTCTTTCGAGAGGGCCTATTAAAGAAAACAATGAATTTTGGCTGGCAAACGAAGCGATTCGACAGATAGAAAAAGAATTAAAAGATACAAGGACATCGACTCGTATTCCTGCTGTTGCTTTACAGCGCGTTCCAGTCCATGAACTTGTCGATTATCTCTCATTTTTAAAAAATCCGATCAGAGGAGCGCATGTAAGCACAAGAGATTCCCAACTGCCTGGGGCTCCGCGACCCTATCGTAATGGCGTTCACGAGGGAATTGACTGGTACGGATATACAACCGGGGTCAAAATGACAACCAAAACCCCTGTGCTATCCATGGCAGATGGAATTATCGTTCGTGCAGACCATAATTATAAGGAAATGACAGAGTCTGAGCGTAACCAATTGCTCAAAAAAGCAGCGGAGCTTGGTCAGACACCGGAGTATATTCTGGATAAGCTACGGGGACGATCAGTTTGGGTCCAATATGATAAGGGAATTTTGGCACGCTATGTGCATTTGGACCGGATTTCCAAGAAAATCAAGGTCGGCGAAAAGGTAAAAACCGGGCAGCTCATTGGTTATGTCGGAAACTCCGGAACCAGTGATGGAGTGTTGGGAAATAATGAAGGTCTCCATTTGCATTTGGATATTTTTATCTATGGTGAATGGTTCTGGAGATACTACACGATGAATGAGAGACGAATCATCTTGGAAAAAGTGTTTCATCCAGAAGAAAAAAAGTGAATGAAAAAGAAGATGAAAAAAAGCCAGCCCTTACTCAGTAATCAGGGGAGTAAGGGCTCTTTTCTTGTATGTATCTTGATATTTTATGATAAAATGATAGAAGTTTCACTGGTTCGGCTTAAGAATTGTAAAAGAAATTGAATATGACATTTATTTTTCCTTTATAGAACTGGTTTATGATAAAAAGAAAATACCAAAGGAAATTTGCGAATCAACGGAGGTTGGGCAAAATGAAAAGCTTGGTTGCCTGGCTGATTCGGTATGATGGAACACTCGTCTCGTATTTTAATCGCCATTGGAAATGTCGCCTGCTGGATATACTGATGCCAAGGATTACCCATCTGGGCGGAGCCACTGCGACCATTACCTTTTTGTTTAGTTGGTTGATTTTTAGCCCATATGAATTGAAGATGTGGGCAGTAGAAGGTTTTGTTGCACTTGTTAGCAGTCATTTGGTTGTACAGCTGTTCAAGAACTTTTTGCCTCGGCTTCGCCCATATTTAAAGAATACGGAATTATATACATTCCCTGATCCCTTGACTGATTATTCCTTTCCTTCCGGACATACTACGGCTGCATTTTCAGTAGCAACCACGTTTGTTTTGCATGCTTCTATTTTTATTTATATTTTTTTACCAATCGCTTTTCTTGTAGGCTTCTCCAGAATGTATCTGGCTCTGCACTACCCGTCAGATGTGTTGATCGGCAGTTGTTTGGGGAGTGGCTTTGCAGCACTTACAGTATATGTTTTTCAGTTTTTAAGTTAAGAACGAGATATGGAATGTGATTCATGATGAGGTAGGTATAATGTCTGCTTTTGTTATATATAGCAGAGAGCTGCCTACCTTTTATATTGGTGGTCAAAGTGATGGGAATAGGTATAACATCCATGCTGGAGGGGAAGATGAAATTACAATTTTGGCAGGAAATAGTCATGTGTGGTGGAAAAACATATAACATTCTGACCCCTACATTTGACTTGGCAGGGATCTATATCGGAGAATATCAAAGGGCTGATTATATGTTATTTGCAAATGGCAGTCAACTGCGTAAACTGGCTGCTTTGTTTCATTTGATAGGAACTTTTCGTCAATCGATCTTATATCTTCCTTTGAAGAAAAATGGAGTGACAAAATATATAGCCAACTGGTTTTGGGATTCAAAAGGGAACGATTTGTTATTATTTCATCATTCTATTCAATTGAATATTCACATTTGGAAACAATTGAGAAATAAAGTTTCACAAAAAGGGAGTTGTATTTCGATTGAAATCAATGAGGAGCAGTACCTGAATTTACCACGGAAAGAGTATGATTCGTTTCAATTCCGAGAAAATAAGGATTGCCTGCTCATAAAAAGAAAATTTGACACGATCTTTCTGATTGGCAGTAGAAAAGTATTTACCTATATGTCAGGGTGTTTGCTTCCTTTAGCGAAAGAGGGGGCAGCATACTTTAAAAAATATGGAGGCCATGATCACATTCATATGGATTTGTTTTTGTGTCAGAAATCAGGTCAATTTTGCATCGATTTTTATGATGAAAAACTTTGGAGTACGAAATATGGTGAATAATAGAGAATCATTTTTATTCGCTCCTGATCTTTTTCATGAGTCAACAATGATAAAATTACAAAATAATGAAAGAAGGGAGAGACTGTTGACAAACCCGGTTTTCCTTTTCCAGTTGAACGACTTCTTGCTCGTTTTTATAGAGCGGGAGTGAAACGGAAAAGGAAAACCGGCATATAACAGAAACTTTGTCAACAAGCTGAAGGGAGTTATTGATACTCCCTTCCAGATTGTCGACCATGGCTTGGTTTGGGTTATAAAAGGAATCCGGGATTGTTGCATATAACGAGAACTTTGTCAATAAGCTGGAACCCCTATGTTTGTCATGTTTATTTTCGTGGATTAAAGTACATAATTCGACCATTTAGCATATGTAATTCAGCCTGTAGCTGTTTGGCAAGAAAACGGGAATACTCGTTGGCTTTGGCACAATCACCATGTGTGGCACGATCAGGTAAAACGAGTTGAATATAGTGAATGCCAGTTTCCTTCTCTTGTCCAACGCCCAGAAGAAGGTAATAATATTGAGAAGGCTCTTTTCCTTTGAGCAGTAGATAGCGAATCCCATTTTGTTCTTTTTCTTCTACCGTATAAGGAAAAGCAGCTTGCTGATAATCCCAGCCCAATTGTTTCCCCGTAAGAGCAGTCATTTCCTGGTAGTAATCCAATAACTTTCTGATGTCTTCCAATGTTATTTCTTTTTGTTTGGAACCGTCAACCAATTTGATGTAAGCGCTTTTGCTCAAATCACTTCTCCCCTTACCGAACATTCTTATCCTCATATTAGCATTTCGAGAAATGTTGTCAAATACACAGTTTTGTCAATTGTCACTCGATGTGGATTGTGATACACTTTTCCTTAACAAAGAATGAGGGGATGAATCCTGATGCGCAAAGCGGATCTACTCGATGAGCTCCGCTCAGAAATCGGGGTTGTGTCAGATAAGTGCAAAGGCGAAATCGATGTATTATACCGATTTGTATGCCAAATTTTATATGAAAAAGTATCTGCTTACCAATTTGTTTCCATTTATTTGGTGAAACAAAACTGTTTCTACTGCCATACCTTTCAAGGTTCCAGTACACTTCCTCGCATCATCCCCTTTGGTGAAGGACTGTTGAGTGTGGCAGCGATGCATGCTGGAGTGATGGTCGAACGTGTGGGTTCGACGGTTCAAGCTGTTGCTCCTTTTTATTGTGGTCACCATCTGGTTGGCGAGTTGGTCATTTTGAGTTCGCCCAATGAAAAATTGGATGACGAGGATATTTCCCTGTTTCATGAACTGGCTTCTTTGTTTGAACGAAAAGTGAAAGAAAGTTATTTTTAACTTATATGTTTGACTTAGTAAAAAATCGGGTAAAGTAGATAAAATGAAAGGGTTTTTTATTTGGTAAATAAAATAATCATGGGGTTTTATTCCAATTCATATTAAAATATTCGAAAAATAATAACGGGGAGGAGATAAGATGAGCCACGAAAGATTATATGATGAATCAGAACAAGCTAGAGTGCGCTTTGTAGGTTTTGTATCTGATTTGGGCCGTTATGATTTCGGAATCGTATATACCCATATGTTTTTTGGTAAACCGTTAGTCATTTGCATGCAAACGGGCCGCTCCTCGTTACTGTCCATAGAAGACGTTGATGATTTGGAGTACCTGAAGGATAATTTTAATTTGAAATCGCTTAAAGAGGCAGAGGAATTGGCTGTGTTTTTGCGAGCAAACTTGCCATCTACTTTGTTGGATGCAGAAGCGGAGCATTGATAAGGGCAAATCCAAGGTGATTTGCTCTTTTTTTTTGCCTTTATAGCGAATAAAATAACACATTGACATAATTAGTATGTCTTATTATACTAAAGTCAGATGAATAAATCGGAACATAATGTCATTATTGATATATTCTTTTTATGGAACGGGAGGTAAATATGGTGGAAATTATCGTATGCCAACATTGTGAAGAAGTGATTGATTATGTTCAAAGCCATAAAGTAGGTACCCTTTATGGAACTTGCCCGGATTGTGACGAAGAAGAAAGTGAGTAATAGACCGATCATCCATTAAATAAAAGCCACATCAACAACATTTGCTGTTGGTGTGGCTTTTCTATTTAAGCAACTGCCTCTTTTTGCGAATATGTGTTCTGTATCCTGAGCCAATCTGATGATTGTAACAGGGAAGGGCCAGACAAAAAAATCAGCCTCTTTGTCGATAGAGGCTGATTTTTATCGAATCACTTTTACCATTTCCAGAGTAGGATCTTCTGTTCCTTGGACGGGAAGTCCTGCTTCAATATGCTCTAAAATGTATTGAATATTGGTTGGGGTGATCCGCTCTCCTGGTTGCAAAACGGGTATGCCTGGTGGATAGATCATGATAAATTCAGCGATGATCCGACCGGCAGCTTCTTTCAATGGAACAGAAATGGTTTCACTATAAAACGCATCGCGCGGTGACAAGGCTAACTCAGGGATTTCCGGGAGGCGTGTAGGAATTTCCAGTTTTTGTTCGGGTGAATAAAAATGCTTGGATAAATCACGTAAACCATGAATGAGTGCATCGACTGTATCTTTGCTGTCTCCAGGTGTAATCAGACAGAGAATATTATATAGGTCACTGAGTTCCACTTCGATATTATGATACTGACGAAGCCATTTTTCTGCATCATATCCAGTGATCCCCAAATGCTTGAGATGAATCGTTAATTTGGTTTCATCTAAATCGTAAAGGGCATCGTGGTCTAGCCATTCCCTTCCCATACATATGAGCCCTGGAATCTCATTGATCTGTTTGCGAGCATAATCGGCTAATTGGAGTGTTTTATCAATCATTATTTTTCCTTCTGTAGCAAGGTAACGTCGCGCTGCATCAAGGGATGCCAACAACAAATAGGAAGTGGAAGTTGTTGTCAACATACTGATAATCGATTGTACACGATGAGGGTTTACCAGTCCCTCTTTGACATTTAATACAGAGCTCTGTGTTAGCGAACCTCCCAGTTTATGCACGCTGGTCGCAGCCATGTCTGCACCCGCGTCCATTGCCGAAAGAGGAAGTCGCTCATGAAAATGAGTGTGAACGCCGTGGGCTTCATCGACCAAAACCGGTATTTGATAGCGATGAACCCGTTCGACGATATCTTTTAAATTGGCTGCGATCCCATAGTAAGTGGGATTAATCACTAATACCGCTTTTGCGTCCGGATGTTTTTGCAAGGCTTTTTCGACTTCGCATGCAGTAACTCCATGGGCAATTCCCAGTTTTTCGTCCATTTTTGGATGGACAAAAACAGGGTGAGCGCCCGCTAGAATAATGGCGGAAAGTACCGATTTGTGTACGTTTCGTGGAACAATGATTTTATCTCCAGGTGAGCAAACAGACATAACCATGGTCATAATGGCACCGCTTGTCCCTTGCACAGAAAAGAAGGTATGATCCGCACCGAATGCTTCAGCAGCCAGTTCTTGTGCTTCTTTGATCATACCGTGTGGATGATGCAGATCATCTAATGGCTCGATATTGATCAAATCGATCGACAGGGCATTAGGACCGATGAAATCGCGAAATTCGGGATCCATTCCGTGTCCTTTTTTATGTCCGGGAATATGAAATTGATAAGGATTTTTTTTGGCATGTTCTTTCAGTTTCGTAAAGAGTGGAGTTGTATATTGTTTTGCATTCATTGGTCCCCGCCTGCCTTTTAATTAATTTGCACGACGGATAGTATAGCAGAAAGTGAAGCAGAACAAAAGAAAAAAATACGGTATTTTTATACGAAATGGGAAGTGTTTTTGGAAAGTTGTCGATAGAACTTGGTGAATAAAGTATAATAACGGCGTATAAATATAAAAGCTGATGGAAGTGAATTTCCATCAGCTACATGAAGGCCAGTTGATAAAGGGGATATAGGGATTTGTACGTTGCCTCCATACGCTGAACGAGTTCTCGGCCGTTTAGGTGAACAGCTTCGTCTTTTGGGATAACAGCCCCGCAAAGAAACTCTGCTTTTTTTACTCTTTCCAGTCGTTCCAAAATCTGTTGAACTGCCTCTGTCGATAAATCCCGGATGGCAGTCATTTCTGGACGGGTATGGTCCAAAGAAAGGTAAAAATGGCGTGGAATGTTGGGCCAAATTTCATCCATCTGTTGTAGTAAATGACGGGCAAAGGTCTTCTTTTTATCACATTCATAAATCAGTGCAAACCAAATAAAGAGGTGGGTATTTCGTAAGCCCAATTGAAAATGCGGGTGAGCTTTATATCCCCGTTTATGGGGCGCCCAAGCTACCCAAGTCTCGTCAGGAGGATGAACAGTACGTCGGGCGTGTTTGGCAATATGTATGTAAACAGGTTCTTGAAGCAGGGTGGTTAGAAAAGGTTGGATTTCCTGACCAATTGCTGCAAATTTGGGCTGGATTTGCTCTCTTAAAGCCTGCATACGCGCTTCCAAACCATCAATCTGGAAAACAGCGAAATCAGATTCTGTAAAACCAGGTATCGTCATATATACACCGTCCTATTCCAGTGGATTGATTATATCTTATCATAGAAAAAGCGTGATAAAAAATTGGATAAAGCACCGTGTCTTTTAGTTTTTCATTAACGTACACTATTCTAGAACTTGAATAATTTGGTTTGTAGGTTTATTTCTTGAAATTAGGGGGCATCCTGTATCCAGGTTGTTCATTTCCTTTATTTAGCATCGAAGGATGATTTGTATGATGAAAAGGAGTGCTGCGATGGTAACCATGGAAGATGTCATTAAAGCTTTCCGATGCAGAGCCCCTGAGGAACGTATTCCCGTTCTACGACTTGAACTCGATTATGAGCTCGCCTTGTTATATGAAGCGATGATGGAAAATAGCGTTGCCAAGATGAGCGAGTCTAAAAAAAGATTAGAAAAAATACGCAGAGAAATGTTAATTTTAGAAGCATTGTGATTATTACGTGAAAGGGCGTTTCCCTAAGAATCTAAAGGGTTTATAGCATTTTTTGTCGAATTTTTAACGTATGCTCTATTAGAGCATACGTTAAATTTTTATGAAAAATCCGAGGGATTAACTATAGGGAGGCGTATGCATGGATTGGAAGATTACAAAAGAGTCCTTAAGTTCGCTGGCTGTTGATGCAATCGTTGTGTTTCATTCAAAAGAGCGTGAGTTTATACACCGGGATGCTAGAGAAATCGATAGAGCATGGAAGTACCAAATTTCCAAACAGATAGCAGAGGATGAAATAACAGGGAGACTTGGTGAAGTGAAGGTATTGCACAATGAGGAGAGAATTCCTTCACCTCGTGTATTGATGACAGGGCTTGGAAATTTGGAACGTATCAATCTTTCTCGACTGAGAAACGCAGTAGCAATCGCAGCACGAAAAGCGAAAACGATGGGACTCAAACAGTTGGGTGTAAGCTGTCCTTCCTATATGGTTAAACGGTATAACTCGGTAGACGTAGTACAAGCGATTGTTGAGGGAATTGAGTTAGGAACATACCGATATCATACTGATCCAACAGAGGAACAGGAAAAGAAATTGGAAACGATTTGGCTTTCTACTCGGGATATTTCAGATAAAGCGGTGGAAATTGGGGTGGAGCGTGGACGAATCTTTGCTCAAGCGACGAATCTGGCCCGCTATTTAACCCAGGAACCAGCTAACCGTTTAAATCCTGAATCCTTGGCAGATTATGCGGAAAAAATCACAGAAAAAAGGAAATTATCCATTCAGATACTGGAAAAGCAAGAACTGGAAAGAAGGGGCTTGCATGCCTTGGCTGCGTTTTCCAAAGGAAGTGCCTATGAACCGCGAATGATTGTTTTATCCTATCAAGGGGCTCCTGATAGTCATGAAGTGTTGGGTTTGGTAGGAAAAGGAGTCACATTTAACAATGGGGGATTCCATATACAAAAAGGTCATCATCTTTTGCCACGTCTTCTGCATATGGATATGGCTGGAGCAGCAGCCGTTTTGGGGGCAATGGATGCCATTAGTTTATTAGAACCCCATTGCAATGTGATTGCTGTGATACCGGCATGTGAAAATATGTTGGATGAACATGTCCATGTTCTAGGCGATACCATTCAAACATTTGGCGGAAAGACCGTGGAAATTGTGCATACCGATACAGATGGACGTTTGGTATTGGCTGAAGGTTTGGTTTATGCCAAGTATCTGGGAGCAACCAAGCTGGTAGATGTCGCGACTTTGACCAGCACTGTGCATAATACTTTTGGGCATGAAGCATCGGCGATGATGACCAATGATCCGGAATGGGGCAAAGAATTGCTACGAGCTTCACAAATTGCAGGCGAACGTATTTATGAATTGCCTATGTATGAGGAGTATGAAGAACTGCTGGAAAGTGAAGTGGCAGATCTCAAAAATTTCGGGGGTTGGGAAGCGAATAGCATTCAAGGTGGAATCTTTTTAAAGCACTTTGTTAATGAAACACCTTGGGTTCATATTGATATAACTGGAACAGCCATAAGTCCAAAAGAGAAAGGGGTTTTTGTCCAAGGAGCGACAGGTTCCACTGTACGAACCCTGATTCAGTTGGCCATGCATGCATGCTAATCAAACTAAGACAAAGGTGAAAAAATGAATGTTGTGCAAAATGTCGCCCATCGTGGTTTCTCGGCCAAGGCTCCGGAAAACACCTTAGCCGCTTTTGAATGGGCAATCAAAGCGAAAGCAGATGGAATTGAATTGGATGTGCATTTAACACTGGATGGCGAAGTGGTCGTGATCCATGATGAGACCCTCGAGCGAACAACCAATGGCAAAGGGTGGATCAAAGACCTCACTTTGACAGAGCTTAAGCAGGTTAGTAGTGGGAAATGGTTTGCCGATGAGTTTCAGGCAGAAAGGATTCCTGTCTTAAGCGAAGTATTGGAGCTAATTAGTGGATCGGATCTATGGCTTAATATTGAACTGAAAAATCATATCGTGATGTATCCGGGGTTAGAAGAAGCGGTTATCCGTGAAGTAGAACGATTTGGCATGGAAAATCGTGTAGTTCTTTCCTCATTTAACCATTATAGTTTGGTTCATATTCAACGCTATCGTCCTAAACTGTCGCTAGGTGCTCTTTATGATGGTCACTTATACCAGCCGTGGCTATATGCCAAAGCTCTTGGCGTTTCGGCGATTCACCCTTTTTATACGGCGGCAACTGAAGAAGTTGTCACCCATTGTCATCAGCATGGCATTCTGGTTCGCCCATATACAGTGGATCAGATCGAGGAGATGAAACGGTTAATGGAAATCAAAGTGGATGCCATTATTACCAATGTCCCGGACCAGCTTAACCAGTTATTGGATCGAGCTGTGATGGATGTTGGATAGGTTGCATTCAATTGTTTCAAAATGATATGATGGAAGAGCGCCTGAGTTGGCGCTTTTTTCTTATGTGAAGGAAAGGTGATTGGAATGAAAATCGGATGTCATGTCAGTGTAGCGAAAGGTTTTTTTCATGCGGCGAAACGTGCTCATGAGTTAAAAGCGGAATCGTTCCAGGTTTTCACGAAGAATCCGCGGGGGCTGCGCCCGAAAAAACTGGATCTGCATGATGCGGAAAAGGGAAAAAGCTATTGCGAAGAACATGGGATTGCGTTAGTGGCCCATACTCCATATATTACCAATCTGTCTACACCTAAAGAAGATTTGCATGAAGTGACGATTCGCTCCATTAAAGAAGATTTGCAAATTGCTGAGGCATATGGTGCGGTAGGTGCAGTGGTTCATTGCGGAAAGCATGTGGGCAAAGGTGAAGAATATGGAAGAAAACGGATGATCGAGACTTTAAATCTGATCCTGAAGGATTATCAGGGAAGCACAAAGCTATTGCTGGAAAATACAGCAGGGCAAGGCAGTGAACTGGGTTTAACGATTCGGGAATTGGCCGAAATCCGTGAAGCCACCGATTATCCTGAAAAAATAGGTTTTTGTTTTGATACCTGCCATGGATTTGCAGCGGGCGCATGGTCATATGAGACTTTTTCGCAGCTAATTGCTGAAATGAAAGAAACAGGGTACTTGAATCATTTGATAGCGATCCATTTTAATGATAGTAAAGCCCCTTTTAATAGCCGAAAAGATCGGCATGAAAAAATAGGAAAAGGTGAAATTGGTGCTGAAGCTCTTTCTCTCTTCCTGACATGTGAGGACTTTGAGGGATTGCCAATTATCCTGGAAACGCCTGTTGAAGATGAAAGTGAGTATGCAGAGGAGATTGTGTATTTGCATCAGTTACGCCAGGGATCTTAAAAGAGGGGGGAACGAAGATGTTTGATTGGATTAACGAATTGCCAGGGTACATCAGATACCTCATTATTTTGGTTTTGGCAGGCATTATTTATCAAACAGCATTTGCGCGGCGATTACCATTATTAAAAACCATTGCCGTTTATATTGCACTTGCGGTGGGTTGTTGGCTTTTACTCATATTTCAGATTATGCGGTTTCCGATCATTGAAGCGATGCTGATTACGATTGTGTTGATTATTGTGACACGATTGCGGTTAATGGTAGGGAAGCCCAAGCAAAGCAAACAGGATTGAAGGAATGAATCCTGATGAAATCCTGAACGGGATGGAAAAAGTGGCTAACCATATAAAATGGAGAAATATCCCCTTTTCTAGCCCATATACGTTGGTGAAAAAGGGGAGATTGGAATAGGGGTAAATGGGGGAGTTCTTATGCAATTAAAAGATGCGCTCTTTAATTGGTTGCAAATTCAAATTGTGTGGGATGCAAGACCGAGCGACCGCTCTGCGCGTGATACCGTGCTTTTTTTTGAAGAAATATTAAGAGAGGATCATTAAGTAACCGAGATAGAAAAAAAGCTGGAACAGTCCCATTATGTGATTACTTATCGGCAAAACGATCAGGTCAAAACCCAACCTTTCCCCAAAGAGGCAGCCGAAAAACTGTTACAGGATATTTTGTCGGAGCCAAAATATAATCAATCATTTAAATAAGTCAGGTCTTCCTGTTTAAGAAGCGAATCCTCTGATGTCACAGAGGTTTCTTTTTTTTGCTGGCGTTCAACGACCTGTTTAGTAATTCGCTCATAACAGGTGGGGCAAATTTGGATTTTATGTGGATGTTTTTTTACCTTTTTTTCTTGCATTTTACTTAGGGAAAAAGATTGATCGCATAAAATACATATCATTTTCATGATAAGTTCTTCCTTTTCCATTGGGATCAAAGGAAACAGCATAACAAGTCAAGTTAATTCTATTCTATGGAATTGATAGGGGGGAAACAAGTAAATTCCTAAAAATAAGAGTAGGCTGTTGCGAATCAGGAGGCTTAACAGTGATTGTGACACATTTAACGGAAACTTTGTCAACAAGTCGAAAGATTCGGCAACAGCCTTTCTTTTTTATGGAGATTGTTTTAATCGCTGTTCGTTGTTTCGAGAAGGAGCTTCTTCTCTTTTCTTTGTTTCTTTAGACGGTTGTGGAATGATTCGGTTGGTGATATCAGCCAATTCCTCCAGGATACCGGCTACAGGCCGTCCATTGCGGATATCCTCGTTTATGTCACGTAATCGTTGGACCAGATCCACATCAGCAGTGACCAATGCCCGAGCACCTTGTGGATCTTCGTGCAGAGCCTGGGCTACTGAATACTTAACCGTTCCTACCCGCCCCCGATCCAACCGTGGATCCAGATCAATGCCCACAATGGTATATTTGCCCAGTACGACGGCAGTGGCTCCACGTACGTTTGGGATACTTGTGGCAATTTGAACCAATCGATTGGCAATCGCTTGCGAAGACTGATCCCGTCTTTGTTCGGGTAAGGTTTGCTTTACACGCTCGGTATAAGAGATTTTTTGTTGTGGTCCGGGTGAAGCTTCTTTGGCAGGTGATTTGTTGCTGGTTTGGCAACCGGCCAACAACCACATGGATAGTAAGAGAATACCTAATTTTTTAGGCAGGGAATGCATTGAAACTCTTCCTTTCCACTCGATTTTTCTTAAATTTAGTGTTTCCGAGTGTAAAAAATGTATGAGAAGAATATTTTTTGGTAGGGTGGGTGACAAATTGGGAGAGGCGTGATTTTTTGATCAGCGAATACCTATACATTTTTGGTTTGGCTTCAGGATCAGTGTGGCACTGGAAATCATTTTCTTGGCATGATTGGGTCTATCGCCGATCCAGTGTACAATGGAATCAGAACCTTAAAGACGAGGAGGAATATGAAATGAAGATTGAAACATTTACATTGGGACCTGTAATGACCAATGCCTATCTGGTATATGATGAACAAGTACATAAGGGAATTGTATTTGATCCGGGAATGTATCCTGAGCCACTGGTGAAACGTATTCAGACGTTGGGTTTGGAGATCGAGGCGATCTTGCTCACTCATGCTCATTTTGACCATATTGGTGGAGTGGAAGAAGTACGTGAGCAATCGAAGGCGCCAGTGTATGTTCATGAGAAGGAAGCGGATTGGCTGGGTAATCCCCAACTGAATGGATCTGGTTTATTCCCAGGAATCCCCGAAACCATATGTAAGCCAGCCGATCACATTTTAAAGGGAGGAGAAACCCTTGCTTTTTTAGGGCAAACATTTAAAGTGTTCCATACACCAGGGCATTCACCAGGAAGTGTTTCATATCTGACGGGTTCATTGCTTTTTAGCGGGGATGTCTTATTTTACGGTTCGATCGGCCGTACGGATCTTCCAGGGGGAAGCATGGAGCAATTGATGCAGTCGATTCATCAACATCTGTTGGAATTGCCAGATGAAACGAGAGTATTGTGCGGACACGGGCCAGAAACGACGATTGGGCGCGAAAAAGACAGCAATCCTTATATTGCAGGATGGTAAAATGATGGATCGATGATCCGATTTATATTTAATGAAAGAAACTCCTTACTCTATCGATCATGAACGGGTAAGGAGTTTTTTAGCTGCTCGATGCACCAGTCTACAATATTCTTTGTGGTTTATATAGTGCAGGGCGCTGTGGGAACAACTGGAAAAATGGAGTGGGTGCTGCGATCTGTAGATGGATGTCCAGGCGCCCAAAATGTTAAGGGCAGGAAATAAACAGCCAGCTAGAGAATTAACCAAAGCATCAAGAAAAAAGAGATCATCTCTAAAAAGTGGCTGACTATGATTTCTGACCCGAGTTGGTATCAGTGGTGAAAAAAGAGGAATAGGAGTACAATAGGAAAAGATGAGAATCAATCTGAACATCCCGATTCCTCATTCTCATTTTTGCTTTCCGAGATTTGATATGTGTTTCTGGTATTGTATATGTATGGTAAAAAAGAAGTGATTCAAGATGAATGGAGCTTGTTGTCAAAAAAGATTTTGTCTTCTTTTTGTTGGCTGTAGTGAACATGTCAACATGGCCATGGCAGGATTCGACTCTAGATCAAGGAGGGAACAAGCTGTTACTTGAATGGTAACAGAGAGAATAAAATGATGAAACGAAATGCCTTGATACTTGGATTATTGGCTGTTGCTGTTGGTTTTACCATTTGGTGGAGCTGGCCAGAGACGAATAAAGTTACTTCTACCAAACAGGGAATGAATGGAAATAAAACAGCGAGCAAAAAAGCGGATTGCCGTGGAGAAGAGCAAGCAGATGTCGGCTATTGTGCACCGAATTTTACATTGACTTCACTTGATGGAAAAAAAGTGGAGTTGTATAAGAACAATGGAAAGCCTACTTTCCTTAATTTCTGGGCTTCATGGTGTGGTCCTTGTAAAAATGAAATGCCTTTAATTGAAGAAGCCTACAAAAAGTATAAAGATCAAGTTAACTTTTTGATGGTCAATGCCACAGCATTTGACAACGAACAGAAAATGAAAGAATATCTGAAGCAAAATGGGTTTACCTTCCCGGTTTTGCTTGATCCTTATCAAGAGAAGTATGTGACAATCAGCCAAACTCACTATGGAGTTATGGGATTTCCGATGACATTTATTATTGATGAACAGGGAAGAATTGTGTACAAGCATACAGGTGAGATGAATAAAGAGGTTATTGATGATATTATGCAGAGACTTTCAAGCAAGAAGGGATTGGAGAACTGAAATGGAACAAGTAACGTGGTGGATTGCGCTTGGTGCAGGTTTTCTGTCTTTTATTTCACCTTGTTGTTTACCACTTTATCCATCTTATCTCTCTTACATTACCGGGATGTCGGTCTCGCAATTAAAAGATTCGACCCGCTCTCGTGAAGTTCAGGCAGCGACCATGCTGCATGCGTTGTTTTTTGTTATTGGATTTTCACTGGTCTTTTACGCTTTAGGCTTTACGGTAAGTTGGGTTGGATCCTTGTTTAAGGAATACAAGGATATGGTACGGATGTTATCAGCCATTCTGATTGTGGCGATGGGGCTTTTTATGTTAGGGGTGTTCCAGCCTAAATTCATGTTGCGGGAAAAAAAGTGGAACGTATCCAAAAAGGGGATCAGTTATCTGGGTTCTGCCTTTGTCGGGGTGGGCTTTGCTGCAGGCTGGTCCCCATGCATTGGTCCAATTCTGGCATCCGTGTTAGCCATGGCTTCCCTGCATCCTGAGCGTGCCTTTATATACATTACCCTTTACACACTCGGATTTGCGATTCCGTTTTTGGTTATGGCCTTTTTTATTGGTAGAACCAAATGGCTCCTCAAGTATTCCAATCGGTTGATGAAAATAGGGGGAGCATTCATGGTTCTTTTTGGCATTTTACTTTATTTAGACCAATTAAGTGTGATTATTGTTTGGCTGACAGAGTTAACAGGCGGGTTTCGTGGTTTCTAGCTGAAATGGCTTTTCATTTCGGCTTTTTTTTTGATATGTTACAATTTGTACGGAGATAGCAGGAATAGAATAAGGTGATAGGATGAACAAAGAGACGAGAATGTGGGTACGACGAATTATTTTTTTGGTATTAATCATTGCACTCGGATTTGCGATTTACCAGGCAACCAGTAAACAGACAAAAAAGCCCCAAGTCGGTGAGGAAGCACCTGACTTTAAATTGACCACACTCGATGGTAAAGAGGTACAATTAAGTGAAATGCGCGGAAAAGCAGTTATGCTAAATTTCTGGGGAACCTGGTGCCCGCCATGCCGTACCGAAATGCCGGCGATGCAAAAGATATATGAGAAGTATAAAAGTAAAGGTTTTGAAATTTTGGCAGTAAATATTGCAGAAACGGATATTGCAGTATCCAACTTTGCTCACCAATATAAGCTTACTTTTCCCATTCCGATGGATCGGAATAAGGAAGTGGTTCGTCTGTATAAAATAGGTCCTCTACCCAGCAGCATTTTCATTGATGCACAAGGAAAAATCACCCAAGTGATTGAAGGGCCTTTGGATACAAGCCAGCTTGAGCTTTATGTCAATCAGATTTTGCCAAGAAAATAAAGAGGTGATCCCGATGAAGAACTATCAAGATATCGAAGCCAAAGAACTGAGTGAAAAATATGCCAAAGTGAAAGATGACTTTGTTTGGGTCGATGTACGAACCGATGAGGAATATGACGAAGGACATATTCCAGGAAGCATTCACATTCCTCATGATCAAATGGAAAAACGTTATCACGAACTGACTCCATATCAGGGAAAAAAATTGATGCTGATTTGTCGCAGTGGAAGGCGAAGTGTCCTAGCTTGTAACGTATTGGCAGAAAAAGGATTTTCAGAGCTGTATAATATGAAAGGCGGGATGTTGGAATGGACGGGACCCATCGAATAAATGAGACCCGACATTTTCCATTTGCCCGTACGGTAAACCGTTTATCTGAATTGATTGGACAAACACCCGTGGTGCGTCTGCAGAGATTGGTGGATGAAACGTGTGCGGATGTTTTTGTCAAACTGGAGAAATTTAACCCAGGTGGAAGTGTCAAAGACCGAACCGCTTACAATATGATTTGCTGGGCAGAAGAACAAGGGCATTTACGGCCAGGGTCGACCATTATAGAACCGACCAGCGGGAATACAGGGATCGGTTTGGCCATGGCAGGGGCAATCAAGGGTTATCGGACGATTCTGGTCATGCCAGATACCATGAGTGTGGAACGTGTACGCATATTACAAGCGTATGGAGCGGAGGTTGTTCTGTCACCTGGAAATGAACGGATGCCAGGAGCCATTCGAATTGCAGAAGAATTAATGAAAAAGATTCCACATTCCTTTATGCCTTATCAGTTTGAGAATCTGGCCAATCCAGATGTCCATCGCCGGACGACAGGACCGGAAATATTGGAGCAGATGGACGGAAAACTGGATGCTTTTGTAGCTACAGCTGGAACCGGAGGCACGATTACGGGAACGGGTGAGTATTTACGAAAGCACTTGCCCCATTTGTTTATCGGGGTGGTTGAACCAAAAAATTCTCCTGTCCTCGCAGGTGGAAAACCAGGTTCACATAAGATTCCGGGGACAAGTCCTGGTTTTATTCCGCCTATTTTAAACCAAAAAATCTATGATGAAATTTTTCATGTAACCGATGAAGAAGCGATGGAGATCACTCGTAAGCTTGCTCGCCTCGAAGGAATACTGGTTGGACCATCGTCAGGTGCTGCTGTTTGGGCGGCGCTGCAAGTCGCCAAGCGGTTAGGGACTGGCAAAAGGGTCTTGTGTATTGCACCTGATACAGGAGAGCGCTATTTAAGTACAGAAGTTTTTTCAGAAAAATAGCCTGGAAGAAAAGAGGGCATGAACCGGTGGTCCATTCTTTACAACAAGTGATGATCGAGGAAATGAAGAGACAGCCCATGCAGGCGCTTACTTTTGCCAGGTGGATGGAACTTCATCTTTATCATCCAAAGTGGGGATATTATCAAAAAGAGCGTCAGCATTTTGGCAAAGAGGGAGACTTTTTTACCAACGTACATGTGGGAGAAGTCTTTGGTAAGGTACTAAGTCAGGCGATTTATCGTCTTTCAGGCCCTGTCGGTCTCAAAGAACCCTGGGCATTGGTAGAAATGGGTTCGGGAGATGGGCGTCTGGCTGAGCAGGTAGTGACAGGTCTGTTAGAAAAAGGGGTTTCACCTGATTCCTTTCATCTGATTCTTGTAGAAACGAGTCCATTTTTAAGAGAGAGGCAAAAAGAGCGATTCCATGCTTTACCTGTATCCTGTCAATGGGCCGGACGCATTTCAGAACTTCCACGTTATCCTTTTTCCATCGTGTATAGCAATGAGCTGGTGGATGCATTTCCAGTACACAGGATTCGTTGTGTAGCAGGGAAACCACATGAGATCTATGTGACCGTTGATCCTGAGTCCCTCACTTTTCAAGAGACATTGGGTCCTTTATCAACGGCTGACATTGGAGAATATCTTCAAGTTTTTCGGATAGCGCTCGATGAAGGACAAACGATCGAAGTGAATTTGCAAGCGTATGAGTGGTTAAAAGAAGTAGCGAACTGGATCGAGACAGGCTATCTACTTACGATTGATTATGGCGGAACAACCGAAGAACTGGTGGTACCCGAGCGAAGAAATGGAACCATTCGTTATATCAAACAGCATCGACTGCTCTCAAATCCCTACGAAGATGTGGGGGAAGTGGATGTGACCAGTCATGTGAATTTTAGTTCACTGATGCGTTGGGGAGAGGAATGGGGACTTCAGACCCTTTCTTTTCAGACTCAAGCAAAGTTTCTCATCGAAGAGGGAATTTTGGACTGGTATCCGAAGAACCGGTTGATCGATCCATTCAGTTCAGAATCCAAACAGCAACGGGCTATTCAGCAATTGATTCATCCCTATGGAATGGGAGAGGTATTTCGTGTATTATTGCAAGTGAAAAGAAGAGGATGTCCAATGAAAATATAGGAGAAGTTGAACGGATTGATCTTCATATAAACGGAAAAAGGCTCCCATGGGGAGCTTTTTCCTTAATGAGTGGGTGCGTGTGCAGCTGGTACATCCATCATGAAGGTGGCATACCAGACCATGCCGCAAAATGCAATAAACATGTATGCAGCAAATAAGTACATGTAAGTTTTTTCGGTTAAGTTAAGCAGACCTAAAATAATGAATAAGGCTGTTTGTACAAAAAAGAGGATAGCTGGTATATATAATTCACCGGCTAAAAACATCAGTGCCATTGCCAAAGTCCAAAAGCCGAGCACTTGAAACATACGACCCATGCTTCGCCCACCCCTTTCTAACACTAGGTGCCTTAGTTCGATTTGTTTTATATATTAATTTGTGCATACAATCACAGATTTATTATACCTAGAGCGTTCTAGGGTATCAAGCGATGAAGGATGGATGTTCAAAATGCAGACACTTCTAGTCTCAAAAAAAGATGGAATTGGACGAATTCAGTTTCACCGTCCAGAAGTTAGAAATGCAGTCAATTTGCAAATGATGACGGAATTGGAGCAAGTGATTGCCGAATGGGAACGGGATCCAGAATTGAAAGTGATCGTATTTTCAGGAGACGAACGTGTTTTTGTTTCAGGTGGAGATGTGCGGGAGTTTCATCAACGAGAAACAAAGGAAGAAATTTATCCGATTATGTCTCGAATGGGAAGGCTGCTGGAACGAATCGATCAATTGGATTGTCTGACAATTGCTGCCGTGGAAGGAATTGCGGTGGGTGGGGGATGTGAGATTGTCACCAGTTGTGATCTCTGTCTTGCCTCAGAAAAAGCACAATTCGGCTTTATTCAGGTTCATTTGCATATTACGACGGGGTGGGGCGGTGCCGGACGCCTTTTCCGTAAATTGGGAGCGGGACAAGCCCTGTCGCTGCTTCTTACGGGGGAAAGAATTTCGGCACGGGAAGCGTATGAACTTCAATTGGTTGACCGGCTTTATCCAGCTGACCGATTCAATGAAGAAGTGGAAATGTTTGTCAAACAAGTGGCCAGTGTACCAGGTAAAGTGATTCAAACCTATAAACAGATAGCGAAAATGGGTCGAAACTACCCATCTACTTATCAAATGGAAGCAGAAAGTTGTTCTGAATTATGGGAGAGTCCAGAACATCGACAACAAGTTGAGGCGTTTTTGAAACGTACGGGCCGATCCAGTTGAGCAGGAAAGGCGGAAAGTGCAGATCTGAATAAAGCGGGCAATATCCACTTAAGCGGGAGCGTATTTTGCCCGCTTTTTTTGCTTCCGGCTTGGAGCGACCCTGAGATACCTACTTGCAGGGCACTATTGGAACAAGTCGGAAAAACGGAGCGGGTACTCAAAGCGATCTGTAACTCCAGGGACTTTTGAAATGACTTCTAGTTTATCTACGTATTTTTTCGCCAGATTCAGGTGTATACTTCCACCTGGTTTAGGTAATAAAAAGAAATAGTTACATATACTAGGTTTTATATCATTAGCATACAGATAGAACAGATAACTTTCTGTTTAGCCCATAACAAAATGAAAGAATAAGGAGGAGTTTTTTTTGACCGTTAAACGCCAAGATGCCTGGACACCTGAAGATGATATGATTTTGGCTGAAGTAACTCTTCGCCATATTCGCGAGGGAGGAACCCAGTTGGCTGCTTTTGAAGAAGTAGCGCAAAAATTGGGAAGAACGCCTGCTGCTTGTGGGTTTCGTTGGAATAGTTTTGTCAGGAAAAAATATGAAAGCGCCATTCAGATAGCGAAGTCCCAAAGGCAGAAACGAAGTCAGGAACGGAGGATTTCCTACTCTACTTATTCTTCTGACGATCATTTTCAAGATCCTCTGTATTCGCTTGATCATATTATTCGGTTTTTAAGGCAACATAAAAATGAAGTAGGCGAATTACGCAAACAACAGAAACAGCTAGAAAAAGAGTTGGCTGAACGGGAAGAACAACTGCGAAGATTGGAAAGAGAAAACAATGAGATGAAAAGTCAGCTCAACTCAGTACAGAGCAATTACCAAGTTGTCAATGATGATTATCGTACTTTGGTTCAAATTATGGAGCGTGCTCGCAAGATGACTCTATTAGAAGAAGCGAAAGAGACCATCAAACCCAAATTTCGTATGGAGGAAAATGGGAATCTGGAGCGGATCGATAAATAAAACACGGCCCCCACAAATAGTGGGGCTATTTTTTTAATCCTTGAGTGAAACGCCTTCTGGTAACCATACATAAGGGCTCTCGCCACGGTCGCGTTCGGGGTTATAGCGAACAGGCTGAAACCCCATTTTTTTCCAGAAAGGAGCAGAACGGTTACGCGCATTGGTTTTGATCGGCAAAGAAAGGCTTTTGGCATAAGAAACCAAAGCAGTACCGAGTCCCAACCGTTGATAGGGAATCAATACTTCCAGTTTCCATAATTCGAGAAAATCTTGTTGCGGATCGAAATAACGGTCATATTTGGCATCAACATGATATAAGCACATACGGGCGACTAATTTTCCATCCTGATAAATACCATAAAAAGGAGAATCTGAATTGTTTTCAATTAAGTTGCCTTCCAGATCTTCAAGCATAGATAATTCAGCCAATCCATATTCGCGAAATTTTTTAAATTCCTCCAATGTTTTAAAGTTGATTTTTAACTTTTCCACTTGGTAAGTCTGCATAAAAATTTCCTCCAATTTTTATTTTGGGGTGTCTTTCTTCTTATTATATATCATTTGAATTTTTTAGCAGGAATTTATTTGTTTTTGTCGAAAGACTCCATGAATGGTTTATTTTATTATCTTAAATAGAAAATTATATAAATTTAGCCTTTTCTTGACAGATGGAAAGGATGAGATCATGGCTATCCAAAAGGTATTGGTTGCCAACCGTGGTGAAATCGCCAGCCGTATTATTCGAACTTGCCAAGCAAGAGGAATCAAGACCGTTTCCGTTTATTCCGAAGCAGATCAAGAGCTTCCATTTGTGGAACAGGCAGATGAATCGGTTTGTATAGGACCTCCTCCTGTAGCGAAAAGTTATCTCCAGATGGATGCGATTATTGGGGCTGCCCAGGAAACGGGTGCAGATGCGATTCATCCAGGGTACGGATTATTATCCGAGAATGCCGAGTTTGCCCAAAAAGTAATCGATGCAGGGCTCACATGGATCGGACCAGCTCCTGCCGTGATTGCATTGATGGGAGATAAAGTCATGGCCAGAAAAACCATGCAAAAAGCGGGTGTTCCCACTGTACCTGGTACGGATCAAATCCAAAATGTAGAAGAAGCCATCCATGCAGCTGAACAAATCGGTTTTCCGGTAATGATCAAAGCGAGTGCCGGTGGTGGCGGCATTGGTATGCATGTTTGTCATACAGCTGAGGAATTGAACAAGATCTTTTCTTCTGTACAAACCCGTGCCCGTTCTTATTTTGGTGACGACACCCTGTTTATGGAGAAGTGGATTGGCAAATCCAGGCATGTTGAAGTGCAGATCATAGCGGATTCACAGGGACATGTGCTTCATCTGTTTGAACGAGAGTGCTCGGTACAGCGCCGAAATCAAAAAGTGATTGAAGAAAGCCTGTCTCCTTCCATCCGTCCAGAAACAAGAAAGCGATTACATGATGCAGCGATGCGGGCAGCCCAGGCTGTTCAATACACAGGGGCAGGAACCGTTGAATTTCTGGTTGGGCCTGATGACGTATTTTACTTTTTAGAGATGAATACACGTTTACAAGTGGAGCATCCCGTAACGGAATGTATTACTGGCTTGGACCTGGTTTCCCTTCAACTCGATATTGCTTGTGGTCAACCTTTGCCCTTTAAGCAGGAAGAAATTCAATCGAAAGGACATGCGATCGAATTTCGCATTTATGCGGAAGATCCGATCCGGTTTATGCCAGCACCAGGAAAAATAACGAGGTTTCGCTTCCCGGACGGAAAGGGAATACGTGTAGATGCAGGCGTAAAAGAAGGAAATACAGTTTCTCCTTTTTACGATCCCCTAATTGCCAAGTGCATTGTAAGCGGTTGCAATCGTCAAGAAGTCATCGAAAAAAGCAAAGATGCATTACAAGCCTTTGAAGTGGAAGGAATTCAAACCAATATTCCGGCACTGCTAAGGGTTTTGGAAGAACCGCAGTTTGTAAAAGGGCATTATCATACGCAGCTATTGGATGAGATGAGACAAAGATAATCTTTCATGTAAAGGAGTGCAGATGATGGCCAAAATTCAGTCGAGTATGACAGGAACAGTTTGGAAAGTACTGGTTCGTCCAGGAGATCAGGTAGAAGCTGGACAGGAAGTTGTGATTTTGGAGTCGATGAAAATGGAGATTCCCATTCAATCAGATTACACAGGTGTTGTTAAGGATGTCAAAGTGGAAGAAGGGTCTTTTGTGAGTGATGGAGATGTGCTCGTGGAGTTAGCAGACTAGGAAGGTGAACATATGGTTAAGGTGGTGGAAGTTGGTCTTCGGGATGGTTTGCAAAACGAAAAGTCAGTCTTGTCTACCCATCAAAAATTGACGCTGATTCACAAGTTGATTGCTGCTGGAATCAAAGAAATCGAAGTTACTTCTTTTGTTCATCCCACATGGGTTCCACAGCTGGCTGATGCCGATCAGTTGGCGAGTCAGTTACCCAAAAATCGGGATGTTAACTATCGAGCGCTTGTTCCGAATCAGAGAGGTTTAGAGCGGGCACTCCAGACATCCATTCACGAGTATGCCGTTTTTATGTCTGCCAGTGAATCGCATAATCAAAAAAATATAAATAAAAGTATTGCTGAGACTTTTCCTGTTTTGCAGGAAGTTATTGAAAAGGCGCAAATGCATGGAAAAAAAGTACGTGGGTATGTATCTACCGTTTTTGGCTGTCCTTATGAGGGGGAAGTTTCCATCAAACAGGTGATCACGATTTGTGAACGGCTGATTGAGATGGGTGTGTATGAAATTTCTTTGGGAGATACGATTGGTGTGGCTACTCCCAATCAGGTCAAACAGGTTCTAAAAGAATGTTTACGTGCACTTCCATCTGATCAATTGGCTGTACATTTTCATGATACCCGTGGTACGGGACTGGTGAATGCCTATGTAGCTTTGGAGTGTGGAATTACCACCGTGGACAGTTCATTTGGAGGGTTGGGTGGTTGTCCTTATGCTCCAGGTGCTTCAGGGAATTTAGCAACGGAAGATCTGGTTTACATGCTACACGGGATGGGGATTGATACCGGAGTCGATTTGGAGGCTTTATGCCAAACAAGTCGATGGCTGGAAGAGCAGTTGGGTAAAAAGCTTCCCTCCAAGGTACTGCAAAGTTATAGCAAATAAAAATGGGGATGATCGCTTTGATTCAATGGGAGAAAGAAGATGGCCTTTCGGTTCTGACATTAAATCGTCCAGAAGTTTATAATGCGCTCAATTATCCTGCTTTGCAAGAATTATCCCATGTAGTGGATGAGCTGGTGCATGATCGTGATACACGGGTCGTAATTATTACCGGTGCGGGGGAAAAATCCTTTTGTTCTGGGGCTGATTTGAAGGAACGACGTACATTTACCGAGGAACAGGTTCGCCGCTATATTTTCCTCATTCGTGAAACTTTCTCCAAAATCGAACGATTACCCAAACCTGTGATTGCGGCGATTAATGGTCTGGCACTGGGAGGTGGAATGGAGCTGGCTTTGGCTTGTGATTTGCGAATTGCCGGAAGTCATGCTCTACTCGGTTTGACCGAAACTTCGTTGGGCATTATTCCGGGAGCAGGAGGAACCCAGCGTTTGCCACGTATTGTGGGGAAAGCGAAAGCGAAGGAATTGATCTTTACCGCACAAAAAATTTCGGCAGAACAGGCACTTGCTATTGGATTGGTCAATCGTGTCGTTGAGAAAGGAAAAGAACTGGTGCATGCGAAGGAAATGGCTCAATTAATCAAAGAAAATGCCCCGCTTGCTTTGGCTCAAGCCAAGTTTGCGATTGACCATGGGTGTGAAGTGGATCTGGATACTGGATTGGCGTTGGAAACAAAAGCTTATGAAACATTGATTCCGACCAGAGATCGTCTGGAAGGTTTACAAGCATTTAAGGAAAAGCGTAAACCTCGATATATTGGAAAATAAAGGAAATTTAAAAACGAGATCGCAGGGAATTGTATGGATCCTGTTTTACAGGGCCTTTTGATCATGCAATTCCCTTCCCCATCCATGAGGAAATGTATGTTGGATAGACTTTTAAGCATAAGGAGGAGGAATTATGAACGAATCCTGGATCAAACAGCTACAGGAAAAGGAAAAACAAATCAAGGCAGGTGGAGCGCCAAAATATCACGAAAAACTGGAGAAGCAGAATAAGTTGTTCGTCCGTAAGAGATTGGAGCTCCTGTTTGACGGCGATTTTCAACTCGAAGACGGTTTGTTTGCCAATTGTATGGCTGAAAATTTGCCAGCAGATGGCGTGATTACCGCAATTGGAAAGATCCATGGGCAAACTGTATGTGTCATGGCCAATGACTCAACGGTGAAAGCAGGCTCATGGGGAGCACGGACAGTAGAAAAGATTATTCGTATTCAGGAGACAGCGCAAAAACTGAAGGTTCCGCTGCTTTATCTGGTGGACTCTGCAGGCGCACGGATTACGGATCAGATTGAAATGTTTCCAGGACGTCGTGGAGCAGGACGAATCTTTTTTAATCAGGTCAAATTGTCGGGAATGATTCCGCAAATTTGTATCCTATTTGGTCCGTCAGCGGCTGGTGGTGCCTATATTCCAGCTTTTTGCGATGTGGTCATTATGGTGGATAAAAATGCGAGTATGTACCTGGGATCACCACGCATGGCTGAGATGGTGATTGGCGAGAAAGTGACTTTGGAAGAGATGGGCGGTGCACGTATGCATTGCACGGTGAGTGGTTGTGGTGATCTATTGGCCAAGGACGAAGAAGAAGCGATCGCTTTAGCCCGGCAATATTTAAGCTATTTCCCGCCAAACTGGAAGGAAGAGCCACCAGTAGCGACAGCAAAGTTGCCACCCAAAAATGCACGATCCCTTTCAGAGATTGTACCTGATCACCAAAATATGTTGTTTGATATGCTGGAATTCATTCATGGTTTAGTGGATGAAGGCAGCTTTTTTGAGATCAAGCCATTGTTTGCCAAAGAAATCATTACAGGTTTTGCACGCCTGAATGGACGAACGATTGGAATTATTGCCAATCAGCCTAAAGTAAAAGGTGGCGTTTTGTTTGTCGATTCGGCTGACAAGGCGGCCCGATTTATTACATTATGTGATGCATTCAATATTCCACTCCTCTTTTTGGCCGATGTACCTGGCTTTATGATTGGTACACAAGTTGAGCGTGCGGGGATTATTCGCCATGGAGCGAAGATGATTTCAGCGATGGCAGAGGCGACTGTTCCCAAGATTTCTGTGATCGTAAGAAAAGCATATGGAGCCGGTCTTTATGCGATGGCTGGTCCGGCATTTGAACCCGATTGCTGTTTGGCTTTACCTACAGCGCAAATTGCTGTGATGGGTCCTGAGGCTGCCGTCAATGCGGTGTATAGCAATAAAATTGCCGAACTTGCAGAACCGGAGCGAACCCGTTTTGTGCAAGAAAAGAGAGAAGAATATAAAAAAGATATTGATATCTATCGTTTAGCCAGCGAATTGATTATTGATGGCATTGTTTCTCCGGATCGTTTAAGAGAAGAACTGATCCATCGTTTTGAGGCTTATGCAAGTAAACGTGTTCAATTTAGTGAGAGAAAACACCCGGTCTATCCTGTATAATGAGAGGAGCATCATAGCTCCTGAGGCCGTTGATAAACATATAACGGAAACTTTGTAAAACATCTTAGGAGCATGATCGCTCCTTTTTTGTTTCTGAAAAAGGTGGTGGCGAAAATGAAAATAGCCATTATTGGATGTGGTTCGCTTGGACTTTTATGGGGAGCCAGATTGGCACAAACCGGGCATGAACTGACATTGATTACCCGTACCCAGGAGCAACAGCAATCGATAAATGATCAGGGAATCCAGATTGAGTGGCTCGATGGTAAAGCACAAACCATCCCTGTCTGTGCGAAGTGGGTACAAGATTGTTTTCCTTCCTCTTTTGATTTCATACTAGTTACAGTCAAACAGGTACATCTGGCAGAGGTCATCCCTGTTCTTCAGCAAATCACTCATCCTGCAACCCGTTTGCTGTTTTGGCAAAATGGATTGGGGCACGAAAAACAAATCGCCCGACTGAAGAATCGTCCATGGACCTATGCAGCTATAACGACAGAAGGAGCAAGAAAGATTTCGGATCATAGAGTAAAACACACTGGCACCGGTGAAATAGCAATCGGTGCTTTTCCAGACTTTTTGCCAACGGATCCGATTTTGGAAAAATGGATAGCTGAACTGATTGACCGTTTTGGTTTCCAGATCAACTTGGATGGGCAAATTGCCAAAAAGATGTGGGAAAAACTGGCGATTAATTGTGCAATTAATCCACTTACGGCACTGGAGCAAATTCGCAATGGAGAATTATTGAAACCAACATATACTTGGATCATGAAACAAATCTGTGCAGAAGTCGTAGCAGTTGCGAACAGAAAAGGATTTTCTTTTGAATTGAGCAATATCCTCTATAAAGTGACTAGCGTATGTCAACAAACAGCCCAGAATATTTCCTCCATGTTGCAAGATATGCAAAAAGGTGTGCAAACGGAGATTGACTATTTGAATGGTGCAGTCGTGAAATATGGAAAAGAAGAAAAAGTGCCTACCCCCATCAATGAAAAGTTGGTGAAGCAAGTTCACCAAAAAGAAGAGCAACAGATGAGTAAAAAAAGAAGAGAATAGTTATCCTGAAATAATACAAAAGCGATTATTTGGAGGAGAATTTTACTTGGCTAGTGGAAAAAAAGTGCCGATCATGACGTCAACGATTACCATCTATTTAAGTGTGCTGGATATGGTTGTACTGATTCCTGCGCTGAACTGGATTATGCAGGAATTTCAATTGTCCATCCGTTGGGGTGTATGGGCAGTGGCGTTATATCTCATCTGCTTTGCGGTAGCACTCCCCATCATGGAAAGATGGGCACATTTCGCAGGCAGGAGGTATGAGATCGGTTTTGCGTTATTATTTTTCGCTATCGGCTCATTTCTGGCTGGCATCAGTACGGGATGGCTGATGTTTTTGTGTGGTAGAGGATTACAGGCATTTGGAGCCAGTGGAATGGTTCCTTTTATAGCTCAAAGAGTGAAACGGCTGTTTCAGTCAACATCGAAAAAAGAACGGCTGATCATCTGGCTTGGCAGTGCTTTATTGATTTTTTCACCGGTTTTTTCAACCATCTGGGTGGAGATAGTTGGCTGGAGAAGCTTATTCATGTTAAATCTCCTTCTTGCATTCTTTCTTTTTTTTCTGTTAAACAAATGGTTACCTGTACAAAATGTGGGTACTCGAACAGGCTTTAGTTTAGGGATTCTTGTTTTTGGACTGATGATTTTGCTCATGATGGTAGCAATGACGCGCATTTTATTGCCGTGGGAATGGAGGGCGTGGACTCATCCCACTGTACTACCACTTCTCATCGTCTCCTTTGGACTCATCGTGATTTTATTTATGGTTGAACGGCAAAAACGCTATCCATTTTTTGAACCTCATCTATTTGGAAAGCCGTATCTTTGGTTATTATATCTATTAGTGGCAATGACCGGTTTTAGTTGGGCGATGTTAGCGCTATTACCGTGGTGGTTCATTCATCTTTTCAAACAACATAGCCTTTTGTATGGTGTTATTTTGTCACTTATTTTGGTTTCTTCTTTTTTTACCCTTTGGTTAATACAACGTTACCTTTCAAAAAAGTCGTTCCCTGTTATTTCGGGATGGGGTTTTTTTTGTTCGGCACTTGCTTATCTTTTTCTTTTTTGGGTAGAAGATATATGGGTCATTGTATTTCTTTTCATTTTATTCGGGTTCGGAGTAGGATTTACCATTCATGCTCCTGTTCATCGGACTCTTTTCCGGTTGATTGAGCCTGAACGATGGCGAAGCGGTTTGATTGTACTGGGAATGTTTCGGGCAGCGGGTGGTTCATTAGGACTTGTTGTGATGGCTCAGCTGCTAAACATTTGGGAACCGGATCTGGTATACTGGTATACTCCGGATGCCCAAGGAAAAATCATTGATGCCGCTTTTGACTATATGTTCACTTTGGCTGCAGAAAGCTCAATGGTAGGAGTCTTTTTCAGCCTGTTACTGCATTGGAAAGAAAAACAAAAAAAGAGTCAATGAAATGAAGATGGAAAACATTTATGGACATGGCAGGGTTTTCTTGTTGTTATAACATGTTATACTTAAAATAAATAACTTAGGAAAAGATAGGAAATCGATGTTAAGTAAAGTAGCGCTCCGGAATCGGTTTCTTCGTTTACTAGACCCATTCCGGAGCAAATATATGCCTTGATCAACCACTTGAAAGTTGTTTTTTATCGTCTGATCAATGTCATGGAAAGAGGGGGCAAGGTGCATGGGGCAATTTGCACCGTGTAGGATGAGATTGAAACAGGTGGATAACCCATGGTTAAGCCGCCTGATGTTAGCCTATAATCAAAAGGATCACCCGATTCATTCTATGTATGAATACAATCCTTTTGATGAAAATGATTATAAAAATCGACTCAAGTATTTGGAAGAACGGGAAGATCTTGCACGAAGAGAAGAACTAACCCGTATTCTTCGCTCTTATCATACCCCTGAATTACTTCATCCAGCTGTAGAGAGTAATTTGGAACGCTTGCGCAAACCAGGAACCCTGGTAGTAATTGGCGGTCAGCAGGCAGGGCTCATGACAGGGCCTTTGTATACCATTATGAAAGCAGTCGCATTGATTCATCTTGCCAGAAAAGAAGAAAAGCGATTGGGCAGACCTGTTGTACCTGTTTTTTGGATTGCTGGGGAAGATCATGATTTGGACGAAGTGGATCATATTTGGGTGCAAGATGCCCAGGCACATCCAATCAGGCATCGCTTGCCATATGACCAAAAAGGGAAATATCCCATCTCCTCTTTGAAGATTACTCCTCAACAGCTGCATGGTTGGTTGGATGAATTAAGTTTGATCTTGCCGGATAGCGAATTTAAGGAAGAATGGTTATCCCAATGCAAACAATTGATTTCAGAACCGGTTTCCTGGAGTCGTTACTTTGCCCGTTTGATGCATTTCCTGTTTGGAAAATGGGGACTCCTTTTAATAGATGCTTCATATCCAGATCTACGACAATTTGAAAAACCTTTTTTTCAACAGTTGATAAAGAAAAGCAGAGAAGTCAATCAAAAGGTGATGGCTGCATCCAGTGCGTTGGAGCAAATGGGTTATGATACCTCAGTCGAAATGCACGAACAAAAGATGAATTTATTTGTTCAAATTGATGGCGAACGGCATCTTTTATATCGAAATGATGATCATTGTTTCACGAAAGATGGTTTTCACCGTTTTACCTTGGAGGAACTGCTGAACCAATTGGAAAAACATCCTGAAATCTTTAGTAATAATGTAGTGACTCGCCCTTTGATGCAGGAGTTTCTTTTCCCAACGTTGCTTTTTGTTGGGGGACCTGGGGAAGTGGCTTATTGGGGATTATTAAAGGAAGCATTTAGGGAATTGGGATTAAAAATGCCTATTGTTTATCCACGTCCTAGCTTCCTGATCGTTGACCGTCGTGTACAAAAAAGAATGCACCAATTTGCATTAACTTGCTCGGACTTATTAACCGATTTGGAACGAAAAAAACAGGAGTGGCTGGAAGAGCAGACTTCATGGACGCTTTCTTCGCTATTTGAAGAAATGAAGCATCGAGTCAGTGAGTTATATCAATCCCTATCACAAGTGTTGGATGAGGAAATTGGCATGGATTTGCCTGTTATGGTCGAAAAGAATAAACAAAAGGTATGGGAACAAATTGATTTTCTCAATCACTATGCAGAGAGGCAATTAGCTTTGAAATACGAGACAGAATTACGGCGATGGGATGAACTGATTCAGTCGATCCTACCGAGAAAACGGCCACAGGAACGGGTATATAATATTTTGTCTGTTTGGAATCAGCATGGAATTGAATGGCTTGATCAGTTAATGGAAGATGCACCAGCTTATCGCAGAAATGAATTGCAATTAATAATTATGTGAATCGGTTTTTCTCTTTTCTTTATTTCAGGTATAATACAGAGTGGTGCAATATTTTGCCTCATTCCGGTTTTGTGAAATGGCAATCATTTAACAGTTCTTCGGTGACCGGATCCAGTTACATACCAAGGAGAAAGAGAGGTGAAAACCTGCTACTTTCCAAAAGAGGTTTCTTTGAACGGTTGAAGTAGCAGGGATGTATGAACTCAGTAGAAAAAAGTATCATTCGTGATGTGAACTTGGCACCACAAGGTCGGATGAAAATGGATTGGGCGCGTGAGCACATGCCCATTTTAAATCGTTTACGTGAGCAGTGGTTGGTACAAAAACCGTTGGCCGGACGACGTGTAGCCATTTCTCTTCATTTGGAAGCAAAAACAGCCTGTCTTGCAGAACTGTTAAGGGATGCTGGAGCGGAAGTTGCCATTACAGGCAGCAACCCCCTGTCGACCCAAGATGACATTTGTGCGGCTTTGGCTGTTTCTGGCATTACCGTTTTTGCAAAGTACAATCCTACTCCTGAAGAATATAAACAACATTTGCTTCTTACATTGGAAACACGTCCGGAATTGATTATTGATGATGGTGGCGATCTGGTCAGTCTACTGCACTCTGAACGTCAAGATTTGATTCCATATGTACGTGGTGGATGTGAAGAAACAACAACAGGAATTAATCGTTTGGTATCCCTGGAAAAATCAGGTGAATTGCGTTTCCCGATGGTAGCGGTAAATGATGCATATTCGAAGTGCTTCTTTGATAATCGTTATGGTACTGGCCAATCCGTGTGGGATGGAATTAACCGTACAACCAATTTGGTCGTGGCGGGCAAAACCGTTGTGGTTGTTGGATATGGTTGGTGTGGAAAAGGAGTGGCTCTACGCGCAAAGGGATTAGGGGCGAAGGTCATTGTAACAGAAGTGGATCCGATTAAAGCGATTGAAGCGCATATGGATGGGTACACGGTCTTGCCTATGATCGAAGCTGCGAAACTGGGGGACATATTTGTCACTGTTACAGGTAACAAAAATGTCATTACCGGTGCTCATTATCGTGTCATGAAAAATGGAGCGATCCTTGCCAATGCAGGACATTTTGATATTGAAATTGATAAGGTGTCTCTCGAAAGACTGGCAGTGAACCAGCGGGTTGTTCGTAAGGATATTACGGAATATACGCTGGAAGATGGGCGCAAAATCTTTTTACTGGCGGAAGGACGTTTGGTAAATCTGGCTGCTGGTGATGGACATCCTGCAGAAATTATGGACATGACTTTCGCTTTGCAAGCCTTGAGTTTGGTTTATATCAACGAAAATTACCAAAAGATCGGTCCATCCGTGATTGATGTGCCCATTCAATTGGATTCCCAAGTTGCACGTTATTATCTGGAATCCCAAGGTATTCAGATCGACGAGATGACCGAGGAACAAAAACAATATCAAGCTAGCTGGAATTTATAATCCTTCCAAGAATTTCAAAAAGCCTTTTGGATCCTGCACACCCGTGCAGGATTTTTTATGGTCCATGTGGTATAATTTACAATGTGGTGAAAAGTGGAGGGAAGTGGTAGGAAGGGGGGAACGAGGGGAGGATACGGGCATGTTTATGGGTGAATATCGTCATAGCATTGACGATAAAGGCAGGATGATTATTCCTGCCAAGTTCCGTGATGGGTTAGGTTCTTCGTTTGTGATCACCCGTGGTTTGGATCATTGCCTGTTTGCATACCCTCGTTCAGAATGGACACAATTAGAGCAGAAGCTAAAAGCATTACCGTTTACAAAAGCAGATGCTCGAGCATTTACACGTTTCTTTTTTTCGGGTGCGAGTGAAGTGGAATTGGATAAGCAAGGAAGGATACATATTCCTGCCAGTCTTCGTGATTTTGCACGACTAAAAAAAGAGTGTGTCATTATTGGGGTAGCCTCGAGGGTCGAGATTTGGTGTAAAGAAGAATGGGAAAACTATTATACGCAGTCGGAAGACTCTTTTAACGAAATTGCTGAGAGTCTTGTTAATTTGGATCTATAAGGATAAAGGATGAAGTAGGTTGTTCAAGCACGAGACGGTTTTAAAAGTGGAAGCAGTAGATGCCCTCCAAATCAAAGAGGATGGAATTTACGTCGACTGTACCTTGGGGGGTGCAGGACACAGCCAACTGATTGCCAGTCAGTTGAATCCAAATGGTGTATTGATTGGGCTGGATCAAGATCAATTTGCTTTATCTACGGCAAAAGAACGGTTAAAAGATGTAACCTGTCAACTTTTCCTGGTTAAATCCAATTTCCGTCGGGTAAAAGAAATAGTAAATAAACTGGGTTTTTCACAGGTGGATGGCATTCTTTTTGACCTGGGTGTTTCTTCTCCACAACTAGATCAAGGGGAAAGAGGATTCAGCTATCATCATGATGCTCCATTGGATATGCGCATGGACCGGGAGCAAGAGCGCTCGGCTTATCATGTGGTGAATGAATCCTCAGAGGAAGAACTCATCCGTATTTTATTTGAATATGGTGAAGAAAAATTTGCTCGTCGGATTGCACGCGAGATTGTCAAAGAAAGAGAAAAAGAGCCCATTCAAACCACATTCCAATTGGTTGAGCTCATAAAAAAAGCGATTCCTGCACCAGCCAGAAGAACAGGTCCTCATCCTGCACGGCGTACTTTCCAAGCGATTCGCATTGCTGTCAATGATGAACTGAATGCGTTTCGTGATGCCTTGGTCCAGTCGGTTGATCTGCTAAAACCGAAGGGAAGAGTATCTGTTATCACTTTTCATTCATTGGAAGATCGGATTTGTAAACAGTTTTTTCAGGAAAAAGCCAAAGGTTGTATTTGTCCTCCCCATTTTCCGGTTTGTACATGCAATGAACGACCACTTCTAAAAGTGATAACAAGGAAACCAATTATACCAAGTAAAGAAGAGATAGAAAGAAATGTACGAGCACGTTCTGCCAAGTTACGCGTAGCAGAGAAGTGTTAAGGGGTTAAGAAAGAGCGAGGTAGTGTAAGGAGGTAAAAAAATGAGAGAGAATCGGGGAAATGTTGCAGTAGCTTTGCCTTATCGCCAAGGCTCTACTGCAACCAAGCCGAAGCAGAACAGGCGACCACACTTTCAAGTGATTGGTTTGACAACAGGAGAAAAGGTTCTTTATCTCTTGAGTGTGGTCGTTTGCGTGGCATTGGCTCTGGCTGTACTTTCTCAATATGCGGAAGTGACAGAGTTAAATGCTTCGATCAACCAGACTGAAACAGAAATTCGTAAAGCCAAAGAGGTCAATCTTCAACTGGATACGGAAAAGAAAAAACTGGAGAATACTGAGCGGATCCGGGATTTCGCAGAGAAGAATGGTTTGTATCTCGATACAGTTAAATCAATTCCCTCAATTCAGCCCTAACCAGGCGAGGCATTTATAGACCGAGCACAGCAGAAGAAATGAATTGAGGAGAGACAAAGCTTATGGGTAGCCCATTAAAACGAAGTAAAGAGCGTTCCCTCCTAGTCGGTCTGATTTTAACCTTGTGTTTGGCTGCCATAATCTTTCGATTGTTGTGGATTCAAACAGTCGAATCAGATGAGCTGTTAAATCAAGCACAAAAAAATTGGGAAAATAGCAATCAGATAATTAAAGCAAAAAGGGGAACGATTTATGATCGAACAGGAACAAATGCATTGGCTTGGGAGGTTCCAGCCTATTATTTCGTTGCTGATCCTAAACAGATTAAAGACGTCAAAAAAACAGCCAAATTGTTATCACCGATATTACAGATTCCAGAGCACACGCTGATTGAAAAGTTGAGCCAAAATAAACCATTTGTTCAATTAAAAGTAGGTGGACAATATAAATATCCAAAAGAAGTTTATGATGAGATTCTTAAACTAAAGGATCAAGATCAGCTTCAAGGAATTTATGGTTATCGGACTACGGATCGACACTATAACGGAAATCAGCTGGCTCATGTGCTCGGTTTTTTAAATCATAACGATCAGCCAGTTGGTGGAGTTGAGTCTTATTATAATGAGAAGTGGTTAAAAGGCAAGGATGGAATCATTAAATATAAAAAGGCCAAAGATGGCATGATGATCTCTGATGGCCCGGAGAAATTTCAGCCCCCGGAACCAGGGAAAGATCTGGTACTGACCATTGATTTGAGTATACAGAAGCATGTAGAAGAAGTGCTTGATCGGTTTTTAAAATCGCATCCAGCCAAAGGAGCCACAGCGATTGTGGCAGATCCACGAAATGGAGAAATCCTGGCGATGGCGAGTCGCCCTGCTTTTGATCCAAGAAGTGCAACATCAACGTATACCCAAGAAAATGGGCATAATATGGCCGTACAGAGTCAGTTTGAACCCGGTTCTACTTTTAAAATTGTGACATTGGCGGCTGCTATTAATGAAAAGCTGTTTGATCCCAATGAGACATTTGAATCAGGAACCATCCGTGTAGATGATCAAGTCATTCGCGACTGGCAGCCAGAGGGATGGGGGACGATCTCTTATCGAGAAGGGGTATACAAGTCAAGTAATGTGGCTTTTGTCCATTTGGCTGGAAAATTGGGTGCTGAGCGCTTCATGAAGTATATCGAACGTTTTGGTTTTGGCAAGATGAGTGACAAATTTGGTAAAAAGACGGGAATTGATCTCCCTGCAGAAGAAAAAGGTGTATTTTATAATCGGATCCCCTATCGTTCTGAAATTGCTTCTGCTGCATTTGGTCAAGGCATTTCAGTAACCCCCATTCAGCAAGTACAAGCAGTATGTGCCATTGCCAATGGTGGCGTGATTTATAAACCGCATTTGTTAAAAGAAGTATGGAAAACGGAGAAAGAGAAATTAATTGAGCGGGTCAATCCAGAGGGAGAGCGGATTATTGAACAGGAAACAGCTAAAAAAGTCCGCGAATTATTGCGTGGTGCAGTGAAGTTTGGTACAGGTCAAGAAGCAGATTTACCAGGATACCGTGTAGCTGGGAAAACAGGAACAGCCCAAAAACCGGATCCCAATGGTGGTGGCTATCTAAAGGATAAATATATTGTTTCTTTTATCGGCTTTGCTCCTGCTGATTCACCTGATGTTGTGGTTTATGTCGCTTTTGATGAGCCAACGAATGCCTATGGTTCTACCTCCGGTGGAACAATTGCTGCTCCGGCGGCACGGGATATCCTGAAGAAGGTTTTGCAAATTCGTAAAGTACCGCAAAAAAAAGAAGAAGGATTTGATCTAAAATAGGATGGAACCTGGCTTTAAAAAATCATAAGCTAGGTTTTGATATCCATCATGAAAATCATCTTTGTATAAAACGCCGGAGAAACATAGGCGTTTTTTGTTTGTTTGCATGTTTTTTCTTATTTGGTATTGCTGTTTTAAGAATACATCCTTACAATCAACTTAAAAGTGTTCTATTTTTTTCATAGATTATTGGTTTACTCTATACAAAATCATTGTTACAGTATTAGACAGTAAGACATGGGGGATGCTGTCGTGTTAAAAAGATTCGTTATTGGACTATTTGCATTAGCGATATTGGGAACCGCGGTATACTTGGCTGGCGGTTTTGGGGTAGTGATTAAAAAGGAAAGGTCGCAAGTGGCGGCTCAGCAGCAAAAACAGAAGCCCAAAGAAGTGAAACAGGTCAAGATGGGTGAAAAGATCAATATTGGTGGGGTAGACGTAATCGTTGATTTTTCACGTGCCCGGAAAGTAGGGCTTTTTGGCGACGGTGAGCCACTGAATGATACATTTGTCTATGTAGATATTCTCTTTGAAAATAATAAGGATGAGTTGTTTCAGGTCAATTTGCTGAACCGGTTAAAGCTTGTAGATGCAAGTGGTAAACATTACTCTGTCGCAATCAAGCCAAGTATTAAGAAGCGTAAAAACAATCAGCCTCAAGAAAGCATGAAACAGCAAATCAGAGGAAAAGTGGCTTTCGATGTCATGTTAAGTGATTCATATGAACTCATTTATGATGATCCCAAAACCAATACACGTTATGTCTGCAAGTTAGATGTGGCTGATTTACCAAAGAAAAAGAAAAGTCAAGATCAAACGGGACAAATGGATTCCCAAAACATTTCGGATCAAGAACAATAAATGGCAATGAGTAAATCAAAAAACTCCAGATTAGCTGTATCATGTGGAGTTTTTCTTAAAAGCACCAAAAAGTGGTGCTTTTTTTTTTGGTCATTTTCTCTCATGCGATCGAATAAGCTTGTCTAGAGAAGTTTCTAAAGGAAAGGAGGAGAGAATCTTGCGGATAATAAATAAAACAGTACGCAAACGCTTGTTCTTACTCCTTCTAGTTGCATTCCTTGTTTTTCTCGTATTGTTGGGAAGGTTATCTTATGTGCAGCTAGTGCAGGGAGAATGGCTAACGAAAAAAGCGGAAGATTTGGGAACACGTGATATCCCTTTTCAAGCGAAACGAGGACGCATTCTGGATCGGAATGGTGAAGTATTGACTTATAACATCAGTGCACCGAGTGTAATGGTGATTCCCGTACAAATAAAAGATCGAGAAAAAACAGCTCAAGAGCTTGCCCGAATCTTGCAAGCATCGGAGAAAGAGATATTAGAACAGATTAAAAAGAAAGAAATGTATGTTTATATCAAAAAAGGAAAAAGGATTTCTGAAGAAAAAGCCCGGCAGATTCAAGCTTTGCGTTTACCAGGAGTAGTGATTACAGAGGATAGCAAGCGGTATTATCCGTATAAAAGCCTCGCTGCCCATCTGCTTGGCTTTACTGGAATTGATAATCAAGGGTTGGCTGGACTTGAACTTGTTTATGACGAACGGTTAAAAGGAACAAAGGGATATGTTTCGTTTAGTGCAAATGCACGTGGTGAACAAATGCCAGGGGGAACAGATCGGTTTGTTCCGCCTAAAGATGGCTTGGACTTGATTCTGACTTTAGACAAGACCATCCAAGCAATTCTGGAAAGAGAAATGGATCAAGCAATGGTTCAATATCAGCCAGAGAGCATCATTGGTATTGCCATGGATCCGAAAACAGGAGAAATTTTGGCCATGAGCAGTCGGCCCACGTTTCGGCCCGATGCGTATCAAAGTGTGAATCCAAACATCTATAACCAAAACTTGCCTATTTGGAAAACGTACGAGCCAGGTTCTACCTTTAAGATTATCACATTGGCAGCAGCTTTAGAGGAAAAGAAAGTGAATTTTAATGAAACATTTAATGATCCAGGATTTTATGTGGTAGCGGGTGCACGGCTTCGATGTTGGAAAGCAGGAGGGCATGGACATCAAACTTATTTGGAAGTTGTGGAAAATTCGTGCAACCCGGGTTTTGTCAATTTGGGGCAACGTTTGGGCAAAGATACCCTACTCTCCTATATCAAAAAGTTTGGTTTTGGTGAGAAATCGGGGATTGATTTAAACGGAGAGGCGAAAGGAATTTTATTTAAGCCGGAGAGGATGGGGCCTGTCGAATTGGCGACAACTGCTTTCGGACAGGGAGTTTCAGTGACACCGATTCAACAGGTGGCTGCTGTATCAGCTGCAGTAAATGGCGGGAAATTGATGGTACCCCATCTGGCTAAAGCATGGGTAAATCCGGATACCAAAGAAGTCGTTGAGTCGAATGAACCTAAAGTGAAGAGAAAAGTCATTTCTGAAGAAACATCGAAACAAGTGCGTTATGCACTGGAAAGTGTGGTGGCAAAAGGAACTGGACGAAAAGCCTTTATCGATGGATATCGTGCGGGTGGGAAAACAGGGACAGCTCAGAAAGTAGGGCCAGATGGCCGATATCTGAAAAATAATCACATTGTTTCTTTTATTGGTGTTGCACCAGCGGATGATCCACGGATCGTTGTCTATATTGCAGTCGATAATCCCAAAGGAATTCAATTTGGTGGTGTTGTAGCTGCTCCCATTGTCAGAAAAATATTGTATGACAGTTTGCGCTATTTACATGTTCCTAAACGAAAAAAACAAATCCCTCCAGAAGATACACCACTTACTACTCCGATTGTAGAAGTACCGAATCTCATTGATCAAGAAGTGGACAGTATTAAGACCAGTTTGTATTCTTTCCAGCTTGAATACAGTGGTCAGGGTGAAAAAGTCATCGATCAGGTTCCAAAACCTGGTGAAAGAGTAAAAAAGGGGTCAATCATCCGGATCTATTTGGGTGACAAATGATAGAAAGGTGATTAAAATAGGAGTATAAAATTTGGTGCCAGGAGGAAAATACCTGGCATTTCTCTTGTTTATTTCAGATCACAGGGTGATTACCTGAGAAGTATCGGAAAATAAATTAAGGAAAAGAATGGATGAATGCTTTTTTTAGTGAATAGCAGTAAGTCTTTAGTATGTTGACAAGCCTGGCATATATTTGAAACTTTGTCAACAAGACGAAGTCTCATTTTCTTTTTGTTCCAGTATGAAATGATGATGTTATCGTTCGATATTTTGACAAATTTTAGTACAAATGCTTTTATTTCTTGAGATGAGCGAGAAATTGAAGATTTATATTTAAATTTGTCAATAAATTGTTTGTTTCTTATAGGGAATAATTTGGTTTATTTATATTTGTACAACCCTTAAGGAGGACTTATATGAAATTAGGAGAGATAATCCAACCACTGATCTTAAAACAAGTGATTGGAGATGCAGGTACAGAGATTCAGGATATCAAAATCGATTCGAGACAGGTAGGACCTGGTGATTTGTTTATTGCTCTGAAGGGGCATCATGTAGATGGTCATCGCTTTGTCGAAAAGGCAATAGCTCAAGGAGCAGCTGCTGTTATGGTAGAAAAACCTGTTTCAGCAGACATTCCTGTTGTGGTTGTACCGGATACGAGAAAAGCAATGGCCGTGGTAGCCGCTACCTTTTATCGTCATCCCACCAAAGAATTGAAAGTGATCGGGGTGACAGGTACCAATGGTAAAACCACCACAACCCATTTAATCCAGCGTATTTTTAATGATCAAGACAAAAAGACGGGTCTCATTGGTACCATTTCCATGAAAATAGGTGATCGTGAATATAAAGTGAATAACACGACACCTGAAGTTACAGATTTACAAAAAAGTTTTCGGATGATGTTAGATGAGGGTTGTCAATATGCTGCGATTGAAGTATCTTCACATGCTTTAAGTATGGGAAGAACAAGAGGCTGTGAATTTCAAATTGCGGTTTTTACAAATTTGACACAGGATCATTTGGATTATCATGAGACAATGGAGAAGTATCGGGATGCCAAAGGATTGCTGTTTAGCCAGCTAGGTACCCGTTACGCGGATGATCCAAAACAGCATCAGGTAGCGATCCTAAATGCAGATGATCCTGTTTCCGGTTATTATGCTCAACTGACATCAGCACAAGTGATTACATATGGAATCGATTGCGATGCGGATGTACGAGCTGAAAATATTCGAATTACCGCTAGTGGTACCCAATTTACTCTTCGGAGTTTTCGTGGCTCCATCGAGATCCATTTGCAGTTGGTAGGCAAGTTTAATATTTATAATGCGTTAGCAGCTGCAAGTGCCGCTTTGGTCGAAGGCGTGTCTTTGGAAAATATTAAAGCCAGTCTGGAAGCAGTGCCTGGTGTTAATGGCCGTTTTGAGCGGGTTCAAGCAGGACAACCGTATACCGTTCTGGTCGATTATTCACATACGCCTGATAGCCTGGAGAATGCTTTAACAACGATCCGTGAATTTGCCCAAGGACGGGTGATATGTGTAGTAGGCTGCGGTGGAGATCGCGATCGTACAAAGCGCCCCATTATGGCTCAGATAGCGGAGAAGTATAGTGATCTGACCGTGCTTACCTCCGACAATCCAAGAACAGAGCCACCGGAAGCGATTCTTGCTGAGATGGTGGAAGGGATTAAGCATGTTGATCCTGGCCGTTATGTTACGATTGTAGATCGGAAAGAAGCAATTGATTATGCGATTCGTCAGGCGGAAGAAAACGATGTGATACTGATTGCTGGAAAGGGTCATGAAACCTATCAGGAAATTAACGGAGTACGTTACGATTTTGATGATCGGCTCATTGCGAAAGAGGCGATTCAGGCTCGCCAAAGTGAGGGGTAAACATGGAAAGAAGATGTGATTGGATTGAAAAGGTAACAGGAGGTAAACTGGTAGGAGTTCCGACAGATGCATTGATTGTGATCCAAGGGGTTTCGACCGATACTCGTCAATTGGCTCCTCATCAGCTTTATGTTCCGCTGATCGGAGAGAAATTTGATGGGCATCAGTTTATTGACCAAGCAGCACAGAAAGGGGCTGCTGCTGCCTTGTGGCAGGAAGATCATCCGCTACCTGATATAGATCTTCCGCTCATTGTGGTACCAGATACCCTAAAGGCATTACAAGCCATGGCCAATGCCTATCGGAAGGAATTGGGCATTCCGATTGTAGCAGTAACAGGAAGCAATGGAAAAACTACAACGAAAGATTTAATTGCTTCTGTTTTATCTGTCAGTTATCACGTTCATAAAACCAAAGGGAACTTAAATAATCATATTGGTGTTCCACTTACTCTGCTGTCTATTCCTGAGCAAGCGGAGATTGCTGTCGTAGAAATGGGGATGAATCATCGCGGTGAAATCGCTCTTCTTTCTCGTATTGCAGAGCCAAATGCTGCGGTGATCACGAATATCGGTGAGTCGCACATAGAATTTTTAGGATCACGAGAAGGAATTGCTCAGGCGAAATTGGAAATAAGAGAAGGATTGGAAAAAAATGGTCCGATTTTTTTCGATGGGGATGAACCTCTCCTGCAAATGGAGCTGAAATCAGAAACACGCCCATTGATTTCAGTGGGCTGGAATCAGGAGAATGTAGATACTCCCGTCGAAGTGGAGTCAGCCGGCTTTGAAGGCTTCCGTTTTGTTTCTTCTCGCACAGGATATGCGTTTCGCCTTCCACTATTGGGTCGGCACAATGTAATCAATGCATTGCTGGCAATCAACGTAGGACGGCATTTTGGACTCCGTGATGAACAAATTGCACAAGGCCTGGCCGAGGTAAAGCTGACCGGAATGCGACTGGAGCTGAAAACAGCGCAAAATGGAATGCGGATCATTAATGATGCGTATAATGCCAGCCCCACTTCGATGCGTGCAGCCATCGATCTGTTAATCGAGATCGACGCTCATTTGGAAAAGTGGGTGCTTCTTGGAGATATGCGTGAAATTGGAGAAAAAGAAGAAATCTACCATAGAGAAATTGGAGAATATGCGGTAAAACAAGGCGTTTCTCGTATATATACAGTAGGGAACCGTGGACGCTGGATTGCAGAAGGAGCAAGGAATGTCAATCGTGACAAGGATCGAGTAATTCAGCATTTTGCTTCTTTGGACGAAGCGAGCCAGTGGTTTGCTCAAAACGGTAATCCAGGGGTCATTTTACTCGTGAAAGCTTCACGTGCAGCGCAACTTGATCGAGTTGTCCATCATCTAACAGAAGGAGAGTAGAGTAAGAAAAATGGGAAATCTAGATATTCGGATTGTTCTTATTCCCCTTACGGTAGCATTTGGCCTAGGAGTGTTTCTCGGTCCATTTTTGATTCCGATGCTCAGGCGATTAAAATTTGGACAAAGTATCCGTAAAGAAGGACCACAAGCTCACTTGAAAAAAGCAGGTACTCCTACGATGGGTGGAATCATCATTCTGACAGCAATGGTTTTAACTGCGGTGCCATTTAGCAGTTACTTCCTTTTGAATAAGTCAGATTCCGTGATTAACGCAGACCTGTTCTTTTTGATCTTTGCTACATTAGGTTATGGAATTATCGGCTTTCTCGATGATTATATTAAAGTCGTGATGAAACGAAGTTTGGGATTGACTGCAAACCAGAAGCTGCTTGGACAGTTATTTATCGGCTTGGTTTTATTCTGGGTATTGCTTGAAGTGCGTGCCATTTCTGCAGAAAACTTTATTTATACCATTCACATACCAGGAACCGATTATGTATTGGAAATGAACTGGTTATATCTGCCGCTCCTGCTTTTTATCTTGATTGGGACTTCCAATGCAGTAAACTTGACAGATGGATTAGATGGCTTGTTAGGTGGGACAGCCGCAATCGCTTATGGTGCTTATGCGGTCATTGGGATGGTCCAAAACAACTATACGGTTGCGATCTTTTCCATTGCGATGGTAGGAGCGTTACTTGGTTTCCTCGTATTTAATGCTCACCCAGCCAAAGTATTTATGGGAGATACAGGATCACTTGCTTTGGGAGGAGGTTTGGCCGCTCTTTCCGTTATTACACAAACAGAACTGCTTCTCCCGATTATTGGTGGTGTGTTTGTAGCAGAAACGCTGTCCGTCATGATTCAGGTTACTTCGTTTAAATTACGTGGAAAACGGGTATTCCGAATGACACCTTTACACCACCACTACGAATTAAAAGGTTGGTCAGAGTGGCGCGTGGTTGTTACATTCTGGTTTGTTGGTTTAATCTTGGCTATTATTGGCGTAGGTATTGAGGTGTTTTTGAAATGAACAGACAACAAGAAGATTGGTCCAATTATTCCATCGTTGTATTGGGATTAGCCAGAAGTGGAGTAGCTGTTGCCAAGCTACTCCACCAGCTTGGTGCAAAAGTCATAGCGAACGATGTGAAACCACGTGAAAAGTGTCCTGAAGCAGAAGAATTGGAGCGTTTGGGAATTCCTGTGATCTTGGGGATGCATCCTGAAGATCTCATTCATGATGGCATCGATTTGATTGTGAAAAACCCTGGTATTCCATATCATGTGCATCCGGTACAAGAAGCGTTGAAACGGAATATTCCAGTAGTAACGGAAGTAGAGATTGCCGGTCGCTTATCTAAAGCGCCGATCATTGGTATTACGGGTTCAAATGGCAAAACGACAACGACAACCCTCGTTGGAAAGATGTTGACAGCAGGGGGATTTAAAGCCAAAGTTGCTGGAAATATTGGCCAGGCACTAACGGAAGTGGTGCAGGATTTATCGGCAGATGAATGGCTAGTAGCGGAATTAAGTAGTTTCCAGTTAAAAGGGGTACAAACATTCCGCCCAAGAATTGGAGCGCTACTCAATTTGGTTTCAGCACACTTGGACTATCATCAAACGATGGAGGATTATATTGCTTCCAAGCAACGATTATTTCAAAATCAGTCTTCTACTGATCTGGCTGTACTCAATCGTGATTCGCAAGTTTGTGTAGAAATCAGCCAGTCGATTTCTTCCACGATTTGGTGGTTTAGCCGTCATCAAGAAGTGGAACAAGGCGTTTATGTAAAAGACGGCTGGATTGTAGCTAAGAAAAGTGGCGAAGAGTGCCGGAAAATTCTGTCTGTTTCAGAAGTTGCTCTACGTGGATCATTTAATTTGGAAAATGCTTTGGCGGCTACAGCGATTGCTTTAGCATGTGCCTGCCCGATTGGTGCTATTCAGGAAACGTTGCGTTCGTTTGCAGGCGTTGAACATCGGCTTGAATATGTAGAGACAATTGATGGAGTGAAATACTATAATAATTCCAAGGCTACAAATGCCCAAGCCGCAGAAAAGTCACTGGAAGCCTTTACTGAACCGGTTGTGTTAATTGCTGGTGGTTTGGATCGCGGTGTCGATTTCAAGGAACTGGTTCCCATTTTCAAGGAGAAGGTAAAAGCAATCATTACTTATGGGCAAACAGCACCGATCTTTATCGAACGGGCGAAAGATGCGGGAATTACAGATCGATACAAAGTAGCAGATGTCAAAGAAGCAGTCATAAAAGCAAGTGAGCTTGCGCAAAGTGGTGATGTCGTTCTCCTTTCACCTGCTTGTGCAAGTTGGGATATGTACACCTCTTTTGAAGAACGTGGAAGCATTTTTAAACAAGCGGTGCATAGTCTTAATAATAAGAAGCTTGTTTAAAGAGGTGACAAACGCCCATGCTAAAAACGCGAACAACGCCAGATTATTGGATCGTGGCTGCCATTTTGTTATTACTTACGATTGGTGTCGTGATGGTTTATAGCGCGAGTGCTGCTTTTGCTTACCATAAATATGGAGACAGTTTTTATTTTGCGAAACGGCAATTTCTGTTCGCTGCACTGGGCGTTTTTTTGATGTTTGTTGTTGCAAATATCGATCCCCAAAAATTTTACGAATGGGCTAAGCCTGGTCTCATTGTTTGCTTTGTTCTCTTGCTGATTGTATTAATTCCTGGAATTGGCATTTTAAGAAATGGAGCACGTAGCTGGTTGGGAATTGGCGCGTTTAGTATTCAGCCATCCGAATTTATGAAGTTGGCCATGATTGTTTTCCTGGCTCGTTTGTTCTCAAAACCAGGATATGATATTACCAAATTGATGAGAGGTTTATTACCAGGCTTGCTCATTCTTGGAATTGCTTTTGGGTTGATTATGTTACAACCAGATTTGGGAACGGGTACCGTATTGGTCGGAACAGGTGTTGCTTTGATTTATGCAGCAGGAGCAAGCATGAAACATCTGATGGGGTTTGCGGCATTGGGAGTTGCCGGTTTTGTTGGTTTGGTATTGGCGGCACCTTATCGTATTCAACGTATTATTGCATTTCTAAACCCTTGGCAAGACCCGCTTGGAGCAGGCTATCATTTGATCCAATCTCTTTATGCCATCGGGCCAGGTGGACTTTTAGGTTTAGGTTTAGGCATGAGCCGGCAAAAACATTTGTATTTACCTGAGCCTCATACGGATTTTATCTTCTCCATCTTAGCCGAAGAGCTAGGTTTCCTGGGAGCAGGAACCGTCCTGATCTTATTTGCTGTTTTGGTATGGAGAGGGTTAAGAACAGCCATTCTTGTCCCCAATTTATTTATGAGCTTGGTAGCAACAGGGATTACAGGAATGATCATGATTCAAGCTGTCATTAATATCGGTGTGGTCTCAGGTGCATTCCCTGTTACAGGGATTACCCTTCCGTTTTTAAGCTATGGTGGATCGTCTCTCACATTAACATTGGTTGCGGTAGGAATACTTCTGAACCTATCCCGTTTTATCCGACAATAATGGGGCGTAAAGAGAGGTGAAATGTATGAGACGGATTTTAGTGTCTGGTGGAGGAACAGGTGGTCATATTTATCCAGCATTATCTATTGCGAGAGCTGTAAAGAAAAGGTATCCTGATGTAGAAATCGCTTATATTGGAACAGAGAATGGATTGGAGTCCAAAATTGTCCCCAAGCAGGGAGATATTCGTTTTTATACGGTGGAAATTCAAGGGTTTAAAAGAAGCTTATCTTTGGAAAATCTCAATACAATCCGTAAATTCCTTTCTGCTGTAAAGAAATCAAAGCAGTACATAAAAGAATTTCAGCCGGATGTCGTAGTCGGAACCGGCGGGTACGTTTGTGGACCGGCCGTATATGCAGCTCATCAATTAGGTATTCCGACACTGATTCACGAGCAAAATGTTGTGATCGGATTAACGATTAAATTTTTATCCCGTTATGCAGATGTAGTTGCTTATAGTCTCGAAGAATCAGGAAAATATTTGCAGAATGCGAAACGAGCGGTTTACACTGGAAATCCGAGAGCCACAGAAGTCATTGAAGCAAATCCTGAACTTGGCCGCCGCTCGCTGGGGATTTATGATCCACGGCCCATTGTGTTGTTTGTCGGTGGAAGCAGAGGAGCGAAAGCCATTAACGAAGCGGTTCTGCAAATGGTGCCATATATGAAACAAACACCGCAAGTGCAATTTGTATATGTGACGGGTGAAATTCATTATGAGCAGATCCGTTCGCAAATTCCTTTGCATGAAGTACCTAATTTGGATGTACGTCCATTTATTTATAACATGCCTGATGTTCTTGCTTCCACTTATTTGGTTGTAAGCCGTGCTGGAGCATCTACACTTGCAGAGATTACGGCCCTGGGCTTGCCATCCATTCTCATTCCTTCTCCATATGTGACCAATAACCATCAGGAAGCGAATGCACGGTGGATGGAGGAACAAGGTGCGGCTAAAATGATTCGAGAAAGCGAACTGTCTGGTAAATATTTATGGGATTGGATTTATTACTTGCTTCAGCGTTCGGATGAACATGAAAAGATGAGTGAAGCAGCCCGAAGATTGGGAAGACCTGAAGCGGCAGAGGTGCTGGTGGATGAATTGGAAAGAATTGCGCGAAAAGCATAAGGATTTATGTCGTTATTTTTCACGATTTGGTTCGAAAAGCATACAATATGTCAAGCCTTTTTCTGCATCCAGCCGAGTGAGGAGGGACAACATTGATCACGCAATCAATTGTAGATGAATTGACTCAATGTGGAATAGGAGACTTGCGAATAAATGAACCATTGTCCCGCCATACCACATGGAAGGTGGGCGGACCTGCAGATTTGTTTATTTGTCCTCGGAATAGAAAAGAATTGGAACAAACAATGATAATTGTGTATAAACATAAAATCCCTTGGCGAGCGATTGGACGTGGCTCCAACCTGTTGGTACGTGATGGTGGAATTCGTGGGGCCGTGATCAAGTTGGATGAAGGATTTGATTATCTCCACATTGAAGGAACACGTGTCGTCGCTGGAGGCGGATACTCCACCATTTTACTCGCTACCAAAACAGCCAAACAAGGACTGAGTGGCCTGGAGTTTGCCGGAGGGATTCCAGGAAACGTAGGCGGCGCGGTTTATATGAATGCAGGCGCACACGGTTCGGAGATTTCTCGGGTTTTGGTTTCGGCTGAAGTGTTGCTTGAAACAGGAGAATGGGTAACTCTTTCTAATGAGGAATTAAAATTTAGATATCGTACTTCGATTTTACAAAATGAACTACGTGGTATTGTGACGGAGGCCACCTTTCAATTAGAAAAGGGAGATGAACAGGAAATTGTTGCTGCGCTCTCCCGATTCAAGGATCGGCGCAGACAAACACAGCCTTTGCAATTCCCATGCGCAGGAAGTGTGTTTCGCAATCCGCCGGGTGACTATGCAGGCCGTTTGATTGAAAAAGCGGGCTTAAAAGGTTATCGGATTGGAGATGCTGAGGTTTCCACTTTACATGCAAACTTTATTATCAATCGTGGGCAAGCGAAGGCCCAGGATGTTCTTTCTCTCATTCAACACATTATTAAAACAGTAAAAGAAAAATTCCATGTAACATTAGAACCAGAAGTACAGGTGATTGGAGAAGAATAGAAGATTGAAGAAAACTTCAAGGATATCTTGAAAATATGGATATGTTACTCCCTCGCTTCGGGATGGGTTCCTTCCTCTGAGATGACTTCTGTACCATCACAGCCACTCCGTAAGGAACCCATCCCTCCGCTTTATAGAAAACAGAACATCTTTTTCACCCCTTTGATGGTGTTGCCCGGCAACATGAGGGTCTGTTGACAAACCCGGCATATAACGGAAATTTTGTCAATAAGTTGATTTCTACCTTTATGTCATGAAAGGTGGAGTTTTTTTTTTGACACACCACACAACTGAAGCCATAGGATTCTTGGGGCGTTAACGTCCGCAGTCCATTTCCGTATTGGTAAGTTCGTTTTTTTAACGGGAATTTGGGTGGATTCTTATTATAATATTCTGATATTTTAAGGTGCACCTCTTTTTTATAGGAAGTCATCAATTTTCTCTTTCATTTATGGTAATATATAGGGAAGATTCCTTATTAAGACGACGGAAACTCGCAGATCGATTGGAAGAAAGGAGCAGTCCATGTGGATGGGAGAGTTCCCCCGCTACGCTTAAGGTTGAATAATCACTCCTCCACTTCTCCCTGGTTTTATCTATTGATGTCCTTGTTTCTATTAACCTTGATTACTATTTTATTTCTGCGCTCCCCATTAAGTAAACTGGAAAAGATTGAGATCGGTGGCAATAAACTCATCTCTGATCAGGAAATTTTAAAAAGGATTCGTTTTGTCAAGGGTATCTCTTATTTTCATTTCAGTCCCAGTGAGGCAAGGCGAGCCCTGGAAACATTGCCTGAGCTAAAGGAAGTAGAGATTAAAAAATCTTTTCCAAACCAGGTATACATACAAGTGCAGGAGCATCCGATTATTGCTTTATGGTTAACCCGTGAGCAAAAGTTGATTCCTCTTTTGGCTAATGGTTTTGCACTTAAAAAGGTTTCTGTGACAAACATTGGTGCAAAGCCGATTGTCCAAGGGTGGGATTCATTGAATCCGGTAGCTGTGCTTGCCCTTAAGCAGTTTGCTCTTCTTCCAAAGGAGTTGCAAGAGGAGATTACAAGTATTCAGCCTGCTCCTTATGCATCGGATCAAGTATTATTGATCAGCAAAAAACGCCATTACATTTTTGTACGCGCTCATGAACTGTTAAAGAAAGTAAAACTTTACTCTTCTTTTAAAAACCATCCCAGCGGTAAAATTTATTTACTGGAGAGCATTTGGTTTGCACCAGAAAAGATGTGACAAGCTGAATCAAACATGCTTGGTTAAAACTTGTATAGCCGAAATTTGGGAATTTAAAACATCTTTGATTTGTTTGTGATGAGAGCATGGATCGCTGGATTCTCTCAAAAAGTCGGAAACAGTGAGATAGAAAAGAGATCTTGATGCTACCAATTATTTCTGGCATCGATGTTGAATTTTCCTAATCATGTCATAACAACTCATCTTCATAACTATAAAAATTGGGAATTTAAAAGGGGATAACTTTGTCATTGTTGAATTAGTGAGTTGTAATTGTTTTCCTCCCATTCCCTAGAGACTGTTATTCAAGTGCTTTGTATCAAATCAATTCTGGGGCGAGGAGGTGCCCAAGATTGAGCAGTGAAGACTATATTGTAACAATCGATGTGGGAACATCGCAAATCCGGGTCATTGTAGCGGAAATCAATTCGGATGGTACCACACAAATTATTGGCATTGGAACTGCGGCTTCGCAGGGAATGAAAAAGGGGTCCATCGTAAATATTGACCATGCTGTTCAGTCCATTCGTAAAGCAGTAGAGCATGCAGAGCGAATGGTTGGGATAGAGATTTCTGAGGTTTATGTAGGTATTTCCGGAAATCATGTATCTTTACAGCAAAGTCATGGTGTGGTTGCTGTTTCGAGTGAGGATAGAGAGATTGGTTTACAGGATATTGAACGTGTCATGCAAGCTGCAAAGGTGATTGCCCTTCCTCCTGAACGGATGATTATTGAGGTGATTCCAAAACAGTTTATTGTTGACGGTCTTAAGGATATTCGAGATCCCAAGGGAATGATTGGTGTTCGTCTGGAAGTGGATGCAACTATCATCACTGGTGCGAAAACCATGGTACAAAATTTGATCCGATGTGTAGAAAAAGCTTCCTTACAAGTTGCCGGAATTGTTTTTCTCCCTTTGGCAATAAGTGAACTATGCTTGTCAGATGATGAGAAAAACCTCGGCTGTGTCCTGGTGGATATGGGAGGTGGAACCACTTCATTAACCATCTATCAACAAGGTCATCTTGCTGGAGCAGCAATGATTCCGATCGGTGGAGAATACATTACGAATGATATCGCCTTTGGCCTGCGAACGCAATCAGACGTTGCTGAGCAAATCAAGGTTAAGTATGGTTGTGCCAGCAGAGAGCATGCAACAAAAAATGAAACCTTTACGGTGCGGATGATTGGAAATAGCAAAGAAATGACTGTAACGCAACTGGAACTGGCACAGATCATCGAGCCAAGAGTTACAGAAATGTTTCAGTTGATCAAGGAACAAGTGAAAACAATGGGGTTTTTAGAGGAGCCTCCGGGGGGATATGTGTTAACAGGAGGCGTTATGTCTACATCGCATATTATTCAAGTGGCTCAAAAGCAGTTAGGGTCTGCTGTACGCATTGCGACTCCTGAAAATATCGGGATCAAGGATCCGGCCTATATGGGCGGCATCAGTATGATCCATTACCTTCAGAAGATGGGACGGATACAAGTCCCTGATTCCAAAATGGAAGAAGAGGCTCGTGCAAAAAAAGCGCGGAATTTTTCACCTCTAAAGCGTGTAAAAACATGGTTGAGTGAGTTTATTTGAACAATTGCACACCCGTATAGATCAAAATTTTGTGGTCTTGCTTAACAGCCGTTTTTTAAGTGTTGATGTTAAGTTTCATGAATAATGGGGGGATAAAGAGTATGTTGGGTTTTGACATTGACATGGATGTTGAACAAATTGCTCAGATTAAAGTGATCGGCGTAGGAGGAGGAGGCAGCAATGCGGTGAATCGAATGATTGAGGCTGGGGTCCAGGGAGTGGAGTTTATCGCTGTCAATACGGATGCCCAGGCACTCAATCGATCGAAAGCACCAGTCAAGCTGCAAATTGGAGAAAAATTGACACGGGGATTAGGTGCAGGAGCCAAACCGGAAATCGGTAAAAAAGCGGCCGAAGAAAGCAGAGAGCAGATTGAAAATGTACTCCGAGGAGCAGATATGGTCTTTGTTACCGCTGGAATGGGCGGTGGTACCGGGACGGGTGCTGCCCCTGAGATTGCTGCCATTGCCAGGGAATTAGGCTCCTTAACCGTAGGGGTCGTAACGAAACCTTTTTCCTTTGAAGGCAGAAAACGTGCTCTTCAAGCAGATCAAGGTGTACAGGCACTCAAGGAAAATGTAGATACCCTGATCGTGATTCCAAATGACCGCTTGCTGGAAATTGTGGATAAAAATACACCGATGATTGAAGCTTTTCGTGAAGCTGATAACGTGCTACGACAAGGTGTGCAAGGTATTTCTGATCTAATTGCTGTTCCAGGATTAATCAATCTTGATTTTGCTGATGTGAAAACCATCATGACCGAAAGAGGCTCGGCTTTGATGGGAATCGGACAAGCCACAGGAGAAAATCGGGCAACTGAAGCGGCAAAAAAAGCGATCATGAGTCCGCTTCTGGAAACATCCATCAATGGTGCACGTGGTGTTTTAATGAATATTACTGGCGGTGTCAATCTGAGCTTGTTCGAAGTAAACGAAGCAGCTGATATTGTTATGCAGGCATCACATCCTGAAGTGAATATGATCTTTGGTGCTGTGATTAATGAAGATTTAAAAGATGAAATTTATGTAACAGTGATCGCAACCGGTTTTGATGAGAAACAGCAGGAGAAGTCTGTAGCAACATCGCATAAAAAGCCAAATTTCAGCGTAGATTTAACAAATAATGCATCGGCGAGCAAAAAGCCAACCAATATTTCTTCGGTCAATGATCGCATAAGCTATACAGAGCAAGTTTACAAACAGGAAATCATTGACATTCCTACATTTCTGCGTATCAACAAAACAAATAAAAAGTAATCAGTTCTAGAAAAACCTCTGGTTTTAAAGGGAACCAGAGGTTTTTTCATGTCTGTGTGCCCAGCAAGCCGTTAATTGCTAGTTGGTGAAAGTCCAACCGAGGTAAGAGCCAAGTCGCCTCGTAGCTGATAGACAACTGGTGGAGAA
>NZ_FORR01000044.1 GCF_900114055.1 Thermoflavimicrobium dichotomicum | reverse complement strand
GGTGGGGCAGATGATTGGGGTGAAGTCGTAACAAGGTATCCCTACCGGAAGGTGGGGATGGATCACCTCCTTTCTACGGAGTTTATTTCCGAATAACTTTACTTCTTGGGTCATGCCATCTCACTCTTTAGTTTTCAGGGAACACGAAAAGCCTCTCTACCACGGTAGAGGGGCTTTTTTCATGATTCTGTTTGATATCTAGGATTTTTTGGCTAAATAGGAGAAAAGTGATATAGTATGTATCTAAAAAAATCGATGATGGTAGGATTCCATATGATTGAGGTGAAGCAGGATGAATCACTTTTGTAATCAAAAAATCTTACCTGCTGCAGGGAGTATTAAAGATTTTGAAAAACTGATGAAAACAGATTTTGAGTACATTATTTTGTTAAATAGCCATATTGCTCAATTACAATCTTTGATGCAACTCGCCCATCGTCATAAAAAAAAGGTGTTATTGCATGCGGACTTGGTTCAAGGATTAAAAGGTGATGAATATGGTGCCGAATTCCTATGTCAAGTCATTAAACCAGCAGGGATTATTTCTACACGAACACCGGTGGTCAGTATGGCGAAGAAACGATCACTGATCGCCGTCCAGCGTATTTTTTTGTTGGATACCCATGCTCTTAATACCAGTTATCGATTGCTTAGTTCATTCCAACCTGATTATATTGAAGTATTGCCTGGTGTAATTCCTCATATTATCAAAGAAGTGGCTGAACAGATCCAAATTCCGATATTGGCTGGTGGATTGATTCGGACGAAGAAAGAAGCAGAAGACGCCTTGAATGCAGGTGCTGTAGCCATTACTACATCTACAAAAGAATTATGGAAGTGTATTTAAATAAAAATAGTTGCATTTTTGTCGATATTGATTTATTATATAAATGAAATCGTTTTCATTATGGACAAGTTAATAGTTGTGATGAGATCTGGAGAATCACTAGTTCCTTTTTTCCTTCCTTAATAGAAAAAGGGATAATTAGTGATTCTTTTTTTATCTTCTCATCACGCAAAAATCCAATAGCATGGGGAGGTTTTATATGTCGCCGTTTGTAGCTGAACTGATTGGTACGATGATTTTGATTGTTTTTGGTGGCGGTGTATGTGCCGGTGTAACGTTAAAGAAATCACTTTCTCAAAATTCTGGCTGGATTGTGATTACTTTTGGTTGGGGCTTCGCGGTCATGATCGCAGCCTATGTGGTAGGAAATTATAGTGGAGCCCATCTGAATCCGGCATTAACCATTGCTCTGGCTGTTGCTGGGAGTTTTCCCTGGGATCAGGTAGGGACCTATATTGCTGCTCAGATGATCGGTGCTTTCCTTGGTGCTGTCGTTGTTTGGCTGCACTATTTGCCTCACTGGAAAGAAACAGAAGATCCAGGTGCGAAGTTGGGTGTGTTTTCGACGGGTCCAGCCATTAAAAATACGTTTGCCAATTTATTAAGTGAGATAATTGGAACTTTTGTCTTGGTATTTGTACTCCTTGCTTTGGGAGCCAAGGGGATGAAGTTTGCAGATGGTTTAAAAACACTTATTGTGGGTTTCCTGATCGTGGGTATTGGATTATCTTTGGGAGGAACAACGGGATATGCCATTAACCCGGCTCGTGACCTGGGGCCTCGGATTGCTCACTTCGTTCTGCCTATTGCCGGAAAAGGGAGCTCCAATTGGAGTTATGCATGGATTCCGGTAGTGGGTCCAATTATTGGTGGTGTCCTTGCTGCTGTTGTATATAATTTGATTGTTCAATAATTTGGAAATGAGGTGGCATGATGGAAAAGAAATATGTTTTATCCATTGACCAGGGAACAACGAGCTCTCGAGCCATTCTTTTTGATAAAAAAGGGGAAATTGTTTGCATTGCCCAGAAAGAGTTTCAGCAGATTTTCCCACAAGCTGGCTGGGTTGAACATGATGCCATGGAGATTTGGGCATCAGTACAGAGTGTGATTTCAGAAGCTCTTGCCAAAGCTTCTGTTTCTGCGAAAGAGATTGCAGCGATCGGTATTACCAATCAAAGGGAAACAACAGTGGTTTGGGATAAACATACAGGATTACCGGTTTATCATGCAATTGTCTGGCAGTCAAGGCAAACTGTTGATATCTGTGATGAACTGAAAGAAAAAGGTTATAATGATCTCTTCCGCAATAAAACAGGTCTTTTGATCGATGCCTATTTTTCTGGTACGAAAGTGAAATGGATCCTGGATCATGTGCAAGGAGCGCGGGAAAAAGCGGAAAAAGGCGATCTGCTCTTTGGAACGATTGATACCTGGCTAGTATGGAAGCTATCAGGTGGAAAAAGACATGTAACGGATTATTCGAATGCTTCCCGGACACTTATGTATAATATTTACGAATTAAAATGGGATGATGAGTTACTAGAGATATTGACCATACCTAAATCCATGTTACCAGAGGTATGTTCTTCTTCTGAAGTGTATACGGTAACGGAAAAGTCGCTTTTCTTTGGCGAAGAGGTACCGATAGCAGGAATAGCGGGTGACCAGCAAGCGGCCTTGTTCGGACAGGCATGTTTTGAACCCGGCATGGCGAAAAATACGTATGGGACAGGCTGCTTTATGTTGATGAATACAGGGGAAAAAGCGGTTCGTTCCGATCACGGTCTGCTTACCACGATCGCATGGGGATTAGATGGTAAGGTGGAATATGCTCTAGAAGGAAGTATTTTTGTGGCTGGCTCAGCTATTCAATGGTTACGGGATGGTTTGCAAATTATCAAACATGCCAAAGATAGTGAAGAGTTAGCAAAACAAGTGAATTCAACCGATGGAGTATATGTGGTTCCTGCTTTTGTGGGATTGGGAACTCCATACTGGGATTCGGAAGCTAGAGGAGCTGTCTTTGGTTTGACCCGAGGCACCACACAGGCTCACTTTGTTCGAGCCACATTGGAGTCTTTAGCTTACCAAACCAAAGATGTATTAGCTTCTATGGAAGCGGATTCCGGAATCAAGTTAAAGAAATTACGTGTTGATGGTGGAGCGACAGCCAATAATTTCTTGATGCAGTTCCAAAGCGATATTTTGGATGTGCCAGTTGAACGTCCTGTAGTACTGGAAACAACTGCTTTGGGTGCTGCATATCTCGCCGGTCTCGCTGTCGGTTTTTGGCAAGACAAACAGGAGATTGCAGAAAACTGGGCCATTGATCAAGCGTTCCATGTACAGATGGATGACAAAACAAGAGAAAAGCTGTATAATGGATGGAAAAAGGCAGTGCATGCAACACGGACTTTTAAGTGAAGACAAGTTAATCAGGGTGAGATTTGGAGATCAACCACATTACCTCTTTGGTGCTGAAGAGGTTTTGTGGTTTTTTTATTTTTTAACAAGGAGGCTGTCAAAATGAAACGGTCTTTTTCAGTAAAAAATCGTCTGCAAGAAATCGAAGAGATGCTTCGGCAGGAAATAGACTTACTGGTGATTGGTGGAGGCATTACAGGAGCGGGCATTGCCTTAGATGCCCAATCTCGCGGAATTCGCACAGTATTGATTGAAATGCAGGATTTTGCAGCAGGTACTTCGAGCCGGTCAACCAAGCTGGTTCACGGAGGGCTTCGCTATCTGAAACAGTTAGAAGTACGTCTGGTTGCAGAAGTAGGGAAAGAACGGGCCATTGTATATGAAAATGGTCCCCATGTCACAAAGCCGGAATGGATGTTGCTTCCGATTATCAAAGGAGGAACATACGGAAAATGGGCCAGTTCATTTGGAATTTGGCTGTATGATTATTTGGCAGGGGTAAAGAAAAGCGAACGTCGTCAAATGTTAAATAAAGAAGAAACACTGAAAAAAGAGCCATTGCTACGTCAGGATGGCTTGAAAGGATCTGGTTATTATGTGGAGTACCGTACAGATGATGCGCGCTTGACATTGGAAGTGATGAAAAAAGCCGTTGAATTTGGTGTCAAAGCTTTTAATTATATGAAAGCGGAGGATTTAATCTATGATCATGGGAAACTGGTAGGAGTTCAGGCACGAGATCGTCTTACGGGCAAAACTTATGAGATCTATGCCAAGAAGATTGTCAATGCGACAGGACCCTGGTGTGATGAATTGCGAGAAAAGGATGGTTCAAAAAAAGGAAAATATCTGCATTGGACAAAAGGAGTCCATTTGGTTGTCGATCAATCACGTTTCCCCTTAAAGCAAGCTGTTTATTTTGATACACCAGATGGTCGAATGTGCTTTGCGATTCCTCGTGATGGCAAAACCTATATTGGTACAACCGATACGAACTATCACGAGGATCTGGAGCATCCACGCATTACGAAAGAAGATCGCGATTATTTATTGGCTGCGGCTAACTATATGTTTCCTGCCATCCAGTTAACACCTGATGATATTGAATCAAGTTGGGCAGGGATTCGTCCGTTGATCCACGAAGAAGGGAAATCGCCCTCAGAGATATCACGTAAAGATGAAATATTCCATTCAGAGTCTGGTCTTATTACCATTGCTGGAGGTAAATTGACAGGTTATCGAAAAATGGCAGAACGGACAGTAGACTTGGTAGCACATGAGTTGGAGCGGGAGGAAGGCAGAAGTTTTCAAGCATGTTATACGGATCGGATTCCTATTTCAGGTGGTGAGGTAGGGGGATCAGGCCATTTCCCGGCTTTTATTGAAAAGAAAACAGTTGAAGGGATGTCGGTTGGACTAGATAAGGAAGTAGCAGAGAAGCTGGCCAGACTCTATGGTAGCAATGTGGATACTGTATTTGCGATCATTCATGATGGAAAACAAGAGGCAGAAAAATATGGATTTCCTTTGGATGTGTATGGTATGGTTCAATATGGGATTGAGCACGAAATGATTGCAACTCCTGCAGATTTCTTTATTCGTAGAACAGGTAGTTTACTGTTTGATATCGATTGGATGAAAAAGTGGCAAGAACCTGTCATACGGTTTATGAAAGATCAATTGGGTTGGAATAAGGAAGAGGAGAAAACGTACAGGGATCAATTGGCATTAGAGATTGATATTGCTACTCGGGCGATCTGATGATCTTTTGCAAGACATCTTATCAATTGGATAAGGTGTCTTTTTTGTTATATCTTTTCGAGCGCGAGAAAGGCCCTAAGCTTCAGCTATGGGAATGAGAGCAAGCGTCGGTCAAGAGAAGGTGTTAACCCTCTCGCAAGTCCGATATTTTCTGTTTTTTGAGATGGAATCTGTATTTTTACAGTCGAGGTTTTGAGCATATACTTATAGAGAGAAAATTTTTTTTAAAAAAAGCTTGCATTTGTCATTAGGGTGTGATAAATTAATAAACGTCGCCGCAATGAGCGGTGAAGAGAAAAACGCACCTTGAAAATTAGATAAGGAAATGAAGTCAAGTCAAGGGTATCACCGAGACGAGTACCTTTAGCAACAGGTTAAGCTACTAAGGGCAC
>NZ_FORR01000006.1 GCF_900114055.1 Thermoflavimicrobium dichotomicum | reverse complement strand
AGGTTATTTCCCGAAGGAAATAACCCCGCTCGACTTGCATGTATTAGGCACGCCGCCAGCGTTCATCCTGAGCCAGGATCAAACTCTCCAAAAAAAGTTTGATTGCTCTATCGAATCAACGAGGTCATGCTTCACTCTTCAGTTTTCAAGGAACACTTGCCTTTATTTATTTCACCGCATTTCGCAGCGACAATTGAAATAATACCACCCTAAAATGAATAAGTCAACGACTTTTTGCAAAGAATAATTTTCCAAAGTTGAAGGTAGATATCCGATATAAAATAATTGGGACTAAATACGAGGCTGTTGAGAAACCCGGTTTTCCTTCTCCAGTTAAACGACTTCTTGCTTGTTTTTATAGAGCGGGAGTGAAATGGAAAAGGTAAACCGGCATACAATGGGCACTTTATCAAAAAGCTGAATAAGGACTTAATATCTGACTATTTTTTGTGTTGATTTTCTTCATCCTGTTTGGGCGTATGAAAAACATTCTGGATTTGCTCGCCAATATTTTTGACCAAGCCCTCAACCTGTTTAAGTACCTGGCTTACTTCTTCCATCTCTGGATCATCTTTTGCACGAATAATTCCAAATCGGATTTTTCTTTTCATATATACTTCCCTCGCTTTTTATCAAAAATCACATGGTTCTGCCTATTATATCACAAATATTCATTCTTTTCCGCTCCCTTCTTATTCAACAGAATTCTACAATTCTTTCAATTAGGGTATTGCCAACTTTCTAAACTTCCGCTATACTGTCCACTATAGATGAACATATGTATTTTCAACAAAAACAATTTGTGTGATAGGAGTAGGCATCCATGAATAATGAGACAGTAAAAGTAGGCTTGATGGGTTTTGGAACGGTTGGAACAGGTGTTGTACGGATTATTCAGGGCCATCAGGAAGATCTGGTCAAACAGACAGGTTTATCGATCCAAGTCGAAAAAATCCTGGTACAAAATCTGAACAAAAAGCGGAGTTTACAGGTACCCTCTGATTTACTGACAACGAATGCCTATGAGATTTTGTATTCTCCTGACATAGATGTCGTGATTGAAGTGATGGGTGGTATTCATCCAGCCAAAGAATACATTTTAACTGCCCTGGAACAGGGAAAACATGTCGTTACTGCCAATAAAGATTTAATGGCATTACATGGAGAAGAGATTCTAAGTAAAGCCAAAGAAAAACAATGTGATGTATTTTACGAAGCCAGTGTGGCAGGCGGCATTCCGATCCTGAGAGCACTGATTGAAAGTTTTTCTTCCGATCGAATTACCAAAATCATGGGAATTATCAATGGAACCACCAACTATATTTTGAGCAAAATGAGCCAGGAAGGAGCAGATTATCAGGAAGCATTGCAAGAAGCTCAGGCACTTGGATATGCCGAGGCGGATCCGACATCGGATGTGGAAGGATTGGATGCTGCACGTAAGATGGTGATTTTATCTACACTCGGGTTCCATATTCCGATGAAGTTGGATGAGGTGGAAGTAAAAGGGATTAGCCAGGTGACCAAAGAGGATATCGCTTATGCCAAGAAACTCGGGTATGAAATGAAGCTACTTGGCCTTGCTGAGCAAAACGGAAAAGGAATCGAAGTAAGTGTCGAACCGACTCTGGTTCACAAATCCCATCCCCTTGCTTCAGTCCATGGAGTGTTCAACGCGATTTATGTGCATGGAGAAGCCGTTGGTGAAACCATGTTCTATGGTCCAGGTGCAGGCGAGCTACCTACAGCCACTTCGGTGGTATCCGACCTTGTCACAGTTGTAAAAAACATGAAACTGTTGGTGAATGGCCAAGGAATTTCTTCCTCTTATAAAGAGAAAAAGTTAAAGGCGGATGATCATAAATACGCCAAATACTTCCTGCGGATGATTGTCTCAGATCAGCCTGGAGTATTTACGCAAATTTCGCAAGCATTGGCTGAGCAAAACATATCACTGGCTACCATTGTTCAACAGCCTCATCCAAAAGAAAAACAGGCCGAAATCATCATTATCACACACCGTGCAGCAAAAAGCAGCTTGAATCAAGCGCTCAGTCAAATGGAAAACATGGCCATTGTCTCTGAAATCAAAAGCTGTTACCGTGTCGAAGGAGGAGAAGCAGAATGGCTCGCCTAGCAGAAACCAGCTCAACAGATCGTATGGGAATCATCGCACGTTATCGAGAATACTTACCCGTAACAGATAAAACCCCTTTACTTACCTTACATGAAGGGAACACTCCGCTCATTTATGCAGAAAACCTGTCAAAGCAGCTTGGACTTCAACTTTACTTTAAATATGAAGGATTGAATCCAACCGGATCCTTTAAAGACAGAGGGATGGTCATGGCCGTTGCAAAAGCGGTGGAAGAGGGAAACACCACCATCATGTGTGCTTCCACAGGAAACACCTCCGCTTCCGCCGCTGCTTATGCAGCACGTGCCGGGTTGGATTGTATCGTTTTGATTCCAAGCGGAAAAATTGCCTTAGGAAAACTGGCGCAAGCGATTGCGTATGGAGCCAAAATCGTTTCGATTGACGGAAATTTTGACCAAGCGCTCTCCATCGCCCGTGACATTACGGCCCATGAACCCATTACCCTGGTCAACTCAGTCAATCCTTATCGGATCGAAGGGCAAAAAACTTCTTCGTTTGAAATTTGCGATACCTTGGGCAAAGCCCCTGACATTTTGGCAATCCCAGTGGGAAACGCCGGAAACATCACTGCTTATTGGAAAGGATTCAAAGAGTACAAAGCGATAGACAAAATCGGGCAACTTCCACGAATGTACGGATTCCAAGCTGCTGGAGCCGCTCCTTTGGTTCATGGCGAGCCTGTTCTTCAACCTGAAACAGTAGCCACTGCGATCCGAATTGGCAACCCTGCCAGCAAAGAAGGAGCTCTCAATGCCATCAAGGAATCATACGGTCTCATTGAGAGTGTAACGGATGAAGAAATTCTAGCTGCACAAAAATTACTCGCCCAGTCCGAAGGAATCTTTTGTGAACCGGCATCTGCCGCCTCACTGGCTGGGGTTATCAAACTGCGTCAAGCCAACCAGATCCAGGACGAAACCACCATCGTATGTGTTCTGACCGGAAATGGACTCAAAGACCCTGATATTGTCATCAACACAATGTCCTTTGAATCCCAGACCATCCCGGCTACTTATGATGCTGTGCTCTCCCTCATCAAAAAATAAAAAGGAAGTGAACAACATGAATCACTCCCTTTCTGTTCAAGTCAAAGTTCCAGCGAGTACGGCAAACCTGGGCCCGGGATTTGATACGATGGGTATGGCTTTTCAACTATACACAACGATTTCCATGCAGCTGGCGGAGACTACCCAAATTTCCCTCTCCGGTCAGGAATTACAAGGACTTCCTCATGATAAAAGCAACTTGCTTTATCGTGTGGCAGCTGATCTCTTCACTCGGGCTGGTTTACCCCAGCCAGAACTGACCATTGAAGTCAGCTCGGACATCCCTCTCACACGGGGACTCGGAAGTAGTGCAGCAGCCATCGTGGGAGCATTGGTTGCCGCCAACCAGCTGGCTGGCGAACCGTTTACCACGGATCAACTGTTTGCCTTGGCAACCCATTGGGAAGGTCATCCAGATAATGTAGGGGCTTCTCTCTTTGGCGGAATCGTGGTTGCGGCCATGCCCGAACATCCAGATGAACCCGTTCCCTATCTCAGACTGCCGGCTCCACCATTACAGGTACTCGTCACCATTCCAGATTTTCAGCTGGCTACAGCAAAAGCTCGCTCGGTTTTACCCAAAAACTATCCAAAATCGGATGTGATCTACAATATCGGGCGAAGCAGCCTACTCGTAGCTGCCCTTGCCCAAGGGCGTTTTGATCTCCTCAAAAAAGCGATGCGTGATCGCATTCACCAACCTTATCGTGCCGGACTGGTTCCAGGTCTTGACGAAATCCTTGAAGCTGCCCCAGACCATGGCGCATTGGGTGTCGCTCTTAGCGGAGCAGGTCCGACCATTTTATGCTTTTATCAAACAGAGCAGGAAAAACAGCAACTCTCTTCCTTTATTGCAGATGTGATGGCCAAACGTGAAATTACCTATCGAAGCATGTCCCTGCTCCCAGACTCGTCAGGTGTTCAAATCGATACATCTTTGCTATCTGCGATCGACTGAACCGATCAATCTGTTAAGGATGGCGAGTCTATCCAGAAAATATGGATACGATTCTCCCGTGCTTCGGGATGGGTTCCTTTCTCCGTGACGACTTCTGTACCATCACAGTCACTCCGTCAGGAACCCATCCCTCCGCTTTTTACAGGAAACAGAACACCTTTTTCATCCCTCTTATCGTGTTGATCAGCCACATGAGAGCCTGTGACAATCAAAGGGGCTCCTTTTCCAGTTGAGAAACGGAAAAGGAGCCCCAGCATTCAATACCCTGAAATCAGACAGATCTATTCCTTCTGCCCCGTCACATACAAGATATGATAAGTCGCATATACTCCATTGGCTACTTGATAGATTTGATCATACATTCTCATCACTTGGCCAAGCAACTTTCTGCTTTGACTCAATCGAAGCCGGTTTTCACTATAGCTGGCTCCGACTGCCTTCACCGCTTTTAAAAATGTATAGCAGTCGGGATATTCCAAACGATGAAACTGTTCAATGCCATCGACATTCTCCAGCCCTGCCTGTTTCCAGATCTGTTTCCAGTCATCCAAAGCCAACAACGGCAAATGATGTAAGGTTGACGGAAAACCCAGTTCTTCTTCCTTACGTCGAAACACATCAGACAATTCACGAAATGTCTGCGGGCCAAAGGTAGAAGTGATCATCCATCCATTTGGCGATAATACCCTGGACAGTTTTTGTATGGTTTTTGGTTTGTCTTGAAACCACTGGATGGTAGCATTGGAAACGATGAAATCAAATGGAGCAAACTTTGATAAATCCAGGGCCTCAATATCTCCTACCACAAATTGAATATTTTTGGCCTGATTCAACAGACTGCGCGCTTTGTTAACCATCTCCTCAGCAATATCTACTGCAACAATGGTTGAATTTGAAAATGCCTGAACCAACAAGTGAGTAAAAATCCCTGTTCCGCAACCAATCTCCAATATTCTCAGCTTTTCTTCCGATCTTGGAAGCAGTTTGACTAATTGCTCCGCCATCTTTCGTTGGACAAGAGCATGTCGATCATATGTCGCCACAGCTTGATTAAATTGTTTGGCAATCTTTTTCTTTAATAGTAACGACATCCAATCGCCCCTTTATCCAATCGGTAAACGCACTTGGTCTTGTCCAAAATGGAACATGCCCTACCTGTTCCCAAACTGTAAGCTCGGCTCGAGGCAATTTTTCGGCTAAAACCTGGGCCCCCTTCAACGGACAAATATCATCTTCCGCTCCTGTCAACAAAAACACGGGAACATCGATGTCATGAAACAAATGATCCATCTGAAACTGTTTTAAATAATCCAACCCCGCTTTAAGAGCATCCACTGCTGGAATTTCACTTCCTCTCCATCGTGACCAATTCTCCAAAAACCCTGCTTCCCGTTCAGAGACTGAAAACATCTGGCCATCAAATGCCGAAAGAACTTGCTCCGGTTTTTTCACCAACTGTCGTTTCATCCATTCCAGTTGGCGAGGATCACATCCATGGGAAAACACGGATGATCGCACAAATTGTACTGTACTTCCCACCAAAAACATCGCCTGGATTTTCTTCTGATCCATGGCAGCAAGCTCTAATGCCACCAATGATCCGAGTGACCAACCAACGATGATCGCTGAAGACGATGTGATGTTCTCCCATGCCTGTTTTCCTTTTTCACGGATCGCTTCCACATCGGGACAATCATTGAAATCAATCAGAGCATGCCTGAAATCCGGAAACGGTTGTATTATTTCTTGCCACACAGCCGCAGGGACCGACCATCCTGAAAACCACAAAAAGGTAATCGACTCGGTCATTTCAAATCACTTCCAACTCTTTGGCGATCTCTTTGATAACATGGACAGCTTTGCGTAAATCGTCCCACTCATGGTTCGCCATGATGGACAGACGGATCCGGGCGGATCCCTTCGGTACAGTTGGAGGGCGTATGGCAACAGACAGGATGCCACACGCCAACAACTTTTCGCTGAAAGCAAGTGTTGTACGTTCATCTCCCAAAACAATCGGAATGATTTGGGTCGAGGAAGAACCAATATCCAATCCGGCCTCTCGAAGCTCCCTCCGCACATATTGGCTTTTTTCAGCGAGCATCTGGCGCAATTCGTTTCCATTTTGCACCAATTTCAGTGCTTTGCGAATTCCGCCAACAACCGTTGGAGGCAAGGCCGTTGTATAGATCAAGCTTCGACAAGTATGAACCAAATACTGAATCCATTCTTTCTTTCCAGCTATATAAGCGCCGTAAACTCCAAACGCTTTACTGAACGTTCCCATATGAAGATCAACCTGCCCATGTATCCCCAGCTGATGTGCCATGCCTTGTCCCTCTTCACCAAACACACCGCCCGCATGCGCTTCGTCAATCATCAAAGCGGCACCATATTTTTCTTTGAGAAAAATGATTTCCTTTAAGGGAGCCACATCGCCATCCATGCTAAAAACGCTATCTGTTACGATTAGCCTTCGTTTAATCCCTTTCTGCTCTGCTTTTTTTAGCTGCAGTTCCAAATGATTCAAATCCCCGTGATGATATCGGTAATGAACGGCCCCACTTAGCCGAATCCCATCGACTATACTGGCATGATTCAACCGATCACTAAACACCGCATCATGCCGCCCCAGAAAAGCAGATAAAATCCCTACGTTTGCCATATAGCCATTGGCAAACACCAATGCAGCTTCCTTGTCTTGAAAACGGGCCAGCTCATACTCCAGCTCTTCGATTGCTTCATCATGACCAATAATCAGTCGGGAAGCGACTCCACCTGCTCCCCGTTCTGCCGCTTCTTTTTCAGCAGCAATGATCTCAGGATGACCAGCCAAACCCAGATAATTATTGGAAGAGAAGTTTAACAGCTGTTTTCCCTGGTACACCAGCACAGGCTGGCAGACCTGCCTGACCGGTCGCAACTCGCGTTTTAAACCAGCCTCAGCGAACGACTGTAAACGATGTTGAATCATCTCATTCCAATACTTCGTCATTCAGATAGCCTCCCAAATCTGAACAAGCGGCTGAAGGTCGATGGATCGTTGACTGGCCTCTCGAATCGTTTCTGTTGTCAATTCAGATAACCATGGCATTTTTCCAAGGACAGGAATGCCAGCCAATTGCTCCATCCATTGCGGATTCTCTGCAACACTTGGATCTTCTGCCAAAAGCTCCTCAGACCATCCGTTAATCACTACCCCCACAGGGTGAAGGCCTTTTTGCTTTGCCCATAAAGCCGTTAACGCCGTATGGTTCACCGTTCCCAAATTCGGTCGGGCCACAATCAAGAGTGGAAGCTCCATCGCTTTGGCCAAATCGGCAACAGTCCAATTTCTTCCCAGCGGCACCAACAAACCGCCGGCTCCTTCAACCAGCACGATATCATATTGGGCAGCCAAGTCCTGGTAAGACCGTAATATCTGCTCCAGTTCAATGACTTGTCCCTCTTTTTCAGCGGCTACACCTGGAGCGACTGGCAGCGTAAAGTGGTACAGAACAATTCGCTCAATCGGCTCAGAAGAACGGGTCCATTGTTTCAGACACATGCCATCGCCAGCTGGATCTTCCCGCAGATTCCCGCTTTGCACAGGCTTCATGACCGCCACTTTATAACCTTTTTCCTGCAAAGCCAACGCGAGCCCGGCAGTAACCACTGTTTTCCCTACACCCGTATCTGTTGCGGTAATGAACAATCCCTTGCCTCGACTCATCCTTCCGTCACCTCCGCAATGGCCCGATACAAAATATCGACCATTTCCTTCAGTTCGCTTTCCGTTGATACCAGTGGCGGCATGAATGTAACCACATCTCCGAGTGGCCGTGTTAACATTCCCAGATCACGTGCTTTGCGGCAGACTTTGACTCCCATCGCTTCTTCCCAGGGATAAGGCTCTTTGCTCTGTTTCTCCTTCACAAGTTCAATCCCAATCATGAGCCCAAGCTGTCTGACTTCCCCCACATGGGCTAACTCATCAAATCGTCTGAATGCTCGCTCAACTACTTTACTCATTTCCTGTACATGAGAAATGACATTTTCCTTTTCATAAAGATCCAGATTGGCTAAAGCCACCGCACAACCCAATTGGTTTCCTGTATACGAATGCCCATGATAAAAGGTCTTCGCTTCCTGAAAATCTCCATAAAACGCATCGTAAATTTCATCGGATGTCAACGTTGCTGCAACAGGTAAATAGCCACCGGTCAATTTTTTGCCCACCATCATAATGTCCGGTTCTATCCCCTCATGCTCAGAAGCAAACATCTTGCCCGTTCGCCCAAAGCCTGTGGCTACCTCATCCACCAATAACAGAACATCATACTGGCGGCAAAGTTTTTCTACCTCAGATAGAAATCCACTCGGCATCATAATCATACCGCCGGCTCCCTGCACCATCGGTTCCACGATCAAACCCGCGATATGATCCGCTTTTTCTTCCAGCTTTTGCTGTAACTCACTCAAACAGGCTTCTACACATTCTTCCACTGTGCCCTCAAATCGGTATGGATACGGATATGAAACTTTTTCAGTTGGAAACAGCAAACGATCAAAGGCTTGATGGAACAAATCAATCCCGCCAACACTGACCGCACCCAGAGTATCGCCGTGATATCCATTTTTCATGCTGAGAAACAATTGCTTCTCAGGCCGTCCCCGATGTTTCCAATATAGAAAGGCCATTTTCAATCCGATTTCCACTGCCTCTGCTCCACTGTCCGAATAAAACACTTTCTGCAAACGGCCAGGGGTAATCTGTACCAAACGCTCTGCCAACAGAATGGCCGGAATATTTGCAGCGCCCAATAACGTTGAATGTGCAATTTGGTTCAACTGCTCGACAATCGCCTGATTCAACTCTGGACGATTATGCCCCAGTGGATTGAGCCAGACCGATGCATTTCCATCGTAGTACTCGTTGCCCTTTACATCGATGAGCTTCACGCCTTTTCCTCTGGCTATAATGACTGGTTCGTCCTGTAGATATTCTTTCATTTGGGTAAACGGATTCCAAAGGTATTTTTTATTTTTTTCCAATAATTGTTCGTATGTATGATTCATCATTTGTCACCTCAAATGTAAACTATTATTTTATCAAGGTTTACATTTGAGGTAAGTATATCATTTATGCTTCATCCTGTCTATGCAAGATACAGAAACAAAAAGAAGATCCTGTTAAAGGCGATAGGATCTTAACAGCTTGTTGACAAAATATTCTTTATATACCGGTTTTCCTTTTCCGTTTCACTCCCGTTGCTTAAAAACGAGCAAGAAGTCGTTCAACTGGAAAAGGAAAACCAGGTTTGTCGACAGCCTCAGAAGATCCTGTTGATAGCAATAGGATCTTCCTGAAATATTGCTCATGGTTTCATTTCCACACTTCCCGATAAACTCGCAGCCAGTTCCCGCCCAGAATTTGTTCAATGTCACTTTCCTTATATCCATGTTTCAACAATGCCTCTGTAATCTTGGGAATCTCCCCATGCCCCTTGATGACATCAAATGGTTTACGGGGAATCTGAGCCAACGTCTCAGGAGCGATATACTTCATGAAATCTTCGCACAAATCGAGTCCAAGGCCCATATGCTCGATCCCTACTAACCTTTTGATATGATCCATGTGGGCAAGAAGACCATCAACATTTGCTTGTTCATCCGTGTCGGCTACCACGAAACTGACTGCATTGATCCCGATCACACCGCCTTTTTCGGCAATCGCCTTAATCTGATCATCGCTCAGATTGCGTGGTGAAGGGCAGATACTGCGGCAATTGGAGTGGGAAGCAATAACAGGATGCCGGGCAGCTTCCATCACATCCCAAAAACCCTCATCATTCAAATGTGTGACATCGAGCACAATTCCCAATTCTTCCGCTTTCTCGATCAACTCGAAACCAAAATCCGAAAGTCCTCCCTGTTTTCTTTTTCTCCCAAGAATGAAATCGCTTCCATCCCCTGCATCATTGCGTCGACTCCAAACAAATCCCAGCTTCCTCAAACCCAGTTCATAAAAAATACGCAACAAGTTCACATCGCGATATAGTGGTTCGGCCCCTTCCAAAGAAAGGATAAACCCGATTTTCCCCTCTTCCTCTGCTTTTTGAATGTCCGCCACGGATCGACATAAGCTAATAACCTCAGGCGATTCATCCATCTCCGCATACAATGCCTGAATCTGATTTAGCGCTTTTCGCAAGCTCATCTCTGGAACAAATTGATTATCTATGTAGATCGCAGCAACAACTGTATTCACTCCACCTTCTCTGAACTTTGGCAAATAATCGGTTTCAATGACTTTTTTCCGTCCATATCCTCGTTGAATCTCTACATCCATCAATAAATCAAAATGCGCATCAACAATATGAGCGCACTGATGGATTTGCTTGACTTGCTCCATCATGATCCCTCCTATTTTTACAGGTTAATTCGCTTTATTTTGAATATAATTGTTATATTAATATACTATCATTTTATATCTATTAAATAGAAGCGTTTGAAAGTATACCATAAGGCTACTTTTCCGCTCTCATCATCTGCCAAGTTTCAAGCCCCAGCCTATGAATGTTTATACAATCATATCGAATCAACTAAAAATAAGCTTGATCTAACAACAATTCGAAATGGTATATAATAAAAAAAATCGATAATCAAAACAAATCAAAGGATTGAGTCAACATGCCTTCAAACCATATTCACCTTAACCATTCACTTGTGATTGAACAACTGACCAGTCATGATATTCAAGATATTGTGAATCTATCAACCCTGCTTGGTTGGGACTACTCAGCTGAGGAAATCCATCTGATCCTGGAAACAGGGTTCTTATTTGGACATCGAAACCATCGAGGAAAGGTCATTTCGACTGCAGCCATTTTTCCATATAAAAAAAACTTCGCCTCATTGGGAGTCGTCATGGTCGACCCAGATTTTAGACGAAGAGGACTTGCTACACAATTGGTTCAAAAATGTATGGAAACAGTATCAGGCATTCCTATCATGTTGATCGCGACCGAAGAAGGAAAACCCTTATATGAAAAACTTGGATTTAAAACGGCGGGAACCTTATATAAGCTAATAGCGCAAAAATACAAGGGGACGCAAACCGTTCATGTTGATGACTATACAATCCATTCTCTGACGGATGCACACATGAAAGCCATACTAAAACTGGATCAACAAGCTTTTGGCGCCGATCGTGGGACTTTCCTGAAGAAAAGGATCAAACAAGCGACACTTCGTGCTGTACTTCTCAATCAGTCAAAAGAAGTGGCAGGATATGCACTGGGCGTTCAAACTCCTGAGCTACTGATCATCGGCCCCGTTATCGCTCCAAATTCATTGGCTGCCAGTCTCCTTGTCCAACATATTGCCAGCAGACATCCAGGTCCCATGCGGATCGACATCCCTTCCGAACATCCATCTTTATCTGATTTCCTGATTTCAAATGGATTTGAAATTGTTCGCCAGCCACCTGTCATGACATATCATTTTGATCATTTTCCCAATCGACCTCATTTATTTGCATTAGCCGCCCAAGCTTACGGTTAATTGATTGAACAGAACATGTTTGATCATCCGTTGTCAAATGAAAGTAAAGACTGTTAACCTCTTTGGACTTGCTAAGTTCCCTTTAGCTACAGGGTTCCTTTTCCATTTTTGCTTCTGCTGCTTTTCTCAATCAAAAACTCGCTCCACAGGAAAAGGAACCTTTAGTCTATTTTTTCTAGTCGTTATTTTTAAATCCCTATCCACTTATTTTCGGTTATCTATCTTTACAGCACATCTTCATGTAAAAATATAAAAACCAAACAGCATGATTCTGTTCATCTGCTGCTGCACGGCGAAATATATGCTGGATATATTTATCTTTTGCACGATCAGCAATATCCAAGTAAAAATCAACCGTTTCTTGTTCATCTTTAAAAGCAATTTTTAACCCTTCTTTGTAATTTTTCGGACATGGTTCCGTAATAGCTGGACTAGGCTGTCGACCAGTCAGCCTTGTATAAATCTTGGAAAATATCCGATAGTGTCGAACCTCATCCTCATAAATTTCCAATATCTATCTCTTTTCCTCTGTATTTCAAATATACGTTATGTACCTGTCATCAAAATGGTACTCTCAAGCACATTAGATAAAATGGTTAAATGACTTATATCACATGTAAATAATTCTCATATCCTGTATTGAATTTCCATTACTAAGCAAAAGGAGAGAATCAAAATGAGTGAAACGTTACATTGGCCCCATGGTTACCATGGTGTGGAAAGCCCTTATTATGATGACCCTGTAAGAAGATTAAGACCGTATCCATCCAAAAGGAAAACTCTCTGCACTGTTGAACCTATTGTTCAATATGGTCTACGGGAAGCCAGATATACCTCCGTAGAACATGCGATGCGCGAAGCAACAGCCATTGCCTATTTGGTCGGAAGGGGATATGATCCAAGGACAGCCCACCGAATTGTAGAATCTTGGGAAGTGAACGAAAGGTTCTAAATGAAATCCTTATGCGAACATAATGTGTAGCTTGATTGACATCGTCGGTTAAATTTTTTGTTTAATAGTGATTAGTTTCTTGACTGGTAAGACAAAAACTTTCCATATTCTTATAATTATCTTTCCATCTTGGTAAATCGAGCCAGCCTAAATTACAGATTAGGCTGGTTTTTGTTAGTTAGAAGGGTGCTAATCATTAACACTTGAATGAATGACCTCTTGTTAGATCTGAGCCTTGGACAGCCATTTCTCCGCAATCGACTATAGCTTGTTAATAGAGAGGTTGCTGCATCTTCCATTAGGTACTCCCTTTGGTCACGGCAATGGTTGCAAAAGTGGAGTAGATTTGATACTAACATGTATAAGCGTAGGTTGTGTGCTATTTTTCGCATGTAACATCACTTCACGTAATTCCTCAACACTATTTACCCTATACCCCATACCACCACAGCATTCGGCAAATCTGGCAAAGTCGATGCTGGAATAAGATACGCCATGAATAAATCCAAACTTGATCCGCTCCTCATTTAGTTCCTTGCCCAGTCCTAAGTTGTCCAAGACGATAACTGTAATTGGTAAGTTATAGGACACCGCTGTACTAAATTCTGCCATCAACATGGAAAATCCGGCGTCTCCAACGATGGCGAAAACAGGACGGCTCGGTTGAGCCACTTTTGCACCGATCGCAGCAGGCAGTCCAAAGCCAACACTGCGCCATAGCCACGACAAAAGAACTTGCTGTTGTTTACCGCGAAAAACCTCGCCCCACCAATACGTATGGTCTCCTGTATCTACTGCCAATATCGCATTGTCTGGCAAAATACTTTCCAGTTCTCTCATTACTTTGGCAGGTTCCATTGGAATGGCTTCGTTTAATACAGTTTCAACCCGACGGTTCCAAGTTTCTTTAGATTTCTTTATTTCGTTTACCCAGTCTGGTTTTTTATTCTCATCAATCGACTGAATCATGGTTGAGAGGACTGTCTTGGTATCGCCTGCAATTCCAAGATCGGCATGATAGTGCTTCCCGATGTTTTCGGGTAAAACATCCAGTTGCATGATCCGGTAATTTTGAGCCAAACGGTATAGTGGTTCAGGCCACCACGTTGAACCGATCACAAACAAAAGATCAGAACGAGCGGCAATTTCCTTGGACGTATCTGTTCCCGCACCGCCTATGACACCTAATCCCAGAGGATGATCTTCCGGGAACAGCCCCTTTGCTGGCAAACTGGTAATCACACCTGCATCGATCTTTTCTGCCAATTGCCTGACAAGGTCTTCTGCCCCCATTGCTCCCCTTCCAATCAAGAAGACAGGTTTTTGAGCGCTTCTCAACATTTCGATTCCATGTTCGATAATATAAGAAGGTGATTGTGCGAGTGTTCCGAGAAACGGTTCGAAAGGATAAATTGTCCCCGTGGTCGGCATGGTTAACAGATCACTTGGAATCCCAATATGCGACACTTTTTTTCGAGCCAATGCTTTTCTCATTGCTTCCTTTACGATTTTGGTCGTCGCTTCTGGGACTCCCAGTGTGGTATTGTATACAGTCATGTCTTCATAAAGCAAACCTGGTGTAAACTCTTGTTGATGCTCCGTTCCTCTATATTTTCCAGGAACTAGACCGGTAATGGCCAAAACAGGCACGCCGTCTTTGTAGGCATCGTACAATCCGTTCACAAGATGAGCAGCTCCCGGACCTCCGGAGGCCAGACAAACCCCTAACCGATTGGATGCTTTGGCATAAGCCGATGCCATGAATGCTGCACCTTCTTCGTGGCGTACAAGATAAAAACGGATCTTGCTTTTCTCTATTGCTTGTAAGAGAGGAATGTTGAACACACCAGGCATGCCAAAGATCGTGTCAACACCCCAAGCCTCTAATTGCTTGATCACCAGGTCTGCCACCATCCGCTTTTCTTCTGACCAACCGGAACTATCGGTTTAGTTTCAACAGTCAACATGGTTGCCATTATTACTTCAGCCCTCCGCTCTTCAGTTATTGACATATTTTTTGTATTTCACTGGAAAATATGGCGTTTTTTCTCTTCTTGGTTTTTTGCCGTTTTTCTTATCGAAATTATTATGGCTATGTAAGGTGTTGGTTTATGCTGATTCCCCAACTACGTTGCCACGTTTAGAAAACATCAAAAAGCCCTGAACATATTTAGTACAGGGCTTTTTGATGTGTCATTACCAATGTTTAGGAATCTTATTCTTCCCAATAACGAAGTCTGCATTTGAATGCCAGCTTTTCGGTCAGAAGGGGCCCATACAGGTAAAGGAACGGTTCTCTTTTGCAGTTGATTTCCGATTAACGACATGATTAAGATTCGCCAGTCGTAGGAAAAAATCGTCAGCTATTTATTTTCATCCTTCTGGTGATGACCATCCCCTGAACATAAAAAAATCCGCCATTCGTTCCCCACTTAAAAATTGGAAGACTTCTGGCGGGTAAGATTAAATTCAGGATTTCATTTCAATTGCTTTCATAACTTCTTATTCCTTTAACCCCTGTCTCGCTATGGCTTTACAATGAGTTTTCCCCATGTTTTTCGATTGGCCAAAAGATTCAACGCTTTCGGTAACTCTTCAAACGGAAACTCCCTATATAGAAGGGGGCGGATCGCACCCTGTTCGTATAATGTCATAAGGTGATTATGTGCTTCTACAACACGTTCCGGCATAAGTCTGCGGAACAATCCCCAATGTACTCCGACCACAGAATAATTCTTAACCAAAGCATGGTTAGTAGGTGCATTTGCGATGCGGCCTCCGGCGAAGCCTATGACGAGCAAACGTCCTTCAAATGCAATGCATTTTCGAGATCGATCGAACGTATCTCCGCCAACCGGGTCAAAAATCACATTTGCCCCACGACCTTTCGTAACTTTCTTAACAATGTCTGCAAAATCCTCCGCCAGATAATCAATTGCCACCTCAGCACCCAGATCTTTGCAAATCTGGACTTTTTCCGCGCCTCCTGCAGTAGCAATAACACGCGCCCCCGCTGCGCACCCTAATTGTATGGCCGCAGAACCCACTCCTCCAGATCCGGCATGCACCAGCAACACTTCTCCAGGCTGTATTCTAGCGCATCGATGCAGAGCATAGTAAGCGGTCTGGTAGGTGATAAACATCGATGCAGCCTCATTCCAGGATAACGAATCTGGAATCGGATAGACGTAATCCTCGGGAACCGAGACCCATTCTGCGAGACCTCCAGACGGCAATCGCGGCGTAGCAAGTACCCGTTGGCCCACTTTGAGGGAAACACCTTCACCAACCGACGTAATGGTTCCGGAAATTTCTGCTCCGGGAGTAAAGGGCAACGATGGCTTTTCTTGATATTTTCCCTGACACAACAAAATATCAAAAAAATTTAAAGCAACTGCTTCTACCTTAATTAATACTTCTCCTGAACCCGGCTGTGGTTTCGGCAACTCCTCCAGATGCAGGACTTCACCAGGATCACCCAGTTCTTTAACCACCCAAGCACGCATATCTCTTTCCTCCTCTACCTGTAATTCTATTAAGATCACTTTTTGGTCATATCCCAGTTGGCATTCGCTTGCATTATTAACCATAACTACATACCAACCAGTTAGTATATGGATTCTATAACATTTTGTCATTTATCCCATTCAACAGTATCTCAAGATATGTTTGAATGAGTTCATCTTCTGACACAGGACCGTCAGGATTAAACCAATTGTAGCTCCAATTGCACATTCCCAGAATCGCAAATGTCACAAGATCAGCCCTTAAATCGGCTCGAAATTCTCCCCTTTCTATTCCCATTTCGATTATTTTTTGTAAATTCAACCGGAATTGACTTCTCTTATTTTTGATGATCACGTAATGATCTTGATTAAGGTTAATCAATTCGCGAAAGAAAATCTTTGCCTTACGGCCATGTGTCTTTATTTGTTTTATTAATAACTGAACATTTTCAAATACTTTCGTTTTACAGTCTTTACTTGGATCAGCCAGAATTTGTTGCTGTTTTATCAAGAGTTCATCAATATACATTAATTGAATATCCATTAACAATTGTTCTTTGGAATCAAAGTAATAGTAAAAAGTTCCTTTCGTTACACCTAGTGCATCTACAATATCTTGAATCGACGTTTCACTAAATCCTTTTATTTCAAATAATTTAATGCTCTCTTCCACAATTTTCTGCTTCATAATTTGGCCCCTTTCTTACTGGCAACTGAGATGATTGTATAAAAAATTGAGATTGTTGCACAATTCTCCGTCGGTTCGCGATTAAACCGCTTCCGCAACGCCACAGCAGGTCTAAAGTCGCTCAGCGCTCCCCTAGCAAGTTTTCTATTCATTTATGCAACATGCTCAATTATTAAAACAATTATAATTTGTGAAGATCCCATCATCAACAACAGGCTTCTTTAACAGAAAGAGCGAATTGTGTCTGCAACGAGCGGGCCTTACAGTGACAAGAAGTTTTATGAGTTAAAATAGCTCGATGAACTTCTATGATTGAAAAAGAGGTCCGGGGAGAATCATGCAACATGATCCACATTAAAAAGAGGGGCCTTTTTTGATTAAGGAACTAATATTATCTTGCCTGTTGTCTGACGGCTTTCCAAAAGTTCATGAGCTTTTCCAGCCTCTTCGAGCGGAAATGTTTGTCCAATAATTAATTTTAATTTCCCCTCACCCACATAGTTAAGCAGCTCCTTTACACTCTCTTGATACAACGCGGGACGTTCCATAATACGTGGCAACCAGAACCCTATAACACTCGTATTTCTTTGCATAAGAACAGCAGGATCAAACCGGGTCTTTTCACCACCTGCTCGACCGTAAATGACCAGTCGTCCAAATTTCGCCAGGCATTGTAAACTTTTCTTGAATATATCTCCCCCTACCATTTCAAGCACGATATCGATACCTCTTCCTTCCGTTAGATCCATTACTTGATCCTTCCAATTTTCGTCTGTATAATTGACCCCAACATCCGCTCCTAATGAACAGGCAAGTTCCAATTTGTCCGAGCTGCTAGCTGTAGCGATCACTTGCCCTGCTCCCATTAACTTCGCCAACTGAACTGCCAACGTTCCAACTCCTCCTGCTGCGGCATGAACCAACACGGACTCACCTTGGGCCAATTGCCCTGATGTCTTCAATATATGATACGCACTGAGCCCTTGAACCAGGATGGCAGCAGCCTGTTCAAAATCAACATCTTCCGGAATGGGAATTAGCTGCTTTTCATGAAGAGCTACATACTCCGCATAGCACCCTTTTTCGGTTAAGGCAACCACACGGTCCCCCACCTTAAAACGAGTTACGTCAGGCGAGACCTCTGTAATCACTCCTGCTGCTTCGGAACCCGGGATGTAAGGAAGAGGTGTTTTCGCTAAATATTGGCCATAGCGGCGAGCTGTGTCCGCAAAGTTTACCCCCGCTGCCTTGACTTGTACCAATACACCACCTGGATTTAACGTTGGCACTGGAATATCTACTACCTGTAATACATCAGGTTTTCCATACTCACTAAATTGAATCGCTTTCAAATGTTTCATCCCCTATATGCTGGTGTTCATTGTTGCTTCAGGAAGTTTTGTCGCCAACTGGAGTAGCAATAAAAATTGATTTTGCAGGAATCAGGCTTACCAATCCCGCTTCCATCCCCCGTGATAACAGCAATATCCCCAGAATAACGGCTGATGTTTATCCCTCATCTGGAACCGGTGTTTATTTTTCATTTTAACGCTTGAATGAAGCCGCTCCGTCATCAACGCAAAAAACATGTCCGTTCAAAAAGGAAGCCTCGTCGCTGGCCAGAAAGGCTACCACCTGAGCGACTTCCTCCGGTGTACCTGCCTTGCCTCTCATCTGCGCCTTTTCAATGATGTTCCAAAGAGTCGGATTATTCCTCCACTCACTTACAATGTTCGTATCGATCAGTCCGGGTGCAATTCCGACCACTCTGATGTTAAAGCGGGCTAAATCAAGAGCTGCCGATTTTGTCATCATGACCACGGCCCCTTTACTGGCGTGATAAGGGAAATGTTTACGATCGGCAATAAATCCATAGATAGAGGCTGTATTGATGATCACGCCACCGTGATCTTTCATCGCGTTTGCTGCGGCCTTGATCCCGTAGAAAACACCGTGCTGATTCACCGCCACTGTTCGATGGTATTCTTCAACTGGCATGTCGAGCACATTATATCGTGTGTTCGTTATACCCGCATTGTTGAACATGATATCCAATTTTCCATAAAGTCCCAGTGTTTGTTGGACAAGCAATTCCACGCTTTCATACGAAGAAGTATCAACAGCAATGTAAGCAGCTTCTCCTCCCTGTTCTTTAATGCTTGTAGCTGTCATCGCTCCAGATTCGGGATTTATATCGGCAACTACCACCTTTGCTCCTTCCTGAGCAAACTTTTGTGCGGTTGCACGGCCGATCCCACTTCCAGCCCCGGTTACGATCGCCACTTTGTTCGCTAGCCTCATTTCCATCTCCCATTTCATCACATGATTTTTTATTAAAATATCCGGTTGTTCTCTGATGATGCAGCCTCAGACACCCGTAGAGCCTGGCTGGAACGCTTCATCGTAATAACCGCCAGGCTCCTTCATTTACCGTCTGTCCAACCGTGAGCAATCCGTAATTTTGCAAGATTGCCGCTCAGTGACCCCGGCGTTTTTTCAGCTCCTCTTCTTGCAGCTTTCTCCAGAGGATTTTGCCGCTGCCTGAAAGAGGGAGACTCTCTACGAACTCGACAATCCGCGGGTATTTATACGCTGCCATCTTCCCTTTGGACCACTCAATGATGTCCTGTTCGGTAACTTTGCCCTGATCCTTCTCGTTCAGGATAATAAATGCCTTGACGGTCTCCCCTCTTCTCGGATCTGGCACACCGATGACACAAGCCTGTTGTACTGCCGGGTGTTTGTATAAAATGGATTCCACTTCCGTCGGCCATACCTTGTACCCTGAGGCGTTAATCATGCGCTTGATGCGATCCACCATGAAGAAATATCCTTCCTCATCGTATTTCGCGATGTCTCCCGTTCGGAAAAACGATTTGCCTTCAATGGTCACAAAACTCTCCTGGTTTTCTTTCGGACGATTCCAGTATCCTTTCAGAACCTGGGGTCCACTAACAATCACTTCCCCTTCTTCTCCGGGGCCCAGTTCCTTCAAAGTCTCAGGATCAACAATACGGGCATCCACGTCAAAAGATGGGATTCCCATACATTGAAGCTTCGGCCGGTCCGGCGGATTGAAATGCGTTTGCGCCATGGTTTCGGTAAGCCCGTATCCTTCCGCATAATACAGGCCGGTCATTTCATACAGCTTTTGCCCGACGGCTTCGGGAAGCGGGGCTCCCCCGCCATTGATCGTATTCAATGTGTCCAGCTTGTACTTTGATAGATTTGGATTTGAGAGAAAGTCAACCACCATTGTGCTGATATTGGTCCAGTGTGTACAACCGTATTCCTGAATCAGTTTCCCTGCGACGTCCCGGTCCCAACGGCTCATGATTACCATCGTACTGCCCGCATAAATCGGAGCGTTCATACTGTGCTGCATCCCGGTAACATGAAAGAATGGCAATGTTCCTAACACAACCGCATCAGCAGTCATGTTTGCCCACACACTTGCACCTACAGCGTTGGCCTGAACGGTTGCATGAGTATGAATGCAACCCTTCGGCCGCCCTGTTGTCCCGGATGTATAGGGCAGTACAGCCATATCGTCCGAATCCGCGGTAAGCGGCCCGGGTTGAGAGCCATGCTGAAGAGCATCCTGCCACAAAACCACTCCTTCTTCCCGAATATGTTGACGGGGTGCGGTCACCATATCAGGGCATTCGTATTCCATATCCGGGGAGACATAATCGGAATAAGCGGCAACAAGCACGTGTTTTAACCCGGTCTGGCCCTGCTTGAGTGGTGCAATTCGGTCATACAGTTCCTGCCCGACAATCGCTACTTCGGCCTGTGCATCCTCAATATAGAAAGCCAGCTCTTCGGTAAGATTCATCGGGTTGATCGGCACCACTACAGCATTTGCTCTAAGAATGGCATAAAAGGCGATGACAAATTGAGGGGAATTCTGCAGATCGAGAAGAATCCGGTCTCCTGCTGAAACACTCCATTCTCTTTGTAAAAATCCAGCCAACGCATTAACTTCGTTCAGCAAATCCCGATAGGAAATGGAACGCCCGTAGTAGACGATGGCGGTTTTATCAGGATATCGCTGAGCGGAAACTTTCAGGTTATCAAACAATGTTGTTTTCGGCACCGTCAACGTTTTTGGTACCCGTTTTGGCCAAAATGGATAATGTCTGTCCATCATGGCAGCGTAATCACCACCCGGATCGGAATTTCAACTTTCTCATGATCCCACAGATGCGCGGAATGGTTTCTCATCGCTATAAAAGCTCCCCAACTTTCACATGTCCTTTAAGCAAATTCCTTGCTATAATAAGACGCTGAATTTCATCCGTTCCATCATAGATCCTCCACAGCCTAGCTTCACGGTACCAGCGTTCAATCGGCAGTTCTTTTGTATATCCCATCCCTCCAAAGATCTGAAGAACGCGGTCGACCACTCGGTTTCCCATATTCGCCCCAAATAACTTCGCTATGGAAGCAAGATGTCGATTGTCCCGACCTTGATCAAGAGTCCATGCGGCATTCAATACGAGCCATTTTGCGGCTTCTATTTCAACCGCTGAATCCGCAATCATCCATTGAATCGCCTGTCTCTCCGCAATGGGTTTTCCAAAAGTAATCCTTTGCTTCGAGTAATCAATTGCCATCTGAAGGAGACGCTCTGCTGCTCCAACGGCAATCGCTCCGACTACCCAACGGGCGTAGGAAATCCATTCCAAACCTAACCGAAAACCACCATTCAACTCACCAAGAATATTTTCTTCCGGTACTCGTACATTTTCGAAAATTAAGGAAGCAGGTGCCCATTCTCCCATTGTTTGGATAGGCTCGGACCGCCACCCCATTTCTCTGTCGACCAGAAAACAAGTGACTCCGCCGTGTCCTTTTACATTCTTGTTTGTAACAGCAAAGACCATGGCAAAATCGGCTTCATTTCCATTGGTGATAAAGATTTTTTCACCGTTTAGGATATAGTGGTCTCCGTCTTTTTCGGCCGTCATCTTAATATTCGAGGGATCGGAACCAGCACCGGGCTCTGTTAAGGCAAAACAGGACTTTCGCTCGCCGTTAATGGTAGGAATCAAATACTTTTTTTTCTGCCAATCATTGCAATAGTACAAAATATTGTCAGCATGTCCGCCAAATCGAAATGGCACGAATGTTCTTCCTGTTTCCATTAAAACGATCGCCTGCATCAATGCTCCCAGATTGGCTCCACCATACTCTTCTGGCGTATTTATGCCCCAAAATCCGGCCTTCTTTGCCTTCTCCTGAAGTTCCTTGATTTTCTCACGAGTTATTCCCGGCCGTCCTTCTCTCTCATTTCGAAGCACTTCAGGTTCCAATGGCATCAATTCACGTTCAACAAATTGTCTAACCGTTTTTTGAATCATTCTCTGTTCATCGGTTAAGTTGAAATTCACCAATAATCTCTCCTCTCAAGTGAAACAGACGGATACTAAAATCAATCGATTAAATTAGCGAGCACTTTGGGATAATTCCCAGGCACGAATCATTAAGCTACGGGCCCGATCCCCAAAATTAGCAAATCGTTCATCCTCCGTTTGTCCTTTTTTCCAACGGTAATAAATTTGTTGAACAATAACCGCCAACTTAAAGTAAGCAAATGTTAAATAAAAATGGATTTGTGAAACATCCCGTCCACTTTTTTTCGCATAGGCTTCAATAAATTGTTCCCGAGACATAAAACCGGGCAAAAGGGTTATCGAATGCTTCCCCATCCAATACTTAAGTGCATCCGGATCATCATCCTGAGTCCAATAACTCAAAGCGCAGCCCAAATCCGCAAGAGGATCTCCGATGGTGGCCATTTCCCAGTCAAAAATACCAACCATTTTACTTAAGTCATTATAGTCAAACATGACATTGTTTAGCTTATAGTCATAATGGATAACGGTAGGATGAGGGGAAACGGGCAAATGGTCAATCATCCATTTTTTCAGTTCTTCCACTCCTTCGATTTCATCTGTCTTCGCACGTTCATAGCGGGCAATCCAACCAGTTACCTGACGTTTCATAAATCCTTCCGGAAATCCTATTTCATTCAGGCCTGCTGCCTCATAATCGATACTATGAAGCTCCACCAGCCGGTCTACCATCGCTTGAGAGATTTGATGACAGATCTCCCGGGTTGGAGTGTAAGGTTTCGGAAATTCGCTATCCAATACAATGCCGCACCGTCTTTCCATTAAATAGAACGGACTGCCGATTATCTCTTCATTATCACTAAACAAATACGGTTTAGGAGCAAGTGGAAACACGGGATGGAGCTTGCTTAATATCTTATATTCGCGGCCCATATCATGAGCTTTGGGGGCAACAGGACCAAGAGGAGGCCTGCGAAGAACCGCCTCCCAGTTCCCTATACGCAATAAATACGTCAAATTGGAAGCTCCTGTAGGAAATTGACGGATTTCCAAAGGCGAATCATCTAAACCTTCTATCTTTTCCCGCAAGAAGTTCTCCAGTCGTGGAAGATTCAATTCTTCCCCTTTGCGTACAGAAATGGTGTCCTGTTCGGCTTGTTTCTGTTCTTTCTGATCTTTATCAGTCATGAAGACCACCTTACTTATGTTTGAAATTAGGGTCACGTTTTTTCGATAAACGCTTGAATTAAATTTCCCATCCGGTCACTTATGCATCTGTATATTGATATCACCTAATACTAACCAGTCAGTATGTTGATTTAATATTGGTAATTATTCATTTTTTAACCTCTTATCAATCACATGGCATGGACTCCGCCATCAACCACTAATACATGGCCCGTGACATAGTCTGAAGCTCTGGAAGCCAAAAACAGGGCTGCACCCTTTAGGTCATAATCAGAACCAAACCTTCTCAACGGAGTTTGTTCCAGGATTTGCTTCCCAACTTGATCCAAAACTCCCTTTGACATCTTAGTAGGGAAAAAACCTGGGGCAATCGCATTGACATGAATATTGTATGGTGCCAATTTCATGGCAAGATCTTTTGTAAACGTGATGACGGCTCCCTTACTGGTAGAGTATCCGATGGCGTCCAATTTTCTGGGATCCTGTCCCCCCAAGCCGGCAGTGGAAGCAATATTGATAATTTTTCCCGACTGATTTTTCATCATGGTCTTTCCAACGGCTTGTGACATGAGGAATGTTCCCGTTACATTCACATTCATTACCATATTCCATTTTTGGAGAGGCATCTCCAAAGCCGGAGCTCCCCAACTTACACCGCTGTTATTAAACAAGATGTCAATGGTGCCAAATTGTTTCAACGTTTCTTCAACCACGTAATTGACATCCTCAGGATTCGTTACATCACACTTTAAGGCAAGGGATTGAACCCCTTTTTCTTTTAATCTTTCACTCGCTTCCTGACAAGCTTCCAGTTTGCGGGAACAAACCACTACATTGGCTCCGGCTTCAGCAAGAGCCTCTGCTATCTGTTTTCCCAATCCTCTTCCTCCACCGGTGACAATGGCTGTTTTACCTGTTAAGTCAAACAATTCTCTGATATGCATAGGCGTATCCCTTTCCCAATATAATTTAGCGATTGATTCAATCAGAAAAAAATGAAATGAGTATCTTTGGACAGTCTCAAGAAGCAGTTGTGTCACGTGTTTATCTATCAATTGTAATTATTCGGAAACATATTGATGATAAAATTTCAATCGTGGTTTTTCACTGTCATTCATCTTAAGCTCCCTACTTAAAACCTTGTTCATCGCGTTTAAAGCACCTATATTCTTTTACGGGTTACGAATGCGCTTTCAACTCCAGCTTCGCGATAGCTGCCCGATGAACTTCATCCGGGCCATCTGCCAGACGGAGTGTCCTTGCATTTGCCCACTGAGCTGCAAGCGGAAAATCTTCACTTACCCCTGCAGCACCAAAGGCCTGAATCGCTCGATCCAATACTCTGAGAGCCATATTTGGAGCCACGACTTTAATCATGGCAATTTCTTTTCTGGCTACCTTATTCCCCACTTTATCCATCATATAGGCTGCTTTCAGGGTTAATAGACGCGCCTGTTCAATTTCGATTCGGGAATCTGCGATCCACTCCTGGATCACACCCTGTTCTGCCAGAGGTTTACCGAAGGTTACGCGTTCCTTGACTCGCTTACACATGAGTTCAAGCGCACGCTCAGCCGCCCCGATCAAGCGCATACAATGATGAATACGCCCTGGACCAAGCCTTCCCTGAGCAATGGCAAAACCTTTTCCTTCCCCCCAGATGATATTGGAAGCAGGCACTCGCACATTGTCAAATTCAATCTCTGCATGACCGTGAGGAGCATGATCATAGCCAAAGACAGGTAAGTGACGCAAAATCTTAACTCCGGGAGTATCGAGCGGTACCAGTATCATAGAATGTTGTTCATGTCTGGGCGCCGACGGGTTCGATCTTCCCATTACAATCGCAATCTTGCAGCGTGGGTCTCCTGCACCTGAGGACCACCATTTCCTGCCGTTAATTACATATTCATCTCCGTCCCGTTCAATCCGGGTCTCCATATTGGTGGCATCTGATGAAGCTACATGGGGCTCTGTCATCGAAAAGCAGGAACGGATCTCTCCATTTAATAATGGAACCAGCCACTTCTTTTTTTGTTCCTCTGTTCCATAACGGACTAACACTTCCATATTTCCGGTATCCGGTGCACTGCAATTGAATACTTCTGGAGCTATAAAAGAACGTCCCATAATTTCGCAAAGCGGAGCATATTCAAGATTGGTCAAACCTGCACCATATTCACTATCGGGTAAAAATAAATTCCATAACCCGGCAGCCCTTGCCTTAGCCTTCATCTCTTCCATAATAGGAGGAGTAGTCCAACGATTGGGAGCTTCATTCAGTTGCTGTTGATACGTTGCTTCATTAGGATAAACGACTTGTTCCATAAATTCAGTTAATCGCTTCTGTAATTCTTTTACCTTATCACTGTAATCAAAATTCAATGCGATCCCTCCGCTTCCATATCAACTAACCAGTTGGTATGTTATATATTTCATTTTTATTTTATTATTATTTGTTTTATCTTTCAAATATTTTTTTCGATTTTGCGTTGTTAATCTGGAATTAAAAAAGAGAACACTTCTTAAACGATCTTTAAGAAGTGTTCTCCAAAATACCATGAAACCTAATTCAAGGAAAGAGGGATTTCAACATACTTTCCATCTTTCATCATCATTGCTTTTGGTGTGGTGATTAATGACCCGTCTTCAGATAATCCTTTGACTGACAAGGGAATTTTGTCTTCAGACAATTGTTTGCATGCATCATTTATTTTTGCCCGGATTGCAGCCGGATCATCTGTGGTTCCAGCCAGTTCCATCGCTTTTGCAAACAGATGTACAGCCATGTAATTGTATAAAACTTCCGATGTCGGGATCTTGTCTGCGCCAAACTTCTTTTTATATCTCTCAACAACCTTCTTCGTTCCTTCTGTCGGCCACTTTGAAGCTGGCCGAACGCCGATTACTCCTTCCAATAGCTTGGGGTCTTTCAAAACTTGCTCTACCTCTTCCAATTTAGCCTGATCCATCATAATCACACCACCCTTAAACCCTTGTTCGCGGGCAGCTTTAATGATGAGGGCTGTGGGTTGGGAAGCTCCGCCGACAAACAGAACATCCGGTTTCGATGAAAGCGCTTTCGTTACAGCAGATGAAAAATCGCTTTCTTTGTTATAATCGACCGGGTTTTCGGCAACGATTTTGCCACCGAGTCCAATCCATGTTTTCTTGAAAAGAGCCGTCCAATCTTTCGCATACTGGTGAGTTCCCGGTATTAATGCCACTTTCTTGCCAAACCGTTTCATCATTTCTTTTGAGAACGTCTTCGGATAGATATTATAGGTTGGAGGAATGCGCACCATCAGCGGATTTTTCACTTCTGTGACTTTCGGTTCACTCGTATAGGCAGCAATCAGAAAATTTTCTTGCACGTTAAACTGCTGCATCGCAAACACACCGCCTGAATGGGGGGTGAAGATAATCGTTGCGTCATTTTCCTGTTTCAACCGCCGGGCGTTTGTTGCCGTTTCGTTTGGAAGGTACTTGTCATCCAATGCGACGAGCTTCAGCTTAACGTTATCTTTCCCTACTTTTATTCCTCCTGCGGCATTAATGTCATCGATGGCCATGTTCATTCCGTCTAACGTGTTTTTACCATACAGAGCCGCCCCGCCGCTTTGAGGCCCGGACCACCCGATATTGACAACTTTCGATTCTCCAGCTCCTCCGCCTTCTGAGTTCGCGCATGCTGTCAGAATAAGAAGTGAAACAGCGGTTGTTAGAGTGAGAAGAGTTTTCCACATTCGTTTCATTTAATCCTCTCCTTTGCCTGGCTTCTTTTGTTTTTCCTTTGGAGTAAAAACATAAGAACATCCAGCATATTCGTACTACGCTCCAATGTAAGCTCGTCTCACCTGCTCGTTGTCACAGAGCATCTCTCGCGCCCCTTCAAGCACCAGATGTCCGTTTTCAATGACATAACCACGTTGGGCTATCTGCAAAGCTGCAAATGCATTTTGTTCCGCCAATAGAACACTGGTTCCATCACGGTTGATTTTCTCGATTGTTTTAAACATCTGTTCAACGACGAGCGGAGCAAGCCCGACCGAAGGCTCATCCAGCAACAGCAGTTTCGGTTTGGCCATGAGAGCCCGTGCGATCGCAACCATCTGCTGTTGACCCCCGCTCAATGAACCTGCCGGTTGTTCCCTTTTCTCGTACAAAATCGGGAACAATTCGTAAATATTTTCTAACGAACGGGTTATGCCCGCTTTGTCTTTTCGATGGATGTAAGCACCTAAAGTAAGGTTTTTTAAGACAGACATTTCAGGAAACAATTTCCTTCCTTCCGGACATTGAACGATTCCCGCTTTTACAATCCGGTCCGGGGACCACCCGCCGATCGATTGTCCCATAAACTTGACTTCACCCGCTGCTGGCTTTAAAAGGCCGCTGATGGTACGGAAAATAGTACTCTTTCCGGCACCGTTTGCACCCAGCAGTACAACCAGCTCTCCTTCATTTACTTCCAAATTGACAGAATGAAGTGCTATGGAGCTTCCATACTTGACTGTAACATCAATGAGCTTGAGCATGCGGGGTCCCTCCCAAGTAAGCCTCAATCACCGTTTCATTCCGACTGATTTCAGCCGGTGTTCCTTCCGCTATCTTTGTACCCTGGTTCAAAACCATGATCCGGTCAGCAAGATTCATGATCATTTGCATTTTGTGCTCAATAATGCATATCGTCAGACCTGCTTGCTTCATTTTTTTGATCAGTTCTGCCAGGCCACTCGTTTCATCAGCGTTAATGCCGGCTGCAGGTTCATCCAGCAGGACCAGCTTTGGATCGGTAGCTAAAGCTAACGCGATTGCCACTCTTTTCTGCTCTTCCTGTGAAATGCTCGCCACCGGCCGGTTGGCCAGCTCAGAAGCTCCGACAAATTCAAGCACTTGCAGGGCTTTTTCCCTGCACTCGCTTTCTTCTTTTCGATACCGTTTGCTGCGTATCACGGCACTCCAAAACCCGCTTTTCGTTCTAAGCCGATGTCCGATAATCAGATTATCCATCACAGTAGCTTCAGCAAACAATTTCGTTGTTTGAAACGTGCGTGCGATTCCCATCTTCGCTATTTCATAGGAGGGTTTATTCGTTACATCCTCACCTTCAAGGAATATTTTGCCGGAGGTGGGTCTATGAAGTCCGCTGATCAGATTGAAGAAGGTGGTTTTTCCTGCTCCGTTGGGACCAATGATCGCCGTGATCTCACCTTGATTGATTTGGAAATCTACCGCATTTACCGCTATGTTCCCGCCAAAACTTTTCGTTAATTTTTCGGTTTTAAGCATCGATTTCCCCCCCAGCCAATCTCCGGTCGGTTGTCCCTTTTTCGATTACCCGATTCTCATTATCGATAGTTTCCGGCAAAACAGACTGACGTTTCATTTTTAGACGGGCCAACGCTCCCATAATCCCATGCGGCAGGAACATGACAATCAGTACGAGGATTGGGCCAAAAATGATCATGCGATAGTCCTGCCAGGACTGAAGCAATTGCATCATGGCCATCACAAGCGCAGTTCCCACCAAAGGGCCCCACAAAGTGCTGATTCCGCCAACCAGCAGATACAACAACATTTCAAATGCATGTTCAATGGAAGCGACTTCCGGGCCGAGGAATCGGAGATAACCTGCATACAATGCACCAGCCAGTCCAGCCAACACAGTTGAATGAACGAATGCCAGTATTTTACTCTGCATTACGTTAATTCCCAGTGCCTCTGCCAACTCTTCACTGTTTCGGATTGAAATGAATGTTCTTCCGACTAACGATTGTACAATTTGTCGATTCACAAACATGGCAAGTACAAGGAAGAACAGTATCAAGTAGTACTGGGAGGTGACGGTCGAAAATTCAAATGAACCGATTTTCGGAATGGGGATCCCAAGTAGCCCGCGAACCCCCTCAGTCAACGATTCCCATTTTTCAATGACTAGGGAAATGATGACTCCCATGCAGAGAGAAAAGATCGCAAAATAGTGACCCTTCAAGCGAAGCGAGATCATCCCTACCACCGCTCCGACAATTCCTGTCAAAGCGACCGCCATCACCAGTGACACCAGAAATGACATCTGCGCTTTCGCCATCAGAAGCCCTAATGTATATGCACCCATACCAAAAAATCCGGCGTGGGCCAATGACAACTGCCCGGCATATCCGGCAATCATATTCATTCCGCTTACTGCTATCGTCCAGATGAATATCATAATGAGCATATTCAGATAGTAGGAATTGTCAGTGAGCAAAGGAATGGCCAATGCAACAAGGAGCAATGCGGGCACAACCCATTTTGAGGCCGGGAAAGATCTCATTTTATCGGGCCTCCTTCGCAAACAGTCCGGTTGGTCTAACGGTTAGAATGAATACTAAGAGGGCAAACGCAGCCAGGTCTTTATACTCACTGTTAATGTAAGTTCCTGATATACTTTCTGCCAATCCAAGAATGTAGCCTCCGAGCACAGCCCCTGGAATGCTTCCCATTCCGCCAAGGACAATAATCACAAACGCTTTCAGGTTCACCATCGCCCCCATCGAGGGATAAACAAGGTTGATTGGTGCGGCTAATGAAGCGGCAGCCGCGGCCAGTCCCGATGCAATGGCGAAGGTCATGAGAGAAACTTTATTGGCGTTAATGCCGACAAGGAAAGCCCCTTCTCTGTTTTGAGCCATCGCTTCAATCGTTGAACCGATTACCGTTCGCTTCAAAAACAGATTCAACCCGATCATCAGGGCAATGGCCGACAAAATGACAATGATCCGTTGTTCCGTGATGGTAAGTCCAAACAGGTCGATGACTCCATCATACGGGGAATCAAGGCGGCGATAATCAGATCCCCACATCTTGCGGGCAGTTGCTTCAATGAACAGCATGACTCCAATTGACGCGATCATCGAGTTGATATGAGGTGCATGATGCAATGGGCGAAACACAAGTCTCTCAAGTAACATGCCAATAACGACAAGTGCCGCCACGGAGAACAGGATGGCTGGCCAATAACTTAAACCGTAATGAGTGATCATGAAAAACGTTACATAGGCACCTAACATATACAAATGGCCGTGTGCAAAGTTCGGTAGTTGCATAATTCCATAGATCAACGTGATGCCAAGAGCCACCAGGCTATAAATACTGCCAAGTACAAGGCCATTGACGATCTGCTGAAAAAATAATTCCACTCCAATCCCCCTCTGTATGCTTCTCTTCATATGTGACGGGCTTATTCCTTTTTTGATTTGGGCGTTCGCAATCAAATATGAAAATGATCCACCTCCATTTATCCAACTAACTAACCAGTTGGTATGTTTAATATCAGTTTTTTATATTATATTTCAATATATATTATTATTCAAATATTTATTCGTTTTTTCCTCTTTTCACACATGACCATTAGCTATAAAAATGCTACTATTATATAAATGATATGAAAATTGGATATATTGGAGGAACAGAAATTGAATATCTATTTAATTCGTCACGGTGAATCTGAGCATAATGTAGACCGTTTTCGCATGGCTCATACCCACGATTCTAAACACAATCTTACAGAGCTAGGCAGAAAACAGGCGCAGGTCACTGCACAATTTATAAAAGATCATGTCAAAGGCAGCATGATTCTCTACTCATCCCCATATCTTAGAACCATGGAGACAGCGAAAGCCATTCACGCCTTGCTTCCCGAAGGAACGCCTTTCTATGAAAATCCTCTTCTCCGGGAATGGGAGCTGGGAAATCTGTACGATTTTAATCATCGAACTCCTCAAGCCAAAAAGGAATTTAAAGCAGCGGGTCGATTTTATTACCGTTATCCGAACGGGGAATCACTTGCGGATGTATATCTCCGGTCTTCTATGTTTATGCATACCGTTGTCCAACGACTTGAGCGGCAGCAACGATACGAAAACCTGATTGTGGTTACTCATGGCGCCTTTATTCAAATGCTGCTTGCATTTATAATGAATTGGCCTGTTGAAAAACTTGAATCTTTTAAGCCCGTTGAAAATGCTGCTGTCATTCGCATTCAAGAAGCAGATGGAGAGTATTGTTATGAAAAGATTTTTGTGCCTGAGGTTGATCAATAATCTAAAGGAAGGCCTTTAAAGGAAATTATAAGGAACAGGAAAAGGAACGAATCCAGATTTTTACAATATGGACTCGTTCCTTATATGATGCTAAATTTGGATTCAATAGTACCATTTTCCCCTTTGTTTCTGCACTATTCATTTAATTAACAAGCCAATTATGCTTAACTATTATTAACATATATGGTCAAGTAAACAATTGAACGAAAAGTATTATTTTTTAATAGAATAATTATTTACAAATAACATTTAAAAGAGTATTATAAATATACAAATAATAATTTCTTAAAATCAATATATAAAGTATATTTATTAGCTTATATTATAATGAAAAATCCAGTGATATTCATCGTATGCATTTTATTTGAAGGAGTTGGTAACGTTAGCGATCATGGGGCATTCGTGGTTAGTCCTCATCAAACTAAAGGTTCATTATTTTTTGTGATTTTGAAATGGTTTCATTCGACTTTTAATATGAATCACACAGTCATTAACTGCGAAAGCGAATTAGTTTCATCCAGTCATTTATGTATTAACATTTAGAATTTATTCGGAGGATTGAATGAATAAATCGGTTTCAATGCGAAAATTGATATTTTATATGTTATTAATGCTAACCCTTTTGAGTATATGTATCGAAATGTACTATAATCCTTTACTTTATATAGTAGGGAATGATTCATTTCGGAAAGATGACTGGGAAAGTATAAAACATGTATATTTTCCAACTTCACAATACACCAAATCTGATGAAATATATATGATCAAGCAAAGAAGCTTAGAAGATCTAGTGTTGTTTCAAGCAAAAAAGATGGGAATAGATGTTTCTGACCAAGCAATTCAACAGCAACTCAATCAGCTTGGAAAGACAAAAGAAGAGCGTGCAGTACAATTGAAACAATTAAAAATAACAGAGGAAGAAAGCAAACAAAATATTCGCAGATCTATGATAGGCTTTCAGGTAAAAAATCATGTCACAAAAAATATCGTCATAACTCAGGATGAAATAAAGAATTTCTATCTAACACATCTAGAAGCATTTAAGATTCCTGAACTGAGAACAATTCGATATATAAGAGTAAAAGATAGGAGTAATGATTTGGTCCAAATTTCAAAGTACATGAATGAAAAAAATTTTAAAAATATTTTCGATAATAACCGAAATAATAAAAATATTTATGGTGAATGGTCAGAACTTATACCTCAACTACAAATGAAGGATAAAGTAGGTTTGCAAGTGTCCACTAAAATGTTTCAGGCTACCAAGAACAAGCTATATGGTCCTATTCGTGTAGATGATTGGATCTATTGGTTTCAAGTAGAACGAATTGAGCCGCCTCGTCAGCAGCCGTTAAGCGAAGTGAATCAAAAAATTTACTCCACTCTTCTTTTTGAAAAGCAAAAGGTTGTCTTACAAGACTGGCTGGAAGCCAAAAAAAAGACCAGTAATTATCGGCTGTTTATTCATAATCTTTCGCGTGATCCATTAATTGCGTTTATTTATGATTTTCCTGTCAATGTCCAACTGATTTTCAGTTCAACTGATTAATAAATGAAGGAGATGAATCATTAGTATGAAAAAAACTTTCTTTTTATTGGCAGCCGCGTTCTGTTTAAGTGTCATGTCTGTTTCACCTGTTGCGTTTGCAGCGGAGAAAGGTCCCCAAATCGCAAATGAACCCATGTGGGACACTGCTCCGCCTCCTGCTAACTATGATCCTGCATTAAAGAAAGTACTTGATACAAAAGCCCCAAAAGATAAAAGAGCTTCAGCACTTGCCAATCCTATCATTGTAATCGATCCAGGCCATGGCGGTTCTGATCCTGGAGCGATTGGAAACAATCTTCAGGAGAAAAACATTACTCTAGATATTGCTTTAAAATCAAGAGCTTACTTGTTAGCAAATTACCCTGTCACGGTATATATGACCCGTAGCTCAGATACCACTGTGTCCTTAGAAAACCGGGTTGCTTTGGCAAATAATGTAGGAGCTGACTTTTTTGTTTCCATGCATATCAATAGTTACACCGATCCTGCTGCAAGTGGGCTAGAAACCTACCACTACTATGGAAGTGTAAACGGAACCAGGTTAGCTACTGACATTTATAATAAATTGAAAAACTCATACTCTGTTCTCCGTGGTGTGAAGGAAGCTGGATTTTATGTTCTGAAGTATACAAACATGCCAGCTTCGTTAGGAGAGACTGGTTTTATTACGAATCCTACTGATGCTGCAAACCTTGCCAATTCGAATTTCCGTCAAACTCTGGCAACACAATATGCACAGGGTATGCATGTTTACTGGTGGGGATTCTAAAAAATTGTTGACTTCAAGCCAATGTAATCGAATTACATTGGCTTGAAACATTTACAAATTTATTTCCAATCCGATCTCTGCCACCAATAATTCTTGATGATACTCTTGTTCTGCTTCCTGTTTTAGTTGTAAAGGATCTAATTCTGGATAAAGATGTGTGAGCAGCAAACGCCTCGCCTTGATTTGGTTTGCTGCTTGAGCTGCTTGTTTGGCAGATAAATGGCCAATCGGATCAGCAGGCAAATCTTTGTGTAAAAATGAAGCTTCACAGATAAACAAATCCGGCTCGATCGCCATTCGAGTCCAATCCGTTCTCGGGCCAGCATCTGCTCCATATAATAGGACTTTTCCATCATATTCGATCTTCATGGCATAACAGGGTACTGCATGATCTGTTAAGAAAAAGGAAATGTTTACCCCTTCCAATGAAACCGTTTTTCCTTCAGTAATAGCTTGCAATAGAATATAATTGCGATAAGATAATTTTTCAAACCATCCTTTTGGTTCGGAAGGAGCCCATACGGATAAAGGTTGGTTTCTTTTCTGGAATTGGTTCGCGACAAGTAAAGCATATTGCAAAACAAAAAAATCGCTAATATGGTCGTGATGTAAATGTGAAATTAGCACAAGATCCAACTCATATGGTTTACACTTTTTTGCTAATTGAGCCAATACACCACTTCCACAATCCATTAAAATGCGCTTGCCTCCTACTTCGAGTAGATACCCAATGGTTGCACCATCCGCCGCAGGGAATGGAGATTGGCAGCCTAGTACAGTTAGTCGCACTTGTCTCACCTCACTTTGCTTCTATTTCTATTTTTCCTTAGTTACTGATAAGAATCACCTAGAAAATAATAATAATAATAAGCAACACATTTCCTCTATAATGTGTTGCTTTTCCTACTTAATGCCATCTGACTGGCAGTATAACATTATTATAAATTAGATTTATATACATAGATAACAATAAAATCTTTTTATTATAACACTCTTTCGCTCCCAAGAAACAAACGCCTCCTCGATTTCCTACAAAAAATCATGAGGATATCTTTTCCCGGCTATTTGTACAAGGTTTGAAGCGATCAGAAAGCATATCTTTTAAGTATGCCAAGGCGATTTCTGCATCTGTACCTAAGGCACGTAAAGTGACGGTACAGTTTATAAAGCTCGGGACTAACAAACACATGGCAAGTAAACTTTTGGCATTAACGGTTGACTTATCTGTTTCAATCAGGATATAGCTATTGAATTGATTTGCTTTTTTAACAAATTGAATAACCATTGCCAGGTTGATACTTGAAGCGATTTGACATTGAGCAGTGCGTTCTACCATGATGATCACCTCTTTTATGAAAGATTAAATAAAAGTGGAGTAATCAAGGACATAAACAGTGGAGAGATACTCATTGCGATGATGCCCATTGTTCCTTCCAGTTCCCCCCATTCAAATGCACGGCTCGCTCCGATTGCCTGAGCTGAAGTACCCAATGCTAATCCTTTGGCAATTCTACTTCTGATTTGTCCGAGCTTTAAAAACAGAGGTGCAGTGACAAGTGAGAAAACAGCAGATATGACTACAAACAGAACCGTGAGGGAAGGGATACCCCCCAGTGAGCGGGAAATGGATAGAGCAATAGGCACAGTAACCGATTTCGGTATCAAAGAAAGCATCAGATCTTTATTTAAATGCACCTCATTTGCTAACATCATGACACAAACAACGCCTGCTAACGTTCCACTCGAAACACTGTAAACGATGATCCAGAGATGTTTTTTTAGCATTCTCATCTGCTTGTATAAGGGAACAGCCAGGGAAACAGTGGCCGTACCCAAAAGTAGCGAGAAAATACCAGCTCCGGATGTATAATGACCATAATCCACATGGAAAAAAGACAATAAGGATATGACAATAATCGTGACAGTATACAGCGGGTTTAGCCAATATTTATTAAATTTCCGAAATATCTTTACCCCTATCACATAACTCGCAAAGGTTATCACGGTGCATAAGAATGTGTTACCGATTAAGGCTTCCATTCTACTTCCTCCTTTTTTTGTTTTCGTAATACTCAGCAGTATAGGCCGTAACAAATAAGACGACCAAACTGCTTGCAATCAATATGACAGCCAGTTTTAGTCCTTCCGTTTGGAAAATTCCAATATAGCGCAATACACCAATGATGGAAGGAATGAACAAAAGTGTAATATGTTTAATATGCAACTGGGCAATCCTTTCGACCCATGTCACTCTGCAAATACCCAATAACAATGCAATAAACAGCAAAACCATCCCAACAACAGCCCCAGGTAAAGGAAGATGCAGCCATGTCACAATGAGGTTTCCAATAAGATAGATCACGAATATGGTAAAAAACTGAATAATGATCCGTATCATTTGAAAGCCATCTCCCACTTCTTTAGAACCAAGTATGACATATGGTTTATCTATTTTTCTACAAATGTGTTAGATTTTCTGACATAAAACTTTTATACATCTTGAAATCATGTTATATTATCTTACAAAAATGATATTAAGGAGTTTCTCTTATGATAAAGTAAAAGCGGGGTGAATGATTCATGTCCTATAAAGATCAAAAAGTCATTGGTATTGGAACAGTGAGTGAGCTAACAGGACTGTCGTTAAGGCAAATTCGATACTATGAGGAGAGAAAGTTGATTTTTCCGGCACGAACTGAAGGAGGAACGCGGAAGTATTCATTTTCAGACGTGGAAAAGTTAATAGACATCGCCAACAAAATGGAGGATGGCTTACAAACATCCGAAATTAAAAAGATAGAGAAAAGGATAAAAGACCGGAAAGTACGCGACCAAATGATCCGCGGGCAGTTGAATGCTGCATTTCGCATCAGAAAATAAGCTCCAAACCATTTCAGACTGTATACTATTTGAATAAATGGATAAGTTTATCATTCTGAAAATATGGATACGTTTCTCCCACGCTTTGGGATGTGTTCCTTCCTCCGTGACGACTTCTGTACCATCACAGTCACTCCGCAAGGAACACATCCCTCCGCTTTATAAAAAGGTGTTGCTCGGCAACATGAGGATCTGTCAAATAGCAAAGGTTGGAAGTTTTCATGTACCTTTCCTGAATCAAAAGCAAAGAATCTGCAATTTCCCTCTACTTTTTGTCAAACTTGTATGTATCTTTGCATTAAATTAGGATAAAATGATGAGTATCCTACTTTGAGGAGTGAAAAAATGGAAGTTACGATGAAGATGGATGAAGTTCTTGCAAAAATTGCACAGTTACAAAAAAACGGTGAATCATTGAGCAAGAAAAAAATAAAGCAGGCCTATCCTGAGCTTCTGCAAAACGCTTTGTACTATTTTCCTAGTTGGGAACATGCAATTCAACAAGTGAAATAGAGCTATTTTTATATAATATAGCCCTAGTCTGATATTTGATCAGACTAGGGCTGTCCATTGCTTTGTTGCGAATTAAAAATAGAAAGTAAAGGAAAGGGGTACCAATCTCTTGGCACAATTTACTGAACTCGGACTCAGTTCAGCGTTATTGGAGTCCATTCGCGATATGGGATTTGAAGAAGCAACCCCCATTCAAGCCCAAACCATTCCCATTGCTTTAGAAGGTCGCGACTTACTGGGACAGGCACAAACCGGTACAGGCAAAACAGCTGCTTTCGGCATTCCTTTGATTGAAAAGTTATCATTGGACAACGACCACATTCAAGGAATTGTGATCACTCCGACACGTGAACTAGCAATTCAGGTAGCCGAGGAACTTAATCGGATGGGCCAGTACAAAAAAATTTGGGCTTTACCGATTTACGGCGGACAAGATATCCAGCGGCAAATCCGTTCCCTTAAAAAAAGACCTCAAATCATTGTCGGGACACCTGGTCGTTTGAAAGACCATATCCAACGCCGTACCATTCGGCTCCATACGATTAACCAGGTCGTGCTCGATGAAGCAGATGAAATGTTGCAAATGGGCTTTATAGAAGATATTGAAGAGATTTTATCTGAAATTCCAGCACAGCGGCAAACACTTCTCTTTTCTGCCACCATGCCCAAAGATATCCAAGCCCTTGCCAATAAATTTATGGTTAATCCAATGGTCGTAAAAATCAAGTCAAAAGAAGCAACGATGCCCAATATCGAGCAACATTACATTGAAATGACCCCTGCACAAAAATTCGATATCCTGTGCAATCTTTTAGATATCCAGTCACCGGAACTCGCGATCGTGTTTGGCCGTACCAGAAAGCGAGTGGATGAAATTACAGAAGGATTGAATAAACGTGGATACTCTGCAGAAGGCATCCATGGGGACATGTCCCAAGCTCGTCGAGATACGGTTATTCACCGATTCCGAGAAGGAACCATTGATATTATGGTCGCAACTGATGTGGCCGCACGCGGCTTGGATATTTCCGGTGTCACTCACGTCTATAATTTTGACATTCCACAAGATCCAGACAGCTACGTCCATCGAATCGGACGAACCGGCCGAGCAGGCAGAGCCGGAATCGCAACCACTTTTGTTGCTTTTGGGGAAATCGAACATCTACGTAATATCGAGAGAGCAACCAAAAAGAAAATGATACACCAACCCGTTCCGACCCTGAGTGAAGTCATTACCGGACAACAACGGTTTGCGATCGAAAAGTTGCTGGAAGCTGTTGAAGAGAACGATTTCCATGTTTACGTCGAATTGGCTGAAGAGCTGCTGGAGCATACCGACTCCGTTCGCCTGTTATCTGCTGCATTAAAACTATTGACCAAAGAACCAAACAAGACACCCATCCAACTCAGCGAAGATCCACCGCTTGCTGGCAGTTGGAAAGGAAACAGAAAAACAAGGAAAGTCAAAGGAAAAAGCATGACTGCCAAGCAATTCCAAGGCAAAAAGAGAAGGCAAGGCAAAAAGAAAAGGAAAGTAAAAATATAGAGTTTCATCCTTTCGCTTATCATCTCTAGTCTGATTCTTTTCCTAAAAAAAGACATAGCCCGTCATTTCTAACGAGTTATGTCTTTTTGCATTTACACCGATCCCATATTATCCAAATCCCGTTCGTATTCCAACTCATCTTCATTCGCCCTACCCTTCTTTCATTTTTGAAACCAATTTTGGTCATCCTAATTAGGATTTATGATATCAGTTCATTCTTCTTTACTCTTCTTCCAAACGAAATTTGTTCTTGAGATCGCTACGTTTTTTGAGTAAAAAACCGCTCGAATTTAGGAATAAAAAATTGAATAAAGGGACCACACAAAAAGGTATAGATGATGGTTCCAAAGCCGATTGGACCATGTAAAAGAAAGGCTAACATCAGTGCGCCCATATCTGTTAACGTTTTGGACCACATCAGGCTTAAACGAAATCGATGAGAAAGAGCATACATCAATTGATCTGCAGGCGTGATGGCAAACTTCCCCTGGACATAAAGCGACATCCCTATAGATGTCAAAAGCAGCCCCGCCCAAAATGTAAGAACTTGCATTTCTGCTTGATCTGGTTCAAAATCAAGGAGATAAAGACAGCAATCCATACAGAGCCCCATTATAAAAATGGTGATGAGTGAAATGAAATTGGGTTTACTTTTTATCAAATATGAATTGAAAAAAACCAGGAGAATGCCAACAACAAAAAGCCATGATCCCACAGTTAAACCTGAGTGATTTGAAATTCCTACATAAAATCCATCCCATGGACCCGTGCCAAAATCAGAGCGAATGATCAACGAAAGACCTACAGATTGTATAATCAACCCCACTATATATGCAAATACTCTCGCATAAGTTTTGTTCATGTTGACCAGCCTCATAAGGAAAAGTGATTTGATTAAAACATATGTATCGATTCTGACAAATAGAAACCGAAAAAACAAAAAGCAGGCTCTTTCACTCAAAGAAAGCCTGCTCCAGATATATTTTCCCAGGACAAAAATGACTTATTCATATATACTCGTCCGGTATGTCTTCTTGAGTACCTTGCTACCGATCGTCCAGATCCCAGACTGGAACAATCTTGATATCGTCTGGGTTTGCTTCGGAGTGTACCCTTGCTTTCTCAGCACTTTCGTCAATCATTTCAATCCAGACGGGAACGCCTCGATATCTAACTTCAACTTTTTCTGGTGATTTCAAAATCTCTTTTGCCCGTTGCATATCCATTCATCATCCCCCCTTTTGCATCATTTACCCTTAGATTGTGTCAAGAAAGAGGAGTTATTCCATGAATGAATGTCTATGCCCATTTGAATTGCAAAGTATATATAAAGTTTATTAGAATAAAAAATATTACATAGAAAAGTAGAAAAATGCAGCTTGTTGACAAAGTATCCGTTATATGCCGGTTTTCCTTTTCCGTTTCACTCCCGTTGCTTAAATACGAGCAAGAAGTCGTTCAACTGGAAAAGGAAAACCGGGTTTGTCAACATCCTCGTAGAAAAATGTATGGGATGTGATCTTCCAATGATAAACCACATTTTCCCTTTCATTTCTATTTATTTTAAATTTTTATGACATTAACATCTAACCTATATGCTTCAATCTATATTTCCTGTATGATAGCTATATAATGAACTTAATGTTTATGTGAATCATTTCACAATATTTTCTTGGAAAACAGAACAAAACAAAAGAAGACCACTTCCCGGCAAGGAAGCGGTCTTTCATGGATTTTACATAAACTCGGCTGCGAGTTTATCAAACTGGTCTTTGGAGATTTTGATATCCTGTTTCGCCAGAGGTTCTTCTTTGAATCCTTTGATCAAATCTTCATATGGTTTCCGATCTTTATTTTGATAGATAATACCTGTAACAAGTCCATTGTGATCCATAAGTGTTTGCATAGCCATGTTACGATCGGATGGGTCATAGCCTTCAATCTCGGACAAGCTGACCAGGTTTTCTTTGAACCAGTCATAGGTGTTCACTTTGTTGTAGGTGACACATGGGCTAAATACGTTAATCAAAGAGAAACCTTTGTGTTTGATTCCTTCTTCAATAACTTGAGTAAGTTGTTTTAAGTCACTGGATACCGATTGAGCCACAAATCCAGCACCAACAGTCAGAGCCATTTCCATTGGGGAAATTGCTGCCTCAATGGATCCAGCTGGTGTACTTTTGGTTTTGAAGCCCATGGCACTCCGTGGTGAGGTTTGTCCTTTCGTCAGACCATATACTTGGTTATCCATGACGATATAGGTGATGTCTACATTCCGACGGATCGCATGAACCGTATGTCCCATACCGATCGCAAATCCGTCTCCGTCTCCACCAGCCGCTACTACCGTTAAATCACGATTTGCCAATTTCAAACCCTGGGCAATAGGAAGAGCGCGTCCGTGAACTCCGTGAAAGCCGTATGCATTAACATAACCAGAAATCCGACCAGAGCAACCAATCCCTGATACGATGGCTACATCTTCTGGTTCCAATCCAAGGTTGGCAAAAGCACGCTGCATGGCGGCCAGCACAGAGAAATCACCACAACCTGGACACCAGTTGGGTTTTACTTTGTTGCGAAAATCTTTAAATGTGGCCATGTACCAACAGCTCCTTACATTGATTGTAAATTTCGGATGGCAAGAATGGGTTTCCGTCGTATTTTCCGAAGTGTACCAGTTTGTCAGCCATTCCGACATTCATTTTGATCAGGGATGTCAATTGCCCTGTCGCATTGTTTTCAACTACCAGTACTTTTTTCGCTTTTTTCATCTGTTCTGCCACGATCTCCGTTGGGAATGGCAAGATTTGACGAATATGCGCATGATTTACTTTCAAACCTTCTGCTTCAAGACGTTCCATTGCTTCTGCAATGGTTCCACGAGTCGAGCAGAAACCAATGATCAGCAAGTCTGCTTCTTCATGTTTTGCGTCCAAATGAACAGGATTTGGGAAATTGATTCCATTTTTCAACTTGGACAAACGTTTGTCCATCATTTTTTTCCGGTTAATTGGACTTTCAGATGGACGACCTGTTTGATCGTGCTCTACCCCGGTCACATGGTGTAAACCGTATTTCGTACCTGGCAGCACCCGGCGAGAAATACCATCTTCGGTAAACTCATAACGTGGGAACAGCTCTGAATTTGCCAACTCTGGCAATTCTTCATCAAGTGGTACCAGTTTGCCGCGTCTGATCTGAATCCGATCATAGTCGAGCGGTTCCACGGTTTGTTTACCCAGTGATAGAGCCAGGTCAGACAGAATGATGACTGGGCATTGGTATTCTTCAGCCAGGTTGAAAGCTTCAATGGTATCATAGAAGCACTCTTCTGCTGTACTTGGTGCAATCACGATTTTCGGAATTTCTCCGTGTGTGCTATATAGCATGGCGAGTACGTCACTTTGCTCTTGCTTGGTTGGAAGACCGGTACTTGGACCTCCACGTTGGGTATTGACAATAACTGCAGGCGTTTCTGTCATACCTGCAAGTCCGATCGCTTCTGTCATCAAGGAAAGACCAGGACCAGCAGATGCTGTTAATGCACGAACGCCACCATAGTTTGCACCGATTACCATGGTAATCGCGGCAATTTCGTCCTCTGTTTGAACAACCGTACCACCAAACTCTGGTAAACGTTTGATCAGCCATTCCATAATCTCAGAAGAAGGCGTAATTGGATAAGCAGCCATTAAACGGGCTCCTGCTGCCAAAGCACCAAAAGCAATTGCATCGTTTCCAATCATATATAAACGCTGTTTACCATCGGATGGCTCCAGCTTAAAGTCTGGGAGAGTTGCCATTTCCGTTTGCACAAATGCTGCACCACGAGCAATTGCGTCCATATTTTTGTCTACGACTTTTTGTCCTTTACGAGCAAAGCGCTCTTCAATCACTTCCTTAAATGCCTCGACTGGAATGCCCAATAAAGCAATGGAAGCACCGACCGCTACCATATTTTTCATTTGAGCCATGCCAACTTCTTCAGCAATTTTAGTAAAAGGAACAGCGATGAGTCGAGCAGAAATCCCTTCTGGAATAGTTGGATTGAATTTGGCATCAGCTAAAATAATTCCATCTTTTACTAATTCATGTGCGTTTAGATCAATGGTTTCTTGGTCAAACGCAACAAGAATATCTAGTTCGTCGGAAATCGAGCGGACTGGTTTGGTACTGATCCGAATTTTTGTATTGGAGTGACCGCCTTTAATACGAGAAGAAAAATGACGATAACCGTATAAATAATACCCTTTGCGGTTCAGCGCTGTGGAAAGAATTTCACCAGCACTATCAATCCCTTCCCCTTGCTGTCCGCCCACTTTCCACGAAAGCTGCTTTTTCATGAACTCATCTCCTTTAACTCACAAACACCATACTAAAAAAAAATGAAAACGATTTATTATCGGCTCTTCACAAACCCAATCACTCAAGATTGTGCCGAGTCGATAACTTCATCACCTACTAATTCTAGTCCTCTAATGTATAAAAAGCAACCTTAAATCCTCTTTTATCCTTTCATTTTCTTCTTTTTTTTATCAATAACATAATTTGATCCAACTAAACAGCTTTTTTCTTGCGTTTTTATCTGTTTTTTGCAGGTAAATGTTTCTTATAAAAAGAATACCCATTTTCCCATGTCCATTTTTGGATCAAATGCTCGGGATAATATCTTGATAAAGCTTCAACCAAATAACCCACCTGTCCTGCATGCTCCAGGTTCGGGATCTTGTGATCGATTCCGTCAAAATCAGAGCCAAAGCAGATGATATCTTCTCCACCCAGACTGCAAATATGCTCAATGTGCTTCAAAATATGATCAATTCTAGCTTCATTTTCCATTTCATGCACAAAAGAAGGTACAAAAGTAATCCCCATTAATCCTTTTTTGGCAATGAGTGCAAGGATTTGGTTATCACTAAGGTTTCGTTCATGTGAACAAATCGCCTGACAGTTCGAATGGGAAGCGATGGTCGGAAGATCATAATGTTCAATGACATCCCAAAAGCCACGAACAGATAAGTGTGAAACATCAAGAACCATACCCAATCGTTTCATCTCTTGCACAAATTGATGCCCGAATTCTGTCAGACCTCCACCCCGTTTTTCCCCAATGCCATCTGCCACTTCATTCGCATAATTCCATGTCAGGCCTACTTGGCGTACACCCAAATGATAAAACAAACGCAAATAAGCCAATTCCCCCTGCAAGGCATCCGCTCCTTCCAAAGACAGCAAAGCCAGACGAGGCTGAGGAGATTCAGGAAGCAAATCTTCTTGATCCGTCACTAATTTGATCCTTTTCCCTTCATCGAGAACTTGCTCATAAAAATAGTCGATTTGCTTTAAGGCTGCATCCAACTTTTGCAATTTGGGCACATGATCCGGAACAAAGATGGCAAAAGTCTGAAAATAAACTCGCCCCTGCCTTAAACGATCGTATGTAACATCTAAAGAAGGATTCTCCTCCTCATAGAAAATATATTTTTCTGAATTCATCCACATTTTCCAGAGAACGTCACAATGTCCATCAAAAAATAGCATAAAAAGTCTCCTCTCACATTTTTTAAATTCTGGTGCATTTGAAAAGGGGGCTCCTTTTCAGTTTATGAACTTTGCCCACTTGATGAAACAGGGGCAAGACAGAAAAGGAACCCCTCGTTTCAATAAAACCAAGACCCGCTTTTCAAAAGAAAACCTGTTTATTTTTGCAAATAAACAGGTTTTACTTAAGATATATTTTATTCAATTAATGGCGAGGTTCAACAATTAACTTAATCGCTGTACGCTCTTCACCATCGATGACGATGTCCGTAAAAGCTGGTATGCAAATTAAATCGATACCGCTTGGCGCGACAAATCCTCGTGCAATTGCAACCGCTTTAACAGCTTGATTTAATGCTCCTGCACCAATGGCTTGCATTTCTGCCTGACCCCGTTCACGCAAGACTCCGGCTAATGCACCTGCGACAGAATTCGGATTAGATTTTGCTGAAACTTTTAATACTTCCATTTAGGTACCTCCTTGATAGTCTTCGATGGTTTGGATTCGATGGTTTGGAGTGAGTCCACTATTATATCTATTCGACTAACTCTTAAAAATTCCTGCTTCTTTTTGTAGACAGGAATGAAAAATCTGAAATAATTTTATGTAAAATCAGCTAATTAACGGAAAATCCTCATCAATACGAATGCGTTTCAGTTTTTTCGCCCTTTTTGTATGTGGATCAAATTCAATCAACACTGCATTTAACTGACTTCTTCCTTTAGCCACTTCAAAACGTACTGGCAATTGTGTCAGAAAACGGCGAATCACTGCTTCTTTATCCATTCCCAGAATTCCATCATAAGGACCGACCATACCCACATCTGTCAAATACCCCGTTCCTTTGGGCAAGATCCGTTCATCTGCTGTTTGTACATGGGTATGGGTACCGATGACTGCAGATACTCTGCCGTCTACATACCAAGCGAATGACTGTTTTTCGGAGGTTGTTTCAGCATGGAAATCAATGAGGATATAGTGACTGGGTGGAGTTTGCTCCAAAATTGCATCAATCGTGCGGAAAGGACAATCGAGCGGTTGTAAAAAAGTACGTCCCATCAAGCTTACAATTGTACATTTCCCCTTGGAAGTAGGGATCGTAATAAAACCACGACCAGGTGTTCCGGGAGGAAAATTGGCAGGACGAATCATGTGTTCTTCCCACTCAACAAAGTCGAAAATTTCAGGTTGAGCCCATGCATGGTTTCCCAAGGTAATACAGTCTACCCCTGCCGCAATCAGCTCACGGGTAATAGCACGTGTAATTCCTCGTCCACTCATGGCTGCATTTTCTCCATTGACAACGATCAAATCAGGCGAAAACATTTTTTTAAGTTCTGGCAAGTAGCTTAGCAAAGTTTGACGCCCGAGATCTCCTACAACATCTCCAAACATTAATACCTTCATAATAGATAATATCCTCCAACCTACTTTAAAAAAATAAAGCGGCCGGAGCCACTTTATTTTGCATATTCCACCGATCGTGTCTCCCTGATCACGGTAACTTTGATATGACCAGGATAATCGAGTTGATTCTCGATCTGTTTCGTAATTTCTCTGGCTAAACGACTTGCTTCCGCATCGTCCACTTCATCCGGCTTCACAATAATGCGACACTCACGACCTGCTTGGATCGCATAGGATTTCTCTACTCCATCAAACGACTCGCAAATCTCTTCCAGCTTTTCAAGCCGTTTGATATAAGCTTCCAGTGTCTCACGCCGTGCTCCCGGACGAGCGGCAGACAAAGCATCCGCTGCACGAACGAGAACCGCAATCACACTGGTTGGTTCTACATCGCCATGATGAGATGCGATACTATTGATGACGACTGGATGCTCTTTATATTTTTTCGCCAATTCGACACCAATATCGACATGTGATCCTTCAATTTCGTGATCAATCGCCTTACCGATATCATGCAGTAGTCCGGCTCTTTTGGCCAGATGGATATCTTCACCCAACTCAGCCGCCAACAGACCACTTAAATGCGCTACTTCCATGGAATGCTTCAGGACGTTTTGACCATAGCTCGTACGGAACTTCAAACGACCGATAATCTTGATAAGATCAGGATGAAGACCATGAACTCCCGTCTCAAATGTCGCCTGCTCTCCATATTCCCGGATACGCTCGTCCACATCCCGGCGCGCCCGTTCAACCATTTCCTCAATACGAGCGGGATGAATCCGACCATCAGCAACCAGTTTCTCCAGTGCAACACGAGCAACTTCGCGTCGGATCGGATCAAATCCGGATAGTATAACCGCTTCAGGAGTATCATCGATAATGAGATCGATTCCGGTCAAAGTCTCCAACGTACGGATATTTCTGCCCTCGCGTCCAATGATGCGTCCTTTCATCTCGTCATTTGGCAAGGTCACCACTGAAACCGTTGTTTCTGCTACATGATCTGCCGCACATCGCTGGATCGCTAACGACAGGATATTCCGCGCCCGTTTTTCTCCTTCTTCAATCGCTTGCTGTTCCATCTCTTTAATGATTTGAGCTGTCTCATGTTTCATTTCATCTTCGACTTTTTTCAGGATTATTTGCTTCGCTTCTTCGGTTGTTAATCCCGAAATTCGTTCAATTTCTTTTAACTGTTCCTGATATAGCTGTTCAACTTCCTGTTCGCGCTTTTCAATTTGCCGTTCTTTTTGATTCAATTCTTCACTGCGCTGTTCCAAAACCTGCTGTTTTTGCTCCAGTGTTTCTTCTTTTTGACTCAGACGCCGTTCAATCCGCCCCAATTCATTTCGCTGGTCGCGGATCTCTTTTTCAACTTCACTGCGAAGACGATGAATTTCATCGCGTGCTTCAAAGATCTTCTCTTTCTTTAATGTCTCTGCATCTTTCGCTGCTTTTTCCAAAATGGCTGAAGCTTCCCGTTCAGCACTCCCGATCTTCGCTTCAGCTGTTACTTTACGCATCCAGTAGCCAGCAACCCCTGCTACCGGAACCAGTAACAGCAAAATAAAATGTAAGGCATTAAATGTCATCTATCCCCTCCTCACCTCCTCTATTTTTGTTTAAAAAACAAGACCGATCACTTCGGTCTTTCGCGCTCGTTCACATGCTGTTTGCTATACCAGGTAAGGCTGGACTTCCAGCAACATCTTTTCTTCACTCATCATCCATTGGCTCATTATGGAACTTGAGGTATCTTTTTTCCTTGAAAAACAAAGATACATATCAATTTTATTATTTAATTTTACCTATTGTCAAGGCGAGGGCCACGAACAATCTCTGATTTCCCACCGGTCAAACGTACAAAAAACGCCTGATCCGCCGACTCCGTCAAATGCGTATTATGAGTCACCATGATCACCTGACGATCAAATGTTTCACAAATCGACTTTAGAAATTCAATCATTGGAACAACAAAGTCTTCACTCACATGCTTCCCAGGTTCATCCAATATAACCGGTCCTTTTAAACGCGGGCGAATCGTTTCCAATAAAGCAAGTCTGAGAGCCAGGGAAATAATATCGACAACGCCTCCACCACGCGAATCCTGCGGTCTGTTGCGAATGATTTTCCCATCCCATTCTGTCACCACATAAAACTCTGCCGTTGGACTTCCGCCATGATCAGCCAACTCAATCTCAAAGCGAAACATGGGGCCAAAAATATACTGCAGGGCCTTGGTTACAAGCGTTTCCAATTGCATTTTTGCCTGTTCCCGGGCATGATCAGAGGACTTTTGCAATAAAATCTGCACTTTTTCCAGCAGTTCCCGCTCTTGATTCAGTTGATGCCACTTTTCTTCAATTTCTCTTTTTTGCTGTAAAATGCGGTCCCGAATTCCTTTTCTCCTCGCCAGTTCATTTTGCGCTACCTGTAACTCTTTTTCCAACTCTTCCAAAGCAGCGATCGATTCCATCTATCGTCTCAGCTCCTCTGGAAGCAGTGCATATACCTGAGCGATATCTTCATCAATTTCACGCTCGAGTCTCTTGATCTCTTCCTGCAATTGATCAGGTTTGACTCCCAATTCATCAAGCTCTTGCAAAATTTTTTGTTCTTCTCTTTCCAGGGTTTCGAGTCGTAACTCTGCTTTGTACCGCAAATCTTTTGCCTTCTCCAGCCTTGCTTTGATATCCTTGATTTTTTCTTCTAAAGTTGACATACAAAACACTCCCTATACCAAATACTCTTCTAATAAATGCTCCAACAGTTTCGATGAATTGACCTGCGTTCCACAAGTCGGACAAGTTCCTTGCTCTTTGAGTAATGCTACATACTCATTGGTTAACTGTTCAATTTCTTTTTTTCGATTCAGGTAATACTCTTCGCCAATCCTGATTCTCTCTTTCGTTTTCAACCATTCATCATACAACTTTGCCAACTGCTGCAATCGGGAAAGTTTGACATCGATTTCAGTCACTTGTTCGCTTAAATGCGGGATCTCTCGCGTACTATTCATGACTGTATCCACTTTTTGCCTGATTTGCCCAAACTTTTGCCATTGTTCCTGTTTTTCAATAAGGGCACGCAAACGATCCGCTTTACGAACCAATTCCAATACCAGCTGTTGAATAACTGGAACATGCTGACAATCATCCAGCTGTTTCTTTACCTGGTTCAAGGATCGTTGCACCTGTTCCCACTTCTTCTTACTCTCCACTAGCCGAGACAGCTTCTCTTTTTTCAGTTGAAGAGCCCCAAAACTGGTTTCGGCCAAAGGCAATTGTTTCGTTTGCTCCATATGGACCTGGCAGTTTTTTATTTCGAGCTGGTTATCAGACCATCTTCTGTACAATTGGTTGAGCTGATTCCTCTGCAATGCCTTCCATTCTATCTCCAAATATTTTTGTTCAATCTTTGTTACACTCTCCAATCTCTTGACGATCTGATGCTGGCTTTCTTTTTCTTCCTGAATCTGCTGATAGGATTTCAGTAACTGACGAAGTCGAGAAAGCCGGGCTTGTTTCCGTTTGGCTTCTTGATACAATGTTTGTGCTTCTGTCAAAGATTCTTCCAACTGCGGCAGATTTTCGTAAGGGGTAAGTTCTTGTTCAAGCTGTGCTACCTGCTCCTCCAATTGTTTCATCTGCCTGCTGAGATGCTTTCGGTCTTGAGCCGTTCCCTTCAAAGCCCGATCAATGATTTGTGCTCCACTAATACTTCCAATAATTTTTGCTTTTGCAATATTGGATTCCGATAATAAAAACGGTCCATCCAACTGGCTTCCAAAATGAACAATCATTTCCCATTTTTGATCCAATTTCAACGGCTTCATTTGATGCGCATCAAGTACTTCCTGTGGAACGGAGTTTCCAAATCCTTCAAAGACCTGCTCTTTTCCTTCTGGATTGACGAGAATATAGCGATTCACCGAATTGCTGCGCACACGAACAATCTGGGTTCCGTCTGCCAGCGTTAATGTCACCTGGCAACGATCCGCACCAGTCCGTTTAAAATCAAATCCTCTTGGAATATTGAACAATACCCAGCGCAATGCACGCAAAATGGCACTTTTTCCACTATCAGAGGGACCGACAAACACATTTAAACCCGGTACAAAGTCGATTTCTGTCCGGACATGTGACTGAAAATTTTCTATCACGAGTTTTTTGAATCCCTTCACAAGTCAGCCTCTCCTTCATCCTGCTCTGCGATCGAGATCCGTCTCATCGCCTCAAATTTTACCTCCTCAGCAACTCCTTCCAACAGGGCAATGGTATCAATGATTTCTCTGACATCCATCGCTTTAAACTCATTGGCCGCTTCTACTTCCTGGACAAAAGCAGCCAATTTCTGCTGTCGATCATTCGCCTGTTCAATATAGGAACGATCAATAACCGTTTCCCCTTTAGCGGCACAGCTTAATGGGATCAGACGAATTTGAATCCCGTCTGTTAAATCAATGAGAGCAACCTGCGGCATTCGCTGAATTTCCAGATGGGAACTATTGATACGTGCCAATGCTCCCGGATTTACGATATATTTTCCTTTTCTCTCCTGAATGGGAAATCCGGCATGATAATGACCTGTCAGCAAAATATCCACTTGGTTTTCCTGCTCAAACAAATGCTGAACAAGGGTATGCGCAACATGATCCGGAAACGGACGATCCACTAACATCCCGTGTACCATGTGAATACAGTACGTGGCTCCGATTTGGTTCTTTACACAATAATCCAGTGCACAATCCCGCTTGTCCAAATCATAATGAAAAGATTGTCCAGTCAGCTGGACAAGTACACCATCTTTTTCTAAAGTAATCATTTCCCCATTACGGATCAATCGAATCGTACCAAATGCATCTAATAACCCTAACATGGTTCGATCGATGGTTTCCGGGTTATGTCCATAAATATCATGATTACCTGCAATTGCATAAATGGGCACAGAAAAATCACGAAATTGCTGTACAAATCCCCGTACTACTGCGGGGGAAAGATTGGGGCGATCAAAGACATCGCCCCCATGCAGGATCGCATCTACCTGCTCCCGATCCGCTATTTCCTTCACTTCTGCCAACTTTTGACGCATCGTTTCGGGAAAGTCATCGATGCGACTACGTGGTGAAGTTCCACGAATATGTGTATCGGTTATATACAATAAACGCATCTACGAATCGATCTCCTCTCCCTGATGCTTTGATCGAAGTTCGCGCAATACCTCATAAACAACATCCATCGAAAAACCACGGTACAACAAAAATTGCCCCAATTTACGCTCGATTTTCGGCCAAGATTCGTGTTGAATACGAAGATAGCGCCGCTCGGCCACTTCCATGGCCAGCTGGCGCTCTTCGCTCTGATCCACCTTCGACATGGCTTCATCGATCCACTTTGAAGCAATTCCCTTTTGTTTTAATTCTTTCTTTACGCGCAAAGCTCCATATCCTTTACGATTTCGCCGTTCATCCACCCATGCTCGTGCATACTGTTGATCATCCAGATAGCCCAGCCGCATCATTTCGTCGATCACTTTCTCTATATATCCCTCATGAAACTCTTTTCTCATCAGATATTGTCGCAACTCCTGGGTGGTACGTGGCTTATGGCTTAAGTATCGCAAAGCAGACAGCCGAACCTGATTATATTCTTCTGCTTCAAGCAATTCTTTGATCTGAGCGCCATCTACCTGCATTCCTTTATATAAACCATGTTTGACCAAAACATCTTCATGGATGGAAAAAAGGGGCTGATCATTGATATAAATCTGATAACGCCTGGATAAGACAGATTTCTTTTCGATCTTGGTAATAACTCCAGCTTCCATGATCCGTCACCATTATTCGACTCCCAGAACTGGCGACGACTCTACATCCGTCTTCTTGCCTTTCTTTTCTTTCTTTCCTTCTTTCACTTCAGGTGCAGATTCTGCCTGGACCAGTGGCAAGTTATAATGTTCACGGATTTTGTTTTCGATTTTTATGCAGATCTCCGGATGATCCTTGAGAAACTGTTTCGCATTTTCACGTCCCTGACCCAAACGTTCTCCTTCAAAAGAGTACCAAGCTCCACTTTTATTGACAATATCCAATTCAGAGGCAATATCTAGCACACTGGCCTCCCTGGAAATGCCTTCGCCGTACATAATATCTACATCCGCTGACTTAAATGGAGGAGCCACCTTGTTTTTCACCACTTTGATTTTGGTGCGGTTACCCACCAAATCATTTCCTTGCTTGATTTGCTCAGCCCGGCGTACTTCCAGGCGAACACTGGAATAGAATTTGAGCGCTCTTCCACCTGGGGTTGTCTCCGGGTTTCCAAACATAACCCCCACTTTTTCACGGATTTGGTTGATAAAAATGGCAATGGTTTTGGATTTGTTAATCGCCCCTGACAACTTGCGAAGCGCTTGTGACATCAAGCGTGCCTGCAAACCAACATGGGAGTCTCCCATTTCCCCCTCGATTTCCGCCTTTGGAACAAGTGCCGCAACCGAGTCGATGACAATGATATCCACCGCTCCACTCCGTACCAATGCCTCTGCGATCTCAAGCGCCTGCTCACCGGTATCTGGCTGGCTTAATAACAGCTCTGATGTATCTACACCCAATTGATGGGCATAAACAGGGTCCAAAGCATGTTCCGCATCGATAAAAGCAGCCTGTCCCCCCAATCTTTGTACTTCAGCAATCGCATGTAATGCAACGGTCGTTTTACCTGAAGACTCTGGACCGTAAATTTCGATAATCCGTCCCCGGGGATATCCGCCTACCCCCAAAGCAATATCTAATGCCAGCGCTCCGCTGGACACTGTTTCTACCTGTGTAGAAGCAGCCTCACCCAGTTTCATGATGGAGCCCTTGCCAAACTGTTTCTCGATTTGTCTCAGTGCCATTTCCAAAGCCTGACGGCGATCAGACATGTATGTCACTCTCCTCTTCCCAACAAAAAATGATAAACAACTATGAACATCATACCTTGTTTTTCATCAGATGCCAAGAGGTTTTACGAACATTCATTCGTTATATTTTGGAATAATATAAGGAAAATTTTCTCATTTCCCTGAAAAAAACCTCATTTCCATCCTCGCATACTTGACTGGTTCTAGACAATCCTATTTTTTAAATGAACAAAAATCGTTCATCAGGAAAAGGAAAACCGGATTCCTATTTTTTGGCTATCGTACAAAGAAAAGGGATGGATCTGAAAAGAAAGATATTTACATACTCATTCACTTCCAATAGGAAAAGCAATATTTGTCGCAGCATGGAAATGGTGTAGAATATCTAAAAAAACCTGTTACTTTGTTAATTCTCCTGATTATTAGGGTAGATTTATCATAGGATGAAAACGGGAGGTTTGCAGCATGGACAAAGAAAAAATGAAAGAACAGATTATGGAAGCACTGGAAGAAGTAAATGACCCCGAATTGGGCATCGATATTGTCAACCTGGGATTGGTTTATGGTGTGGAAATCGATGATGAGGGCAATGTAGAAATTACGATGACCCTTACCGCCATGGGCTGTCCATTGGCCGGCACGATTAGCCAACAGGTGAATGATGCCGTCAAAGATATCGAGGGAGTCAAAAACGTCAATGTTCAAATCGTTTGGAATCCGCCCTGGGATAAAAGCCGTATGTCCAGATATGCCAAGATTGCCCTTGGGATCCCGGATTAAACCATATATCCAATTTAATTAAACAAGGAACACTTCCATGTTCCACATACAAAGACGATACATCTCGATAAATGGGTTGTATCGTCTTTTTCTTTTTTTGAGACAAATAGACAAAGTGACTGTTTTTGACTGAAATTGATTTTTAATGATTGATATTGAACAATTTTGATTGATTTTTGAAAGGGATTACATTATGATTGAAATGAAATTCCATGAAAGAGGTGATTTCTTGCTCACTGCTGAACGACACCGAATTATCCTGGAATTGTTGGCTGAAAAAGAAATCGCTACCATTCAACAATTGGTAGAGGCAACATCTTCCTCTGAGTCTACGATTCGCCGTGATCTGAAACAGTTGGAAGAAAAAAAAAACTGAAACGTGTCCATGGTGGGGCAACCTTATTAAGGCAAAAAAGAGAAGAATTAAGTGTAATTGAGAAATCAACGAAAAACATTCAGGAAAAACAGGCTATTGCCAAATATGCAGCCAGTCTCATTCAAGAACAGGACTGTATTTACCTGGATGCAGGAACCACTACATTACAAATGATTCCCTACATCAAAGCAAAAGATATTATTGTTGTGACCAACGGAGTCATGCATCTGGAAGCTTTATTAAATTATGATATTCCTACCTATTTAACCGGTGGCTTTGTCAAAAAGAAAACAAAGGCATTAATTGGTCGAAATGCAATTAAAAGCCTTGAACATTACAGCTTTGACAAATGCTTTATCGGAGTAAATGCCATTCATCCAGATCATGGCTATACAACACCTGATCCAGAAGAAGCATTTGTCAAGCAAGTAGCCATCCAACTCTCACAACAGGCTTATATCCTGGCTGATCATACCAAATTTGACAAAAGCACATTTGCCAAGATTGCTCCATTATCTGATGCCATCATCATTACCAACCATGCAGATGCGCACAAAATCAAGCCCTATCAATCCAAAACTTCGATCAAGGTTGTGAGAACATGATTTATACGTGTACCTTAAACCCATCCGTTGATTTCATTATCGAAATGGATTCATTTGAAATCGGCAAATTAAATCGCACAAAAAACGTGATGAAATACCCCGGTGGAAAAGGTATCAATGTTTCCCGTGTATTAAAGCGATTAGGGGTGGATAACGTCGCCCTGGGGTTTATCGGAGGACTGACAGGTGACTTCATCACCCATGAGTTGGAAAAGGAACAAATCGCTTACGATTTTGTCAACATTACTGGGGAAACACGAATCAATCTGAAGTTGAAGTCCGATCAGGAGACAGAAATCAATAGTCAAGGCCCATCCATTAGCACCGAACAACAAGCCCGATTACTTGAAAAAATGCAAAACTTAAGAGAAAATGATTATCTCATTTTAGCTGGAAACATTCCTTCTTCACTTCCAGCCAACTTTTATCACTCCATCTTGAAAAGGTTAATGGAGAAAAAAGTAAAAATCATTGTGGATACCAGCGGTACAGCATTAAAAGAACTCATTTCATGCCAACCTTTTTTAATCAAACCCAATCATCACGAATTAGGTGATTTGTTTCATACAACCCTTACCTCTTTAGACGATATCATTACCTACGGCAAGCAACTTGTTTCAATGGGCATTGAAAATGTCATTGTATCAATGGCAGAAAAAGGAGCTCTCTTTTTTAACAAACAGATGACCCTCTTCGCAAACGCTCCAAAGGGTGATGTCAAAAGTTCTGTCGGCGCTGGCGATTCCATGATTGCCGGTTTTCTGGCTATTTATGCAAAAGAAAAAAACGTGGAAAAAGCTTTTCAATATAGCGTCGCTGCTGGAAGTGCAACCGCTTTTTCACCCAATTTATGTACCAGGTCCCAAGTAGAACAACTCGTTCAAAAAATACAAATTACGCATCTGTAAAGGGGGAGGAAAATGAAAATCACGGATTTGCTCAAGCGTGATACCATCATCCTTGACTTGCAATCCAGCACCAAAGAAGAAGTCATTGACGAGCTCATCAACGTCCTGGATCGATCTGGCTGTCTGCAAGACAAAGCGAAGTTCAAAGAAGCCATCCTGGCTCGAGAATCTCAAAGCACTACGGGAATTGGTGAAGGAATTGCCATTCCCCATGCCAAAACAAGTGCCGTAAAAACTCCAGCGCTTGCATTTGGCCGTTCGAAAAAAGGGATTGACTATCAGTCACTGGACAATCAACCCTGTCATTTATTTTTTATGATTGCCGCTCCTGAAGGAGCAAACGAAACACATTTGGAAACACTTGCCCGTTTATCCACTCTGCTCATGAATCCGGATTTTCGTACCCAAATCGAAAACGCTTCCGCCAAAGATGACATCCTGGCAGCCATCAACCAATATGAAACAGAAACAACCGATGAGATTGAAGAGTCACCATCCGTAGAAACCGGAAAGATTTTAGCCGTTACTGCCTGTCCAACAGGCATTGCCCATACCTTTATGGCAGCGGATGCACTAAAAGCCAAGGCCAAAGAAATGAATGTGGACATTAAAGTCGAAACCAATGGTTCAGGTGGGGTCAAAAATCGATTAACGGAACAGGAAATCGCCGATGCTGTCGCCATTATCGTAGCTGCTGACAAACAAGTGGAGATGGAACGTTTTCGTGGAAAACATGTCATTCAGGTTCCGGTAGCTGAAGCGATCCATAAACCTCAGGAATTGATTGAACGTGCCTTAAACCAGGATGCCCCCATCTACCAGGGAAGTGATCCTGACGCTGCGCAATCTGATCAAAATCAACGCCGTCAACGCACGGGATTTTATAAACACTTAATGAATGGTGTTTCTTATATGCTTCCCTTCGTGGTTGGTGGAGGGATTTTAATTGCTATCTCCTTTATTTTTGGGATCAAGGCCTCGGATCCCAATGATCCATCTTTTCACCCCATAGCCAAAACCTTAATGGACATCGGTGGAAAAAATGCCTTTGCCCTCATGATTCCGGTTCTTGCCGGTTTTATTGCAATGAGTATTGCAGATCGTCCTGGTTTTGCCCCTGGACTGGTAGGGGGATATTTGGCAGCCAATGGAGGGGCCGGATTCTTAGGCGGATTAATCGCAGGATTTTTGGCCGGCTATCTGGTTGTAGCCCTAAAGAAAGTGTTTCAAGTACTACCACAATCACTGGAAGGGATCAAACCTGTATTACTCTATCCGCTATTCGGTATCCTGTTTACTGGATGCATCATGATTTTTATTGTGAACGAACCGGTCAAAGCCATAAATGACAGCTTGAAAATATGGCTTGAAAATCTTGGTACTGGCAACCGAATTCTCTTAGGTCTCATCTTGGGCGGAATGATGGCATTTGATATGGGTGGCCCGATTAACAAAGCGGCTTTTACTTTTGGTATTGCCATGATCGATGCTGGAAATTTTGCTCCTCACGCAGCCATTATGGCCGGAGGAATGGTTCCTCCATTGGGTCTTGCACTTGCTACAACCTTCTTCAAAAACAAATTTACCAAAGCAGAACGAGATGCTGGAAAAACATGCTATATTATGGGGGCATCTTTTATCACCGAAGGAGCCATTCCATTTGCAGCAGCTGATCCTGCTCGCGTGATCCCATCAATTATCACTGGTTCTGCGATCGCTGGAGCACTTGCAATGGTATTCAATATTGGCCTGCCAGCGCCTCATGGTGGTGCCTTTGTGATTCCCATTGTCGATGGAAACCCTTGGCTTTACATCTTGTCCATTCTGATTGGTTCCGTTGTCACAGCGATTATGGTTGGATTGTTGAAAAAAGAGATCAAAGAATAGTTTGCTTAGGACAGGCTCTCTTTGGAAAAAGAGATGTCTGTCCTTTTTTTAATCGTTTTAAAGAAAAAAACCGCCCAACTGACAGGCGGTTAAGACTTGGTTCGTGGTCGGGCTGGCTCCATGTTGATTCTTGCCCCGTTGATCTTGGATTGCCTTAACGCTTCATAAACAAATGGAGCCAAATCTTTCGGAACCTCTACAAAAGAGAAACGATCATAAATATTGATTTTACCAATCTGCCGATGGGATATGCCTGCATGCTCTGCAATCGCTTTTGCCAGTTCCTGTGGACCCAGATTTGCATTACGACCTACATTGATAAAGAAACGGACCATTCCAGGCGCAGCACCTGTTTCGCCAAAATTGTATGCGGATTCCTCTGTTTTGGTGATCCGGTCAAAGAAAGCCAAATGCAAAGCAGCGGCCATGATTTTTTCCGCTGAGAATTTTGCTGTCAACTGACGAATCATATCTTCTAACAAAGAAAAATCAATATCCGATTGAATCGTCTCCTCCATTTGTGCAATCCAGCTTTCCTGCTGTTTCGACGCCACTTCTTCCAGTGTTGGAAGCTCTTTGGGTGTCAAACGCGCTCCTGTTTCCTGCTCGATGAGGCGAAGCTGCTTCATTTCTCTTGGCGTAACCAGAGTGAGAGCAATCCCTCTCCGCCCCGCCCGTCCTGTTCGCCCAATGCGATGGACATAACTTTCCACGTCTTGCGGAATATCGTAATTGACCACATGAGATACGCTCCCCACATCGATTCCACGCGCCGCTACATCTGTCGCTATCAGGAGTTCGATCTCTCCTTGACGAAATGCATTCATAACCCGATCACGCTGCTGCTGAGTCAAATCACCATGTAATCCACCTGCCAAATAGCCTCGAGCTTGTAATGCTTCGGTCAATTCATCGACTCCCTTTTTGGTTCGACAGAAAATAATAGACAGATCAATTTCTTCGCTATCCAATATGCGACATAAAGCCTCCACTTTAAAATTTTCCAGCACGCGATAATAAACCTGAGTAATGGCCGGAGCCGTTACTTCACCATGATTGACTGTAATATATCTTGGTTTTCGCATATACTTTTGGGCCAATTGACGAATGGGCGTTGGCATGGTTGCAGAGAAAAGTAAAAGCTGACGCCCTTTTGGTACAAATCGCATCACTTCTTCAATATCATCAATAAATCCCATATCCAGCATTTCATCAGCTTCATCCAGGACGACCATCTGTACATGATTGGTTTTCAATGTACCGCGACGCAGATGATCCAATAATCGTCCGGGGGTTCCGATCACAATATGAACCCCTTGTTGCAAAGCCTTGATTTGTCGGCCAATCGCTTGTCCTCCATAAATGGGTAATGTCTTAACACGCTTTGGGCGACCGATACGCCGAATTTCTTCCGAAACCTGAATGGCCAGTTCACGTGTAGGCGCTAAAACAATACTTTGGACTGCACTTAGCCCGGTATCGATTTTCTCCAATACAGGAATCCCGAATGCTGCCGTTTTCCCTGTCCCGGTCTGCGCCTGGCCAATCACATCTTCTCCGCGCAAAATAGCGGGAATGCATTTTGCCTGAATGGGCGAGGGCTCTTCAAACCCCAAATCCTGAATTCCTTTTAAAATATCTGGACTTAATAGAAATTGCTCAAAACGATTCATTTCTTTGGTTCACCTTTCTTTAAACGTTGCTGTAAGATGAATAAAGCATATTTTGCCGCCATCAGTTGAATTCGCCGGCGAGACCCATGAAGGTCCAATTGATAGACTCGTGTGGTCTTGCCTTCTTCCGCCAAGCCAATCCATACCATTCCCACCGGTTTGTTTTCCACCGATTCAGGACCAGCTACACCTGTGATGCTTAATGCAAAGTCCGAAGCAAATTGTTCACGTGTGTTCTCTGCTAACCATTTCGCTGTTTGAAAGCTGACCGCCCCATGCGTTTCCAATATCTCTTCAGGTACTTTCACCAAGGAAGATTTGATTTCATTGGTATAACAAATCAGACCACCCTTTAGGACTTTACTAGATCCAGGAACTATTGTAAGTAAATGGGTTGTCAAGCCGCCAGTACAGCTTTCAGCAAAGGCAACCGTTTTCTTCTGCTGATTTAAGGATTGGAAAACAACCTCTTCCAATGATTCATTCTTTGTACTGTAACAATAATTTCCCACTCGTCTGAAAATCTCTTTCTCCAAAGGTGTTATCAACCTTTGAGCTTCTTCTTGATCTGTCGCGAAAGCCGTAAGCCTTAAAATAACACCTGCATCTAAAGCATATGTAGCAATCTGCGGATTGGATTGGTTTTGTATCAAATCATAAAGTACCTCTTCCAGACGCGATTCACCGATGCCAAAAAAGGCAAGATCGCGCAAAACAATCACGGATTGATTGGATAATAATTGCATCAAAAAAGGGCGGACACTGGTTTCAAACATGGGTTGTAATTCTTTGGGTGGCCCTGGCAGCAAAATATATGTCACATTATTTTTGGTTACGGCTAAGCCTGGAGCTGTACCATGTTGATTCTGGAATACGACTCCATTTTTAAACACATACGTCTGTTTAAAGTTATTTGGAGGTATGGAACCTGACCGTTTAGCAAAAAACTTGGCCAAATGCGCTAAAACTTCTGAATCCTGAACCAGTTCTTCCTGTAAAAACCTGGCCAATATCTCTTTGGATAAATCATCATCTGTCGGTCCCAGCCCACCACATATAAATACCAATTGCGATCGCAGACTGGCTTGTTGAATTACATCATATAGATGCTTATCATTATCTCCAACAGAAGTATGATAATAAACAGGAATTCCCAAACTGTAACACTCTCTCGATAAATATTGAGAATGCTGGTCCAGCGTTTTTCCTGAAATCAATTCGGTTCCTACTGTAATAATCTCTGCATTCATGAATGGAATCCCTTCTCCTCCCAAAACTATTATTTAGTAAAGGTGACAATTTTTCTGTTTTTGTAGAAATAGTCTAAACCAGATATAATAGTGATGGCTACCATTAATATTGTAGCAATGTCTGCAAATGGGAAAGAAAAAACGGAAAACGGAACGTTATTTAACATTAGCGAAACAATCGCCACAATTTGTATAATCGTTTTTATCTTTCCAAGTGGACTCGCTGCAATCACATAACCTTCAGCTACAGCAATCAGACGAAGCCCTGTAACCGCAAATTCACGGCTAATAATGACAATCGCGATCCACGCTTCCAGTCTTTGCATTTCAACCAAAGAAATTAACGCAGCTGTAATCAGTAATTTATCAGCCAACGGATCCAAAAATTTCCCCAAATTGGTCACCATCTTGTTTTTCCGTGCTATATAACCGTCTAACCCATCCGTCACCGCAGCCAAAATAAAGATAAGGGTTGCCACGAGTTCACTTACTCTTAAAGTGGTATGACTGATATGAATATACCCAGCATCAATGCGTACCAATAAGAAGATCATCACAACAGGCACAAGAAAAATGCGCACAAGCGTAATCTTATTGGCCAAGTTCACAAAAACCTACCTCCCCGATCGATCGCTCTCAATGAACACGGAGGTTCCCCTCACTTCAAAGAGTAACGAGATACTTCGCCCAAATGACAAGCAAGCAGCACGATAAAAATATATGCTGAAAGTGGCTGGTCGCAATTGACTGATTGCTCTAATTACACCACACATCCTCCCGCAAAGAAAGCAAAATCCCATCACACTCATGTCATGCTCTTTAAAGTAATTCTTAGGTAAGTATAAACTAAGCGGATTATACGTGTCAAAAAGAGCAGAAAGGCGTTAACGGGTCACCCTTCTGCTCTTTATAATTAGAAATTAATTCAATTTAAATTGGAATGTATGTGCTTCTTTCATTTCAGAAGTATCAATCACAATATCGTTCACAGACAAAACCACTTGACCTGGCCGGGATATTTTCAGATAAATCCCTTTTTCATGGGACAGTTCTTTGGTTGCCTGATCTGGAATCGTCTCCTCCAAAAGTACTTTCCCTTTTTTATCCTCTGCACGTGCAACCACTTTTGTTGGATCTTTTGCTTTTATTTTGATGTGCAATTGATCGACATTCTTTACCTGATAAACATCCACGCCTGATTCACTTGTTTCTGCTGCTTGCACCAGTTCAACCTCTGCCAAATTTTTCTTCAACGGTTGTTGTCCAGACGTGCTCGGGCTAATGGATCCGGAAGCATCCGCCTGTAAAGGAGTGGACTTTTCATCACTCCATAACCAGATGCAAACAGGAATCAACAAGATCACAACAGCAATCGGGACATAAACATACCAACGGGTAAGCCATTTTTTCCAACCTCCCGCTAAGTCCTGCCTCATTTGCTGTTTTATTTTCATGGTCTCTCTTCTTGATAAAAAGACAGTCAGCCCGGATGGCGAAGAGGTTGTAGAAAGTGATCTCTGGTTTGTTCCATGCTTGGCTGCCTGGTAAGCTTTTAAAATCGGATCTGGATTTACTTCCAGAAAGGAAGCCAGGGAATGAATATATTGTTCACCAGGTACATGAGGAGGTAAAGCCAAAAAATCTCCTTTTTCAATCATGAGAATATAACGTGCAGGGATTTTGGTTTGTTCTTCCACTTGTGTTACAGTCAGTTTTTTTCGTTCCCGAGCAAGTCGCAAGGATTCTGTTACAGGGTTGGACATCACTATCAAGTACCTCCTGATGTCTTTACGTCCAATTTCTCTCAAGTATATCTTATACTCAGAAAAAAAGTCAAAAAAAAAGCCAGCCTGTTCATTTTTTATACAAAGCTGGCTTTTTCGCTATTTCTTCGTAATCTGGATGAGCCCTGCCACTTTAATCGGTTCATTATTTAAATAAACTTTTACATTCTTCGGATTCGCAACCTGAATATAGAGTTCAGGATTTTCATCAAATGAATATTGCATCTCTAACGGGGCGTCTCCCTGTTTGAGTGTTACATCTTTAACATAATCTGTTTTGCTATATTCGTACTGATTACGAATATTAATCCACGAACTACCCGTCGTTGCTTCAATACGAATTTGTAACTCCGTCCCGTTTTCCAATACATATTTATTGGTTGCTGCATCCAATAATTTGACCTGACCAACAGCTCCGCCTGAAGCCTTGGGTGGAGGAGGATTCGATGAATCAGGATGGTTTTGACTTACAGCAGATTTATTTTCCTGGGCCTGTCCTGTTTGGTTTTTATCATCCTTGAACAGCAAGTAATAGCTTAACAGGACCAATGGAATACAAACAGCTGTCGCTATAAAGACCATGGTTAAGCGTTTGCCTGGTCCTTGGCGCCTTTTTGTTTTTCCTCTTCTACCCCGTGTTGGAAAAGGCCTCTCATCACTTTCTGCTCTATTTTCCACTTCTGGCGGAATGGTTTGAGATGGCTCGGGTTTGGTTTTAACAAAGCTTTTAGACACTTGTCTTTTGCCTTGGCCCGTATCTCTACGCAAATCCCTTCCGGGATCTGTATTAGCTCCTACAGCTTGTCCAGGAGCCGTTTGTCTTTTACTAGCAGAAAACGATGCAGACATTTCCATTTGCCCTTGGTTTTGGGGACGTAGAGACATTCTTGTTTTTTCCCTTGTAAATACACTGGTTTGATTTATATTTTCATTTTTCTTCTGAATCGGCGAAGGAGGTATACTATTCTCTTTTCGTCTTTCAAACCCTGGAGCCGTCAGTTCTTTGGCTATTGCCTGTTCCTGGATGGATTGTTCAATCAGGCTCGGATTAAACTGCTGGGTTGCGAAACGATTTGCCCTCTTTGGCTTATACTGATTTTGTCCGGATGCCACTGTCAACGCCGTTTGCCTGCTGATTCGTCTGGTTTTGTTCATTCCTGCATGACTTTGTGTTCGGGTACTTCCAGTATCTGAAAAGGATCCTTGATTAACAGGAATATGCCTTGCTGTACTTTGCATTAAACGATTACTGCCGTGTATTCCTTTATTCAAGAATCTCTCTTCTTGCTCCTGTTTACGATATTGACGTAATATGTGCTGAGGTTCGATCCTTAAACAATTGGCATATGAGCGAAGATATGTACGAACATAAAATGGACTCGGTAACTTATGAAATTCTCCGTTTTCTATAGCAATCAAAAATGATTTCTGAATTTTGGTTTTTTCCTGAACCTCATCAAGAGATAGCCCGATTTGTTCTCGAGTTTGACGTAAAAACGAACCTATTTCAACAGACACCCCAGCCACCTCCTTAAAGGTTGTTGAATGTCCGCTATCCCTAAAACGGAAACATTCGATAACTCATTCCAAAAAATTTTTATTTCAAATTATTTCGCTATCAGCATATCACGGGGAAGACTCATGTGTCAAAAAAGCTCTCACAAGTTTGAGAGCTTTACTAACTATTTACTTTTAGATAAACCAAACCCAATGCGGCAATGACCCACAACACAGTACTCGCTATCAAAATTCCTGTAAAAACAGGCTGGGAAGCTTTTTTCTTTTGTTTTACTTTACTTCTCCGTCCTGTTCTGCTTAATTTCTCCGTGCGAGACAATTTCTGTTTTTGTTCAGACATATGAACCGATGGATCAATCAATTCGCTATCTGATGGAGAAACATTCCTTCTCCCTCGATATGGTCGGGTTTCTACCAATAGATCATGATCACGGCTAACAGATAAGGATCTATTTGAACGCGTTACCTCTCTTTGCTCTTCTTGCTGTGGAATCGGATTCATTTGATAACGCTTGGTTTCTTGCAAGCGATAGGAACCAGTTTCCTGATAGGGCTTTTGGTTTCCCAAATACGAATTTGTGTGATTTAACGTGCGATAAGCTCTGGTTTGGACCCGTTGAGTTGAATGAGTATGGTCACCTGTAAAAGACAAGCCTGCATTTTTTAGTAGCAGTTGTGGATTTAACCCCACATGTTTCGCATAGATCCGTATGTAAGAACGCAAATAGGTCGGATTCGGAAACAGGTCAAATCGCCCTCGCTCTATGGCCTCTACATATTTTATATCAATATGAATCTTCTCTGCAATCTCTTCTATACTCATTCCAAGTGCTTGGCGTGCCTGTTTTAATTGTTTACCAATTTCTACAGACAAATATGATCACCTCCTTTGTCTACAAACATATTATAAAGATTATTTTTTGATTTGCACACGATAACTTTTTGCAAGATCTTGAGCAGAAGTATCCAAAAGTTGATCATTGATGGTAACTTCAAAATTGGACGGAACCTCCAGCCAGAACCAAACCATGCTTTTTCCACTTGTGTCCATTTTAAAAACTTCTCCAGGTTTTAAAATGCCTTCTTTATAATTATCTTTTGATGCACCATATCGAAACTTTGTTGGCTCATTTTTTCCCAAAAACTTCACTTCCAGCCTGTCCACATTTGTAATATAAAACATTTGTCCCAATAAATCATTGGCTTCACCCGGTTCAAGCAGAGGGGTCATCTTGTTCTTGACTTGAGGGTTATTGGGCGTAGAATCCAAAGATGCTTGATATTTTGGTTTTTCATCAGATAAACTGCTATAATAGTAGTAACCTCCTCCACCAATTAACAATAAAGCACCAATCACTGCGATCAGTGTGAATGACCTCCCCTTCTTCTTGCCCTTATCCCTTGATAATGAAGTCGATTCTTTGGCCTTCATTGCCACTTTCCGCGGTAAAAACTTTCGATTAAGATGAGGACTGCTCATATAAATCGTGTTCATATCCAGTGCCTGTTTATCAGGATTGGAAGGGGAGGAAATCGGATTGAATTTGGTCGTTTTTTCTCTTTCATTACGCGCAAATTGTTGGTTATGATCCGTTCGTGATGAACGAATTTGCGGATTCGTAGCTCCTTGTGGAGTGACAGCATTTTTCGACATACTTTCATATTGATCAATAAGGGGTTGTGCGGGCAGCCCCAATTCTTTTGCATATGCTCGAATATAGGCACGAACATAGACCGGATTGGACAAAGACTCAAAATGATCACTTTCCAGAGCCCGTAAATAGCTGATATGAATTTTTGTTCTTCTCTCCATTTCCTCCAGGCTATAGCCTAACTGCTTACGAGCTTGTTTGAGTTGCTGACCAACAGATAACATGATTGCCCCTCCTGAATCATTTTTGTCTATCTTCAAAAAAATTCCGTTCCTCGTTCCACAACTTCATAGGTAATTTGCTCATCGGGATCATTTCTCAGTTCAATGATGTAATCAAAATCATTCAGCGTAAATTCCGTATTCTGTACAAAAATATCGGGATGCTCAATGACTTTGCTCGCATTCATTCTAAAAATTTCGCGAATCAGCATATCATGTTGTTCCGTTGAACGCATGGTTGATACGATCCCATCAATGATATACACATGATGTTCAGACAGTTCGTCATGTGCCAACTGACTTCGGATCGTTTGCTTCAGTAACGTTGAAGATACAAAGATCCATTTTTTATTTGCACAGACACTGGAAGCCACAATCGATTCCGATTTGCCAACTCTAGGCATTCCTCGTACGCCGATGAGTTGGTGCCCTTCCCTTTTTAATAGCTCCGCCATAAAATCAACCAGTAAACCCAATTCATCCCGCGTAAAACGAAATGTTCTCTTATCTTCCAAACAACGATCCAAATATCTGCCATGCCGTACAGCCATTCGATCCACTAATTTTGGAGGACGTAAGGCAGTAATTGTGATGTTATCCACTTGATGCAATATTTGCCTTAACACTTCAATTTTTTTATGGTCATTCGTCCTTAATAACATGCCACGGCGCTGATTTTCTACCCCATTAATGGTCACTATATTTATTGAAAGCATTCCCAATAAGGAAGCTATATCTCCCAATAATCCTGGACGATTCTTGTGAATCTCATATTCCAGATACCATTCATCATGATTCAATGAGCACACTCCTCCCCATTTTGCCCTAATTTATGTTCTTAAGTATACCATATGTTTAAAAATGTGCGAAGTCTTTCCATAAAAGTACCATTTATTTTTAAAAGACAAAACGCCCATATTCCATTTGGGCGTTTGTCTATATCCTATCTGTTTCCGTCACTAACTAATTTCACCATTAATCCCGCAATGGTTTTTTGTTCCTGCTCATCGGCGACATCCCAAAGATCCTTTAATAAACGTTCCTGTTCATTTTTTGGATCGACACCCTTAGCCAGATAATCTCCCAATTCATAAGCCAAATTACTGATGGTTTGCTGATCCATCCCCATATTCTGTGCTTGATTTACACGTGAAGACAAAAAGTTCTTCCATTCCTGGAAGTTTTCTAAAACGGACATAATCAGGAGCCTCCTTTGTTGACTTAAATCATTCTACGTGTAATATGACCAATACACCTTTTTTTTATGCGGAAGACTCCATCACCAAACCGCCTGTACGCAAGGAAATTCCTATGTATACCAGCCACCATTAATATGAATAATTTGCCCGGTAATGTAAGAGGCTTCAGGAAGACAAAGATATCGAACCAATGACCCTACTTCTTCAGGCATTCCCAATCTTCCCATCGGAATTTCTTCAGCCAGCTCTTCTTGCTCACCAGGGGTTAATTGCTTCTCCAACATGGGTGTTTGAATCGCCCCAGGAGCTACCGCATTGACAGTAATCCCTGATGGGGCCAGTTCTTTGGCTAAAGCCTTGGTCATACCATTAATGGCACCTTTGGCTGCAGAATACAACACTTCACCGGCACCGCCGGTTTCACCCCATATCGATGACAGTAGAATGATGCGTCCATTTTTTTGCTGTAACAAATAGGGCAATCCTAACTGAATCAAATGAAAAGCTCCTCGCACATGGGTATCCATGACTTTTTCATATTGTTTCTCTGTCACATCTTGAAATAATCCAACTTGTGATATACCCGCACTATGAATGAGCAAAGTGGGAGCACCCATTGCATAGCGAATTTGTTGATAAGCTTCATGCATCGAAGAGAAATCCGTCACATCGATCTTTACAGCAAAAGCATGGATTCCTCTTTTTTGACAATCCTGTACGATCTTTTCGGCTTGCTGTTTCCCTTTAAAATAACCAACTGCAATATTTGCCCCTGCTTCGGCAAGTGTAATGGCAATGCTTCCTCCGATTCCACCACTTGCTCCTGTAATCCATGCTGTGTGCCCAGCCAGTGGCTTCATTCTTTTCCCTCCAAAAAAAAGCGTATCTTCCCAAGCACTGAAGATACGCTTCTTACTTCCTTATGTCAATGGTTTAACCAAAGAAATGGCAAAACGATCCCAATTCATATGTTCTCTCATTCGTTGATTCACTTCGTCGACCGTGAGCTGTTCCAACGCCGGAATCATTTGGAATAAGTCAATTCCATTAAAGCGGTATCCAGTAAATTGGTTGGCAATCCATTCAGGGTAATTGAGAGAACGAAGAGCGGAACCTATCCGTTTTTTGCGAATACGCTCAAAATCCTCGGCCGAAATCCCTTTTTCGATGAGCTTTGGTAATTCCGTTTGAATGCGGGACAGCAGGCGGTCTGGATCGGGCGTGTCTCCGCCAATCATCGAATGACCATATCCCTGTTCCAAAGAATAGTCAAACCCAAAATGTTCATCAATCAGTCCTTCATTGTATAAGGATTGATAGAGTTCGGATCCTGAACCAATCAGTGCTTCCAGACAAATTTTCGTCGCCAATTCCTGTTTGAGCATGCTGTCTCCTGTTTTACCGAGGTATTGCCGGCTTTCTTTAAAACCAAACATACATTTGGAAATCCCCACACTCAGTTTCATTTCTTTTTGCTTTTCTACAACCTCTTCGGGTTCTTCCTCAAAAAATCGAAGAATTTCCGCCTGCGGTTCGAAAGATTTGGCTGCCTGATTTTCCTTTACCAAGGCCATAATCTTTTCCGGGTCTACTGATCCAACCACAAACAACAGCATATTGCTTGGATGATAAAAAGTATGGTAGCAAGTATACAGCATTTCTTTGGTAATTTTCGAGATGGATTCAACGGTTCCAGCTATGTCTATTTTAACTGGATGTTTTTGATACATTGCTTCGATTAAGCCGAAATAAACGCGCCAATCCGGATTATCGTCATACATCCGAATCTCCTGTCCTATAATTCCCTTTTCTTTCTCAACATTTTCATCAGTAAAATAAGGGCTCTGTACGAAATCAAGCAAAGTGGTCAAGTTTTCTTCCACATGACTGGTACAGGAGAAGAGATAAGCCGTTCTGGTGAAGCTTGTAAAAGCGTTTGCTGATGCTCCCTGTCTGGAAAACTGCTGAAATACGTCTTCTCCTGATTCCTGTTCAAACATCTTGTGCTCCAAAAAATGGGCAATCCCATCAGGTACGGTTACTTTCTCTTTTCCTTTAACCTGAAAGGTGTTGTCAATCGAGCCATATTTGGTGGTGAAAGTGGCATACGTTTTGGCAAATCCTTCTTTCGGCAGAATATAAACTTCTAATCCATTGGGTAGTTTCTCATAATACAATCTTTCTTGAACTTGTTGATGTTCAATTTTTTGCATCTGGGTTTCCCCCTTGATCTCGCAGGAAATAAATCGTATCCAATTGCACCTTTTCAGCTACTTTTAGAATATCTTCTTTTTGCACCTGTTCAATTTGTTGCAGCAAATCCGGGAGTGTGCGTTCAACTCCGCTTAAAATGGAGTGGAAATGGAAGTTAATCAAATCATAGGGACGATCCTGTTGCTCCCTGAATTGGTTAGAAATGGTCGCTTTTGTCTGGCGAATTTCATTTTCGCTGATTTGTCCTGCTCGCATCGCTTCCAGCTGTTGCTTGATAATATCCACCGCTTTTTCATAATTTTCAATTTCAATCCCCGATTGAATGGTAAGTAATCCCTTATGGCTCTCTACGCTTGAAGAAGCATAATAAGCCAGGCTCGCTTTCTCGCGCACGTTGATGAATAATTTCGAATGAGGGAAGCCTCCCAAAATTCCGTTATACATCAGTAAAGCCGGATATTCAGGATCTTTCACTGAGATTTGCGTGCGACACCCCATGTTTAATTTTCCCTGTTTGACATCCAATCGATCGACCACTACCTTGACTTCACGGACCTGATGAACAACGTCAGAAACGTGAACCGACTCTCTCTCGGCAGAAACCAGCTCAGTTGGTAACAGTTGGCTGAGCATTTGTACAATTTCATCAGCGGATACATTTCCTACAATGTATACATCCATCGGACATGTCTTGAGTACCTCTTGATAATATGTATATAGATTTTGTGGATTGATCCCTGGCAAGTCTTCCAAGCGCCCATGATTAAATAACGCATACGGTTCATTCTTGCACATTTCCTCTATACTGCGCTGGGCAGCATAGCGAATCTTGTCATCCTGCAGACTCTCAATCTTTTGTTTGAGGATGGCTTTCTCCTGCTGGACATAGGCATCAACAAAGACTCCATTTTCTGTTGCCGGTTTCGTAAGGACTTCACATAAAAACGACAAGCCAGCATAAAGTAGGGAGTCTTTTTCTTGCAAATACTGTTCATTGGCAATTTCCAAACCAAATTGCATGATATGTCTTTCGCCACGTTTATATACATCCCCAAAAAGTATCGCTCCATATAAATCAGCCAGTTTCCTTTTCAGTTCCAATGTTGAAGGATATGAAGCAGTTCCACGTTGCAGCACATTGGGCAGCAATGCTGTTTTTGTTACTGTATCTGGGGATAATTGTTGTTGCAGCATTACGGATAAGGTCGTTGTTTTAAATTTTTTGCTTGCATACACATGAATGCGTATATTACCCATTGAAATCGTTTCAAATTGGGAGTATGTCACGTTGGCACCTCTCCTTCAAGGCATAGATATATTTTCCATTATAGATCAATCCGCACCCGTTGGAAATGATTTGTAACGCCTTTTTTAGTATATCCAAAAAGTTTTTTAAAAATCTAGCTCACTCGAAGCACGGATATTTATTTTTTACAGAATTATCTATTAATTATGCTTGAATAAAAAACCTTAGCTGTTATAGCTAAGGTTTTTTATTTTAACGGCTACCTTTTTCATAAGGTTTGCCAAGAGCAGCGGGAGAGACTGCACGTCCCACAAATCCAGCCAGTGCCAGAATCGTTAATATATAAGGGGCCATACTCAACACTTCACTGGGTACATACTTGACCAAACCAATCAATTGTCCCATGAGAGACAGGGCAACCGCAAAACCAAAGAAGGTGGCAGCTCCCAATGTGCCAAATGGTTTCCATTTACCAAAGATTAAAGCAGCCAAAGCAATAAACCCTTGTCCAGCTACTGTTCCCTGGTTAAATTCACTACCGATCGAAATAGACAAACAAGCACCACCAATGGCTGCCAATGCTCCACTGATGAGAACCGCTATATAACGCAATTGAATAACGCTTACTCCAGCTGTTTCTGCTGCATGTGGATGTTCTCCAACTGCACGAAGCCGCATGCCAAACGTTGTTTTATATAAAATGATATAACTGATGATCACAATAGCTATGGCAATATAGGTAAAAGCAGTCGCTTTGAATAATGATGGCCCTAATACCGGAATTTCACTCAAACCAGGAATTGATAATGCTTCAATCTTTTTTTGAACGGTTGGTGTTTGCCCTGAGTTATATAAATATTTGACCAGGTAGACTGACAAACCTAAAGCTAAAAAGTTGATCGCTACACCACTAACCACCTGATCTGCCTTAAACGTAATGGAAGCAATCGCATGAGGCAATGCCAGAACAATTCCTGCCAATATGGCAGCGAGAACCCCGATCCAGGGACTTCCCGTATTGATGGTTGTAACGGCTGCGGTAAATGCCCCAATGGTCATTAATCCTTCCAGTCCAATATTGACTACACCAGACCGTTCTGAAAATAACCCGCCCATTGCAGCCAAAATCAATGGTGTAGCATAAAGAACCGTCGTTTGCAATATATTGGTTAAAATATCAATCACGATTCTTTTGCCCTCCTCTTTGTCTTCACAACATCTAACAATTTACCAGATATATTGGCTGCCACAAAGAAAATAATGGCAGCAACAACGACACGAATTAATTCAGGAGGAACTTGTGCCATATGTTCCATATTTTGTGATCCGTAGGTTAAAACACCAAACAATAATGCGGAGAAAATGACACCAATCGGCGTATTTGCACCTAAAAGAGCTACAGCAATTCCGTCAAATCCGATTCCCGTAAATGCGGATTGAATCGCTATATATCCATGCGTCCCAAGTACTTCACCAGCTCCAGCCAAACCAGCGAAGAAACCACTGATTAACATGGAAACGATAATGTTTCTCTTTACATTCATGCCAGCATATTCTGCAGCATATGGATTGTAACCAACTGCCCGCAATTCGTATCCCAACTTCGTTCTCCACAGCAAATAGTACATGACAAAGGCCATTAACAATGCGATAACGATCCCCAAGTGAATACGGGAATGATCAAACATTTCGGATAAAAAGTCAACCCGCAATGAAGCATTGGGTGAAATTTTCGGTGTAGAATCAGCTCCACTTTCAGTTAACCAGTTACGAATTAACACATTGGATAAGTACAGAGCAATAAAGTTCATCATAATACAAATGATCACTTCATGCACACCGCGTACTGCTTTTAAAAATCCAGGCAGAAAGGCCCACAATGCTCCAGCGATTCCTCCTACCAGTACAGCCACAATCGCATGTAAACCAGGTGGCAGGTTTAACTTGATTCCAACAATGAGTGCAGACAATTGTGCTATGATCATTTGACCTTCTACACCAATGTTAAACAGTCCTGTTCGAAAAGCAATGGCTACCGATAATCCCGCCAAAATCAACGGAGTCGTTGTTCGAATCGTTTCCCCCAAATCAAATGCTTGAAACAAAGAGCCCTGGAAGAGTGCTTGATAAGCTGTAATGGCATTATAACCAGCCAATTGCATGGCAATGGCTCCTACAACAATTCCCAAAAAAATCGAAATCAATGCAGTAACGATAGTTGATTGCTTATTTAACTGAGACAACTTATTGCCCCTCCTTCTTTGCTCGACCAGCCATCAATAGCCCTAACTCTTCTTCGGTGGTTGTTTTTGGATCAACCCATCCAATGATTTTTCCTTCGTAAATGACAGCAATCCGATCACTTAATTTCAAGATTTCGTCTAATTCAAAGGAAACCAATAAAACCGCTTTTCCTTTGTCTCTGTGCTCAACAATCCGTCGATGAATAAATTCAATGGCTCCAACGTCCAAGCCCCGTGTTGGTTGAGCCGCAATCAGCAAGTCCGGATTCCGGTCGATTTCCCGGGCAATGATCGCTTTTTGCTGGTTTCCTCCTGATAAGGACCGAGCCAATGTTTCATGACTTGGTGTTCGAACATCGAATTCTTCAATCAGACGATTGGCATATTTGTTCACTTCATCATACTGAATCGTCCAACCTTTAGAGAATGGCGATTGATAGTAGTTCTGCAAAACCATATTTTCATTAATGCCAAAATCAAGCACAAGCCCACGTTTATGCCGATCTTCAGGAATATGTCCTACCCCTGCTTCCGTAATTCTCCGTGCTCTGGTACCTTTATCCGCCTTTAGATGAGCAACATTCTTTCCATTAAGTGAAATCTTTCCTTGTTTGATCGGCATCAGACCTGTAATGGCTTCGATCAGCTCAGATTGTCCATTACCATCTACACCAGCAATCCCTACGATCTCACCTGCTCGAACCTCCAGATCCAATCCATTGACGACTGGAACACCACGCTGATCTTCGACGACCAGATTTTTCACTTCCAGTACGGTTCTGGTGGGTTTCGCTTCCTCTTTGATAACTTCAAAAGATACTTCACGCCCCACCATTAGTGCTGCCAATTGGTTTTCGTTCGTATCCGCCACATTGACAGTATCAATCACTTTTCCACGCCGAATAATGGTGACACGATCACACACACTCATAATTTCTTTTAACTTATGTGTAATAAAAATAATCGTTTTTCCTTCTTTCACTAAATTGCGCATGATCGCCATCAGTTCATCAATTTCCTGTGGTGTCAAAACAGCGGTTGGCTCATCAAAAATGATGATCTCAGCCCCACGGTACAAGGTTTTCAGGATTTCCACTCTCTGCTGCATACCAACAGAGATATCTGCGATTTTGGCACGAGGGTTGACTTTTAATCCATATTGATCGGACAGTTTTTGGATTTCCTGTTCCGCTTTCTTATAATCGATAAATCCGCTAGAAGTACGTTCATCACCCAAGATAATATTCTCGGTAACCGTAAAGGGTTGTACCAACATAAAATGCTGATGAACCATGCCGATTCCCAGCTTGTTAGCCATTGTTGGCCCTGTGATGGTGACCTTTTTTTCATGGATGCGAATCTCGCCTTCATCAGGCTGGTATAAACCAAACAGGATATTCATTAACGTGGATTTTCCAGCTCCATTCTCCCCCAGTAAAGCATGGATTTCACCTTTCTTTACGGTGAGATGGATATTATCATTGGCTACAATACCGGGAAAACGCTTGGTAATCCCAATCATTTCAACCGCATTCACTCTATTCACCTCCAAACAAGTGAGCGAAAAAAAGGCTAGCAACGAGGCTAGCCTTTATTCTTTTTTCTTTATTATTTAAAGGAAGCTAACTCTGCTTCTGTTTTTGGTACCTTAATTTCGCCGTTAATGATTTTTTGTTTATACTCTTCGATTTTTTTCATGACATCGGGTTTCAGATGTTGGCTTTTTGCCAGATCAAGCGCATTTTCTTTAAAACCAAGTTGGACTTCCTTACCTGTTTCCAACTTTTTCTCTTTCAGGTCTTTGGTAATGTTGAAAATCGCTGTGTCTACACGTTTTACCATCGAAGTCAAAGTATGGTCAGGCGCCAGACCGGATTGATCCATATCCACACCAATCGCCCAGTATTTACCTTTATCACGTGTTTTTACTTCATCAAACAAACCTTTACCTACGCCACCAGCTGCATGGTAAATGACATCGATGCCACTGTTGTACATATTTTTTGCCAAAGAACGTCCTTTAGTTACATCATTAAAGCTTTCCGCATAAGCAACGGTTACTTGTGCTTTTGGATTTGCAGCCTTTACACCTGCTCTGAAACCGGATTCAAACTTTTTAATCAAAGGCGAGCTAATTCCACCAATAAAGCCAATTTTATTGGTTTTTGTTGTCAAGGCAGCTGCAACCCCAGCCAGGAAAGAACCTTCATGCTCCTTAAATGTAACAGCTACAACGTTTTTAGGAATTTTACCACCCAAATTACTGTCTACAATGCCAAAATGAACATTCGGGAATTGTTCAGCAACTTCAGGAATTACTTTTTCAAATTTAAATCCAGTAGCCCAAATGATGTCCCGCTTTTCACGGGCAAATTTGGTCAAGTTTGGAATGTAGTCATCATCCCGTTTGGATTCGAGAGGTTGAATGTCAACGCCCAACTCTTTTTGTGCTCTTTTGGCACCTTCCCAGGAAATTTGGTTAAATGACTGATCGTTCAAACCTCCCGTATCAGTAACCAGTCCCAATTTGAAGCCAGCAGCTTTGTCACCGCCACCCTCTGCTCCTTTCTGGCCTGAACATCCAACAGCCAAAACCAGAACAGAACTGAGCAAGAGTGAAAGCCATGCTCTCTTTTTCATCTGTCCATCCTCCTTAGTCATTGTGTTTGTTTTTAGCATGCCTTTGAAAGTACACACTATGTACACATGCATGCCGCTGGAGCCTGAATAATATTATACACACAATGAGTAAAAATTTGTTTGATAAAAATTTTCTCCTTTAATTTATACCATGCTGTTTTAAATTCCGCTACTACTTATTTTCATGTAATTGTTCCTTTTTCATGAACACTTCTCGCGGTTTGCTTCCCTCATACGGCCCCACAATTCCATTACTTTCCATCATATCAATCAAACGGGCCGCCCGAGCATAGCCGATTCTCAAACGGCGCTGTAATAGAGATACAGAAGCCATCTTTGCTTCCACAACCACCTGAACGGCTTGTGGATACAATTCATCTGTCACTTCCTGAACAGGCTGGGCTTCACTACTGGGGATCATTTTCTCATCATAAACCGGATCTTGCTGATCTTTGACAAATTGGACCACACTTTCAACTTCTTCATCGGATACATAAGCACCTTGCACACGAATCGGCTTGGATGCCCCTGTTGGCAAATAAAGCATGTCTCCTCGACCAAGCAGCTTTTCCGCTCCTCCCATATCCAAAATCGTACGGGAATCTGCTTGAGAAGAAACAGCAAAAGCAATCCGTGACGGAATGTTTGCTTTGATAATACCGGTAATCACATCAACGGAAGGCCGCTGGGTAGCAATAATGAGGTGAATCCCGGCTGCCCGTGCCATCTGTGCCAGGCGACAAATGGCATCTTCAACATCAGCAGGTGCCACCATCATTAAATCAGCCAACTCATCAATAATAACCACAATATAAGGCAGTCTGTCTTTGGGATCTTCCATGAGCTGATTATAACGTTCGATCTCACGTGCTCCACTCTTTGCAAAAAGTTCGTAGCGCCGTTCCATTTCTGTTACGACCTTTTTCAAAGCAATCGCCGCTTTTCGCGAATCAGTGACCACAGGAGCCAGCAAGTGAGGAATTCCATTATATATATTGAGCTCCACCATTTTGGGATCAATCATCATTAATTTCACTTCATTCGGCTTCGCCTTATACAATAAACTCAAAATAATGCCATTGATACATACACTCTTACCGGAGCCCGTTGCACCAGCAACAAGCAAATGTGGCATTTTGGCCAAATTCCCAATGACCGGTTTTCCGGTTATATCTTTCCCGATTGAAATACTTAATTGTGGCCATTTGTCAAACTGTGCGCTTTCCAATACATCTCTTAACCCGACGACAGCAATTTCGGGATTGGGAACTTCAATCCCGATCGCCGATTTTCCAGGTATGGGTGCTTCAATCCGGATATCTTTAGCCGCCAATGCCAAAGCAAGATCGTCAGACAAATTGACAATTCTGCTCACTTTCACTCCCACTTGCGGCTGAATTTCATATCGTGTAACGGTAGGTCCACGATGAATATGTATCACTTTGGCTTCTACTCCAAAGCTGGCCAATGTATTTTCCAGCAGTTGGGCATTCGCGCTTAGATCCTGCCGATCGCCACTGTTACCTTTTTTCATTTTCTGCAAAAGTGAATAGGACGGCAATCGGTAATTTTTCATATCCATTTCGGTTTGAGCCTCTACTTCAACTTTTTCTTCTTTCTTCTCTTCCATTACGGATGGATTTTTAGCCGAAACCGGCTGAGGATCCAAAGGCAAAGAAAGTTGTTCAGGTTGAGAGACCTCTTTATTTTCAGGGAGAAACTCATCTTGAAAGTCAGAAATGGTTGGAGGATCATCTTCCAATACATTGTCTTTCAGATCAGGAAAAGGTACCGGTTTCTTCTTGTGTAACGCTTTTTTGGGCGATTTCGATGAGATTCCCAGGTATTTTTTTTGTAACAAAGTTGCCATCCAATTCTTCGCACTTTTCTTTTGCATATTTAACCATTTCTTCATTCTTTGAAATAGCCAGACATATGAAAATCCAGTAATCAGCAAAATTCCTGTTAAAACCAACACAAGAATGACAATCATGGTACCTACATCATCAAACAAAAAGTGGGCCAAATCATAAATGATTGCACCAATCATGCCTCCCCCGACATCCTGTGCGGCTTCTGTCGTTCGCTCTTTCAACAAGATCTCCCATGTTGTATCCACGACGGCAAAAACCGAATCCGTACGTGTCAGTCCGTTTGCTTCCAGCTTCTTAATGGTGAAATAGTGATTGAGGACCAGCATGGCGATCAAAATATTTAATACACCTGTTAGTCGTGGTGACCAACCTGTCGGCCACTTTCGTCTGATCATAACAAAAATGGCCACGGCCATTGCACATAAAGGAATAATAAAATCCCATGAACCAACAATAAATCGGGATAAATAGGTCAAATTACGCCCAATCGCTCCATAACTTGCCAGGGCAATGAAAGATAGGGCCAATAAAATCAAGCCATAAATCTCAAATAAAATTTCTTTTTTGATTTTTTCCTGGCGAGCTGGCTGTTTTTTCTTTCTAGGCATTCTACCACCTTCTCTTTTTACCAATCCATACCTTTCATTATAGCACGGATATGCTCGCCATTAGACAAAACCCTTCTAAATTTTTGGAATCCATTGGATTGAGTTTCCAGGCTGAAATCTGGGATCCAAATAATGTTGCGGATTACCGCTTAAGAGTCTGACAATTTTGGCTGATCCAGTCTGATCAATGTGCACTAACATCTGTACCCCATCAACGACAATTTCCTGGTGGACAGATGAAAGTGCATAAGGATCCTGAAAAATGAGTTCGGCAGGCAACGGTGAGTAATGGATCATTGCAACAGCTCCCCTTTTTTCGTATTAATCAAGCGATTTAACTCCGTTAATGCATCCGAAATTCCACCCACCCGATCAATTAAACCGATCTTCACGGCATCCCTTCCTACTACGTTGGTTCCAATATCCCTTGCCAACTCACCTGTGCGAAACATCAGCTCACGCAGTTTTTCTTCGGTTACTTTGGAATGCTTGGAAATAAAACGAATGACCCGATCCTGCATCTTCTCCAGATATTCAAAGGTCTGAGGCACACCGATCACCAGTCCGTTTAAACGAATGGGATGGATGGTCATGGTTGCCGTTTCAGCTATGAATGAAATATCAGCAGCTACGGCAATCGGTACACCAATGCTATGCCCTCCTCCCAAAACAATGGAAACGGTTGGTTTACTCATCGTTGCAATCATTTCTGCAATCGCCAGACCCGCTTCGACATCTCCACCGACTGTATTGAGAATAATCACTACCCCTTCGATGTTCGGATTTTGTTCAGCTGCTACAATCTGTGGGATCACGTGCTCATACTTGGTGGTTTTGTTTTGCGGTGGCATCACCAGATGACCTTCAACCTGTCCAATGACAGGCAAGCAAAAAATATTCGATTCCAATGTTGGGACATTGGTTTGTCCAAGTTGTTGAAGTGATTGCATCACATTTTTTTTCTTCGCTTCTTCGACTGCCGGGGTTTGTTCATTTTGTTGTTGGTTCATGAATCTCGTCTCCTTTGAATCAAGCTTGTTGATAGTATGCTCATAATCATTTTCAGTTATTGACCCAATTCCTGAACAACGGAAGAAATGTATCCATATCTTCAGGATTGGCTCATATATTATTCCTTCATTCCACATCATAAATTTTATTTTTTTGGTAAAAAATAACGGATAAGATGAGGAATGGAGGAATCAACCATGCGAACATTTACGATGATCGGTAATTGGACCCAGACACCCTTGTTGGAACGTTTCGCTTCTGGGATGAGAAACAAAATGGAGGAAAATGGATACCGATTTGAAGCTGAACCCAAATCGGATATTCAGTTGGTTTTTAACTTTGTGGATCCCCAGCAGCCACAATATTTTCGAAGAAACGGAAAAGGAACGTTTGTACTCACCATAGCAGAAAGCAATCTCACTACTGATAACATCCTGTATACGGCTTATCCCATTCTAGTTCGTTCACTAGGGAATATGATGATTTATATAGACCGCTCATCAGTGCCTCATCACACTTATTTCATTACATTGGAGCAAGGCTGTTATCCTACTTCGAGCAATGAGGCAGATCCCAATTATTTTGATGAAGTATTTTCCCGGATCGAACCTTTGGCTACAGCTCAATTGGTGATCGATAATAAGTTTATTGCTGATTTGCCTCAGGACTTGTGGAGTGGAGACCATATCACCCAAAGCTTGCATAATGCAGGCAAAATGCTGGATCAGATGAATTTGCTTCCCACTCCTTTTCCCATTGACCAACTTCTTTCTCCCAAAGAACTTCGTCATATCAAGCGGCTTTATGGTATTGGCGGACTGAGCTATGGCAACCTAAGTGCCCGAAAAGAAGGAAACCATTTTTGGATGAGTGCAAGCGGTGTAAACAAGTCTTCTTTAAAAGAAATTGGACGAGATATTTTGTATATCAGGGGATTTAACGAAAAAGACCTGGCAATGGAAATCAGTATACCACCCCATGTCAGTCCACGCAGAGCCTCTGTCGATGCCATTGAGCACTGGATGATCTACAACGAACATCCAGAGGTAGGAGCTATTGTACACATCCATGCCTGGATGGATGGTGTCCCATCGACAGAAATTAACTATCCTTGTGGAACCGTTCAATTGGCAGAAGCTGTTGCCGAGCAGATTCGCAAGGCAGAAGATCCTTCCCGTGCCGTTGTCGGTCTCAAAAATCACGGGCTGACCATTACAGGTCGTAATCTTGAAGATATATTTGAACGAATTGAAGGACGCATCCTGCCACAAGTACCCATGTCATAAAGAGGGAAAACGATGCAAAAGCAAATTGTTCTCTTAACAGGAGCCTCCAGTGGGATTGGTGAACGAATCGCTCATCACCTGGTACAAACCAACCAATATTTTCCGATCCTGATCGCCCGCAATCAATCGAAACTGAAATCGCTACAAAAAGAAATCGTTCAATGCGATTATTTCGCCTGTGATGTCACCAATTCCCAACAAATCCAATCCATGATCACTCAAATTCTCTCGAAATATGGACAAATCGATGTGCTGATCAATAATGCCGGATATGGAACCTTTGGAGGAGTCTTGGACACTTCGCCCGACGACTTCAGGGGTATGATGGAAACCAACTATCTCGGTGCCATCCGTCTGGTCCAAGCAGTCTTGCCATCCATGTTACAGCGCGGGAACGGTAAAATCATTAACATCGCCTCGATTGCCGGACTCACTGGAGTACCCAATTTAACTGGATACTCCGCTTCCAAATTTGCATTGATCGGATTTTCTGAGTCCCTTCAGCTTGAATTTTCTCCACAAATTCAAGTGGGAGTTTTGTGTCCAGGACCTGTACAAACTCCTTTTTTCAAGGGGAAAGAAGCTACCACTCTTTTCCCTCCCCTCATCGCTCGACAACTGATAGATGCTGACACCGTTGCTCGGGAAACCGTGAAACTGATCAAACGACCGCGGATCAAAATCATCCCATCCGGCATGTATTGGATGATGCTTGCCAAAAGGTTGGCTCCTGGCCTTTATTCCAAAATGACCAAGAAAATCTATGATGCCTTCTTCCATAATGAAAAGCAGTCACAAAGCCATTCCATAACGGAATCCACATAAAAAAGAGAGTGGGTTAGGATCTCTCCAAACCACTCTCTTTTTTCAATGCCTGCAACCATTGCTTTAACTTTTTCCGAACCACTTGCTCTTCTTCTGATACAGTTATTCGCCGATATGTACCCATCACAAACAGAAAAACAATAAACAGCACATCAAAACCAACAATCGCCCATCTGATCCATTCTTTTAGCTCCATTCGCTTCACTCCCAGTCGGCCCGATTCAAAATTATCTTGTGCTGTTTTTCCTATCTTCATGCACGCTCAAATCCAATAAAAAAAGTTGCTGACCTATTGATCAGCAACTTTCCATGTGATCCAACCATTTGCCTCTATGATGCGAAGAAACTGAACCAGTCGTGGCAGTACAGGTTCCGCTTCCTCGCCAAACTGGCTGGATATCTTTTCTTCTATATCTTTCACACGATGTTTTCCATCACAATGAGCAATCACAAAACTGCCCAACCGGTCTAAACGAACCCGAATATGAGTGGGTTGCTTCAAATAACGAATCGAAAAACGTTCGATCCAACTTGTGCGTGGAATGACGACCTGCAAAAGTTCAGTCTCTTCCCCGATGGGTTCCAACTGATACATCGACTTTAGCAGGGGCCTTTTCTCCATTAAGTTTTCTTGTGTTTTTTTCCGGCGAAAAGTCAATGGCATGACTTTTTATCCTTCCTGCTTTTTATTGGCAAACTTAACGGAAACCCACCACAAGAGGGCAGCCAATCCCATAAAGAGTGCAAATGGGAGCAACATGCTCTCTACTTTGGTTGGAGCATCCGGATTCACAATACCCGGTACAATCAAAAGCGCGACAATGACACTGACCAACGCTTCACCAGCGATCAAACCGGAAGCAAACAACGTGCCTGTTTCTTCACGCATCTGTCTGGTCTTGTCATCTTTCGCCATTTTCTCAACCAACCAGCGGATTGCACCACCGATCATAATTGGCACACTGGTTGCCAGTGGCAAGTAGAAACCGACAGCCACAGTTAACGAGTTCAAACCTAAAAATTCGATCGTAATAGCCAATGCTGCACCGATGAAAATAAGATCCCATGGTAAATTACCAGCCATAAGTCCTTCCACGATCATTTTCATCAAAACGGCTTTCGGTGCAGGCAAAGCATCACTGCCCAGTTTATAAGCCTGATCAAACAATACCAAGACAAAACCAATGGTTAAGCCGCTCGCCACAACTCCGATCATCATGGCTACTTGCTGTTTCCATGGCGTTGCACCTACTAAATATCCTGTTTTCAAGTCTTGGGAAATGTCCCCGGCAATAGCCAAAGCCATACATACAATCGCTGCTGTAATCAATGCTGTGGCCATTCCCTGTGTTCCAGTCATTCCCAATGCTTTATAGATAACGGTCACGATAATCAATGTAGCAATCGTCATACCAGATACAGGAAGCGAAGAACTTCCTACAATTCCCACAATACGAGAAGCTACCGCAACAAACAGGAAACCAAAAACAGCAATCGAAATAGCTCCGACAATTCCAATATGGGTCATCGGACTAAAAGCAATGACCAAAATCACAGCCAGAATTCCAAACACTAACCATTTGCCAGAAATATCCTGATCTGTACGTTCCAAAGTTTGTACGCCTGCGCCTTTTCTTTTTAAACCTGTCAAGGTATCGCGCAAAGAAGTAAATAACATGGGAAGAGTTTTAATCAAGGTGATTAATCCACCTGTTGCTACTGCTCCTGCACCGATATAACGGATATAGTTGGCGTAAATTTCTCCCGCTCCCAAGTGACCAATCACATCTTTAGCGGGGAAGATGGTTGCAGTGTTACCTGCTCCAAAGAAACTGATCAATGGTACAAATACGAGTGAAGCCAACAATCCACCCGCAATCATTTGCCCGGCAATACGGGGACCAATAATGTAACCAACGCCAAGCATCGCTGGCATAACATCCATTCCGATCATGGCATTCTTCAGGCCGGCGACTTTGGCCTCCACAGAGGTTTTGAACAGCTTGAATCCATCTCCAAGCCCTTTGAACAAACCACCTACAATAAATCCTGAAAAAATCATCCGAGCATTGTTACCACCCGTTTCCCCTGATTTTAACACCTCAGCACAAGCCGTTCCTTCAGGGTATGGCAGCGTTTCATGCTCATTTACAATCAATAAGCGGCGGAGTGGAATCATCATGAGTGTCCCCATAATTCCACCAGTGATCGCAATAAAGATAGTGAGTGCCTGGCTCGGTTTCAAATCCCACAAAAACAGGGCAGGGATTGTAAAGATCGCTCCTGCTGCTACTGCCTCACCGGCAGTCGTCATCGTTTGTACAATATTATTTTCCAAAATCGATTTACGACGGAAAAGCCCGCGTAAGATCGCCATGGAGATAACCGCAGCCGGTATGGAAGCACTTACAGTCATCCCTACTTTTAATCCGAGATAAGCATTGGCAGCTCCGAAAACGATCGCCAAAATGATTCCAAAGATAATTGCAATAGCTGTCAATTCCGGTAAGGACTGTGACGCAGAAATATAAGGGACAAATTTTCCCGGAGTTGACGCTTGCATCTCTTGAGTTTTTCGTGCAGCTTTCAACTTCTCATCCTTCCTTTCTTTTTTACAGCAAATTGCATTGAAATTTATGAAATTTTAGGGTTCAAAAGAGTTGGCCGCTGATCCCTCATTTTTTACATATACTGTTCCATCTCTTTACAAAAGTCATACCATCTTCGGCGGCCAGGTCATGGAACGATATGTAGCTGTCATTCACGAGGAAATCAGATCCAATTACTCCCTCCAATTGGTAATAACAATGCATAACATGTTTTATATATTATATAAATTACCAATAAAAATCAATAAAAATATATTGTATATATTAATTTCCAAGTAAAAATATGCAAAAAATTGTTCAAGTATCTCCGATCCATCCAGATGAAATGATATATTTATCCAGTTCCGAGCCAAATCCTCTTTCATATAATACGATAAATCTGTTTGGACAGGAGGGCCAAGTATGAGTAAATGGAGATATATTCCATCCCATCAGTTAAATCGACAACATACAGGAAAACCAACCAAACTTCTCTTGAAAAATGGGAAAGTGATTTATGGAACCATCAAAGAAATACGTAAAAACGGAATCATCTTTTTGCCCATCAACAACCAGTCTAGGAAAAAGAAAAATATGCAATCTACACTTATTTTTTTCCCCATCTTTATTCCTATCGGTTTCTTTATCCCCTTTATTATTTTTTAGGTCTTTGCGCCTTTTTTCAGATAAAATATCAAATCCAGCCATGATGAGCTGGATTTTTTAGTGTTCGGCTTCCATCAAACTTTGGAAGTTAGCTACAGCAAGCTGATGCTTTATTTTGATCTTTTTTCTTAATGAGAACAGCACCTTTATCGTCTATTTTATATTCAATTCCATTAACCCCTGCAGAGAAAGAGTTAGTGAAGAAAAATCCGGGCGTTGCTGCAAAAGTTTACATTTGTCGTGAAATTGCCTGGGATATTACTGCAAGCAGATATGGTCAGGACATAATGACTGGCGGGACGCTTTCCGTCATGCGCTGTGGAGTGCGGTGATGTCAAGAGATGTCGGGCAAAGTTGGTCTAAATTATATGGAGATGCTCATGAAACCGCACCTCACCAACCCAAAGCTGAAAAAGATATGGATCTTTACAATAATGCAAAAGGAAGAGCTTTGACTTCTTTAGGAAGTGATGTAAGTAATACTTATCTTGCAAATAAATGCAAAAGCCTGATAGATACTCATAAATTAAAACGACTGGTACCTCGTCCGGGCTGGACACCGTAAGATTTTAAAATGGGCTGATTCAAAAGGTTAAGAGTCAGCCCATTTTTTAAAAACATATAAGCCACAACCTAGATATATCAAGAGGTTTGCGGTGCCTGATCGATTAGCACTTTACTTTGAATATTCTCTCTCCTATATATCCTCTATGGATCCATGCAAGTAAACCATAACTCCACTTTCCATTACTGTGATATTTCTACAATCCTCAAACCTGCCGTGTTACGTGTTGATTGAATCTGATTGATCTGTGCTAGGCTTAGAACTGCAGGTACAAATACAAAAGAAGACATTTGATCATTAAAAGGAGAAGGTAGGCTCGAAACTGCCCGCTGGCCATAAAAAACGCGTCTGGCTCCTTGATAACCGACATGTTGCCACAGGACAAGGGTTAATTGAGAGGGATTGTTAGCATTAAACATTCTGAAGCTGGAAAGCCGATCATTGAAATCAAAAGCTCTTATGTCTGATACTGCTACTCCGCGATTTTCAAATACAATCCGTCTCCCGGAGAAATTAACATCCTGAAAGAGTTGAAGCCGAACGCCCAACTGATGAAGCCTCGCCTTATTCGAACTGGAACTTTCATAAATTTCATTCATTGAACCTGTCCTTCTTTTTGCATGAGGGCTTTCTGTCATAGCTGAAGATTCATGAAAATAACGGTAGGAACTTGATTCCATATGCATGACTCCTCTCCCACTTTTATTGTGATCCCAGGAGTCAATATATGCTCTTTGGGTACTAGTGTGTTAGGCAAAAAAAACACTTATCCCGTAAAAAGCCCGTTTTTCTTATCAACAAGTCCGATTTACCTCAAACATTCCCATGTTTCAGGTTTTGTCATTTTCCCTTATCAAATATTTTTTCAGTTTTCGAACGGCTGTTGGTTGGCTGATACCCAAATGCTTGGCTAGTTCAATCGTTGTCTTACATTTGGCATAAGCTTGTTTAATCATTTCTTTCTCAAACTCTTCCACCATTTCAGGCAATGTTTTTCCTTTAACGGACATAAGAGTATTGATCCCTGAGATAGCTTCTGGCAAATGGTGTACTTCAATGACGGGTTCCTCAACCGTCAGGATTAAACGCTCAACCATGTTTTCCAGTTCACGGACATTTCCAGGCCAGTTGTACTGTAACATTTTTTCTATTGCCAGTGGATGAAATTTTTTCTTTACTTGATACATGGCGTTAAATCGTTGGGTAAATTCTTGTATCATGAGGAAAATGTCTTGAGGCCTTTCCCGTAATGAAGGAATATGGATCGGCACAACTGCCAGCCGGAAATATAAATCATGCCGAAATTTTCCTTCTTTTACCTTTTCCTCCAAATTGACATTGGTGGCAGTAATTAAACGAAAATCCACCTGGCGCGGTTTGGTTCCACCTACCCGGTAAAACTTTTTTTCCTGGATTAAAGTGAGCAGTTTTACTTGCAAATTGATCGGCAACTCGCCAATCTCATCTAAAAATAGCGTTCCACCTTCAGCCTCTTCAATCAATCCTTTTTTTCCTTGTTGCTTGGCTCCCGAGAATGAGCCTGGTTCATAGCCAAACAATTCCGATTCCAACAACGCTTCAGGAATACTTCCACAGTTAATTTCCACCAGTGGTTTTTGACTGCGTTTACTATGCTGATGTATATAGCGAGCAATGAGACTTTTTCCAACTCCTGATTGCCCGGTTAACAAAATGTTGACATCATATTGTGCCATTTTTTTAGCTGTTTGGAGCACTTTTTTCATATTGTCATGTGCTACGATCACTCCATCCTGTATATGATGACGCTTCAGTTCATCAAGCTCCATCTTTACTTCTTTTATTTCTTCTTCCAATTTCTGAGCATACTCTTTCAAGTGAAACAGTTCTGTAACATCATAGGAAAAACTGACCACCCATTTTATATTTTGTTGGTCATCAAAAACAGGATTGGCAACCACCAACACCTTGGTTCCAAGCTTCGTTTCCTGAATCAGGGTTTGTTTTTTCTTTTCTTCAATAACTTTTCGGGTAATCGAAGGGCTAAAAATTTTCTGTTTCTCCAAATCGTAAACGGACTTTCCGATTAAATCCTGTGGGGGAATCGAATAAACCATTTCAATTGCTTTATTGGCATAAACAATCATGCCATTGTCATCGGTAATGACGATGTCGTTGGGAATGGCATCCAGTATTTCTACTAAATCGAACATGTTTTCCCTCCTTAAATTTTTGTCTATAAAATCCATTTCAAAAATACACACATTGAGAAAACCGGCCAGTTTTCCGTTCACACTCTATAGGATTCTTCTAAAATGACTTCCTTCTATGAATGATGTTATACATTGAATAATAATGGTTTTCTGTTATCCAATCTACAAATAGGATCCATCCTTTTCGTATCAAAAACTATCATATAATCAATAAAAAATCACGCAATTCATCCTTCGCCAGGGAGTAGCCCTGAGGCAAAGGACTTCTTGCGTGAAAACGGTTAAGGAAAGCTCGTCATCTTGTACCCATTCGTCTCCAAGAAAGTTGTTTTTACTAAGTGTACAGTCCCATCTACTTATCAAGTAGAAACTTTAAACCCATCATGTATAACTAACTTCCACTTTTCTCTTTTTTCTGTAAAGCAATCAATGTTAGAAATTCAAACATCACATTGGCAGCAGCAGCGGCAGTAATTTGTCCATGATCATAGGCAGGCAGAACTTCTACCAAATCAAAACCGACAAAATCCAACCCTTTCAAGCCCCTTACAAATGCCAAAGCATCATCAATACTGGCTCCAGCTACTTCTGGGGTACCTGTACCCGGGGCATAACTTGGATCAAGAAAATCAATATCAAAGGATAAGAAAACAGGACCTTGACCAACTCGTTGATGAATGATTTCCAGCATTTTGGGAACTCCCAACTGTTTATATTCATTGGTCGTAAACACTTCCAGTCCCAAATTTCTGGCCACATCCAGATCTTCTGGTTCATACAGTCCGCCACGCATCCCGATCTGAATCGATCGATTCACATCAATTAAACCTTCTTCAATCGCCCGCCGCATCACCGTTCCATGATTGTATTTTTGTCCAAAATAACGATCCCACGTGTCAGAATGAGCATCAAATTGAATCAGGGCCACAGGACCATGTTTTTTGGCAATGGCTCGCAATTCACCTAAAGTAATTGAATGATCGCCACCCATTACCACAGGAATAATACCTCTTTCGACCACAGGTAAAAGCTCTTTTTCGATGTTTTGATAAGTTTCAACAATATAACCGGGAATCACAGGGATATCTCCATAGTCCACACCAGAGATATAGTCAAAAAGATTAATTTTTTGTTCCGGGTTATAAGGACGCAGGAGAACAGAAAAATCGCGAATCGATTCAGGGCCGAAACGGGATCCGGTTCGGTACGAACTCCCTGTATCAAAAGGAATTCCAATCACAACAAAATCCATTTCGTCATCCAAATGTTCGACATACGGAAGACGCATAAATGTGCGAGGGCCACTAAACCGAGGTGATTCAAAGGAATTTTTCGGCTGATATTTACCCATTTTACTTTCCTCCCATGTATTTTATTTATGGATAGTTTCTATTCTTCTATAAATTCCTTCTTATTCGGCAATAAATAGGATAAGGTTACCATCACGATCAAACTGGCGGCAATGCCATACATAATCGGGTTGGTTGACGTAATGCCTTCAATTGCCAAGCCCGTGACCACAACCAGCGTACTAATGACAATCGAATAGAGTCCCGCTTTGACAGATGCCCTTTTCCAGAAAAAACCCAATATAACAGGCACAAAGATCGCTCCAGATAAAATCGCATAGGCAATGTCTAAAGCTACCAGTATGTCTTGAATCCACACAGCAAAGACAATAGCCAAACCTCCGAGCAAAAAGGTCATCAAACGGGAAATCACCACCATTTTCCTTTCGCCCGCATCTCTCCAAAAGAACGGTTTCAAAATATCGTTGGTTAAAAGTGTAGACGAAGCCAAAAGTGTTCCCGATGCCGTAGACATTAAGGCAGAACAGACACTGGCAAGTACAAGTCCTAACATACCTGGAGGCAAAATCTGAAGCGATAACTCAGCAAAAACATTTTGCGGGTTGCCTATCTTCGGCAAAATAATAATTGCGCTCATTCCAATCAAACTGATCGCAATCGCATAAGCTACACTGTAAATACCGGCAAAGACCGTTCCTTGACGAGCAATTTTATCCGTTCTTGCTGTGAAAATACGTTGCCAGATATCTTGTCCAACGACCAAACCCAAGCAATATAACAAGAAATATTGGAAAATTTGTGCCCATCCCAGATTCGCCAAATCCCAATATTTAGCAGGCAGCTGATCCACGAGCGTACTCCATCCGCCTGCTTTGGACACACTTAAAGGCAACATGACAAAAAATATACCTACCGTCATAATGATGAATTGAATAATATCCGTCATGGTGACACTCCACATACCACCCAAGATGGTATAAAACAGGACTATTCCGCCACCAACCAGCATCGAAACAGTCAGATCCCAACCAAGAACAGCGTTGATAATGGTTCCCAGTCCAATCACCTGGGTAACCGCTACCATCAAGGTGTAAATGGTTGAAACAGCCGCACTGATTAACCGGGTTTGGGAATTATACTTCTTTCCCAAGAATTCACTAATGGTTGTTACTTTTGATTTGGAAATGGGACCAATCATAAACAATCCCAAAATAACAACACCAAGCCCAATCATCGTTACAAACCACAAACCTGAGATTCCATATTGATAACCCAATTTGGCGGTTCCGATCGTAGAGGCCCCGCCAAGAATCACCGCTGCCATACAACCAAGATACATGAAAAGTCCCAGATTTCGACCGGCAAGTGCATATTCCTCTGAGGTTTTGGCACGTTTAGAGCCAATGATACCTACCGTAATCAATACCGCAAAATAAAGTAAAACAATCCCAGTATCCAATAAATTCATACTTTTTCCTCCAATTCGCGATTAAATCCAAGGACTCCAATCTCTTTTTCATATTCAGAAAGAGCTTCATCCAGCTTGTCCAAACCTGTATGGATCTCCTCCTCTGTAACAGAAAGCGGCGGAATCATGCGAATCACTTCTCCACTATTGCCACAGAAGTAGAATAGGACTCCTTTTTGAACGCATTTGTTTAAAATGTTCATTAAACCTTCACCGTCAGGCTCGCCTGTTTGGGGATTGACGATTTCAATTCCGATTATTAAGCCCAGCGAACGAACATCACCGACCACAGGATGTTTCCATTTCAGCCAATCCAGTTTTTCGCGAGCAATCTGCCCCATCCTTAGGCAATTTTGCAATAAATTTTCTTCTTTTATAACTTCAATCGTCGCCAAAGCGGCGGAACAGGCTATGGGATTTCCTCCAAATGTAGTACCATGGCTGCCGGCAGGCCATTGTTGCATCAATTCTTTTGAACTCACAGTGGCACTTAACGGTAAGCCGGAAGCAATTCCTTTCGCAATAGCCATGATATCCGGTGTGACTTGAAATGTTTGTGCTGCAAACCAATTGCCGGTTCTCCCAAAACCTGTTTGCACTTCATCAAAAATGAGTAAAATGCCATACCGATCACAAATTTCCCTGATTTTATGTAACCATGCTCGCGGTGGAACGACATACCCTCCTTCCCCCAGCACGGGTTCCAAAATTATACAAGCCACTTCTTCGGGTGTCACCTGATGTTTAAACAAAGTAGTGATATCCTGTTCCAATTTTTCAACACATTCCTGCTCTGAATATTGTTTTGGATTTGCATAAGGAATTTGGTAGGTGAGCCCATTGGGTTGCAAAAATTTGCGATACTTGCTTTTAGAGGTCGTTACACTGAGCGCCCCCATTGACCGACCGTGAAAACCTCCTGTAAATGAAATCACATATGGACGTTTGGTCACATGCTTGGCCAGTTTTATAGCCCCTTCAATCGCTTCCGTTCCACTGTTTCCGAAAAAAAAGCAATCCAATCCTTCGGGCAAGATCTGTCTCAGCTCATCTGCCAACCGTAAAATCGATTCATACATGATCACGCCAAATGGTCCATGTAACAACTGATCAGCAGCATCCTTGATTGCCTGTACCACCTTGGGATGGCGATGGCCAATATTGGTGACTGCAATTCCAGATGTAAAATCAAGATATTTCCTACCATCGGCACCATAATAATAACAACCTTCTTCTTTCATTACAGGAAGATTTGGATGATCTTTGGCCATGCTTGGCGCTACCAGTTCCCCTGCATTTTTGACCAAATCAAGCCAACTTTTTGTCATCAAAGGTTTTCCCTCCTTTTTCCTTCTTTTTATATGCAAAATGAATGCCATCGTATATTCATTTTTTAAACGAAAAATCAACTATTTTGATCGCTATTTTTATTTTTAAGACAGTAGTTTAATTCATTATTGAATAAAAAATCGATTTATCGATCTAAAATATAAAGATAAAGAAGGGTTGATTATTCGATAATGAATAATTGTATTCAAAATCGAATAATAAAAAATTCAACTTAATCCGATTTTGCACGAATACATTTGCGAATCCTGATCTCTCTGCTCTCACCTACAAAAAACACAAAGACCACAGTAACTTGAAAAAGTTACAAGGCCTTTGTGTTTAAATGAAAGGACTTAATGAATTGAGGTTACCCTCATACTCGATTAAATCACATTTCTTACAATTATTACTAGATAAGAGAGTTATTTTTCACAAACGCATCAATGAAAAAACCATAGCCTTGAAAGTAATCAAGGCTATGGCTTGTTAAAATTCCTTTTATACTTCCATGATAATCGGTAAAATCATCGGACGGCGACGTGTCCGTTCATACAGAAATTTACTCAGTGAGTCACGAATGCTGGTTTTGAGTGATGCCCATTCGCTTACTTGATCCTTCATGCATCTTTCCATTGTTTGATTGACTACTTGCGTTGCATCTTCCAACAATTGTTCCGACTCCCGGACATAAACAAAACCTCGTGAGATAATATCGGGTCCGGAAAGAATCGTCCCATTGGTTTTACTTAGGGTGACTACGACTACTAAAATTCCATCTTGAGATAATAATTTGCGGTCTCTTAGAACGATATTTCCAACATCACCAACACCGAGTCCGTCAATCAATACTTTTCCTGTAGGAATTTTCGGACCATATCTTGCTTTTCCACCTGAAATTTCAACAGTGTCTCCATTGTCACAGATAAAAATGTTTTCTGGTCGAACTCCGACCGATTCGGCAAGTTGGGCATGAGCTCGCAACATGCGATACTCACCATGAATCGGAATAAAATACTTGGGTTTCATGAGATTTAGCATCAATTTGAGGTCTTCTTGAGAACCATGGCCAGAGACATGAACATGAGACGTTGTACTGTATACCACATCCGCACCAATTCGGAAGAGTTGATCGACAATGCGACCGATCATCTTTTCATTTCCCGGTATCGGAGTTGCAGCAATAATCACAGTATCCCCAGGTAAAATCTCAACCTTACGATGAGAAGCATTCGCCATCCGGTTCAAGGCAGACATACTTTCTCCTTGACTCCCGGTTGAAATAACAGCTACTTTATGCGCAGGCAACCGGTTTATATCGTCTGGTTCGATGATAATATCTTTTGGAATGTGCAGATATCCTAACTCCGATGCAATATTGACAACATTGACCATACTACGGCCGACTACAGCCAATTTTCTTCCGTAAATATAACAAGCATCCACCACTTGCTGAATACGGTGAATATTGGACGCAAAAGTGGCAACGATCACCCGTTGTTTTGCCTTACGAAATACTTCCTTGATTCCTTCTCCGACCGTACGTTCCGAACCAGTAAATCCAGGACGTTCTGCGTTTGTGCTGTCCGACAGTAAACATAGAACACCCTTTTTACCTATTTCCGCCATTTTATGCATATCTGCCAGCTGTCCGTTCACAGGAGTCATATCAAACTTGAAGTCTCCTGTATGTACAACCGCTCCTTCAGGCGTATGGATACATACTCCCACCGAGTCAGGAATACTATGATTCGTATAGAAAAATGTGGCTTTTAGCGAACCTAGAGAAATCTCCGATTGGTTGTTGATGACAAATCGTCTCACGTCGTTCAGCAGATGCGCTTCCTTGAGTTTATGCTCAATCAGTCCCATGGTGAGCTTCGTGGCATAAATCGGCACCTTGATCTGCTTGAGAATGTAGGGTAGCCCACCAATATGGTCCTCATGTCCATGCGTCAAAATGATCCCACGTACCTTATCCTGGTTCTCAATCAAATATGTGATGTCAGGAATCACGATGTCAATTCCTAACATCTCTTCCTCAGGGAACATCAGGCCCGAATCAATGACTACAATATCGTTCCCATATTGGACGACGTACATGTTTTTTCCGATTTCATCCAACCCACCGAGAGCAAAAATAAGTAATTTGCCTCGCTGGTTTCTGGTCAAATACTGTTACCTCCTATTTTGTTGTCGTTCACCCTAAACCGCACAATCTCACTTGGTTTCATTATATACGATTAAAATTTGGGTATGCAATAAGTTGAACCAAATATTTTCTTAATCCGAAATCGAGTAGAAAAGAATTCGATGTCCATAATAATATCAAGGAGGGATTTCATGCATTTCTTAAGCCGACATGATCATCATTCTTATCCTTTGAGACATCTTCGAGACGAGATGAACCGAATCTTCCAACATTACTTGGATGATCCCTTCTTTCGGGATCAAACAACCCTGATACCTCCCATCAATTTGCGTGAAGAAGCAAACCGATATGTAGTGGAAGCTGAACTTCCCGGTCTCTCAGCGAAAGACGTACAAATCGAAATTCATGACAATATCTTGACGATCCGTGGGGAAAAACGGATTGAGGAGAAAAAGGAAGAGGACCGGATGCATGTAGTAGAAAGCCGATATGGCTCATTCCAACGTTCGATCACCCTGCCGCCTAATAGCAATACGGATATGATTACCGCTGAACACAAACGAGGCATTCTTTACATTCACATTCCCAAAGATCAAACTCACCCGCCGCGCAAGATTGAAGTAAAAGATAAAGATCGCGATCAATAATTTCTCTGCCATCCTGATCGTACAATCTCCATCACTAATAAAAAAAGGCTGTCTCCCAAGCGAAACAGCCTTTTTGTTCATTGAATCTATCGAATTATTATTCTCTAAAAAGGTTGGCTTATATAATCCCATCATTATTTTTGTGTAGACTTTTTCATGAAAATGAAAGCCACACTGATGGCCATCAAAACCAAAATCACTCGGAAATCATTCCGGCTTATATTCAATAAATCATGGCTGACCCATACCTCCAGGAAATGGGAAGGTATTTTTCCAATGGCAGTGGCAATTACAAAATCCAGCAAATGAATATGAGTAAATGCTCCTGTTACATTGATGACGACCGAGGGAATGAAAGGTGTGAGTCGAGCCAGCAATACCGAAAGAAACTGCTTTTTCCTGGTCCATTGATTAAACGCTTGTACCCATTTCCAATGTTGATCTTTGGTTCCTTTCCACTTGCGAATCCCATAACGATAAAGTAAAAAAGCCACTGTAGATCCCAATACTTCCGAAAACCAGGACAACACGCCTCCCGCAAGCGGCCCCCACACGACTATATTGGCTCCTGTCACGATGATGGATGGTACCACTCCGAGCACATTGATCACAGTATTGAGTAAAATGCTCAGGATGATTGCCAAACTTCCCCATTCCTGAAACCATGTGACGATCTGTTCCGTCATTTCTCCTGCTCCAATCATTGATGAAAAAAGCCCCAAAAAAGGGGCTTGAAGTTATGGAATCAGTTCGATCCAAGATTGGGCTTTGGCTACTTCCTGTTCATTTAACTCCACCAGTGGAAGGCGAACAGTCGGTTCACATAACCCTTTTTGGGATAATACGTATTTAAGCGGCACAGGGCTGGTCGTAAAGAATAACCCTTCGAATACAGGCAAATATTTGCGGAACAATTCCGCTGCCTGTTTAACATTTCCTTCGAGATAATGGTTAATAATGGCTTTGAGTTCCTTTCCCAAAATGTGACTGGCCACACTGACGACACCAGCGCCACCTACAGAGAGAACCGGTAAAGTTAGCGCATCATCACCGCTGTATACAGCCACATCCTCTGAAACCATCGAGATTAAATTGGCAATCTGTGTCAAATTTCCACTTGCTTCTTTTATCGCCACCACATTTGGCAATTCAGCCAATCGGGCCATGGTTTCAGCCGTCATATTCACACTGGTTCGGCCTGGTACATTGTATAGCATGATGGGCAAATCCACTGCTTCTGCCACTGTTTTGAAGTGTTGGTAAAGCCCCTCTTGCGAAGGCTTGTTATAATAAGGCGCAACCAGCATCGCACCATCTACACCCAACGCTTCAGCTTCTTTGGTTAACTGTAATGTCTGCTCGGTGCTGTTGCTTCCTGTCCCGGCGATGACCTTAATTCGCCCATTCACTTTTTCCAGCGTAAACTGGAACAGTTTCAGCTTTTCTTCATGGGACAGGTTGGGGGATTCTGCCGTTGTTCCTGAAACTACAATGGCATCACTCTCATGGGCGATCAAGTGCTCGATGATCCCTTCGAGTTTTTCCCAGTCTATTTCCCGATCCCGTGTAAATGGTGTAATCATTGCTGTTATCAAACGTCCAAATTGCATCCTTTTTCTTCCCTTCCTTATGCGTAATTCGATCGATGCAGATTGAATTTGCGATGCAACGCCCGAACAGCCTTAACCATATCTTCTCCGCGAACCAAGACCCAAATGGTCGTATGGGAATCGGCTGACTGCAAAATCTGGATATCCTCTTCTGTCAAAGCCTCCACGATTTTTGCCATCACGCCAGGCATACCGGCAATTCCTGCACCAACCGTTGAAACTTTGGCACAGTGACGATGAAGTTCTGGCTCTATCCCCAATTCGCGTAAAATTCCCAGTGCTTTATCTGCTTGTTCATCCTTGACAGTATAAGCAATCTCGCTTGGATTTACGCTAATAAAATCAACACTGATCTCATGGTCTGCCATCGCCTGGAACACTTTCAGGTGGAGGTCAAACTGGCCATGCTGAACGGTTATCTTGATTTGAGTCACTGAAGGCATTTGGGTGATCCCTGTAATTAAACGATCATGGATTTCTCCCGCCAGTTCATTGGACTCGTTCATATTGGTAACCAGCGTTCCAGGGTGATCAGACATCGTGGAGCGAACACGAATCGGGACATTGGTTTGCATCGCAATTTCTACTGCACGTGGATGTACAACTTTAGCCCCTTGAAACGCCAAATTGCACATTTCATAGTAAGTAACCATATCCAGCGGTGTTGCATCTTCCACGATCCGTGGATCTGCGGTCATAACACCTTCTACATCCGTGAAAATATCGACATATTCCGCTTGAAGCGCCACGCCCAGGGCGGTAGCCGTTGTATCACTGCCACCACGTCCCAGCGTCGTCACTTCCCCATCAGCGGTCTGCCCTTGGAATCCGGTCACAATAACGACTTTTCCCTGTTCCAGTTCATCCAGGATGCGTTTGGGGTTTACTTTGATGATTTGTGCATTGGTAAATTGGTTATTGGTAATAATGCCCGCTTGTCCACCGGTCAATACAACACTTTTGATTCCATGTCGGACAAGCAAGCTGGAGAGCGTGGTAGCAGAAATCAATTCTCCGCAGCTTAGGAGCAAATCGAGTTCCCTTGGAGCCAAACCGGCACCGTTTTCTTTCACCAAACTGAGCAAGGTATCGGTAGCATAAGGTGCTCCCTTTCTCCCCATTGCAGATACAACGACAACCAATCGATAATTTTCAGCTAAAGCCCGCTTGATATGATGAACGACCCTCTCACGCGTTTCTGGTGTAGCTACTGAAGTTCCCCCGAATTTTTGCACCAGTATTTTCATGATGATATCCCTTCTCTAACTCTATTCTTCAGCAATCAGCGCTTCGGCAATCTGAATCGCATTCGTTGCCGCTCCTTTTAAGAGGTTATCGGATACAACCCACAGGTTCAAGGCACGTGGATGATGCAGGTCACGGCGAATCCGTCCCACGAATACCTCAGTACGATCGACGGCATCGATTGGCATTGGATAAACCTGCTCTTGAATGTCATCTTTTACAACAATACCAGGCGCATTTTCCAATAAGGACCGTACTTCTTCCAGATCAAAGTCCTGTTTTAACTCGACATAAACCGATTCACTATGTCCACGGTAAACAGGAACACGTACACAAGTCGCTGTAACCTTAATCTCTGGATCATCAAAGATTTTTTTGGTTTCTCTGACCATTTTCATCTCTTCCAGGGTAAATCCATTTTCTTGGGCCACATCGCATTGCGGAATCACATTAAAAGCAATGGGATAATGTTTATCCAACTTGCTGACAGGCATGACATTGAGTGGAAGTTGATCTCCTGCCAAAGAGGCTTGCGTTTGTTTTTCCAATTCCACGACCGCTTGCCAACCCGATCCGGATACCGCCTGATAGGTTGAAACAATGACACGATCAACACCATAGCGATCATACAATGGCTTCAAGGCTACGACCATTTGAATGGTAGAACAGTTTGGATTTGCAATAATTCCTTTATGATTGCGAATAGCTTCTTTGTTTACTTCAGGAACCACTAGGGGCACCTCTGGATGCATCCGAAACGCATTGGTATTATCTATCACTACAGCTCCTCTTTTGACTGCTTCTGGAGCCAGCTTTTCACTCACGCTACCCCCAGCGCTGAAGAGAGCGATATCTACACCTTCAAAAGCTTCTGGAGTTGCTTCCTGTACAACGACATCTTGCCCACGAAAACGGATCGTACCACCTGCCGAACGTTTGGAAGCGAGTGGTCTCAGTTCCTTGACAGGAAACTGACGCTCTTCCAGATACTTCAACATTTGCTCACCTACAGCACCAGTAGCACCTACAACAGCAACCGTGTATGTTTTATTCGCCATCAACCATTTCTCCTTCCAGTGTTTCATCAAAAATAACAAGGAAGTCCCCAGGTTGATATGAAAGAGGGGACTATGTTTCTACTAATTTAACTTCCTTCTCTATTATGTTGTCAAGTACCGATATTTTTCAACTATGAGTGGTTGCAATTGTCTCCCATTCATTGCTGCCAAGCAGGTTTCAGGAATCAATTCCATTCTGGCTACCATTGATTTTGGCTTTCCTTCTGGATTGTCCTGGCCAAAGGGTACAAAATAAATATCTTTGGCAGCTAAGAGTTTAGCCAGATTGGCAGCATTGAGTCCGAGTGCATCATTGCTCGAAATCGCAAGTACTACAGGACGATGATTGCGCATCTGTGCTTTCGCCGCCATAAGCACTGGACCATCCGTTAAAGCATTGGCCAATCGGGCAAGTGAATTCCCCGTACAAGGAGCGATCACCAAGCAATCCAGCATTTTCTTGGGGCCAAACGGCTCTGTTTCAGGAATCGACATCAACGGTTTTCGTCCCGTAATTTCTTCAATTTGTTTAATCCAATCGCTCGCTTTCCCAAATCGGCTATCCACTGTCGCCACTGTATGCGAAATAATGGGAATCACTTGCGCATCCAACTCAACCAGACGTTTCATTTGTGGCAGCACTTCATCATGGGTACAATGAGATCCTGTCAGTGCAAAGCCGATGGTTGCATTATGAAAGTTCAACAGGATCCCCCTCCTTTTTCATCGCTTCCATCATTAATTGTGTCATCGTACGTGCCAAAATCTGTCCAGCTGTCTTCGGAGCCACAATCCCAGGTAAACTTGGAGCCAGAATCGCTTTAATGCCTCTTTTTTCAGCAAATTGGTAATCAACTCCACCCGGTTTGGAAGCGAGATCGATGATCACTGCATCATGAGGGACGTGGGCCAAAACAGCAGATGTAATAACGACAGCAGGAACTGTATTGAAAATCAGATCTGCATCGCGTACATTTTCAGCCAATTCCAGTATATCAAAGGGTTCCAATCCCATTTCAAAAGCTCTGGCAAAATCGCTTGAACTGCGAACACCCATTTTTACCTTGGCACCCATAGCCGTTAAAATCCGAGCCAATGTCATTCCGACTCTTCCCAATCCCAGCACGATACAAACAGAATGATGAATCGTAATATCGGTATGCTGGATCGCCATCATGATGGCGCCTTCTACCGTTGGAATCGAATTGTATATAGCCACATCATCTCGATCCAACAACTGAATCAACCGGATTTGATGTGAACGACACAGGTTTTGCAGATAAGATCCCGCAATTCCGGCAAAAACAATACAATGCTTCGGTAACGACCCAATATGCTCTTCGGCTAACACTAACTTTTTGGAAGTAAACACACTGTTTACTTGCCCTTTTTCATCTGTACCCACAATCGGCAATACCAGAATGTCTGCCTGTTTAAAGGTATCTGTGTGTAGTGCTTTTTGTCTTGTTCCACTAAAGTGACTTTGCAGGTTATCAAATCCGACCAAGCTTACTGTTGCATTCATCTGAATACAACTTTTAATAACTTCCAGCTGTCTGGCATCTCCACCGAGGAAGACGACATTCTTGCCTGTCAGCATCTATTTCGACTCCTTTCCCCGGAAGCCTAACCGGTATAAACATGTAAATTCACACTTTTTCATCTCTGATTGCATCATATGAATAGGTAAATGAAACGGTTACCCTTTTGCCCAATTTCTCATCATGATTTATGAAGCATTTTCAATCGCAAAAAAAAAGGAATCGCATTGCCTGCAAACAAATACGATTCCCTGTCAAACTTTGTGTTTATTTAACAGAAACACGTCCAATAGCAGAATCAATAATCACCATCTCGGGTCCTATCTTTTTAATCATCGACCAGTCGAGCTCCATTTCTGGGTTGTTTTTCTTAAAAAAAGAGGTTCCTACCGGAATCAAAATGGACTCAATCCTTCCTGTAGCGGAGTCGATCACCATATCTGCATGTGAAAAAGATCCCAATTTTTCACCGCTCCTTAGATCCACACACTCTTTTTCCACAAATTCACTCCATCGCACCGTTCACCACTCCTTAGCCCGGAAGTGGTACAAATATATGAGGAAGAACAACCGATCTAGACCTATTTTTATATAAAAAAGCCTGACATCCGTTTTGCTCTGGATGCCAGGCTTTTGGTTCCACAGCATATGATGGAAAAAATTCAAGGGATTTGAAGTTGATCTTTCAGTTTGTAATACTCCACAATATATTGGTCTAACTGTTGACTAAGCGGCAGCACATGGGGGTCTAATAATCGTGAGTATTCTCCATTTACAGATTGAACCAGTTCGGCACGGAGCCGCTCCAAATTCTCTTCCAAACGCCTCATTTGAAGTGTTCCCACCATAACCAAGAACCCCCTCATCCTATTTACCCGTGTGTCCAAAACCACCTGATCCCCGAACGGTTTGCTCCAATTTTTCAACCACTTGAAACTGAACTTTCGGTACTTGCTGAAACACAAGCTGGGCAATACGGTCGCCACGCTCCACTGTGAAGCTTTCTTCACCCAAATTAAGCAAAATAACACCGATTTCCCCACGATAATCAGCATCAATCGTTCCAGGAGTATTGAGCACAGTCAGACCATGCTTCAAGGCCAAGCCGCTACGTGGCCGTACTTGTGCCTCCAGTTCGTGGGGCATTGCAATTGCTATTCCGGTGGGAATCAACTTCCATTTACCTGGCAAAATGGTGACAGGTTCACTCACGGCTGCATGTAAATCAAAACCACTGGAACCCACTGACATTTGTTGAGGAAGTGGTAAATCCTCGTTTCCTGGTAGTTGACGAATCTGTACGTTATACAACAGCCTTCCCCCTAAATGACGCAGGAACTTCTCCCGTCGGTGAAATCAAAGCCAAAGACATTTTTGACGAGAACATTTCTCTGGCCAGCTGATTCACATCATCCAAACTGATGTTCTCGACACTCTGAATAATTTCATCCAAAGTAAAATGCCGATCCAAAAGCAATTCATTCCGTCCCAGACGGCTCATACGATTGTTCGTACTTTCCAGTCCTAACATAATGCTTGCTTTCAGCTGTTCTTTGGCTTTAGACAATTCTTTTGGTGTAATGCCTTTTTCACTGATTTGATGTAACACCTGTTTTATCAACTCGCAAACCTCATCTTCCTGTCCATGTGCCGTTCCGGCATAAATCGCAAAAAGTCCTGAGTCACGATGCGCAGAATGATAGGAATAAACAGAATATGCAAGCCCACGTTCTTCCCGAATCTCTTGAAATAACCGTGAGCTCATGTTTCCACCCAACACATTATTTAACAGTACCAATGTATAAATCCGTTCATCTCGCATCGACAGACCTGGAAGTCCGATACACAGATGGGTTTGCTCTGTTGCCTTGACCCTGGTTTTGACATGGGGTGTAAAGACCGGTGGCTTTTTCTGGATACTTGCCGGTTTCCCCTGATGCTTTGCAAATACTGCCTCAACTTGTTCCAAATAATCTTGGGGCAAGTTACCCGCGATGGCAATGACAACGTTTTGTGGATGATAGAATCTTTCTTTATACCGAAACAGATCATCTCGTGTAAAACTCATTACATTTTCCACTGTCCCTAACACTGGATAACTTAAAGTATGATTGCCCATCGAAACTTCGGACAGCAGGTCATGCACGAGATCATCAGGAGTATCTTCTACCATCCGAATTTCTTCGATCACGACTTTTTTCTCTTTTTCCATTTCCTCTTCCGAAAAAACGGATTCAAAAAACATATCACCTAAAATATCAAGCGCCACCGAAAAATGCTGGTCCAAAACCTTCGCATAATAGCAGGTCATTTCTTTGGAGGTAAATGCATTGACATGACCACCAATTTCATCAAATGCTTCCGCAATCTGTCGCGCTGTTCGTTTTTTCGTCCCCTTAAACATCATGTGCTCGATAAAATGAGAAATTCCGTTCTCTTCTTTGGTTTCATTTTCTGAGCCTGTGCCGATCCAAATACCCAGAGCAACAGATCGTACATGGGGAATCGGTTCTGCCACAATCCGCAATCCGTTCGATAAAGTATGCTTAACGATCACAAAGATCCTCCTATCTACGATCGGCTCGTCCCCATCAATCAAAAACGAGATAAGCACTCCTACTATACCAAAGTTGAACGTCTCACTCAATCTTTTCCATTCGCTTGGAGGAAAGTACTTCTCCAACCGTTCCCAGTTTTATTCCCTTTCTCTTCACCAGACGAACAATTTGAGGAAGAGCAGTCACCGTTCGATCGGTGGGATGCATCAAAATCAAACTGCCGGGACCGATTCCTTTTTCTATTCTTTCAACCATTCTGGCCGGGGTTGAATCTTTTCGCCAATCTACCGTGTCTACTGTCCATAACACCGTTTTCATTTGATTTTTAAACGCAATATCTACAACCCGTTGGTCAAAGTCTCCGGCTGGTGGTGCAAACCACTGGCTCTTTATATTTAACGTCTGGTTAATCAATTGACTGGTTTTCCCTATCTCCTGTTCAATGCGATCACTGGATACTGTACTGAGAAGTGGATGAGAATAAGCATGATTGCCTATTTCATGTCCAGAGGCAACGATTTTTTTCGCTTCTTTAGGATGCTTCTTTAACCATGAACCATCGAGAAAAAAAGTAGCCTTTACTTTTTCTTTCTCGAAAATCTCTAACATCGCTGGTAGATATTCTGTTCCCCATGCAACATTGACCATGATCGCTGCTGCCTGTTTTTTATCATTCCCTCGATAAATCGGAACAGCTCCCAATTGATCCAGTGTGATCTTGGGTGGAATCTCTTTGTAAACCCACTGAATGGTATCCTTGTTTTTTTGCTTTATCGTTTTATCCAAAGTCGCCTCTATATCGACTTCTCGACCATTTAATCCCGGAATGGCTTTCCAGATCCGATCAACTCTGGCATCAATCGGTGGCAAGTAATGGTTGGGCGCTTCTTTTTTAATTTGTTCACGCAATCGTTCACGTTCATCTTGATCAGCAAGAATAGGGAGCGCTTGATCACTTTTTACTGCATTGACATAAAGGGTGACCGGTTCAGATTGTACCAGGGATGCTGCCAAAACAGCGGATAATAACATCCATTTCACTTTCAACATAGCTCCTCCTTTTCTCTTTCTTAAATTATGCTTACGTGTAACTCCCTATTCAGGCTGACTTGCAATAAAAAAAGAGGCAGATCTCTCTGACTCTTTTGTGGAAGGCGTATTAGGTAGATTGTTTCTGCTTATTGGCTTCTTCCTGTTCTTTTAACACGGCCTTACGTGACAGATTGATTCGTCCCTGATCGTCAATCTCCGTCACTTTTACCATAATCGTATCACCAATATTAACCACATCAGTTACTTTGTTCACACGGTTCAAATCCAGCTGGGAGATGTGAACCAGCCCTTCTTTGCCCGATAAAATCTCGACAAACGCTCCATATTTTTCAATGCGTTTCACGGTGCCCAGATAAATTTCACCCACGGTGACTTCTCTAACCAGGTCCTCGATAATTTGTTTGGCTCGTTCATTTTGTTTTACATCGACAGAAGAGATGTAAATTCGACCATCCTGCTCAATATCGATTTTGACACCCGTTTCTTCTATGATTCGATTGATGACACGACCACTTGGTCCAATCACTTCACGAATTTTATCTGGATGAATTTTCATCGTCAAAATTTTGGGCGCATATGGCGACAACTCTTTGCTCGGTTCAGCAATCGCCTGAGCCATGTTATCCAAAAGTACCATGCGAGCTTTTTTCGCCTTCATCAATGCTTTTTCCAAGATAGCACGGTCAATATCCGAAATCTTGATATCCATTTGCAGAGCGGTTACACCGTTTCGTGTTCCAGCCACTTTAAAGTCCATATCCCCGAGATGGTCTTCCATTCCTTGAATATCTGTTAAAACTTCCACACGATCTTTTTCCTTAATCAGTCCCATTGCAATCCCCGCTACAGGTGCTTTAATCGGAACACCCGCATTCATCAAGGCAAGTGTCGATGCACAAATACTTGCTTGTGAAGTAGACCCGTTGGATTCCAGAACTTCAGATACCAAGCGGATCGTATATGGGAATTCCTCTTCAGATGGAATGACTGGCTCCAACGCTCTTTCACCCAGTGCACCATGTCCAATTTCACGACGGCCTGGTCCGCGAAGAGGGCGGGATTCACCTACACTAAATGGCGGGAAATTGTAATGATGCATAAAACGTTTGGTTTCTTCCAGATCCAGTCCATCCAAAATTTGCACATCACCAAGTGCACCCAGTGTACAAACACTAAGCACCTGGGTTTGTCCGCGTCGGAACAATCCGGAACCGTGTGTACGTGGAAGAATGCCTACTTCACTGGACAATGGACGGATTTCGTCAGCAGTACGGCCATCTGGTCTACGGCCTTCCTCGATGATCATGCGACGCACTTCTTCTTTGACAATGGCATCTAGGACCATCTCAATTTCTTTCTCTTTTTCTTCAAATGTCTCTTCATCCAACTCCGCAGCCATTTTTTCCAAAACCTGTTCTTTTACTTGATCGATTGCATCTTGTCGTGCCTGTTTTTCGGTCACTTGTACAGCCTGGATCAAAGAGGCTGTAGCCAATTCGCGAACTCGTACATCAATCTGTGGATCGATTTGGAACAGCTCAGGCTCCATTTTTTCTTTTCCGACTTCTGCTGCAATCTGTTCCTGAAACGCTACCAGTTTTTTAATCTCTTCATGACCAAAAAAAATGGCCTCGAGAATGATTTCCTCTGGAATTTCATCAGATCCAGCCTCAACCATATTGACTCCCGCTTTGGTGCCGGCTACAACCAGATGAAGATCCGATTTTTCCATCTGCTTGACGGTAGGATTAATGACAAATTCTCCGTCTACCCGTCCCACTACGACACCGCCGATGGGGCCATGAAAAGGAATATCCGAAATCGACAAAGCACAGGAAGCGCCAATCATGGCGGCAATTTCTGACGAGCAGTCCTGGTCGACAGACATGACAGTGGTTACGACTTGCACTTCGTTTCGAAAACCTTCAGGAAACAGCGGACGAATCGGACGGTCAATGAGGCGACTCGCCAAAATGGCCTTGTCACTAGGGCGTCCCTCTCTTTTAATAAAGCCTCCTGGAATTTTACCTACAGCGTACAAACGTTCCTCATAGTTAACCGTTAACGGGAAAAAATCCGTATCTTTGGGTTCTTTGGAAGCAACCACGGTTGCAAGAACAGCTGTATCACCATAGCGTACCATGACTGAACCATTCGCCAGACCAGCAAACTTGCCAATTTCCAGTTGTAAGCGACGACCAGCGAGTTCAGTTTCAAATATTTTGGGTTCCATAGTATGTATAATTCCTCCTCTCAAACACCGACAACTCCTTTATTCTTCATATTAACATTATTTCCTTCTCTATTGATTTTAAAAAGGATTGAAAAGAGCGGGGTAAAAAAACCCCCGCTCTGATTGACTATCGACGTAGTCCAAGCTTCTGAATTAACTCGCGATAACGAGTAATGTCCTTCTTCTTCAGGTAATTTAACAAGTTCCGACGTTGACCTACCATTTTCAAAAGACCACGACGGGAATGGTGATCTTTCTTGTGATCTCTCAAGTGAGTGTTCAGCTCATTAATGCGATAGGTCAAAATCGCAATTTGCACTTCCGGAGAACCGGTATCATTTTCATGGGTTTTAAACTCGTTAATGATTTCGCGTTTTTTCTCCAGGGTTAATGCCATCCTGGTTCACCTCCTGTTATCTCTTACACCTTTAACCCAGACCATCGCCGAGGCCATCGATCATCCGAGTCAAGGTATTTGTTGCATACTGTCGTTAAGTATAACATAAATAATCAACAAAATACAATATACCTGTCTATATTATTTGGCCAACCATTCATAAGCGGCTTGTTGATCTTTCATGATCTGCTCACTTAATGCTTCCATCGAAGCAAATTTTTTCTCCTCACGCAGAAAATGCAAAAACTCCACTTTCATCTTTTTGCCATATAAATCCACTTGGCGATCCAGGAGGTGCACTTCCAAACGCTCACGAGGAGTCGGGTCATGAAATGTAGGTCGCACTCCAATATTCATAATCCCCATGGCAGTTTCCTGATCAAACATTGCTTTCACGATATATACACCTCGCCTTGGGGTAAAAAAGGGTTGCTCCAGTTCGATATTGGCTGTGGGAAAACCAAGCAAACGACCACGCTTGTCTCCATGCACGACAATTCCTTCCAATTGGTAATTTCGCCCCAATATCTCCCGGGCAATCCCCACATCACCATCTGACAGTGCTTGCCGTAATCGAGTGCTGCTAATCACGATTCCTTCCGATTGAATCGCATGAACAATCTCCGCACGAAAATGCCCTTTGCCCAACCGTGCCAGATCTTCCGCTTTACCCGAAGCATTTCGTCCAAAAGTAAAATTAAATCCGGTAGCCACTCCTTTGACTTGGAGGGGAAGTAATACCTCCTGGACAAATGACTCCTTGGAAAGCGCTGCGAAGGTTAAATCAAATTGCATCACATAAGCCTTCTGGACTCCCAACTTCGCAAATTGCTCCAGCTTTTCAGATAGAGGAGTCAAATAGCGGGTAATATTCGCCTGTCCCAATATTTCTCGAGGGTGTGGATGGAAAGTCATCACTGCGGGGGTGGCTCCCAACTCTCGTGCCAAATCTTTTGCTCGCTTGATCACTGCCTGATGACCTCGATGCACCCCATCAAAAAATCCAATGGCAAGTGAGATTGGTTGCCCATTTTGCTGTTGTAATGGATACGATAAATGAGTTACCTTCATTTTAGCTTTCCACATCCCGAAACACTTTTTCTGGTTTCGCCTGCTTCTTCCCATCTATTCGATAAATTGCACAAAACCGCCCTGATTCTGTATATACACGAACCAGTGAATTCGCATAATCATCAGCTATTTCCAGATCCCAGCCGTCCAAAACACGTTTTTCATCTTCATCGGCTACGATGAAACTTGGATACTGGCCCAACACTTCATCCATCGAAAAAAGAACTTCTTGCCAATGACCCTTTGCTGACACTTCCTTCAATTCTTCCAATGTATAGCAATCGCTTAAATGGAAGGGGCCACTTTGCACTCGGGTCAGTTGGGTCATATGGGCAGGATAGCCAAGAGCCAGTCCCAAATCCACACATAAAGTACGAATATAGGTTCCTTTTGAACAACGAACATCAAAATGGATCAAAGGGTGTTCGCCTGCTTCCATTCCTGTACAATCCAAATCATAAATCATGACTTTCCGCTTCGGCCGTTCCACTTCGACTCCAGCTCTTGCCAATTCATATAATCGTTTCCCATGGACACGGACAGCCGAATACATAGGCGGAATTTGTTCAATTTCGCCTCGGAAACGTTGGAATACCTGATGTATTTCATCCAAAGAGAGGGAAGGAACCGTAACCTCTTCCAGTACTTGTCCCGTTTGGTCTTCCGTATCCGTCGAAATTCCCAATTTCATCGTTCCAGCGTAACGTTTCGGTAAATCCTGAATATATTCAACAATACGTGTTGCCTGTCCCAAACAAATAGGGAGCACGCCTTCCACTTCCGGGTCTAGCGTGCCTGTATGCCCTACTCTTTTTTGTCCCGTCAATCTCCTCATGAACCCGACTATATCATGTGAAGTATAACCCTTTGGCTTTCTGATTGGAATTACACCATGGAGTGTCATGCTTCTTCAAACTCCCTCTTCGCTTGTAAACGAGACAACACGCTTTTTTGGGCTTCCTCCAGGCTGGCATGAATCGTACATCCAGCCGCTCGAGCATGCCCTCCACCACCAAACGATTTGGCCAATTGTCCGACATCGGTTTTTTTCCGGGAACGCAAACTCACCTTGACAGTTTGTTCATCGATTTCACGAAATAAAATCCCGACATCCACGCCTTCGATATTCCGTGCATAGTTTACGATCCCTTCCACTTCCTGATCCGGCTCTATATCATTCCGTTTCAATACCATCCAGGCAATTGAACCATCTTGAGCCAGTTGCAATGTGGACAAGGCTTTTTGCAGGAGATTGAGTTGCCCGATGGTGGTTGTTTCCAACACAATATCTGCAATCTCATGCGACTTGACACCCAATTCAACCAACCTGGCAGCTTGTCTCAATACTTTTGGCGTGGTATTCGAATAACGAAATCCGCCCGTATCCGTCAACAATCCCATATAAATATAAGAAGCGAGTGATAAGTCCACCTTGCATTGCATGAATTCAATCCAGTCAAACAGAATTTCCACTGTGGCTGCCGCTGTTGGCATGACCACATTTATCGTTCCATACAAATCATTTGTCGCATGATGATCAATATTTAAAATCTGTACACCATCAGCAAAAAGCTCACGACAAGTTCCCATTCTTTCTCGATCTGCTGCATCCAGCGCGATGACATGGTGAAACTTCTCCGATACTTCTTGAGGCATGAGGATCTCTCTGGTTTCGGGCAAGAATCGAAATTTTTGTGGAACCGGTGATTCGTTCACCATTACCACTTCTTTCCCCAAAGAGCGGAGAAGATGTCCCATCGCTAGCGTGGAACCAATCGCATCGCCATCTGGATGCAGATGAGAAAGAACCAGAAAACGATCCGCTTGTTGAATAAATCGTGTTGCATCTGAAAAGTTATGCATCCCGATCAATCTCCGTCGATTTCACTTCTTCCAGCAAACGATTGATATGTTCACTATGCTCCAGCGAATCATCAATGATGAAATGAAGCTCAGGTACATGGCGAATTTGCACCCGACGGCCAATTTCAGTGCGAATGTATCCTTTCGCTTTTTCCAGCCCAGCCAATGACTGTTTCTTTTCTTCGGCAGATCCAAAAACACTTACATATACTTTGGCAATCTGTAAATCTCCACTCATTTCCACTGCTGTGACTGTCACAAAGCCAATCCGTGGATCTTTAATTTCAGTTTGAAGAATATGTCCCAATTCTTTTTTAATCTGTTCACCCACGCGACTCACACGAATCCGAGCCATATGGACTCCTCCTCATACACCTTACATAAATGTAACCTCTGCATGAATGATTTCCAGACCATCTGTTTCCTCTAGCAATCGCAATGCCTGCTGGAGCTCTTTCTCGATCAGTTGCTTGCTGCTGCCAACACCCGCGACTGCCAGAGCGGTCATTTGTCGATCATCCTGTTTTCCAACTTCTGCCACAGACAAATTGAATTTGTTCCGCAGTCGGGTCAAGGCGCTTTGAATAACACGACGTTTATCTTTTAATGAGGTGGAGCTCATTACCCAACCTTCACATTCCAACAAGCCAACAACCACTTTACTTTCGCTCCACTTCCTCGATGACATAAACTTCAATGACATCTCCTTCTTTAATGTCATTGTAATTTTCAATGGTCATACCACATTCGTATCCTTGTGCCACTTCTTTTACATCATCTTTGAAACGTTTGAGTGTATCCAGCTTACCTTCGTGAATGACGACGCCATCACGAATCAGGCGAACACGTCCATCACGGACCACTTTTCCTTCCGTCACATAACATCCGGCAATCGTACCCACTTTGGATACTTTGAAAGTTTGACGTACTTCAGCAGTACCAACCACTTTTTCCTCAAATTCTGGATCAAGCAGTCCCTTCATCGCTGCTTCAATTTCTTCAATGACATTATAAATCACGCGATGCAAGCGAATATCCACTTTTTCCTGTTCGGCCATCGCTCTGGCGTTTGGCTCTGGACGCACATTAAATCCGATAATAATCGCATTGGATGCTGATGCCAACAGGATATCCGACTCCGTAATCGCTCCAACCGCAGAGTGGATGATTTTGACTCGTACTCCCTCTACATCGATTTTCTCCAATGCACCTCGGAGTGCCTCTGCTGAACCCTGAACATCCGCTTTAATAATGATGTTCAGTTCTTTAATATCCCCTTCCTGGATTTGTTTAAACAAATCATCCAGAGTTACACGACTCATTGCCCCGCGTTCTTCTTCTTTTTGTCTTGCCTGACGTTTTTCTGCGATGGCTCTACCTTTTCGCTCATCTTCAAATACAATAAACTGGTCTCCAGGATTTGGCACATCCGGCAGTCCCAAAATCTCAACAGGAGTAGATGGAGGTGCTGATTTCACCCGACGACCGCGATCATTGACCATGGCCCGGATTTTACCGAAATAGTTCCCGGCAACAATCCCATCTCCCACTTTCAGTGTACCGTTTTGCACCAAGACAGTGGCTACTGCACCTCGACCCTTGTCTAATTCCGCTTCAATCACAACACCACGAGCCCGTTTATTGGGGTTCGCTTTTAGCTCCTGTACCTCTGCCACCAGGAGAATCATCTCAAGCAATTCATCGACTCCCTGACCCGTTAAAGCCGAAATAGGAACAAAGATTGTGTCTCCACCCCAATCTTCAGCAACGAGTCCATGCTCTGTCAACTGTTGCTTGATGCGTTCTGGATTGGCGTCTGGTTTATCGATTTTGTTAACGGCAACGATAATCGGAACTTCCGCTGCTTTTGCATGGTTAATCGCTTCAACCGTTTGTGGCATCACACCATCATCTGCAGCGACAACCAGAACAGTAATGTCCGTTACTTTTGCTCCACGTGCGCGCATGGTGGTAAACGCCGCGTGCCCAGGTGTATCCAGGAAAGTAATCTTTTTCCCATTGGCTTCCACTTGATAAGCACCGATATGCTGGGTAATTCCACCTGCTTCTCCAGCCGTAACGTTCGATTTGCGAATTCGGTCCAATAATGTCGTTTTTCCATGGTCTACGTGCCCCATAATGGTCACAACAGGTGGACGTTCGACCAGATCTGCAGGATCGTCGACTTCTTCAATCTCTTCGAAATTGGATTCATCGATCTCCTCTTTAAAATGAACGGTAACACCAAATTCATCAGCAACCAGTGTCATTGTATCTACATCGATCTCTTGGTTAATGGTTGCCAAAATCCCCAACATCAACAATTTCTTGATGACTTCTGATGCTTCTTTACGAAGTAACTTGGCAAATTCTCCAACTGTAAGCGGTCCTGATACTTCAATTTCTTTTGGAAGAACAGGTGCCTGTTTTTCTTTTGCTGCTACTTCTTTATGGTCTTTCTTTTTGCCGCGTTTTTTACCATGAGGCGGTGTCAATTCTTTAACGGGTTCATCTTTAAACTTGGAGAAATGGCTTTTGGTCTTCCGTTCTTTCTTTTTGGACTCTACACGTTTTTCATGTTCTTCTGCCGTAATGACAACCGCTTTCGGCACTTCTACGAAATCAGTTCGTGTCTGTACAGGTTTTGGAGGATTTTTCGGATTTTTTCCTTGCGTTTGATTTGGTTTATTTCCTCTATTTTGTGTTTGATTTCCTCTATTTTGCTGTTGATTTCCTTTATGTCCTTGGAAGTTTCTTTTATTTCCTCCATGTCTAGAGCGCGGACCCTGATTGGATTTCGCGCTTTTCTGTTTCTTCTCTGTCTGCATTTTCTGTTCCTTTGCTTTTGGTGTCGCATCTCCGTCTTTCGCTTGTTTCATATACTGCTCCACTTGCTTGATCATTCCTTCGTCCATGACACTCATATGGTTGTTCAGTTTGATATGGGCTTTTTCCAGGATGTTTAATAGTTCTTTACTAGTGATATTCAATTGCTTGGCGTATTCATAGACACGTATTTTTGCCAAATTCATTCACCTCCGTTTAATTACTGAGCAAGTTGCCGAATCATTTTGGCAAAGCCCGGATCGGTCACAGCAATCACAACCCGTTCTGCTTTACCGATGGCTTTTCCCAACTCTTGTCTCGTACCAAAACGGATGAGCGGAACTTGATAAGATTGGCATTTATCCGTTAGCTTTTTTTCTGTATTTTTCGCAGCATCCTTTGCCAACACGACCAATTTGGCCTTGCCTGCTCGAACTTCACGAATGACAAACTCCTCGCCCGAAACGACTTTCCCTGCTCGCATAGCCAGCCCCAACGCATTCAACAGCTTATTCATCGGTTGCTACCCGCTTTACGTATTCCCTTAATTCATCATAGATCTTTGGGTCTACATTGGTTTTTAAAGCCCGGTCGAGTGCTTTTTTCTTTTGTGCTAAATCAATATATTCTTCTTTGGCACATAAATAAGCACCTCGCCCGGATTTTTTTCCTGTTGGGTCAATGACCACTTCGTTCTCTGGGGTCCGAACTACGCGAATCAGTTCCTTTTTTGGAAACATTTCTTGAGAAGCAACACATTTGCGCATAGGGATTTTGCGTTTTTTCATTCCCCAGACACCTCCCGCGCCAAAAAAGGCTTTTCTCGCTTATTCCTGGTTTTCTGTACCTTCTACTGTTTCATTGATCTCATTTTCTGTTGTCTCTAGAGGTACTTCTTCTTGCATGATTTCTTCCTGAGCTTTATTGGCTTCAGATTCACTCTTGATATCGATTTTCCAATTGGTCAGTTTCGCCGCCAGTCGTGCATTTTGCCCTTCTTTACCAATAGCAAGCGAAAGCTGGTGATCAGGCACAACCACTCGAGCGATCTTTTCATCTTCCAAAATGGTGACTGATAGAACCGTGGAAGGACTCAGTGCATTGGCAATCCATTCTTCAATGTTATCAGACCAGCGTACAATATCGATTTTCTCGCCTTTCAACTCATTAACTACATTCTGTACTCTCATTCCTCGATGGCCTACACAGGCTCCGACCGGATCAACATTGGGATCATTGGAGTACACAGCCACTTTCGAACGATATCCAGCTTCTCTTGCAATGGAGCGAATTTCAACGACTCCATCAAAAATCTCTGGCACCTCAAGTTCAAACAAACGGCGAAGCAATCCCGGATGGGTACGAGAAACAAAGATCTGTGGACCTTTTGTTGATTTTTCCACTTTGGTGATATACACTTTCACCCGGTCTCCATGTCTAAAACGCTCGGTCGGCATCGTTTCAGAAAATGGCAACATGGCTTCAACACGTCCAAGATCAACATAATAGTAACGATTGTCCGACCGTTGAACGATTCCCGTCATGATATCTTCTTCACGATCAATAAAGTCTTGATAAATAATGCTCCGTTCCGCTTCGCGAATGCGTTGCGTTACCACTTGCTTTGCCGTTTGTGCAGCAATTCGGCCAAAGTCAGCAGGAGTCACCTCGATTTCCACAATATCTCCCAGTTGGTATACCGGATTCATTTCTCTGGCTGCCTCGAGAGAGATTTCCAATCGTGGATCCAATACTTCCTCTACAACTGTTTTTCGAGCGAATACACGCACAAGTCCCGTCTGACGATCAATATCTACACGGACATTCTGCGCTGAATGGAAATTGCGCTTATATCCTGAAATCAATGCTGCTTCGATTGCTTCAATTAAAATATCCTTACTGATTCCCTTTTCCTTCTCCAGTTGTTCAAGGGCCTCGATGAACTCAACATTCATCGGTCCTTATCCTCCCTTCACTAAAAGACAATGGCTAACCGAGCTTTCGCTACCTTCGCAAGCGGAAGGGTAATCGATCGACCGTTTACTTCAACTGTTAAATGATCTTCTCCGTAGTGAGTAAGCATACCTTCAAATACTTTATTTCCATCAATGGGTTCATATGTAGAGATATGAACATATTTGCCAATCGCTCGCTTAAAATCAGACGATTTTTTGAGCGGGCGTTCGGCACCTGGTGAAGATACCTCCAAAATATACGCACCAGGAATAGGATCTGTCTGATCCAATGCCTCACTTAATTTTTCGCTTACTCTGGTGCAATCATCCAAATCCACGCCTTTTTCTTCACGATCGATAAAAACCCGCAAAAACCAATTTTGTCCTTCTTTTTTAAACTCAATATCGACAAGCTCCAGACCTTCCGCTTGCAAAATAGGCAAAGCAATTTTCTCCACCGTTTCAACTACTTGGCGGCTCAAATAGAACTCCTCCTTCATTTGCTTGCGAGCAAATGCAAAGAGTGGGCCACTAAACCCACTCTTTCCATCCAAAAGTATCTACAAATAAAGTTTAACCAAAATGATTATAACACAATCGCAAAAAAGCTTGCAATGATTTACTGAAAACGTTGCTCTTTCCAGTACGTGTTCTGTTATAACATTTCCAATAATCCAATCGCAAACCTTTATGATTTTTTCCACTTCTTTTTACAGGTTTTACATTCCCAATAACTTCCGGTATTATAGACCCATTTACTCTCACAGTAGGGGCAATATCGATACAAATAAACATCCATATTCTTTTTCAATTTCTCGTTTTCCCACTTCTTCCCCATAATCCTCATCCTTTCCTGATGAAAAGATTGAGAAGTCCTACACACAACAGATTTACGCCAAATTGTGCAGAAAAATGGCACCTTTTCTCCTGATTTTTGTGACCTGTTGAGCGAAAACACCTATCTCCATAAAAGCAAAAATCACATGAAATGATGTTCATATATTCATAAGTAGAACATAGACAGCCTCCCCTTGTTTTCATTGGGGATTCAAGGTTAAAAACAAGCAGGCCAAACTCAATGGGGTACTCATTTTTCACACATCGAAAAGCAATAGAGAAGAAGCTAGAAACTTACACACAAAAAGGAAGATAAGGGAGAGAAAGAGGCAAACAAGAAGGAAGTTACACCAAGATCCATCGGATCCAAGCAAGTATTTGGAAAAGACAGCGACCCGAATCGAAAAGGATTGCTAATTCTCTACACGTAATAGAAAAAATAATTCATAATATTATTATACCTCGGGTTTCTATTTTCGTCAATTCGAACCATTCATTTCCAGTGGTTGCTTATACCCATCCGGTATTCTCTTCCCATGTTTTTCGGCATCGCTCACACTCAGCAAAATTACCCACGCGGTAAACATGTTTATATCCACAATGCGGACATGCATCCTCATTGTTTTTTTCCATTTCGATGTCCCAACTGCTTGTTCCTTTTTTATCTTTGTCTTTTTTGCGATTCCAAAACATGATGTCACCCCCATTGTCTTCATATCGATTATAAACAAATATTTATAGATTAGTATAAATATTATATAAAATTATTATAAAATAGTCAAATAAATTATAAAATATTACATTTTATGGACATTGTTATTGAAACAAATCCATATCTGCTATCATCCATTTTAATAAAAGTATTGTTTTTAAATTTTCATAATTAAACAGGAATCAATAAACAGATACCGTAATAAAGAAATAGAACCACAACAGGGAGGTCTCTAAATGGCTGAAAAGAAGATGAAAAAAGGGTCAGGACTCAAATATGCCCCAGAAGTGATTGAAACAATCGCAGGAATTGCTGCAAGCGAAATTGAGGGAATTGTGGGCATGAGCGGTGGAATGGTTGAGGATTTCGCTGAACGTCTTGGCAGAAAAAACTTTGCCAAAGGTGTTTCGGTCGAAGTGGGTGAAAAAGAAGTGGCCGTCGATTTGAAGGTGATTGTTGAATATGGTCGCAATGTTCCTGAATTATATAAAAAAGTGGTCATGAATGTGGAACAGGCAATCCAAAACATGACCGGGCTCTCCGTCGTAGAAGTAAATATGTATGTAGAGGGTGTTATGATTCCAGAGCCAGCTCCAAGGGAAAACTTACCGAAGGAAAGACAGATTCGCTAGGAAACGACAAAAATCCTGTTGACCAAGAACCATCAACAGGATTTTTGTCATGAAAAAACAGATCTTTATTGTTTATGCTTTTTCCATGCCATGATAAAACCCTTCTCTATCTCAATCCTCTACCTTTTCAAGCGAACAATGCGCCAAGTATTCCTTGCACTTAACACGAGCCATATGATCGATATCCTTTTCAGCGTTTCTGTACTTTATCTTGTCCAATGCGTTGCCGGCACCACTCCAGTGTTTTCCGGATCGCTTCCCGGTGTGGCGTTACCTCGGTGCCGAAGGCATTTGCGTATTTATTGTGGTTCATGACAAACGGTTTTTCAAATTGATATAAAATTTCTTTTACATCTCTCATAAACGGACTGAATAAAGATAGGAAAGCAATTCCCAGTTTTGGTGCCACACTTAATTTTGCCTGTGTTCCTGCTTCTTCATATACCATTTCGATGAACTGTCTCGTAGTTAAGGTTTCTCCACTGGGAATATGCCAGATTTCACCCAATGCTTCTTCACGTTCACCCAGTGTAATTAAACCTTTGGCATAATCATCGATAAAAGTATATGTGTGAGGTGCATCCGGATCACCAAGCACCTGTGCGGGCTTTCCTTCCAATGCTGCAATAAATAGCTTTTCACCTACGATAGAATCCAAAACATCTGGACCATAGAAGTTGGAAGCACGCCCAATTGCGGCTCTAATTCTCCGATGGGCATGTGCTTGCATAATCTTGTCCGCGATTTGCGCTCGTATTCGCCCTTTGGGTCCAGTAGCTGCATTTGGAAGCTCTTCGGTCATCTCTTTCGAGACAGGTCCATACATATAAAGATTATCTCCATAAACCAGCTTTGCCCCAGAAGCTTCTACTGCCAAGATGATATTTTCTATCATGGGCACTAACTTTTGAGACCATTGACTGTAAGGAACACTGGTACAGTTATAAACGACCGTGGCATCTTGGCAAACTTTTTGCATCATAGTAGAATTTAGATCAATGCCGTTTTTTGTTTTCGAAGTGTAGAGAACTGAAATTTTTGCTACGACCCCTTTAGGTCGCTAGCTCATTTCAGCCATTACTAAAAATGATATAAAAAAACGACACCGCCTATCTCTATAGGCCTAGTGTCGCTTTTTTATTATTGCCCATCTGCTTTTTTCAGCCAGTTTGGCAGTTCTTTGAGCACATCTTCGTGGGCCAGCTCAGCGCTTTCTCCAGAGCGGCGCAGTTTGATCTCGACAATCCCTTCACTTGCTTTGGCTCCAACGGTGATGCGAACCGGGATTCCGAGCAAATCGGCATCCTTGAATTTCACACCAGCCCGCTCCAGGCGATCATCGAAGAGTACTTCCATACCCGCTCTCTTCAGCTCTTCGTACAGTCCTTCGGCGATTTTGGCCTGGTCTTCATTTTTCATATTAACGGCAATGAGGTGAACCGCAAATGGTGCCACATTAACAGGCCAGATGATGCCATTCTCATCATGATGTTGCTCAATGATGGCAGCGACCAAACGTGAGATTCCAATACCATAGCATCCCATAATGAAAGGTTGCTCTTTGCCACTCGCATCCAGGAAGTTTGCATTCATGGCCTGGCTATATTTGGTACCCAGCTTGAATACATGTCCAACCTCAATACCTCGTTGGAACTGGATCGCACCTCCACAGCGCGGACAGACATCTCCTTCTTGAATGATGCGCAGATCTGCATATTGATCCACCTGAAAGTCACGTCCAGGTTGTACATGAACCAGGTGTGCATCGACTTCATTGGCACCCACTACAGCATCGATAACCACTTGAACAGCTTGATCTGCAATTACCTTGACCTGCTCCTTGAGCCCGATCGGACCGACAAAACCGGCTGGCACTCCGGCAATTCGACGAACGGTTTCCTCATCAGCCAGTTCACATACCGTTGCGTCAAACAGGTTTTTCACTTTGACTTCATTGACTTCATGATCCCCACACACCAGTACCAATACTGGTTCTTCATCCACGATAAAGAGTAAGCTTTTGATAAACTGATGAGTAGGCAAGCCTAAGAAAGTGGATACTTCTTCGATGGTTCTTTTTCCTGGCGTACTTACCTTTTCCATCGCCGGAACAGAGGCTTGACCATTATCTTGTCCTTGGAAGACCACTTCCGCCATTTCAATATTGGCTGCATAATCGCATGCTTCACAAATAGCAATGGTATCTTCACCGGCATCAGAAAGTACCATAAATTCGTGCGTTCCTTTTCCGCCAATCGCGCCAGCATCAGCTTCCACTGCACGGAAATTCAAGCCAAGACGGGTAAAGATATTCACATAAGCTTGGTAAATGTCTTCATAAGTTTGATCCAGACATTCCCGATCTGCATGGAAGGAATATGCATCTTTCATAATGAATTCACGACCACGCAACAGACCCGAACGAGGTCTTTTCTCATCGCGGAATTTCGTTTGAATTTGATATAACGTCATCGGCAGTTTCTTATAAGTATTGATCTCACCACGAACAAGGGCGGTAATGGTTTCTTCATGGGTTGGGCCCAGAATAAAGTCCCGTCCATGCCGATCTTGAAGCTTAACCAGCTCAGGCCCATACGTATCATAGCGTCCCGACTCCTGCCACAGTTCAGCGGGATTTAGGGCAGGCATCAGCAGTTCCTGTGCACCCGTTCGATTCATTTCCTCCCGTACAATCTCGATAATTTTTTGTAAAACACGTTGTCCCAAAGGCAAGAAGTTATAGACTCCTGCAGCCACCTGCCGCATATAACCCGCGCGAAGCAGCAATTGATGGCTGACCATTTCCGCTTCTGATACGGTACGAAGTGTAGGTATTAAAGCTGTCTTCTGTCTCATACCCATCCCTCTTTTTTCTTACTTGAATTTATGTGAAAAAGATTTTCATGATGTCATTATAGGTTACAACCAACATCAGCATCATCAATAAGGCAAACCCGACCAGGTGAACCAAATGTTCCTTGTTCGGATGAACTGGACGTCCACGAATCGCTTCAATGCCGATGAACACAAGACGGCTTCCATCCAAAGCGGGAATCGGCAGCAAATTGAATATGGCCAGGTTTAAACTTAAAAGAGCGGTCCATTGAATTAATGGATCTACTCCTTTTTTGGCAATTTTTCCGGTCATATCGCCCATTTGCACAGGTCCAGCCAGACTTTTGATCGATAGATCCCCCGTCACAAGCTTCACAAAGCCATCCAAAATGATCGTTGTCCAATCATACGTACGTTTAAAGCTGTCAGCAACCGCTTCAAACAGATTAGGCTCTTTCACATATTTGCTTTGATCAAACACTGCACCGATCAAGTAGACGTCCTCTTCCTTTTTTGGCTTTACTTCCAAATTGAGTGTCTGTCCATTACGCTGGACTGTCACCTGAATCGGCTCGCCTTTGGACTCCTGGATCAAATAACGAAGCTTTTCAGCCGAAACTTTTTCGCCATTGATGTGTGTGATCACATCGCCTTCTTTCATGCCCGCCTTGGCAGCTGGAGCATCTTTGACAAAATGATCTACAACGAGCTGATCTTCTACACCTACTTGAAATGCCAGGACCGTAAACAGAATGAGTGTCAAAATAATATTAAACAGAGGTCCAGCAAAAATCGTCATCGCCTTCTGTCCGACCGTCTTGGAAGCAAACTGGCGATCCAGCGGCGCAATTTGCACTTCATTTTTTTGATCATAATGAATGATCGCCTTCGGATCAAGCGAATACTTTGTCTCATGCCCTTGCTCATCTTCCAGAACCAGGTTGCATTCTTTTTCCATATCCATCTGGATGACACGTCCGACAATCAAAGGCTGTCTGGTATTGGCTGGTTCATTAATGTAAATATGATCAACCAATCCTTTGCTATTTTTCGTTATATAAACAAGCGTACCTGTTTTTATCTCCACCATCTCAGGATCTTCGCCCGCCATCCGGACATAACCACCCAATGGCAAAATCCGGATGGAATAGAGCGTCTCTCCATATCGTTTGGCAAAAAGCTTCGGTCCGAACCCAATTGCAAACTCACGAACCAAAATTCCCGCACGTTTCGCAAATAAAAAATGGCCTAATTCATGGAAAAACACCAAAACACCCAACACGAGAATAAAAACCAAGACTGTTTGCATCTTTGTTCCATTCACCACCCTGGTTTAGTAGCGAGCCAAGACATGCATCTCTATTCAAGCAGACATGCTTACCCACCTGTTAGCAAAATCTCTTGCCCAACGGTCTGCTTCTTCAATTTCTTCTAAAGTGGGGTTCGCTAGCGGTTCATGTTTCGACAAAGCCTGTTCAATCACCTGCTCGATCGCCAAAAATGAAATATGGCCTGCAAGGAATTGTTCGACAGCCACTTCATTGGCAGCATTGAGCACAGCTGTCATCGTTCCTCCTACTCGTCCTGCATCATATGCCATCTGCAGACAAGGATATCGCTTCAAATCCGGTTTACGAAAGTCTAATCGAGAAATCTGAACCAAGTCAAGAGGCTTGGTTAAAAGAGGAAGACGTTTGGGATAAGTCAGTGCATACTGAATGGGCACTTTCATATCAGGTGTTCCCAATTGAGCCATAACCGCCCCATCATGAAACTCTACCATCGAGTGAACAATACTTTGTGGATGGATCAATACATCAATGTGATCATAGGAAAAACCAAATAGCCAATGGGCCTCAATCACTTCCAGTCCCTTGTTCATCAATGTGGCTGAATCGACCGTCACCTTTGCTCCCATCGACCAATTTGGATGCTTGAGTGCTTTTTCTGGGGTCGCATGGACCAACTCTTCGCGCGACCAGTCACGAAATGCACCACCCGAAGCCGTTAAAATTAACCGACGAACATCTTCCCTTCTTTCCCCATTTAAACACTGAAAGATCGCCGAATGCTCACTATCAATGGGCAATATGGGGACACCCGCTTTTTCAGCCGCTTGCGTAACGATGTGTCCTGCAGTCACCAATGTTTCTTTATTGGCCAAACCGATTTTTTTATCTGCTTGAATAGCGGCAAGAGTTGGTGGGAGTCCCCGGCTTCCGACCAAGGCGGAAACAACCATGGTTGCATCAGGATGGGTGGCAACTTCAATCAGTGCTTCTTCTCCATAGAGAACCCGAACTTGGCCATTCAAGGCTTGTCGTACCTCTTCAGCCGCCTCTTTGGTTGCCATTGAGATCATCTTTGGATTAAATGTCTTGGCTTGTTTGATCATCTCTTCCACATTGGAACCCGCTGCCAATGCCACGACTTCAAACTCATCGGGATGCTGGCTAACCACTTCCAATGTGCTTCTCCCAATGGAACCCGTAGAGCCTAATATGACAACCTTCTCTGGCATGCTTATTTTCTCCCCTCAAACAATATCGAATAAACTCAGAATAATAAAAGTAAAAAGGAGGCTGTCAAAGCGATCTAAAATACCACCATGTCCAGGCAAAATAGCTCCAGAGTCTTTGACTCCCGTTGTTCGTTTCCAGGCCGATTCGACGAGATCACCCACTTGTCCAGAAAAGGAAATGGCAAATCCAAGTAGAATTCCCATGGACAAATGACCGAGATTAGGGAAAAAGTGAACCATCACCACACTCATTAATACGCCAAATACCAAGCCGGCCACAAATCCCTCTACTGTTTTGTTCGGGCTAATCTCTGGCCATAATTTTCGCTTGCCAAAGCGCTTTCCCAAAAAAAGCGCAGCTGTATCTGTAGCCCATGTGACAAAAATAATCAATAATGTCAACACTAAACCATCCACTCGCCAAATCGTCCGAATCATGTAAGCAAAGCCATATCCTATGTATAGTGCCCCTACAAACAAATAAGCCATTTGATGGATATCAAACCGATTCTTGGACAATACAATCAGAACAAAAAAGAGAACCATTCCCAAATTAATTAGTTCCGTGTTTTCAAAGATCGGATAGGATGGCAGGGTTACGTGTTGGTTGAGACCGGTCGTAACCAGTAGCGACCAAACCAGAATCAGTCCAACAAACACCTGGATTTGGTTCCAATTCAAATCTTTCATTCGACAATACTCCAAATAGGCAATGGTCGCCAATACAAAGATCAGGCTTGAATACCACCAGTTTCCCAACCACAAAAGAAAAAGAAAACCCGCTGCCCCTAACACCCCCGTAATCACTCTTTGCTTCATTGTCTTCTTAACCCCTGTCTTTCTTACACTGCTCCATATCGACGTGAGCGATGTTGGAAATCAACAATCGCCTGATAAAACATCTCAGAAGTAAAATCAGGCCACAATTCATCCGTAAACCATAACTCACTGTATGCCAGTTGCCATAATAGAAAGTTGCTCACACGAATCTCACCACTGGTCCGGATAATCAAATCCGGATCCGGTAAACCTTTCGTATGCAAATAACGATTCATCAATTGTTCATTAATGTCTTCCTTATCAATATTTCCTTTTTCCACATCGTCTATAATATGGCGAATTGCATGCAAGATCTCATCCCGAGCTCCATAATTGATGGCAAAGTTAAGAATAAGTCCGGTATTATGCTTGGTTTTCTCTTCAAATTCATTTAATGCATATTGGGTGTAGGAAGGGGTTTTTTCTTTTTCGCCCAACATCTGTACCTTTACATTTCGCCGGATTAGCTCATCCAAATCCGTTTTTAAAAACTCCAGCGGCAATTTCATTAAATAATCGACTTCTTCCTTTGGGCGTTTCCAATTTTCTGTAGAAAAAGAGTAGAAGGTTAACACCTGAATGCCAATTTCATCTGCAGCTCGAATAATCTCTCGTACCCGTTTCATCCCAGCTGCATGTCCCGCTGTACGCGGCAGACCACGTTTCTTGGCCCAACGCCCATTTCCATCTGTAATGATGCCGACATGTTTGGGAATAGGGGATTTCCGGATCTCCTCGATTAAATCATCGACTGTAAGTTCGCCCTTCTCGCTTGAACCCACCCAACGTTTAAAAGACTTAAGCATATTCATTCCTCCGGAATAAACTCGCACTTTTTGTATGTCTAGTATATTACATCTTCTCTGATCCAAGAAGTATATGTAGCTGGAAAACCCCCTCATTACCTGAAGGGGTCTTCACCCAAGTATATGCCAATTAGATCTCCATAATTTCTTTTTCTTTTGCCTGGACAATGCTATCCACTTCTTTGCTGAAACGATCCGTCAGTTTTTGAATCTCGTCTTGGCCTCGGCGAGCAACATCCTCCGGAATTTCACCATTTTTCTCCAGCTTTTTCAAATCATCATTGGCATCCCGACGGATATTACGGATCGCCACTTTTGCTTCTTCACCGGTTTTGCGAGCGATTTTTACCAGCTCAGCACGACGCTCCTGGGTCAGAACTGGCATGTTAATGCGAATCACATTTCCATCATTGCTGGGAGTCAGCCCTAACTCTGATTTCAGAATCGCCCGTTCAATCTCAGCCAAAGCCGATTTATCCCATGGTTGGATCACCAGGGTACGTGGATCAGGAGTCGAAATGTTGGCTAACTGATTGACAGGCATTTCGCTGCCATAATACTCTACAACCACTTTATCCAATAATGCTGGATTTGCTCGCCCTGCACGAAGTGATACCAGATCTTTTTTCAATACTTGAATCGCTTTTTCCATTTTTTCCTGTGCCTGTTTTTTAATTTCATTTACCATTGGATACGCCCCCCTTTACTACTGTTCCAATATGTTCTCCCAATGTAACCCGTCTAATATTGCCTTCCGTGGAAATATTGAAAACAATTAAAGGAATATCATTATCCATACACAACGATGCCGCTGTTGAATCCATGACACCCAATCCTTGATTAAGTACGTCCAGGAAGGTTAAAGTATCGTATTTGACTGCATCTGGATAAACACTCGGATCAGCACTATACACGCCATCCACGTTATTTTTCGCCATTAAAATCACTTCTGCTTCAATATCAGCGGCTCTCAGTGCTGCCGTCGTATCTGTGGAGAAGAATGGATTACCAATTCCTGCGGCAAAAATGACTACACGACCTTTTTCCAAATGCCGAATCGCCTTGCGTCTGATATAGGGTTCAGCAATTTGTCGCATTTCAATCGATGTTTGTACACGGGTAGGTACACCAATAGATTCCAAGGAATCCTGTAACGCAAGCGAATTCATTACGGTTGCCAGCATTCCCATATAATCGGCTGTCGCACGGTCAATTCCTTTCGCCGCTCCGGAAATCCCACGCCAAATATTTCCGCCACCAACAACAATCGCAACTTGAACACCTAAATCTACAACTTCCTTGATTTGTCTGGCGATGGAGGAAACCACTTCCGAATCAATGCCATATCCCTGTTCTCCTGCTAGAGCTTCACCACTTAATTTTAATACAATCCGCTTATATTTAGGAGTGCTCATAACATTCCTCCACTTCTACCCACGATCACATCTCGTCATATTCACTGCAAAAAAAGGGAACACAGCATAGTGTTCCCTATATGTTTTCCATTCCATTACTTCTTGACTTGGGACATTACTTCTTCTACGAAGTTATCCTGACGTTTTTCCAAGCCTTCGCCCATTTCATAACGTACAAAGCGACGAATCGAGATATTTTCCCCAATGCGGGCAATATGCTCTTTCACCAGCTCATCAACGGTTTTGTCTTGATCTTTAATGAATGCTTGTTCCAACAGGCATACTTCCTCAAAGTATTTGTTCAGGCGACCTTCCACGATTTTTTCTACTACTTTTTCAGGTTTTCCTTCACCTAAAGCCTGCTCTCTTAAAATCGCACGCTCTTTTTCAATTTCTTCTTGAGGTACATCTTCACGACGAATATATTTTGGATTCATGGCAGCAATTTGCATCGCAATATCTTTTACCAAACGTTTGAACTCATCCGTTTTCGCCACGAAGTCTGTTTCGCAGTTGACTTCAACCAGTACCCCAATGCGACCGCCTGCATGTATGTAAGACTCAACGATTCCCTCAGCAGCGATTCGACCTGCTTTTTTAGCCGCAGAAGCCATTCCTTTTTCACGCAGATATTCAATCGCTTTTTCCATGTCGCCATTGGTTTCAACCAATGCTTTTTTGCAGTCCATCATACCTGCGCCTGTTTTTTCACGCAGTTCTTTTACCATAGCAGCAGTAATTGCCATCTTTCTTTCCTACCTTTCGATTATGATAACTCCCCGCTGATATTCGGGCACGAAAAGAATTTTAAACACGGAAGTTTCAGTGATTATGATAAAGGGGTGGGCAAGGATTCAACCTGCCACCCCCCTCATTTTCTTAAGAAGCAGTGTTTTGTTGCTCACCTTGTCTTCCTTCCAAAATCGCATCGGCAATTTTAGAAGTGAACAGGCGAACAGCACGGATGGCATCATCGTTACCCGGAATTACATAATCCACTTCATCTGGATCACAGTTTGTATCTACGATTGCGATAATTGGGATATTGAGCTTACGTGCTTCTGCTACTGCAATCCGCTCTTTGCGCGGGTCGATGATAAAGATCGCATCAGGCAGTTTCTTCATGTTTTTGATTCCGCCCAAGAATTTTTCCAAGCGAGCTTTTTCTTTCTTTAACAGGATGACTTCTTTTTTGGGAAGTACATCAAAGGTTCCGTCTTCTTCCATACGTTCCAGTTCATGAAGACGCTCAATACGTTTGCGAATGGTTTGGAAGTTGGTAAGCGTTCCACCGAGCCAACGATGGTTCACATAAAACATATCGCAACGTTCAGCTTCTTCTTTGACAGCTTCTTGTGCCTGTTTTTTGGTTCCAACGAACAGGACCGTTGCATCCTGTGCTGCGAGATCGCGCACAAAGTTGTACGCTTGTTCCATCATTTTAACGGTTTTTTGCAGGTCAATGATATAGATCCCATTGCGCTCGGTAAAAATGTACTTGCTCATTTTCGGATTCCAACGACGGGTTTGGTGACCGAAATGAACACCTGCTTCCAACAATTGCTTCATTGTTACAACTGCCATCGATAAATCCTCCTTGTGGTTTTCATCCTCCGTTGAATTCATCAGGAGTCAGAGACCGATCAAAACGGCACCGTCTGCTCTCCCAATCCTTCAACGTGTGTGGTCTATACACCAATGACGAATATACCATAAACAGTAAACATTTCGCAAGCATTTCGCTCGAATTAAGAGTGACGATGTTTCATCAAAGCAGGAACGAGACGATCATTCAAAATTTTGATATAGGTCCCTTTCATACCCAGAGAGCGTGACTCAATGACTCCGGCACTTTCCAGCTTTCTTAAGGCATTGACGATGACTGAACGTGTAATGCCTACCCGATCTGCGATCCGGCTCGCCACGAGCAATCCTTCTTTTCCATCCAATTCGTCAAAGATATGTTCTACTGCTTCCAACTCACTATATGAAAGAGCGTTGATCGCCATTTGTACAACAGCCCGACTCCGTGCCTCTTCTTCTGCTTCCTCTGCTTTTTGCCATAAAATCTCCATTCCAACAACCGTTGCTCCATATTCCGCCAAAACGAGATCGTCATTGGTAAACGCCTGATCAAAACGGGTCAGGAGAAGTGTGCCAAGTCTTCCGCCACCACCGCTAATCGGAACAATGGTAGTATATTGGTGCTCAAACATGCCATTTATCAGCCTCGTAAAACTGTATTCACTCTCTTTATCCAAATTGTGTACAGTATTTCTTACTTCCATTAAAAGCTGATTATACTCTTCGGGAATTCTTCTTTCTCGCAGCACCTCATTGTTGACTTCATCTTCGGCAAATTCCTGGGTCACTGCAAACCCAAGAATTTTTCCCTTCCGACTGATCACATACGTATTGCAATTGATAATATCTCTTAATACCTCTGCCATTTCCATAAAGCTAACTGCCTGTCCGCCTGTTCGCTGCAACAGACTATTAATTTGCCTTGCTTTATCTAGTAGTTTCATTTATACGGATCTCCTTTCTTGGATTACAAGATATACTGACTCAAGTCTCTGTCTTCCACAATATCCGCCAAACGTTCACGGACATACTGTGGAGTAATCACAAACTCTTCCAAATGAATATCAGGTGCTTCAAAAGATAATTCCTCCAAGAGCCGTTCCATGATGGTGTGCAGACGACGGGCACCGATGTTCTCAGTCTGACTGTTGACTTTGGCTGCCAGCTCAGCGATTTCCCGAATGGCTTCATCCGTAAAGGTGATTTTTATGTTTTCCGTTTCCAGTAGAGCGACATACTGTTTAATTAATGCACTTTTGGGTTCAGTTAAAATTCGGACAAAATCATCAGCTGTCAAATCCTGAAGTTCGACTCGAATCGGAAAACGACCTTGCAGTTCTGGAATTAAATCGGATGGTTTGGCTACATGGAATGCTCCGGCCGCAATGAACAGGATATGATCTGTTTTGACAGGGCCATACTTCGTCATGACGGTCGAACCCTCAACAATGGGCAAGATATCCCGCTGTACTCCTTCTCGTGACACATCAGGCCCTTGCCGGTCCTTGCCTGCGATTTTATCAATCTCGTCAATGAAAATAATTCCAGACTGTTCCGCACGCTCCAGCGCATCCTGAATGACCTGATCCATATCGATCAGTTTTTGCCCTTCTTCCTGGGTCAACACTTCTCTTGCTTCACGGATCGGCAAACGGCGTTTTTTGGTTCTTTTGGGCAAGAACTGTCCGAGCATTTCCTGCATATTCATCCCCATTTGTTCTGCCCCTGTGCCAGCAAACATATCAAACATGGATGGAAGTTGTTCTTCGATCTCGATTTCAATGATTTGATCTTCCAGTTCGCCACGTAACAATTTTTCTCTGACTTCACGCCGTCTTTCTACCACACGTCCATGATCTTCTGAATCATAACTGCTATCTTTGTTTGCACTTTGCGGAAACAAGAGTTCAAGCGGATTTTTAAAAGAAGGGGACGTTTTCTTCGTTGGCACCAATATTTCCACAATACGGTCATTGGCTAAAGCGCGCGCTTGATTTTTCACACTTTCCAATTTCTCGGACTTGACCATTCGAATGGCTGTTTCCACAAGATCCCGAACCATTGATTCCACATCACGCCCGACATAACCCACTTCCGTAAACTTGGTTGCTTCCAGTTTAACAAAGGGAGCTCCGACCAATTTCGCCAAACGCCGGGCAATCTCTGTTTTTCCCACACCTGTAGGCCCAATCATCAAAATGTTTTTGGGTACGACTTCATCTCTGAGCTCAGGTGGCAACAAGTTACGGCGATAGCGATTGCGAAGAGCGATAGCCACAGCTCGTTTGGCCTGATCCTGTCCAATAATGTACTTATCCAATTCTGCCACAATCTGTCTCGGAGTCCATTGTTCTGAATTTTTACCTGCGCCAGCCAAGATTATACCTCCTCCACGATGATTTGATCATTCGTAAACACGCACACTTCGCTAGCGATGGTAAGAGCCGCATGCGCTATCTCTTTCGCTGACAGTTGAGGGGCATAACGTTTTAACGCCCTTCCTGCTGAAAGTGCATAACTTCCTCCAGAACCAATGGCCAGGATGTCATCATCCGGTTCAATGACTTCACCATTTCCGGAAATCAGGAACATATGCTCTTTATTCAATACGATCATCATCGCTTCCAAACGACGCAGTACTTTATCCGAACGCCACTCTTTGGCCAACTCTACCGCAGCACGTGCCAACTTGCCTTGATATTCTTCCAGTTTGGCCTCAAACTTTTCAAATAACGTAATTGCATCAGCAACAGAGCCAGCAAAACCTGCCAACACTTGTCCACGATACAGACGACGAACTTTCTTGGCTCCATGTTTCATAATCATCTGATTGCCAAAAGTCACCTGGCCATCTCCAGCGATGGCGCCTGATCCATTATGTCGAATCGCAAAAATAGTAGTTGCATGAAATTGCTGCATTGTTTCACCAGCCTCTCCTACACTCTGACCACACGGTCATGGTATCATACCCTATCCACCATTCGCAAGATTAATTGTTTATCATCCGGGTAAAATTCTGAATGTTTTCAATCGCCCGTTCTGCGTAACGCTCTGCCCGTTCTTTTTTGGAACGAATGCGCTCAGGTAACTCTGCAAACAACCCAAAGTTTGCATTCATGGGCTGGAAGTGCTTTGGATCAGCAGTCGTAATATAGTGGGCGAGGCTTCCAATTGCTGTTGATGGAGGCGGTACAACGGGCTCCTTTCCAGAAACCAGGCGTGCCGCATTGATCCCGGCCAGGAGACCGGACGCTGCTGATTCCACATAACCTTCAACCCCTGTCATTTGCCCTGCAAAGAATAGGTCATCTCTTTGCTTGAATTGATAAGTGGGTCGCAACAGTTTGGGAGAATTGATAAACGTATTGCGATGCATGACACCATAGCGAACAAACTCGGCCTGCTCCAATCCTGGAATCAAGCGAAATACCTCTTTTTGCGCTCCCCACTTTAAATGGGTTTGAAAACCGACCATATTATATAACGTACCCGCACTGTTATCCTGGCGTAACTGCACCACAGCAAAAGGTCGCTCTCCTGTCCGTGGATCTACTAACCCAACAGGCTTTAGCGGACCAAATAACAGCGTCTTTTTTCCCCGCTGGGCCATGACTTCAATCGGCATACACCCTTCAAAATAAATCTCCTTCTCAAACTCCTTCAGTGGTACCACTTCTGCTGATACGAGTGCATCATAGAAACGGTTGAACTCCTCTTCGGTCATCGGGCAATTGATATAAGCAGCCTCCCCTTTATCATAACGAGATGCAACGAAAACTTTATTCATATCAATGCTATCTTTTTCAACAATGGGGGCGGCCGCATCGTAAAAATAGAGATATTCCTCGCCTGTCAGGGCTTTCAGCTTCCTCGACAATGACTCGGATGTAAGAGGACCAGTCGCAATCACGGTAGGGCCATCGGGAATGTCAGTCACTTCGTCTGTCACGATCTCAATCAATGGATGATGGTGAAGGGTCTGGGTAATTTCTTCGGAAAATGCTTCACGATCGACAGCAAGTGCACCACCCGCTGGCACTGCATGTTTATCGGCACTTTTCATGATAAGTGAATTCAAATGCCGCATCTCTTCTTTCAAAACACCCACTGCATTGGTCAATTGATTGGAACGCAAGGAATTACTGCAAACAAGCTCTGCAAATTGTCCACCACGATGGGCGGGTGTTCTTTTTTTCGGACGCATTTCATAAAGGCGTACGGGAATACCCCGTTCTGCAATTTGCCATGCCGCTTCACTGCCGGCAAGACCCGCTCCCACTACGGTCACCTGTTGTTTACTCATGCTGTTCAACCCCTTATGTTTTGATTTCTTCATAATCACACTTGGTACAAACAATGGCGGTCTCTTTTTTCTTCTTCTTTTCAACCATCAGGCTGCCACACTTGGGACAAGGTCGATTCACCGGTTTATCCCAAGAGACAAAGTCGCAGTCCGGATATCGATTGCATCCATAGAATAAACGGTTCTTTTTCGATTTGCGCTCCACAATTTCTCCTTGGTGGCATTTTGGACAGGGAACACCCGTTGACTTCAAAATCGCTTTTGTAAAACGGCACTCCGGAAACGCAGAGCAAGCCAGAAATTTTCCGAAACGCCCGAACTTGTAGACCATCGGGCTCTGACATTTTTCACATGTCTCATCGGAAACTTCATCAGCAATTTCCACTTCTTTCATTTCCTCTTCAGCAAAAGTCAGGCGCTCTTTAAACGGTTGATAAAACTGGTCCAGGATCTGAATCCAATCGGCTTTTCCCTCTTCAATTTGATCCAGATCCTCTTCCAAATGAGCCGTAAATTCGACATTGAGAATTTCAGGGAAAAACTCTTCCATCAGCTGGATCACGATTTCACCCAGTTCAGTGGGAACAAATCGTTTTTCTTCCAAACGCACATATCCGCGCTTTTGAATTGTGTCCAGTGTAGGGGCATACGTACTCGGGCGTCCAATCCCTTTTTCTTCCAGCGTTTTCACCAATCTCGCTTCTGTATAGCGAGGAGGTGGTTGGGTGAAATGCTGTTTCGGTTCAATTTTTTCCCGTTTCAGCGTCTCCCCCTGGGTAAGGGGCGGCAGGAATTTCTCATCTTCATCCGCTTTTTTGCCATCATCATTGCCTTCCACATATACCTTCATATATCCGGGAAATTTGATTTTCGAACCAGTCGCCCGAAACAGCGCCCTACCTGCTCGAATATCTGCAGATACGGCATCCAAAATGGCTGGAGCCATCTGGCTGGCAACAAACCGTTCCCAGATCAATTTATATAGACGAAGCTGATCTCTCGTCAAATAATCTTTCAGCATCTGCGGAGTCCGCCATACCGAAGTGGGGCGTATCGCTTCATGCGCATCCTGGGCTCCTTCTTTCTTTTTATGTGTACGAGGTTCTTTTGGGATATAGGCATTTCCAAAGGTTTGCTTGATATAATCGGTTGCTTCTTTCTGTGCCACCTCGGAAATGCGTGTCGAATCGGTACGCATATAGGTAATCAACCCAACGCTTCCTTCTGTTCCAATATCGACTCCTTCATATAACTGCTGGGCAACGGCCATCGTTTTCTGCGCACGGAAATTCAGCTTTCGTGCTGCCTCCTGCTGCAGTGTACTTGTAATAAAGGGTTGAGCAGGCTGACGCTTTCTTTCGCTTTCCTTGATCGACTCCACGATAAATCGCTTGCCTTTGATTTCGACCAGAAGCGCTTCAACATCTTCTTGTGATTTAAGTTCAACTTTCTTTCCTTCATAACCGTAAAACTTCGCTTCCAACTTCTCTTTGCCAGATAGCAAATGAGCCGTCACTGTCCAGTACTCTTCGGGTTTAAACTCACGGATTTCCCGTTCCCGGTCAATAATCAATTTCACTGCAACCGATTGTACCCGTCCGGCGCTAAGGCCTTTCTTTACTTTTTTCCATAACAATGGGCTGATCCCATAACCAACGAGGCGATCAAGAATTCTTCGGGCCTGTTGCGCATTGACCAGGTCCATATTGATTTGACGTGGGTGTTTAAAGGCTTCGACGATCGCCTGTTTGGTAATTTCGTTAAAAACAACCCGACACTTCTCATTGATCGGCAAATCCAGGCTATGCGCCAAATGCCAGGCGATGGCTTCTCCTTCACGATCAGGGTCTGCCGCCAGATAAACACGTTTCACCTTCTTTTTGGCATCCCGCAGTTCTTTGAGCACATCCCCTTTTCCGCGTACGGTTATATATTTCGGTTCAAATTGATTATCTACATCTACCCCTAATTGACTTTTTGGCAAATCACGTATATGGCCCATTGATGCTTTCACAATGTATTTTTTGCCCAAATATTTGCCAATGGTTTTTGCTTTGGCTGGTGATTCGACAATAACGAGCGAATCTGCCATTTTCATTACCTCCTCTCGTACGCTTTCTCATCTATTTCAAGTGAGTATTTTTCCTATTGTTTCCCTGGTTCACACTCGTATTTGTTACAATACCAAATTTTGAACTTGCTCGGCAAGCTTTCACTTCTTCTTTTCACTCCGATCGCAAACGATTCGTTTTGTCTACTGGCGTACATAGTAAGATCCAGGCAACTGAACAATCAACTGCTTGAGTTGCAGTGACAGAATCGCCTGGTGAATTTCTCCCATGGTCATGGCTGGAGCAACCCGTTCGATCAATTCTGTCATCTGGATCGGATCCTGTGAGATATATTGTAGAAGTTTATGCTCATTTGCGTTTAATGTGCTTTCAATGGATGAACTCTTTTTTTCTTTTTCCTGTGGCAAGATGTATGGAAATTCTTCAAATATATCTTGCGCACTGGTTATGCACTTCGCTCCCTGTTGAATGAGGCGCAATGTCCCTTGACTTTGTTCTACCATGATGGATCCAGGCACTGCAAACACTTCTCTTCCCTGTTCCATGCTGTAATCGGCGGTAATGAGCGACCCACTGCGCCTGGCTGCTTCAATGACGACAGTTCCATGACTGAGTCCACTGATGATGCGATTCCTCCGCGGAAATAATCCCGGATGGGGTTGGGTATCCGGTGGCATTTCCGAGACCACTGCACCCTTTTTTATCAATTCTTCATAGAGGAAACGATGATTTCTCGGATAAATGACATCCACGCCTGTCCCCAATATGGCAACCGTTTTTCCTTGCACCTGTAAAGCGCTCCGATGGGCTTCTGCATCGATCCCATGTGCCATTCCACTCACAATCACCCACCCTGCCTGAGCGATCTCTTCACACAGATAGCGGGTAGTCCGAATGCCATAAGCAGAAGGTTTCCTCGTTCCTACCACGGCTATGCAATGATCTGATAATAAATGTATATCTCCTTTCACATAAAGGACCCATGGCGGTTGGGCTATCTCTTTTAACAGCTCTGGATACGTTTCATCCATGGGGGTCAGTGGAATGATGTTTCTTCGCTTTAAGTCGGTGACCACTTGTCTGATAAAATGGGGATTCCACTTTTTCTGCAAATGCTCAATTTTATTTTTGGAAGTTTTGTTCATGCGCAAGTAATCAGTTAACTCTGGGGATATTTCCTGATCCGGTAACCAACCCCATTCCAGCATCCGGTGAATGGTATGCCATCCGATCCCATCAATCTGATTTAAAGCGATCAATCCATCTTGTATTTTCATCCTATTCCCCCAATTTATTCCAATATCGTTGAATGAAAAAAGGAACCGATGTGGTTCCTCAGCTTGTTGACAAAATTTCCGTTTATGCCGGTTTTCCTTTTCCGTTTCACTCCCGTTGCTTAAAATCGAGCAAGAAGTCGTTCAACTGGAAAAGGAAAACCGGGTTTGTCAACGGCCTCTTGAACCGATGTGGTTCCTTTTTTTCAATTTCTCAGTTCTTTGTAATGCACTCGCCAAGCAGTCCTCTTTCTTCCAACACACGTACCAAGGTTTCGCCGATAACCGCTGGGGTAGGTGCTACCGCTACACCGCATCTTTCCAAAGTGGCAATTTTTTCTGCTGCTGTTCCTTTACCGCCGGAAATGATCGCACCTGCGTGTCCCATCCGTTTTCCAGGAGGTGCAGTTTGTCCACCGATAAAGCCAACAACCGGTTTGGTCATGTTTGCCTTAATCCATTCAGCTGCTTCTTCTTCTGCGGTTCCGCCAATTTCTCCGATCATGATGACCGCTTTGGTGTCTGGATCTTCTTCAAACGCTTTTAAGCAGTCAATAAAGTTGGTTCCATTCACAGGGTCTCCACCGATTCCCACGGCAGTGGATTGACCAATACCACGGGTGGTTAATTGATGAACTGCTTCATAAGTAAGGGTTCCACTACGCGAAACGATACCAACATGTCCTGGTGTATGAATATATCCAGGCATGATTCCGATTTTACACTCACCGGGGGTAATGACACCTGGGCAGTTTGGACCGATGAGGCGTGTTTTCTTTCCTTCCATGTACCGTTTTACTTTTACCATATCCAGTACTGGAATTCCTTCTGTAATACAGACAACCAAGTCCAATTCTGCATCGACCGCTTCCATGATCGCATCAGCTGCAAATGGTGCCGATACATAGATCACGGAGGCGTTTGCGCCCGTTTCTTTTACTGCCTGCTCAAGAGTATTGAAAACAGGAACGCCTTCAACCATGGTTCCGCCTTTACCTGGGGATGTACCACCAACGACTTTGGTTCCGTATTCAATCGCCTGTTTGGTATGGAAACGCGCAGTTGCGCCTGTAATTCCTTGAGTAATGACTCTGGTATCTTTATTTACAAAAATACTCAACGTAAAGACCCGCCTTTCTTTCTCGATTTGGTCATTATTCCTTGCTTAAGCGTTTTTTACCAATTCAACGATTTTTTGCGCTCCATCTGCCATGGAATCTGCTGCCACAATATCCAAACCGGATTCATTCAGGATTTTCTTACCGAGTTCAACGTTGGTACCTTCCAAACGAACCACCAGCGGACGATCCAATCCAATTTGTTTAGCAGCAGCTACTACACCGGAAGCAATCACGTCACATTTCATGATTCCACCGAAGATATTGACAAAAATTCCTTTTACATTTTTGTCGGACAGAATGATTTTAAAAGCTTCTCTCACTTTGTCTTCGGTTGCGCCGCCACCTACATCCAGGAAGTTGGCTGGCTCACCATTATAATGCTTGATGATATCCATCGTTGCCATGGCAAGGCCCGCACCGTTTACCATACAACCGATGTTTCCATCCAGCGCAATGTAGCTGAGGTCATACTTGGACGCTTCGACTTCTTTCGGATCTTCTTCATCCAGGTCACGTAATTCGACAATATCTTTTTGACGGAACAAGGCATTGGAATCGAAGTTGAGTTTTGCATCCAAAGCCATAACCCGACCATCTTTGGTGGTAACGAGTGGGTTGATCTCTGCCAAAGAGCAATCTTTATCCACAAATGCATTGTACAAGCCCAACATGAATTTAGCGGCTTGGTTCACTTTGTCTTTTGGAATATTGATGTTATATGCCAAACGACGAGCCTGGAATGGCATCATGCCTACAGCCGGATCGATATATTCCTTGAAGATTTTTTCCGGGGATTTGGCGGCTACTTCTTCGATCTCCATTCCACCTTCTTCGGAACCCATCATAACAACCCGGCCGGTCGAACGATCGATCACCACACCAATGTAATACTCTTTTTCAATGGGACAACCTTCTTCGATCAACAGGCGTTTCACTTCTTTTCCTTCCGGACCCGTCTGATGGGTTACGAGAATTTTGCCAAGAAGCTCACTGGCATATTGACGTACTTCATCGAGGCTACGAGCCAGTTTCACTCCACCTGCTTTTCCGCGTCCACCCGCATGGATCTGGGCTTTCACTACCCAAAGGTCTCCACCCAGTTTTTTGGCAGCCTCTACTGCTTCGTCTACTGTAAACGCAACATGTCCATTTGGAACCGTTACACCATATTGCTTCAGGACCTGTTTACCTTGGTACTCGTGTACGTTCATTCCCGATCCTCCAATCAAAGTCATTTACTTCATGAATCCATTCTGCCAAACTCGCTAACCATTATGTAAAAATATCCATAAAAAAGAAAAAATCCATTCCATCGCCAGTTTGGCTCAAAAGCAAGTATAGCGCATGGCAAGGGGATTTGCCAACCATTTCAATGCAGTGTTTTTTCACGCATGAAATAGATAACATGTAAATTTGGCATGATTTGACCTGGGATGGTTTCTTTTGTTAATGGCAAACGTTTTCTTTTCCATTAAAAAAGAAAAATGGACTTTTTCCAGTCATAAATAATAGAACAGACTAGTTTTCTAGCCTGTTCATCACAAGTGATTTTCCCATTAATCCATCATGTATTTTACAACTGTCGCGATAATAAAGACGAGGAACAGGATCCCAAAGGACCAGTTAAATCCTTTTACTCCATACAATGCATCATATCTTTCTTCTTCACGTACATCTTGATGATTGCTCATTGAAAACCCTCCTCTTCAAACATTGCAACCACAGTTTCTATATATCATACCAAGTATATCACGCTTTATCCCAATCGAAAATGATATGCTTCCACAGGAATCTGACAAATCCATGGAAATTGAAACAGGGGAACGACTCATGATCATGATAAAAAAAGGTCGACTTACCCATAATGATAATAAAAACAGGAGATGATCTTATGCGTTTGTCACGATTTTATCAACACGTAAGTGTCTTTGCCTTTTTACTCCTTTTTGCCATACCAGCTTATGCGGCTGCCAACCCTTTACCCGTTCGTGATGTCCATCTCTTCACCGTTGAATACAAGACCAAAATCAATGGACAAGAAGCAGAGGTGTACCGCTGGGATCCTGGTCAGATTATCGTCAAAAAAGGGGAAACGGTTGCTTTACATTTGCATGGCTTTCACGGGAAAGAACATGCCTTCTCCATTCCCAAGCTCCAAATCAAAGGAAAAGTGAAAAAAGGGGAAACGACAACGGTAACTTTTCAAGCCAAAGAGCCGGGAACCTATGAATTGATCTGTCACAATCACTATACCCATCAACAGCATGGACCGATGATTGGATATATCACGGTGGTGAACTAGCGCTCGAAATGGCAATGCGTGTACATACAAACATGAATGTAATCCCTTTTCCAAAAAACGAGGTTGAATGGAGCAATGGACTTTACAGAAATGCTGTCTGAAAGCCCACGGTTTGAGGGGCTGTTGACAAATTAAAGGGATTTTTGTTAAAACGTGTAGAATTGATCTACACGTTTTATTCTTTGGAGGTGGATTCCATATGATGGGAAGAGATGAATTCAAACAAAGTCAATTTATTTTTGTAAACTTAGATGATTTTGTTCCACAAAATCATTTACTCTTCAACAACATGTAGATTTTACATTTATTTATGATAAAGTTGAGTATCTCTACTCAAATGTAGGACGTAAATCGGTTGACCCTGTCCTTCTCATCAAAATGTTATTAATTGGTTATCTTTATGGAATCCCTTCAGAGAGACGACTTGAAGAGGAAGTAAAAGTTAATTTAGCATTTCGCTGGTTTTTGGGTTTAGGTTTAGAAGATAAAGTACCTGACCATTCCACCATTAGTCAAAATCGTCGAAGACGATTTAAAGATAGTACAGTTTTTCAAGATATATTTGATCATATTGTCCAACTTTGTATCGAAAAAGGACTTGTAACTGGAGAAATTGTAGTAGTAGATTCAACACATATTAAAACCTATGCTTCACCAGAAAAAGTTGAGAAAGTTCAGATAGATAAAAAGCCATCTGATTATCTTATTCAATTAGAAGATGAGGTAAAAAAGATAGAAGAGAATTTACAACGAAAGCGAGAGGTTAAAGGATATAAAAAACGCGGAGTACAACGCCAAATAAAGAAAAATATTAGAAAGTAGAAGTAATCAAAAGCAAAACAGATCCTGATGCAGGATGGATGAGTCGACCAAATAAACTGAAAGGATTCTACTATCTTGGGCATGCTAGTATTGATTGTAAACATGGAATAATTACCGACCTTTACGTTTCCCCAGGAAACGTAAGTGATAAGGATCCATTTATTGATCTTCTTAAGATCCAAAAGCAAAAGTATCCGTTACCCATTAAGAAAGTCGTAGCTGATAAAGGTTATGATAGCTCTATCATCCATCAACAACTAAGCACATTGAAAATAAAAGGGTTTATTTCTCCTCTTGAAATAAACCATTCTTCTAATGGATTTATATATAATGATCAAACTGATCAATTTACTTGTCCCGAAGGAAGCCATCTCGTTTTTACTCATTTAGAATACCCTAGTGATAAAGAGCGTTATAGAAAAATATATTCTGCTAAAGCAGATCAATGTAATCAATGTTCGCTGCGCTTTAAATGTTTTGGAAAAGCAACTAGAGCAAAAACGTTCAAAAAACCATTGTTTTATGAATTTTTGGAACAAAATAGAGAACACTCCCTTACTATCGAATATAAAAAACTCCAAAGACTACGTAGGATCTGGTGTGAGGGAACGTTTGGGACTCTTAAGCAATTACATAATCTAAGTAGAACACTTAAGAGAGGCATTAAAAATGTTCAAGAACAATGCCTCTTTTCGGCAATGGCATTAAACTTAAAAAGGATGATAAAAGCATTAGTATAAGTAAGATTAGTAAACAGAAAATATTTATTTAAGCAATTTTGGGCTCTAGTAGAGCCCAAAAATACAAAATGGATTGGTTATCTTTATCTCCAATCCATTTTGTCAACAGCCCCTTGAATCGTGGGATGAAAGACGGCGTTGCTCGGTAATCCCATCATGGGATTGCTTAGAGCAACAATTTTCTATATAACCAAACATATGAGCGGTGCTCATCCTACTGGTAGTAGGTCGAATATTCCTGTGGACGTCATGGTATGAGGTTCTGGTAGCGAAAAGTCTCCTACCAGGTAAAACCATGAGAGTGAATTAAAGGAACTAGCATACTGGTAACAGGTATGCCGCCCATGTGGGTACATGCGGCTTGGTGCCGTAGAACTGCATGGGATGGGGTGATGACACACCCCTAAACTTGGGCGTTGTCCAAAACGGAAACGGACTGCGGACGCTAACGACCCAAGAATCCCACGGCTTCAGCCGTGTGGAGTGTCAATCGATCAGCCTCGTTTTTCCATGACGATAAGGTTGCTGGAAGGTTTTTAATCATTTGAAATGATACACCCGTCCAAACAACATAAAGTACAACTTTTCTAGATAAAATACTTCTAACATTACATTAGGAGTGTTTTATCATGTACAAAAAAGCTGTTTTGTCTGCAATGGGACTGTTACTTTTACTTATTGTACCATCGCCACATCTGCAGGCTGAAAATGAAAAACCCAAACCCTCCTACACGCTGATTCAAGATACACTAATTACTGCATTGACGCCTTACCTCAATCAGGCAGTAAATGATTATTATAAGGAATTTAAACAATTTTCTCTGTGGGATGCCAGGATTCTGGAAATCAAACGTTTGCAAGAAGGAGGATATGATTTCAATGTGAAATTAATGGTGCAAACGTTTGAGCATGCCCACTCCCCTCCTTATGGAAAAGAAACGATTACACTCAATGTCAGTCCTTTTGGGGTCAAAGTGATTGGGTATCAGCATCAGGGCGATGAATGGGAGAAACGAATCCATCGATTTTACCAAGACGCCCTTACTGATCTCATTCAGGCCTTTGACCTGAAGTTGCAAACTTTTACCTTCTACCGCTATGGACAATTATTGTACAGGGTGAAGGAAAAATCGCTGATTGACATTGTGAGGTCCATTCAGGCCAACATTATCAATAAAGAAATTACACCACCTGAAAAAAACGTTATCAACCCTGTTACCTATATCAAGGGGGATCAAGCTTATATTCTGTTTAAGCTTGCCGATGGAACCAATGTGCTCTATGTACTGCAAAAAGAAAAGAACATTTGGAAAGTAATGGAACAAAAGAAAAAACCAGGTAAAAAGATGAAAAAGGAGTTACTTTGGTACATGTGAGCCCATCACTCACAGAAAAACAAAAAACACTTGCAAATCGACCAAGCTGAAAGTGGGTAACTTTGGCCTGGCGAATGGATGCAAGTGCCTATGACAGAAGACAGATTCATTGAAGCCCTTTAGGTGATGCGATACTGAATCGGAATCACTTGCTGGTTCAGGATACAGAAACAGCGAACTTCCGGCTTTACTCCTGAGAGAGATACAATCACATACGCAGATTCTGGGTAGTTGGCATGAACCACGTTGTTTCGGGATGGATATGGAGGTGCTGTGGGATGAGAATGGTAAATTCCCACCAACTTTTCTCCTTTTCCCTCCATTTGCCGAAAAACCGCTTTGATCTGTCTGATATCCATTTCAAATGCATGAGGGCTTTGCAGCACATTGGTCATGGGCCACAGTGTACAAGCCTTTTTTCCTTTTCCTGATAAAAGTCCACAGGCCTCTCGGGGGCGTTCCTGAAGACAGTGTTGAATCATGGTGGTATAAACGTTTGGACTGAATACCAAATCATCAACAAAAGTTCTGTTAGGATGGAGCTTTTTTACCGCAACATCCACCACGCCGGGCAACCGGTTGCTTTTGCGACTGCCCCTGTGCTGGTTGAGGCACTGGGCGGACGAGCCGAGCATTATTTTGCATGGGCTGACAAAGGTTGAACCTGGTTTTTTTGAGGTGAACCTTGATGGCTCATCACTGGAGAAGGACCTTTCTGCGGGTAAGAAGGCGTTGACTTCTGATTGGCCATCCGGCGTGCAAGGTTTTCCATCATTTGATAATTGGTGTATACACTTTGCGAAGGAGTGGGTCTGCTTTCGCTATTATGGGTACTTTTATAAGGGGAGTACTGTATCTGGCTCGAATCCACTGATAAATGTTTTTTTGGTTGCCAGGTTGCTTTCGTCTCCGTTTTTGCTTGCGTCTCCCTTTCTTTTTCTAGGGTATGTATATTCGAAAACATCACCCAAAGTCACCATGGACATCCGGTTTGGGTGCAGATCCAAGCCCATTTTTCTCCGACTGAAAATTCTCCTGGAATGTTCTGGATCAGACAGGACCGGATGCGATCGATTGTCGTTTTGAAAATGATTTGCCTTCAGATATTGTTGTAAAATGCCATCTTTAATTTTCAATGCATTCCTGAGACTCTGCTCCCTTTCTTTCCACTTTGTCAATTCATCTTCGAGCCGCTTTACCTTTTTGTCCGTTTCTTCCAATAACAATCGGTATTCTTCATCTTTATATTCAACCAGTTGTTTATACTCCTTTTCTTTCCATTTATACCATGCAATGATCTCATTTTTTTGTTCCAACAATTTGCGCTTGACCTTCTCATCTTTTTGTTTTTCCGACACGCTTTTGAAAGTCACCTATGAACCCGATCCATCCGGACAGGTGGTTCGAAATATCGATATCAACGGCTCAGGATGGCGTTATTGGATGGGGTTGCTGTTAAGTTGCACTGGTGTATGGGTATCTGGTCATCCCTGGCACTTGTCGCATTGTATCTATGGGTTCCGGCCTCTTTTCCCCTTCATCTCGTCCTGGCTATAGCCGGTGCGGCCTCCTTCATTGAATCCAAGCTGTATCTTGGGTAACCCGGGTATCGGTTCTTTTCTCGGTCACGACCTCTGTTCGATCAGGAGTGACCTTCGAAAGGAACCGATTTTTTTCGTTTGCTATCCGTCTAAAGATTCCGTTATATACCGGGTTTGTAGAGCGGCCTCATATTTTTTTCTGTTTCGTTATGATAAGATGAAATCAAATCCGAATGTGGCGGAGGGGATGATCTTGGAAATCCGCTTTCAAACCCCTTATCAATATCTGTTTATTCATCAAAATGTGAAGCATCTGTTATTGCTATGGAAGAAAGAACGAAAAAAGGAGATTTATGTTGTCCACGAAGAAAATAACACCCTGTATTTGCGCTATCCGGGCGAAACCTATACCGAAATCGTCCTGGATCAAATCAGTCCCATCTTTTTTCAACAGCTCGAAACAGAAGAAGGTGCTTTTCAGGCGGTCCTGGGTGCCACCTTTGAATATCGCGGCAAGCTGATCGGTATGTACTACCCTCAGGAAAATCCGACAGAGCAGCTCTACTTCTTTGAGATTCGAGAAGATAAAATTTTGGAAATCCCTGATGAAGAATATGAAAGTGTTGTCCAAACTTTTATCAGAGAATTTCCCGAGTACATAGCCAATCCAAACTGAGTGGTGATGATCGTGAAGTTGCAACTGCATACCCCATTATGCAATTTACTGGGCATCACTTACCCCATCATCCAGGCAGGGATGGCCGGAGGTCCTACCACTGTGCAAATGGTCGCATCTGTATCCGAAGCGGGAGGTTTGGGAACACTGGGCGCTGCTTATATGGCCCCTGAAGAAATCCGTCAAGCCATCCGCTCCATTCGTCAACTGACCCAAAAACCATTTGCTGTCAATCTGTTCGCCCTTGAAATGAAAGATGACTTTTCGCGCATCACAGAGGTACAAACCGCTCTTCGTCCTGTTTACAACGAACTGGACATCAAATCCCCTTCCCAAACCCTGCAAACACCCAATCATTTGACAGGGCAAATTGAAGTATTACTGGAAGAAAAAGTCCCTGTCATCAGTTCAGCACTTGGTATTTTTCCAGATGAAGTGATTCAGGAAGCCCACAAACAAGGCATGCTGGTCTCTACCATGGTCACAACCGTCGAAGAAGCGATCCAGGCCGCTGAAAAAGGCTCCGATTTCATCGTTGCCCAGGGAAGTGACGCAGGTGGACATCGCAGCACCTTTGACACCACCAGGCATCCACTCGGAGCAAACATCGGTACCTTTTCCCTAATTCCCCAAGTCGTCGACCATGTGCCCGTGCCTGTTGTCGCTGCAGGCGGTATCATGGATGGCAGAGGCCTGATCGCCGCACTCGCTCTCGGAGCCCAGGGTGTACAAATGGGAACCCGTTTCCTGACTGCGATCGAATCAGGAGCCCATCCGCTTTATCAAGAAGCTCTTCTCAACAGTAGCGAGGAAAGCACAACCATTACCACAGCCTTCACTGGCCGCCCTGCACGTGGCCTGCGCAATGCATTTGTCGAACAATTTGAAGCAACAGGGATTGAACCCTTGCCCTTCCCAAGCCAACATACGTTGACATCGGAAATTCGCAAAGCAGCCACACAGCAAAAAAAGCCACAATATATGTCAATGTGGGCTGGACAAGGCACCCGACTATTGAAACAAGGGCAGAGCGTTCAAGAAATGATCCAGGAAATCGTGAAAGAAGCAGAGGACATTTTAGGGTGAATCGATGGCGAAACAAAGAGTCATATAACAAAACTCAGTCCCTTCCTTCCGTTGGGACTGAGTTTTGTTCATTGAAAATGATAATCAGTATTGTATAAAGCGCTTTCATTTAGATTCCTAGATTACTTTCTGGTTTGTTCGACTTCCACACACTCTTCCATCTCTTCCTGCTCTTTCAGCTTCTGGGCCAGTTTCAAGGCAAGCTCTGTGGAACGAATCAATTCTTGCTTCTCTTTTTGTTTACGGAGTGCAAGCGCTTTATGGAAATGGTCCAGTGCCTCATCATAACGGCCTAATTCCATCAGGCATTTCCCGATATGCTGAAGGGCAAAATCATGATAAAAGTACAATTCTTCACAATCAGTCAGATCCTTAACCTCTTGAAAACAAGCAAGCGCTTTATCATGCTGGTCTCCGTATTTATAAGCTTCTCCCAAGCGAATCAGGGTTCTTGCCAAAAGGGCTGGATTATTGAACTGCCGAGCGATCTTCTCTGCTATGGTTAGATAACGGATAGCCGGCTCCGGCTGATCCAGTACCCGATATGCATTACCCAGATAACTGTTTAAAAAGAGAAGCACTTTTTTGTTCTCTTCTCGCTCCGGTTGCCTTTCTATATTATAAAGCAATTTCTTTGCTAAACGAATCGCCCTTTCCAGTCCCGCTCGATCCGTAGCTACCTCCCGATAATAACGATCCGGATCAAAGCGGGTAAACAAAGAAAGATTCGGCAAAGTCTCTTTCATTCCATATAGATGCATTTTGATTTTAGCACTCCATTCAATCCGTTATAAGTGATAGAAAAAATTCGGGAGTACATGAGTAGAGACCATGTATATTCTGAATTCAGTATACTACATAATCTGCTTTCTTTCTACCAATTAATAAATCTGACTCAATATCTTCATATTTTATATAACAAAGAATTTATTAAGATTGATAGATTTAGAAAAGTACTGGAGTGTACATATCTTTTAACCAACGCTCCGTTTGTTTATTGACCCCTGATCAGAATATGGTACGATCACCAACAACACTGATACATATGTATCCTTAGGCAGTTCCTATGTACAACTACTATGAGATAAAACAGGCTACTATATCAATCCAGCAGCCTCATCCTTACATAACATATACCAGATGAATACTCCTCTGCTTATGTTCTACCAAGAAGCGGGGATTTCGAGGGTATATCCTAACGGACATTGACACTCGTGGAGTTGACATGGCGTTCTTACGAACCAACTCCTCTATCCCATCCGAAAATGCATTTGGGACTTTTCTGAGGATGTTATACGTACCTAACATCGGGATGGATGAGCGTTCCATCTCTGGAGCGATAGAGCCCGCATTGATCCGGCAAAACTGTTTGGAGGTGAAACCGCCAATGGTTTACAAAAAACTTCGGCCAAAGAAAGATGAACGCATCAGAAAATTGGAAGAAACTGTGATGAAATATAACAGCCATATGAAAAAGCTCCTTACCATGATAAATGCATACAAACATATGATTGATCAAAGAGATGAGATCTTATCGCAGCAACGAAAAAAGGAAAAAATCTATCAACAAGCGTTACAGCAAATAAACGATATGATTCAACATTATATACAAGACTTACATGATTAACTGTGATCCTGACTTCACTTGATGTTTTTTAATGATGGTGTGAATTCGATCAATGATTGGGGTATCATATTGTGACTGCATCCATTCTGTTAATGTGATACCCCCGTAAAATTTTATGGATGTAATGACTGATCTCAACGAGTTCCCCTGGTCAGATAAAACATGGATGGGACAGGTTCTATACCTGTCCCATTTTTCATTAAGGTTGTTATGACTGCAGAAGCTTTTTCATTTCGTGTGGTTAACAACCTCTTTCTAATCATTTATACGCTTATCTCAATCAAAACCATTTCTTTTTCCATATATTTATATAACAAATGAATTTATGCGATGGGGGGGGTTTTCTTTGTCTGATCCATTAAATGAGATGAATCAAAAAGCTTTCAGATCATCTAATAAATCCAGTAAGAAGGATCTATTTTCCAAAAATTGGTTCACTCCGCCAATTAGCTTGAAAAAACAAACTTTTACGGAAGGAGATCATAACGTTCAAACCATTACACTTATGATCGAAATATCGAATGAAGACGCCAAAGAACTATCCGATGTGAGACTGACTCATTTCATCCCTAAAGAAAGTCCATTTTCTTTCAACCAGGTTGAAGTAGATCAAACAATTCTTCCAGACACGCATCCAGGAGAAGGAATTGATTTAGGGACAATTTCTCTTGGACAAACAAAACAATTGATTTTTCAAAGCAAAGTGGATCAAGAGGTTGATCTGTCTAAATTTGATAGCAAAATAATCGTTACCTTTAAAGATAAAAAGCATAATACAATGTACGAATTTACTTTTTCGAATAAAGGGGCTTTACAGTTAGAGAAATCCCCTTTCTGCAATTGTCCAAGTTTACAGGATTGCTCTTGTGAAGAAACATCATATAAAATCGTCGCCGACGGTGATGATGATCTGGATTTTGATCTGGATGATGAACTCGACTTCTGGCTGGACTAATACGTATAAGCAGCAAAAGGACGGGAATAGGAAAAGAATCTATCACCCGTCCTTTTGCTAAATTAGTGAGTCGTTTGTATGAAACAGGCCAAGGATATCCAACGTAGAATGATAGTCAAATAGCTATCAAAATAACAAAAACTATAGGAAAGCAACCATTTCACTCGATATCCTGCACCTTTATCGATCGAACGACATATCATTTTACTATAAAAGAAAATATCGAATAACAAGAATTGGAGAAAACAACTATTTCCTTATCAAGCCGACACCAAGTTCAATAGAAAAGAATATATTATACCAAAACATAGAAAAAAAGGATGATGCTAGATGACTGATAAACAAGAAAATAATTATTTTAGAAAAATAGCAAAAGGTTTGAGCAAAGGGTTATGTAAACAGATAAGCAAGGCAATGGAACATCAACTCGAACAATGCCTCCAGGATGAAATATATAACTTGCTCGTTGAAGTTCTATCAAAAGAAAAGGTTGAAGAAATGCTCAAACAATCTTCGCCACCAACCATTCATTTAGTAGAAGCCTTAAAACCAGAAGCCAAAGACAAAGTCATCAGCGCCATTATAAGCAGTATTGAACAAATCAAAGAAAAAGGGGAAATCTCCTCCTATTAAAACAAAAAGGAGGAAATCTAAATGACTCAAACCCGGAAAAAAAGAAAAAAAAAAGGTCTCGTCGAAAAACAAGAGCCTTTCACAGTAAACAGATGATGAAAGGAAAAGTCCGCAATAAAACGCCTCGCAAGCATAAAACCCCTGCCGTTCAGGAAACAGTTGCTACCATTAAAAATATTGCATCCATTAATGGCCCCATTCATGGATATATCAACATTATCATCCAAATCCCCACCAATCATGGCAATGTCAATGTGATCAATGAAAGTGACGATACTTCGGTACAAAACACTTCTGCTTAACGAATCTCCTATTGAAAGGAGGTGATATAAGATGTGTTTCAGAAGACGTAGACGTAGACGTAAGCATGATTTATTTAGAGTGAGAGCTAGAAAAAACGCTAGCATTATCTTGATTAACAAAACCGGTCCGATCAGTGGAAACGATGTCGATGTCAAGCAAAAGATCAAAAACAAAGGGAATGCAAATTCAGTAAAAGCTAAAGATCTGGCTTTGACAAACGATAATCGTAAAGAAGAAGAACACGATCATTAATATTCAAAGGGCCTAAGGGCCCTTATTTTATTTATAATATTATGAAGCCCTCATGGACGTGTATTTTTTTGTGCAAAAAGATCTATGATGGAACTATAATAAAGAAATACCGTGTAATATAACGATTAACATTATTATAAACTGTACTTGACTGGAACTATCCTGTTTTCTTCTTGAAATGATAATAAGGAGTGCAACATCGTGCGGCTATTTATTGTAAATAAACGTTCTGGTAGGGGTCGTGGGAAAAAAGTATGGACCAAAGTACGGCAAATATTGGAAATCCGAAAAATCCCTTACCAGGTTGAATTTACAGAATACCCGGGACATGCGACAGAAATTGCCCGGGAGGCTGTTCATTCCAATATCGAAGCAGTGGTCGCCGTCGGTGGGGATGGTACCTTACATGAGGTAGGGAACGGACTGGTGGGAACCGAGATTCCTTTAGGATACATTCCTGCCGGATCAGGAAATGACTTTGCACGTGCAGAAAATATCCCTCGCGATCCTGAGCAGGCGTTGGAACGAATTTTAAGACATCAAGTGCGGCTCATTGATACAGCTGATTTGGGTGGAAAAGTACTCGTTGGCTTTACAGGAATCGGCTTTGATGCGCAAATTGCTGACTTGGCCAATAAATCTTCTCTCAAGCGTTTTTTTCGCAAATTCATCTATTTGGTCTTTTTGCTCCGATGCTTATGGACATATCGGCCCACAAAAGTAACGATTTCCCTCGACGGAAAATCTTATCATTATGATGGAGTGTGGCTTATCGCCATTAACAATACCTCATTCTATGGCGGTGGCATGAAAATTTGTCCTGACGCACAAAATGACGATGGCTGGCTGGATATTTGCTGTGTTAAATACTGTCGTCCCAGAACATTATTGAGAGTTTTTCCCCAAGTGTATAAAGGAACACATATCAACCACCCTTTTGTGTCGATCCATCGTGGTAAAGAAATTACGGTTCAGTCTGAACGACCACTGATCATTCATGTGGATGGAGAAATATATGGAACCACTCCACTCTCCGTTACCATTCGCCCAAAATCACTGAGAATATTATGAAAGCCTGAACATTTTCATGTATATCATATGAATATTTAATTATTTTATTATTTACAGAAAATATTCTTTGGTATATAATAGAACAAGATGAACATAGCACAAGATCAGCTTGATTCATACCAGTTATTCCACTTTCCTCTATCCATTTACTTGGGGGTGGAAGCTTTGGTTCGTTCCAAATGCCCACGTTGCGGCAGAGACGATTGCTGTGGTAAACCAGATTGCAACTGCTAATGAATGATGCAAAACAAGATCCAGCGCAACAAAGCTGGATCTTTTTATTTTTAAAGCCCCATGATTTCCTGTAACCGTTTCATATCCAGGTGTTGTTCTATCCAATCTGCCAACTGATCATATATTTTTTCTCGTTCCTGGCGCCAAGAAGAGCCCGCTTCCTGATCAGGCAATCCTTTGCGGCGACGAAGCTGATTGATCCATCCGATCGTAAAACCGGGATGATCAAAAATACCATGCAGATAGGTGCCCCACACAAGGCCGTCCGCTGAAATTACTCCATCGAGCCTGCCATCAACCAAACGAAGCAATGGCCGGGTTTGACCCATGCGCTCGGTTCGTCCCAAATGAATTTCATATCCTGTTACTTGCTGAACATTTCCCCAATCTACCAACAACTCTCCACTCGTTCGAACTGTTTTTTTGCCAGGGACAAACCATGTCTTCATCGCCAGCAATCCGAATCCCTTTTGTTCTGTTACCTGATGGGATTCAATTCCTTCCGGATCGATCAATTGCTCCCCCAACATCTGATAGCCACCGCAAATGCCAACAACAGCACTCCCTTGTTGATGAAGATGCAGGATTTCATCATAAAGTCCCGTTTCTTTTAACCAGGAAAGATCCTCCATGGTATTTTTGGTGCCGGGCAGGATAATGGCATCCGGGTTACCCAATTCCCGCTTTGACTTGACATAACGGACACGGACTCCTGCCAAATGCGATAAAGGAAGAAAGTCGGTAAAATTGGAAATGCGCGGGAAGCGGATAATGGCAATCTCGATCTCTACGGGCCCAGCATCATTCCCTTTTAACTGGAGTCTCTCCAAGGCCATCGAATCCTCCGGATCCACATCCATATCCATATACGGCAGTACGCCCAAAACGGGGAGACCTGTTTCTTTTTCAAGCCAATCGATCCCAGGGTCCAACAGATCTTTGCGGCCGCGAAATTTATTAATGATAAAACCTTTGACCCGCTTTTTTTCATCAGGGTCCAAAAGAGCCAGGGTACCGATAATGGATGCAAACACGCCACCCCGTTCAATATCTGCTACCAAAATAACCGGGGCATCGGCCAGATGGGCCACACGCATATTGGCAATATCCCGATCTTTGAGGTTGATCTCTGCAGGGCTGCCTGCTCCTTCGATCACTAACACCTCAAACTCCTGGGACAACCGATGGAGTGACTCTTTCACCGGTGCCAAAATTTTTTCCAGTACTTGAGCCCGATAGGAACCTGCTTCCATATCGGCATAATGACGGCCATGTACAATCACTTCGGAGACCATATCGCCTTTCGGCTTGAGCAAGACCGGATTCATATCGGTGGTCGCTTCAATCCCGGCTGCTTCCGATTGCACTCCCTGTGCGCGACCGATTTCTCCTCCCTCTTTGGTTACATAGGAGTTTAAGGCCATATTTTGCGATTTAAAGGGAGCAACCCGATATCCCTGGCGGTAAAAATAACGACATAAAGCAGTACAGACCACGCTTTTTCCTACATCTGAACCGGTTCCTTGCACCATGATCGTTTTCATGCTTTTCATTCATCCTTTGCTTAGAAACTACCTCAAAACTCTACGTATCTACGGAGTTTTTCCAAGCGAGTGTGACTTATGAGCCCTACCCGATCCTTCCTTGCAGGGCACTATCGGAACGAGTCGGAAAAACGGAGCGGGTATTGCATTGATCTGTAACTCCAAGGCGTTTTGAAATGACTTTTAAAATTCAATACCACGAACAGCGGGAATACCTGCCTGGTAATAATGTTTGACCGCCTGGATTTCAGAAACAAGATCGGCTCGTTTCAATACTTCGGGATGTGCATTTCTTCCCGTCAAGACCAAGTGCATGTGAGAGGGTCGCGTTTCGATCAATTCGAGTACTTCGTTTAAAGGCAGTATATCATCAATCGGGAAACGCTCGATGGCCAAAGCATTGTTGATCTCATCCAGGATCACGACATCATGCTCGCCTGCCTGCACTCTTTCTTTCGTAAATTGCCAGGCTTCCTGCAGTGCCTGACGATGTTCTTCCGGTGTTTTGGTCCAGGTAAAACCGACACCCAATTGGCGTATTTCCACGCCCAATTTTTGCAAAGCGATTTGCTCGCCATAGGTACGTTCCGATGATTTGATAAATTGCAAAACCAGCACACGCATCCCACGGCCGACTGCCCGTAAGGCAAGCCCCAGGGCAGCAGTGGTCTTGCCTTTTCCATCTCCGGTATAAACCAGGGTCAATCCGTGACGATCCTTACGCATGGTAACCTCCCTTTTGTTGGCGATAAGTCCTGCAGACATTCAACCAGCGTTCAACCATGGCTGGATTGGAAGGGAAATACAAATGAGTGTATCCAGCGAGCAAATTCCCCTTGGCATACCCCTCTTTTTGGACACCACGCCGTCCTGTTATTTGATAGGCGGAAGGATAATCATCGTTTTCCATGGTCAAGGTAGAGTAATGGAACTCATGACCTCGCGCACTTTCTCCTTGTCTTAGCAGGATATTGTCTGTCGCCGCTAACACTTCCCGATAACCAAGTGCAGCAAGGCGGTTTTGCATTTTGACCGTAGCCGGTATCACTCCGACCATGGGATAAGCTTGACCATGACGGTCAATCAGCTCCCGACACAGATACATATACCCGCCACACTCGGCAAAAGTCGGCAGCCCTTCTCTGATCCGCCGGGCAATGGACTGCTTCACTTCCTCTTGGGCAGTGAGTTGCCTGGCAAATTCCTCCGGAAATCCGCCACCGATCAGCAAACCATCTGCTTCCTCAGGTACAGATTCTCCTGACAGCGGACTGAAGAATTGCAGTTTGGCACCTGCATGCTCCAGCAGCTCCAAATTTTCCGGGTAATAGAAGTTAAAGGCCGCATCTCTGGCGACGGCAAGAACAACCGGCTCTTTCGTCTTTTCCTTCGGCACAAAAAGACGATCCATTGGTTCAGACAAAACGGGAGCCGCTTGGGCGATGGAAAACAACCGGGCCAGATCCACTCTTTCTTCCATCAAGGCCGCCAGCTTTTCAAATAAAGGATCCAATTCCCCACGTTCGATCGCAGGTACCAATCCGAGATGTCGTTCAGGAATATCAATATCACTCTCCCGCCCTAACCATCCGAGTACAGGCACACCGCATTCCTGCTCAATCGCGGCCTGTACCAGACGGACGTGCCCTTCACTTCCGGCTCGATTTACAATCACGCCTGCGATCTGCACATTGGGATTCAGAGACTGATATCCTTTGACGATGGCTGCTGCGCTACGGGCCATGCTTTGGATATTGACCACCAAAATAATCGGGCTGTTAAGCAGAATGGCAATTTCAGCGGTACTGCCCTGATCACTCAGTGGGCTCTTTCCATCATATAAGCCCATCACCCCCTCGATGATCGAGAGATCAGCTCCGTCACTTCCACGCAAAAAAATCTCTTTCATCCGTTCTGGTTGACACATCCATGTATCCAAATTGCGCGAGGGACGACCTGTCACTGCTGTATGATAACTCGGATCAATATAGTCAGGCCCTGCCTTAAAGCCCTGAACTGACAAGCCCCGTTTGCGAAAAGCGGCCATCAATCCAAGTGTACAGGTTGTTTTGCCCACTCCGCTCCCGGTTCCGGCAATCACAAACCGTGGTCGATAGAAGATCATCTCTTTTCCTCCCCATGGGGCACCATGGCAATCGAAATGGTGACATTGCCCGACTTTTTCTTGGTCAACAACCAATCTCTAGCCCCTGCAGATAAAAGGGCGGCCGGTTCACTTACGCCATAAGCACCCGTGTATTTATAGACAGTTTCCGAAGGGTTTGAAAGCGGAACCGTATTCAGTTCCGCAGGCGTAAATACATCCAAACGCCAACCATATTTTTGGCATAAATCGATTAAGCCCGCTTCGTCCTTTTTCAGGTCAATCGTCGCTACATTGCGCACACTTTTGATCGAAAGCTTTAACTCATCCAAAGTGTCCTTAACCACCTGTTCGATTTCTTTCATGGGAGTGCCACGATTGCAACCCAATCCAAGAACCAGCACTTTGGGTCGATACAGCACGCCATTGCCCAGAAAGTGTTTTTCCTCCTCAGGCGTCAAGATTCGGTGCGTTACAACCAGTGCAGCATCAAAATCGTGTTTCCACGCCTCCTCCATGGATCGTACGACTCGAATATGATCCGGAATCGGTTTGTCATAGGTCCACCAGTTGGTTTCGCCTGACTCCTGAATGATCAGGATCTTTTCTTCATTCACCACCGCTGCACTCACAGGGGTTGCTTTTTCAAAACTTTCGATTTCCCAGCCAAAAGCATGACCAAATAAATCAACCGGAATTGTTTGTTGGACATCGGAGGCCGTGGTGATGACAGGACGTGCCCCAAGGAGACGAGCGACTTGCCGTGTCAATTCATTAGCTCCTCCCAAATGACCAGACAGCACACTAATGACATGTTCGGCCCAATCATCAATGACGGTTACAGCCGGATCTGTTTTCTTGTCCTTAAGGAGTGGGGCAATCATGCGAACGACGGCTCCCAGTGAAATAATGAGAATGATACCGCTATAGCGTGCAAACAAATCCGGCAAAATAAGCCTGACAGAGCCTGTAAACAGTGTGATCCGCCTGTTTTGTTCATCGCCACGCGCAAACTTTTCCATATAATACACATCGGTACCCGGGAGTTGATCGCCCAATCGCCGAGCGATTTCCACCCCGTGCTTCGTAATCGCCACTACGGCAAACCGCCCACTCACGATGGACTCACCCCTTTGCGATATCCATGTGTAAATGTTTCATCGTACAATTTTGAGCGATATTGGTGCCCACGTTCATACAGCTGGGGATCCAAAGCCCAACCTGCCAGGATCATCGCATGGCTGCGAATCCCCGCTTGTTGCATGTCCTGATCCAGATGCTGGAGTGTGGTTCGAACCACTTTTTGGTCCGGCCAGGTGGCTCGTTGGACAACAGCAACGGGTGTGTCTTCGGACCATCCCGCTTCGAGCAACTCTTTGACAACCTTTTTGGTTAAGGTAGCACTCAGGAACAAGGCAATGGTGGAATGATGCCGGGCCAAGTCTCGCAACTTCTCCTTTTCAGGAACCGGTGTCCGGCCTTCCGCTCTGGTAAGAATCACGGTTTGTGTCAGCTCTGGAATGGTTAGCTCCGCTCCCAACACCGCTGCGGATGCGAATACCGAGCTCACTCCAGGAATGATTTCCACTTCTATTCCTTCCCCCTTGAGCAGGGCCATCTGCTCAAAAATGGCTCCATACACAGCTGGATCTCCGGTATGAACACGAGCAACACTTCTGCCTTCCTGTACATGCTGCACCATGATCGAGACCATTTGCTCCAGGGTCATCCCTGCACTTTTCAGTACAATGGCTTCCGGTTTGGCTTGTGCTATCAGCTCCTCACTGACGAGTGAATCGGTATACAATACCACATCCGACTGCTGCAAAATCTGTTGCCCTTTGACCGTAATCAGCTGCGGATCGCCTGGTCCGGCTCCAACGATGTAGACTTTGGCTTCTAGCATCCTTTTTTCACCACCATCAATGTCAAATAGTTGAGTTTTTGCCCCTTCAGTTCTGCTACCTGGCGCCAAATCATTTCCTGTCTGGAGGTTACCTTGGTCACAACGGCTGCCTGATTCAATAAATCCAGTTCTTCCAACACATCGATGATCAGATCCAGCACTTTTGCCACCTTTAAAAAGATCACGGTATCATGTTCGAGCAATGCTTTTTTCATCGCCTCGCGATCCGTATTCGCTGGTACGATGACCACCTGTTCATCGCCATCGGCAAGCGGCAGATTAAGCTTAGCCGCTGCACCATTGATCGACGAAATTCCCGGAACCGTCACAATCTCCACTTCCGGATGCTGTTGTTGCATCACTCGGCTCATATGGATAAACGTACTGTAAAGGAAAGGATCTCCTTCGGTTACAAAGGCGACATCTTTTCCCTGGCTTAACCGTTCCCATACTTTCTCGACAGTGTGATGCCACTCTTTTTCCAAAACTGCCCGATTTTTGGTCATCGGAAAAACAAGGCCGAGCATTTCTTTTTCCAACGGATTGATGTATGTTTCTACAATGGCCAAGGCATAGCTTTTCTCTCCCATCCGTTTTTTGGGATAGGCAATGACAGGAGATTCTTTTAACATCCGATACGCCTTGACCGTGATCAATTCCGGATCTCCTGGACCAACCCCGATACCAATCAAACGGCCGATTCTACTCATTGGTTCCTCTCCTTTTCCTGTTTTCTTTCCCCAACCACCACATAAACAGGGTTGAGCCCTTCAAGCCGGGTCAAGTTTAATATCGGTTTGCTGCGAGCCACTTGCAGCAAGGTCGTCCGTACCACAAATCCTTCTTCCTGGAGGGCTTTTTGTGTGGTGGTCAAGGTTTCAAAGGTAGCGGCGTTGACGACAATCCGCCCTCCCTCTTTCAGCCGGGCACAGCAAACGGCCAACAGCTCTCGAAGCTCCCCACCACTCCCGCCAATAAATACGGCATCCGGATCCGGAAGCTCGTCCAATCCCTGGGGAGCTTTGGCATGAATGACTGTAAAATCCGTACGAAACTTCATGCGATTGGAATGGATGTTGGCAAGATCCTGTTCATTTTTTTCAACCGCAAATACCTGTCCATAAGGGGCCAGTTTGGTCGCTTCCACAGACACTGAACCGGATCCAGCCCCAATATCCCAGACGATACTATTCGCTCGGAGTTTCATTTCCGCCAAACTCACGACACGAACTTCCTTTTTGGTAATAAGCCCTTTTTCCGGTTTGCGCTGGGCGAATTCCTCATCGGGAATGCCCAGGGACCAGCTAGGGAACACGACACCTGATTTTCGTTTCAGGATGACCACATTGAGCGGAGAAAAAATCGCATCCACCAGCTCATCCAATTCCCACCAGGTACATCTCTCTTCTGTAGATCCCAGGTTTTCAGCCACAAATGCCTGGTATTCGGTCATGCCAAATTGCAGTAAATACTGGGCAACAGCCCCCGGCGTATTCACTTCATCGGTGAGCAGTACCACCTTTTCCTTGCCATCAATTCGCTGAGCCAGACCCTGGATGGGTCGGCCATGAACACTTTCAATCTGCGCTTGTTGCCAACTTTCGCCCATGCGGGCAAATGCCAGCTGAATGGAACTCAGGTGCGGGTGCACTTCCACTCTCTCTTTGCCCAATTTACGAACCACGAGTGCAGCAATCCCATAAAAAAGCGGATCACCAGATGCCAACACGACCACTTTTTTCGTTTGGGCCTCTTTCGCAATCTGCTCCAGTACGGGCTTGAGTCCCCCTTTTATGACAATCCGCTGCCCGCTAAACTGGGGGAAAAACGAAAGCAAACGTTCCCCACCTACCAATACATCCGCTTCTTTGATCCATTCGATATATCGTGGAAACAAATTATTTTGACCATCATCTCCGACACCGATGATTTTAATCCGGTTCGCCACAGAGCTCCGCCCTCCCCAACAAATCGCCTTTCATTTTGACCAAAATCGTTTCAACAGTTAATCCGCCTTCGACATGGCTGAGACATTGTTGGCAAATTTTCTCGCATAGCAAGGTGAAAAACGATGGATAACCTGCTTCTTCCATCAACTGACCGGCATGTGTCGCATGATTGGCCTGTCGTACCTGTTCGACCAACTCGGACGATGCACCCGCCTCTTCAGCGACTTGGGCCAGAAAGTTGAGATCGACCGGTGCACTTTTGGAATGAACCATCATCACACCTTGCGCCACTTTTGAAAATTTCCCCATCATGCCCACCAAAGTCACTTTCTCTACCTCAGCCTTCCTGGCATGTTTTAAAGCAAAACCGACAAAATCCCCCATCTGGATGAAAGCTTCCTCAGGCAAGTCCGGCAACAACTTCATGGCATGTTTTTCGCTACTGCCACCAGTTGTCAGAACCAAATGGGTACAACCATTATCTTTGGCTACCTGGATGGCCTGGGCCACACTCGCCCGATACGCAGACGTGGAAAATGGAACGACGATCCCCCGTGTTCCCAATATGGAGATGCCGCCAACAATACCCAGTCGCTCATTGAGCGTTTTCTTGGCAATCTCTTCACCATCCGGGACGGAAATCAACACTTTCACCCCTCGGTGAATCCCATACGCTGTCAGCACTTCTTCCACAGCTTCCCGAATCATCCGCCGGGGAACCGGATTGATCGCCGCTTCTCCCACTGGTACAGGCAATCCCGGCTTCGTTACACGTCCGACTCCAATCCCGCCATCCAAGTGCAGTCCTGGCTCTTCTGTCCAGGAAACGGTCGAAACGATCCGGGCACCATGAGTGGCGTCCGGATCGTCTCCTGCATCTTTGATCACACTGCATTCCGCTTCATTTCCCCTCAGACGGGCCTGCTCGATCTTAAAAGTCACTTGCTTCCCGATCGGCAACGTAATCTCGACTTCCGATACGGGTTGATGGGTGATCAGGGAAAGCAAAGCGGCTTTCGTACTTGCGGTTGCACAAGCACCTGTGGTATAGCCATAGCGCATTTCTTTCGGCTCTTTCTCTTCCATTTGTTTCTTCATCATTCATCCCCTCAGGATTGATCCAAGCGTTCAGCCAATAGGAATAAAGCATTGACAATCGCCACAGCTGCAGGACTTCCTCCTTTGCGGCCGCGATTGGTAATAAACGGGACATCCAGCTTGGTCAATTCCTCTTTGGATTCAGCGGCTGAAACAAAACCGACAGGTACTCCTACAATTAACCCCGGTTTGGCAACTCCTTCCCGAACAAGCCGAATCAATTCCAATAATGCTGTTGGAGCATTTCCAATCGCAAAAATGCCGCCTTCTGCTTCTCTTACCGCTTTACGCATGGAGACAATCGCACGTGTTGTTCCCAAACGTTTGGCTTCTTCGACCACATCAGGATCCGAAATATAGACATGAACATCCCCGCCAAACTTATTAAGACGTGGTTTGCTGATGCCGACCTGGACCATTTGCACATCAGCGACAACGGGTTTACCGCTCCGAATCGCTTCGATCCCGGCCTGAATCGCTTTGGGATGGAAAATCAGGCTCCGTCCCAGTTCAAAGTCAGCGGAAGCATGGATCACCCGCTGTACGACAGGAAACTGTTCTTCTGTAAAGGGGTGCTCTCCCAATTCCTCTTTAATGATGTCAAAGCTCAGGCTTTCAATTTGATGCGGTACCGTTGTAACGGGTTTAAAAGGTTGATCGGCCATCTTCCTCTTCCTTTCCAATTAGATGTTGAACCACTTGTTCCATGTCTGAAAAAACGAGACCATAGTCCAGCTTCGGGCGTGAAATCAAAATCACATGGATGTCCATTTCCAAAGCGGCCTCCACTTTTTCATCGACAGAACCCACCTTGCCGCTTTCTTTGGTAATCACGGTGGTAACGCCATAATGGCGATACAGCGCCTGATTCAGCTCTTTACCAAACGGCCCTTGCATGGCAACGATATTTTTCTGCTCAATGCCCAGCTCCTGACATTTTTTCATGTTTTCAACCCGAGGCAACATGCGGGCAATTAAACGAATGTCAGGCTCAGACAATAACCTTTTCGCAAAAATCTCCAGCGTTTTGCTTCCTGTCGTCAACATGATGACGCCTTTTTTGCGGGCGGCTGCTTCTGCCGCTTCTTGATAGGAAGACACTACCTGAATCCGAGGATCCTGGTGATAGCCCCAACCTGGCCGTTCATAGCGAATGTATGGGATGCCACAAGCTTGAGCAGCGGCCATCGCATTTTTCGATGCCTCTTCGGCAAACGGATGGCTTGCATCGACGACCGTGTTCAATTTCTGTTCCCGAATCAACTCCATCATCTGCTCCTCTGTCAGACGACCGACCCGGACAGGAATATCCACTTCCTGCAGGCTTTTCGCCGCACTGTCACTTACCACTGAAGCCAAGAGTGGAACGCCAACCTGTTTGATCCGAATTGCCAGCTCCCTTGCATCACTGGTTCCTGCCAAAAATAAGAGCATGACCATCTCGTCCCTTTCTACTTCTAGTGATGATGGTGATGATCATGATGATGATCGTGATGATGATGGTGGTGATGATCCAATCCCTGGGCTAGAGCTTGTTCCGCCAGCTTTTCCCATGTCCAGCCCTCACCGGGATTTTCTTCACGCAAGCGCTGCTCAAAAACCGGCATGAGCTCATCATCCATGCCCAAATACGCGGACATCGCCATCTGAATATGGGGATATTTCTCCTGAAACTCCTTGGTAAACCGTTCCATCCGCTTGATCAGAACGCCAGTAAAGAGAAAATAAGGCAAAACAATAATCTTTTTGGCACCGAGACGAATGCAGCGCTCCATTCCTTCATGAAATAATGGTTCCGTCACTCCCATGAAAGCGACTTCTACCCATCGGACATCGGTTTCTTCCCAAAAGAGACGAGCCACTTTATATAAATCACTGTTGGCATATTTATCACTGGAGCCACGTCCAACGACCAAAACGGCTGTATCTTTATGGATTTGCGGCTGGATCTCTCTCAGGCGTTTTTTCATAATCTCAAGCACCACTTCATCCACTTCGATCGCCCGTTTATACGTAAACTCTATATCCGGATATTTTTCCTTGGCTTCATAAATGGCAAAAGGAATATGCACTTTGGCATGACCAGCGGCAAATAGCATCATCGGTACCAGGGTGATTTTCTTCGCTCCACGTGCGACGCAAATATCAATCCCTTCTGGAATATCGGGCGAAGCAAATTCCAAAAAGCACGTTTCCACCATCTCTGCATCCAGTTGTGCCGCCATCCGCTGGGTAAATTGCTTTAATTCCTCGTTTCCTTCCGGATCCTTGCTCCCATGTCCCACAAATAAAATCGCCTCCAAACCGGCTTCCCCCTCTATGCTGTTGGTTGCATACTCTTAAGCTTGTTAAAAGCCATTTCAAAAACCCGCTCCGTTTTTCCAACTCGTCCGATAACGACTTGCAAGGAAGTATTCGCTCCGAGCCGGAAGCGAGAGAAACGGGCAAAATACACTGCCGCTTCAGTAGAAATTGCCTGCGTTTTTAAGACCTGTGTTTTCCGTTTCGTTCCAAAAAGACCCCTGATTTATCAGGTAACCTCATTCATGAGTCTCCACAAGCCAACTCTGGTACGACTGGCTTCACTTCTTCTTGATAACGAAAGCCTGCCACTTCCTTGACTCGTTTGAAAAACTTGTGAAAACGTTCATTGGGTTGTGCCTGTTGCACATACGCCTTGACCACTTTTTCAACTGCTTCTATTAACTGTTCTGGCGATAACCCTTCCGCCACACGTTGTGCAGGATGTGCATTGCGGCCGATTTTCTTTCCGCCCATGAACAGATCAAAAGTTCCCCGACGATAAACAATCCCGATATCCTCGGTCACCGCTCCATAACAAGCCATGGCACATCCATTAAATCCCACTTTCAATTCTTTTGGCACAGCCATCCCTTCCAGGCGGCGATGCAACTCCTCCGCATAGGGAATGCCTTCTCCCTTATCCCCATCACAAAAATCACAAGCTTTTACCTGAACCACATCGCCAATCGGGCTGAGTAAAAGTCCTGATGCTGTAAGTTGTTCGACCATCGGGTTTGGATCATCGGTTGGTACACGCAATATCAGCTGATGATGGGGCGTGTATTCGATCTCACCCTTTTCACCGGCCACTTCGGCAATCAAGAGTAACTGTTCGGGAGAAAATTTCTTATTCGCCACTCCTGGAGACACGGCTACCTCGAAAATGGAGACCGGTTTTTTAAACGTTTCACCAGCCTGGCCGGACGTTTGTATAACTCCCTGTGCTTGCAACACGGCTAATGCTTCTTCCGCCAATGCTGCCGGATGAGTGTCCGTTTCGGTTCGTGATACGGTTGTCGACTCAGATTGATCCTTTGGCTTTTCCCTGGCTTGTTCCAATGCGTTTAACGACCAGGGCTCTGCTTCTGTTTTCAAGCGTTCATGCGGCTTGAGATCCTGCTCGACACGATCCAAGGTATATTTGCGCTGATAACCCCGTGGGGTAATCATCAGTCCCTCATAAACAAACGTACTGGAATTTCCGATGATCACTGTTGTCAACATGCCGATCTCATGTTGCAGCATCTTTTCCAGTGTGGTCAATACGACATGCTGGCGTTCACGATACGCACTCTTTACAAGCCCAACCGGTGTATCGGGTGAACGATATTTCAGCAAAATCTTCTGTGTCTCTACAATTTGTCGAGTGCGCCTGCCACTGCGTGGATTGTATAAGGCGATGACAAAATCGGCTTGTGCCGCCGCTTCGATTCGCAGGGCAATGGTTTCCCAAGGCGTCAAATGATCGCTTAGACTGATGGTACAGGCATCATGCATGACCGGTGCCCCCAGCAGGGAAGCACAAGAGTTGATAGCGGAAATGCCTGGGATCACTTCCACCTCGACCCCTGTATCTGGCCGCCATCCCTTTTCGGCCAGCACCTCATAAACGAGTCCTGCCATGCCATATACACCCGCATCTCCGCTGGAAATGACGGCCACTTTTTTCCCTGACTCCGCCAATCGCACCGCTTCCTGTGCACGACTCACTTCCTCCGTCATCCCTGTGCGGACAATCTCCTGCTCCGTCAACAGATGACGAATGATATCGACATAGGTGTTGTAACCGACAATGACATCGCTTTCCTGAATCGCTTGACGCGCACGCTCTGTCATATGCTCGAAACTTCCCGGCCCAAAGCCAATGATCAAGAGTTTTCCTTTTTTCATCGCCCTATTTCTCCCTTTCTCTCCTCGATTTGCTCTTCTGCTGGACGAACCATTTCCATCGCTTGCAAAACATGAACAGGAAGAACCAAACTCTCCCCTTGGTCGACAGCTATATCCCCTGCAGCCCGCACGAGTCCCCCCAATTCACGAAAACGGGTGGACAGCTTTCCATCTCGTCCAGCCCACAGCCTGGCTTGCTGTATGACCAATTCAACCGCTTCACGAGTAAAATGGGGAATGTATCCATCTTTTGCCACTTCCTGTGCGACAAAACGCGCCAACTTTTCACGGTTTTCTGCGTTGTCTTCCATCACATCCGCCATAACCACCTCATATCCATACCCGCGAATTCGGGAGCGAAGTGCGGGATGCAACTTGTCCAAATCGGGGACGTTTCCTGCCAGAACGAGTACAAAGTCGCAAGGAACCGGCTCTGTTCGTACCATAGTACCGCTCGATCCCGCATTTCTCCCGGTAATCGACAGCTCTTTTTCCTGTAAAGCCGTGAGCAGCCGCTGCTGTGTATCTATATCGAGCGTTGCTACTTCATCGATAAAAAGCACCCCACCATGCGCCAGATGAATAGCCCCCGGCTCGACCAAATGATGAGGAGCAGTGGCCAGATTTCCCGATTGATAGGGGTCATGGCGGACATCTCCCAATAGTCCCCCTGCATGCCAACCAGTCGCATCAATAAACGGCACGCTGGAGCTACTGGAGCTAGCCACTAACAGTTTAGGAGCTTCAAGGGAAGGCATGGATCTGCTTCTGCTAACCAGCCAGGATCCGAAAAACAGAACGACCAAACCGAAAGTAAAGTAAGAAACCTGATTGCGTGTCCATGCCAGATACCCTGTGACCGTCAATACCGTCAAAACAAACATGCCAAAGAGAAACAGGGAAGCCCAACGCTCTTGTTGCTGTTTCCGTTCGAATTGCTCTAGCATCCGCTTTCCCTGTCCGGCTGGCACCGTTTTTACCTGCAAGATATGACGATCCTGCTGACCAGGATAAATCAGTACATCTTCTTGCTCGACAGGTGGCATCCATTCGATCATGGCCCGTCCCAGCATGCTTTTCCCTGTTCCGGGTTCACCGATCAAGAGAACCGATCGTCTGGCTCGTGCCGCACGGCGAACAATCTCAACCGCGCGATCCTGACCGATCACTTGATCGATCAATCTTGCAGGAATGGGAATCTCTTCCGTTGTTTGCCAGGAGGTGTTTGGCTCTGTTTTCTGCTCTTGCAGTAAGACACCGTTTGCCACATCCTCCTCCCCTTTCCAACAGACATTCAGACAAAATGGGAAAAGGACTTAAACGTAGCTCTTTGTTTCCCAGCGTGTTGTAATCATGCGCACGATTTTATGTTGATCGGTACGTATTTGTTGAACGATCTTTTCTGTATACGCTGGAAGTGACTGTTCCCGTACAAAGGGAAGTAATATCATGGCCAACGTCTGGCGCACTTCAGGGACTTCATCTTGCGACCAACGGGATAGCCATTGCCACCCCGAAGCAAAGTCCGTTCGCAGAATTGCCAGTCCTCCCCAGGCCACCCCTTCCCGTACCCGAAAATCCGAATCTTTCGCCAACTGGTATAACAGCCGTTTTACTTCTTCCGCCTGCTTCTGGTAACAGCGCGGACATTCTCGTCCAGCCATAAAGCGCAAAATCCAGTGCTTTGCGTGTGCCCATTTGCAAAGGAAAGGATAGGGATCGGCTGATTGTCTTTCCAACATTCGTGTCACATACTCCATATGCCAGGTCAGTGCCTGTACATCTCGTCGATCAGCCAGCCAGCACAGCAGCCGGGCATGCAGTTTCAATAACCATGCTTCTTTCATTCCCATCCTTCCTTCTAATGGCACGGAATGAACATCAGTGCATGCCTTAATTCATGGGTTGCATCATGGAAAGCAGGTATATTGGAAAACAGGAGCGTATAGAGAATAACACCGATCATGACCAGGACCGCCCCCAACTGGATTGGCAAAGAACGAAAGAGATGTTTTTTCACTTTTTTCTGTTCATGCTTTTTTTCATGTGGAAAATGATAGGCCATGCTTGTTTCCTCCTTTTCAGGCTTATGCCATTTTGTTTACCCATCGTTTTTGTCTCCATTTAGCCAGCGCAACCCCTGCCATCATTGCAAAAAATACGACTAGCATGAAGAATAGGAAGCTTTTGATCTTTGTATCCATAGGTGGCTCAATGGCTGTCACTTCAACTTCCTTGACCACACTGGCAATCGCCTGATTTTGTCCATGGTAAAAAGCTTCCAGACGAATTTGATGTGGGGAGCCGTCATAAAACTGGAACAGAAATTGGAAAGCACCTGTTTTTGACAACGTTTTGGTTTGAAAAATAATAGCGCCTGTTTCTTTACTGAAAGCAGTTATGACGATATCCAATGGTTGCTGAGGGGCTTGTCCATTTTGCAAAAGCCTGCCTGAAAAATGCGCCATTTTTCCTACCGTTGCCTGTCCGTCTGCTTGGTCAAACTTCCATTCCCAGTGATTCTCAGCATAAGCAGTCGACGCAAACAGACAGAGAAACACAACTGTAAACAGCATGGATTTATATCGTTTCATCTGCTCGTCCCCTCCAGGTGGTCAATAAAAATCCGCATGCCAACCCCAACAGGACAAGTCCGCTGATAAAGAGAATCAAGTTACGTACTTCATCCGGATTCTCATCAATAGCAATCGGAATGACCTGTTTCTTTAGTGTCGATCCTTCTACTCCCTCCACACTCAGCTGATAAGTGCCTCGAATCGGAAACATGTATTGAAAACGAACTTTGCCATCGTGGACTGCAAATGTCCCATCCAGCAACTGTGTTCCTTCCACGATGGGAAAATCGGTGGTAGGGAAAAATTGTTTGGGTGGGCTTGATAATTGCACCCGAACCAAACTTCCTTCACTTGCCTGGACCGGGACTTCGACTTGTGCCAGGTTTCCATCCGGAATCGCCTGATCCAATGGAACAGGATGACTTTCCTGATGCGAGCCTTCATGCTCATGCCCTCCATGAGCCCATACAGGAATACTCACTGACAGACACAGACATAGAACCCCTAACCACACTCTCCACTGAATGCGCATGGTTTTCCCCCTTTACCCATGAAAAATAAAAAAACGCTTTCCGCCAGCCACGAGCAGAAAGCGTTTACATTCGGATATGAATCTATTACACTCTCATAAGTAAAGCTTTTCTACATTTTTTGGCATAGAAAAGCCCACCATGAGAGAAACTCTCATACCGTCCGTAACACCTTCCTATCCTCGTAGGTCAAGCGGTGTTGTTAGAAAAGGCAGGTCTCCTGGCTCATGGGTCAAACGCCGCTCTTTTGTCTAGCCTTCCCATCGATTCGACAGTGACTAGACCCGACTCCCCATTTACAGTGGCGGGACCGCGCCGGACTTGCACCGGACTTCCCTTTTAAGGAATGGATTTGCATCCACTCCACCTTTTCCCATCTATTTCATTATCAAGAAACTATCAAGTTCAGTATATCGAATACATTAATTGTTTTCAATATGATTTTATATATTTAAATTTTACTATCATAACGCATGTGGTTATGTACGCTTTTAACATGGCAAAACTTAGCTGATTTGCCAAGAAATAATGGTAAAAATATAACCTGGATCATGAACGGATATTGTTCATTTATTCGAAAATACGATTCATTTTTTATAGTTACAGATCCATTGGCTTATCCGTTTATCATGTACCCTATTTTCTATCTTTTAAAACCATCTTGCTTCCATTCCAGGGTCTGTCTCGTCATCGGCGTTTCGTTTTCCCGGCTCGCCGACATCGCCCTGTGAAGAAGCATTACAGGGCCGCTTTGAGCCAGAAGCGCAGATGCGCGCAAAGGACGGCGGATCATTAAATCTTGAATCTGTGCGTCCGCAGTCCGTTTCCGTTTTGGACAACGCCCAAGTTCAGGGGTGTGTCATCACCCCGTCCCATGTAGTTCTACAGCCCTGGACCGCATGTACCCACATGGGCAGCGTACCTGTTACCAGTACGCTAGGCTACTAACCCGGAAATGGCTTTAGCTATATTGATCGCTCCATTCAGATCAGCATGGCAGGTATAACCACACT
>NZ_FORR01000002.1 GCF_900114055.1 Thermoflavimicrobium dichotomicum | reverse complement strand
AGCCAGCCGCCGAAGGTGGGGCAGATGATTGGGGTGAAGTCGTAACAAGGTATCCCTACCGGAAGGTGGGGATGGATCACCTCCTTTCTACGGAGTTTATTTCCGAATATCACTTTGAACCATATCAGGAGTGTCATGTTTCGCCTTTAGTTTTCAGGAAATACGTAAGCCCCTTCTACTATAAAGGTAGAGGGGGCTTTTTTGCTAAAGAAACCAGGAACTTGAGGATTTTCATTACTCATATTTTTACATAAAAAAGAGGAAAAGGGATATTTTGCAGGATAAATTATTTTCATTTTGGTTAAAGAAGGATAGAAATTTTCTATTCTTTATTTTATAATTGATAATGAATTTCATTATCTCGCTTGTTTGTTATATTTTTATTTGGTTATGGAATTAGACGATGGATCATGGTTCAAGAATAGAGCAACATCATGGATGAAGCACAGGTATGAAGAATGAGAAGGGATGTGAGGTTGTGCTTCGGTCTGAAGAGATAGCATTTCTCCAGGAACATTTTTGTTTTACACAAGAAGTTTCAACTGACTCACCTGGAATGATTCGAACTTCTGATCTTTTTGACGAAGCGAAGTGCCATTTATTTTTATCCCAACTTTCTGCATTGCTGGGTTCTCCTTCGCTAAAAGTAACTGCTTCCCAATTTGCGAAAAGGTATGTTTATCTGGCGATATTACCAGCTTTATATGCGATGAGTATTTGGGACAAACAGCTTCCTGTTTATACAGAAAACAGTTGGATTGAGTCCGATTTCAAACAGGGACGTTGGTTGCCTCGGTTACGGTTGGAAAGGCTGGCTACCTCTTCATGGCGAGGAAGCAGGGAAAAATGGCGGGATCAAGTATTACATAACCTGTTTGCTGAAAATGTCACAACGATATGGCGGGCTTTAGTACGAGTAACAGGTATTTCGGCATCCATTTTATGGGAGAATGCTGCTGTCTATATTTTTTGGTTATATGAAAAGAAACTGAAAGACTTGGATCAGCAAAAGCGTTTACAAGCATTTAAGGATTTTCAATATCTTTTACAAGCAGATCCTTTCTTATTTGGAGAAACGGAAAATCCGTTAGCTCAATGGTACACGTCAAAGGTATATCTGATTGAAGAAGAGGAATTGATTCGTGTTCGCCAGACCTGTTGTTTATACTACCAGGTAAATGCCGAAGGGCTTTGTTGTAGAACATGTCCACGTAGAGCTAAAACACTCCAAAGTGAACAGCAAGTGGAGAAGCCGATGTTACTAAAAATGTGAAAAACAGTCAAGGCCGCCCTACAATTCAACAAGCTAAAAAACCCCGATCCTGTACAGAATCGGGGTTTTTTGCATTTTATATATCAAAATATGCCATTCCACTGCATGATAAGGATCAGGGTTCCCAAGCCCAAAACATATATGGCAAATCCTTTCAGTGAACTTTTCTGCAAGATCGAAATCATCCATTTAACAGCTATGTAACCAAAGATGGCTGAAAAAAGAGTGCCGACTAATAAGGAACTGAGTGGAAGCATTTCGGAAGCAGATGTTGTCATCTTTATGCTTTGTAAAAGTACAGCGCCGGTAATGGAGGGAATGGAAAGAAGAAAGGAAAAATAGGCAGCGGTAGCCTTGTCAATCCGACAAAAAAGAGCTGCGGCGATGGTGAGTCCAGAGCGGGATAGTGCAGGCATGATGGCCAATCCTTGAAATGTGCCAATGAGTAAAGCGTCACGAAAACGGATTTGTTCCAAGGTTTTGTATCCTTGTGATTTGATTTGGTCTGCTGCCCATAGCAGGATCCCTGTCATCAAAAATTCCCAGCCAATACTGTCGCCTGTTTTGGATAGTATTTCAAAGTAATCTTTGAATGTGAGGCCGATCAAAACAGTAGGAATCGTACCTGCGAGTAGGAGTAAATTGAATCGATTCCAAGGTTTTTTGAGGAGCTCAATTATTTCTTGCCGATATACGGACAGAACAGCGATGAGGGTGCCAAAGTGTAGCATGGTGTCCAGGAAGAGTCCCGCTTCATCCAATCCAAATAAATGGCGCCCTAAATATAAGTGACCTGTACTACTGATCGGCAAAAATTCGCTTAACCCTTGTATAATGCCAAGAATAGCGGCTTCTAACCAGTCCATACGCATTCATCCCAGTCTTAAGAGAATTGGATGTCTGCCAAAAAGAGTTTCTACTTGGGGACTATAAACGGATACAGATTAAACCAACAATTAACAGGATGAGTGAAATGGTTTGTAGTAGGGAAAGGCGTTCGCGGTAAACCCAGATGGATAAAATGGCCACAACCAGGCTATTGGTCGAAAAAATTGGAGATACAAGGCTAGCAGGACCTTTTTCCAAAGCAATTGCATAAATTTGCATACCGGCAAAAGAGAAGATCCCAGAACCTATTCCCCAAACAAGGCCAATTTGCTTGGTTTTTAAGCTTACATTTCTATTTTTTTTACGTAATATCTCTATGGTGAACCAAATGAAACCAAATAAATAGCTGACAAATAGTATCATCGCATTGGAAAGGTGCATTTCTTCGGTGATTTTTAATCCTCCATTGCGTAAGAAGAAGAGAAAAGTAGCTGTCAAAACAAATAGATACCAGCGGGTATTGCGTATGCGTAAATCTTCATTGGGATCAATGGGCAAGACAATGACGGCGATGATCAGTAAAATGACACCCATCCATTCGGTTAGCGATATGGTTTCACCATAAAAAAGCATAGAAAGTCCAACCGTTAGAACCACATTACTATTGACCACAGGTGAGGTGAGGCTTGCTGGTCCGTGATCCAGTGCCTTCATAAATAACAAATTGCCTACTGCTGATCCAAACCCGATAATGAAGCCAGCCAGCAAAACAAAGAATTGAAGGTTCCATGTCTGGGTATAAATGACCCAGCCCAAAAAGCCAAGACTTCCCGAAAAATAAAGCCCCCATAGTAGATGATCTGTCGATCCTCGATTGGCAGAACTTGCTTTCATCATGAAACCGGCCAATCCAAAGGTAAGAGAGCTGAGAAGAGCGAGAATAAACCACATAAATAACTACATTCCTTTCTACAATGTAGGAAATCATAACCTTATCATCTTACCTTGAGAATGGCTTAACGTCTATCATTGGAAAGGTACAAAAGAGCAAGAAATTCAAACGGTTGGACAGCACAAAGGAATTATCAGTTTGATTTCGGATGAATGTGGTCAACCTGGATCCATCATTTATTTATATGAAGGAGTGACCATATTTTTCCTGGAAATGGGGGAAGATTGACATGAATCAGAGGTCTGCGGCATGATTATTGGAGACGGGGAATAAAGCAATTGGAGGCTTCTTTATGTCAATCAGTCAATCCATCAAAAAATCTTGGGATTGGGAAGTCCAGGACTTTGTTATGCCATACATCAATGGGATTTATTTTATGCGATGAAGGAGATTGGGAACAAGCTGTTCATAAATTTAAGGAAATGCTTGATTATGTGATAGAAAAAGATGAGGCAGGAATTCAAGAAGCGGACGAACTCTTGCAAAAAAAAGAGCCGGAAAAAGCATTTAATCGTTTAACTGAATCAGTACGATATGCGGATACATAAGGAAAAAGAGCCTGGTATTCGTATTGTTTCAGGATGCCAGGCTCTCTTGTGAGAAATTTTGTTTTGTAATGAAGTGTTTATAGAAATGTTCGGGCACATCCTCTTAACGGAAGAAGCCCCTATTGATACTAGGCTGACTGATTCATTGCGGCATATCGTTCAAATTCAAGCAGGATTTCTGGAAGAGTCATTTCTTCTTCAAGATAGAGCTGCATCAAATTGTAGAAGTGATCATGGCTGTCTTCTGGAATTTCCAGAATTTGTAACAGTTGTTGGACTGGATCAATATTTCGAGACAGAATATGTATGCTATTGGAATCAAATACGGCTTCAAGCTTGCAGATTTTGTCATATAGATCTTTTAAAATAGCTAAAATCATCGCTACTAACTGTTTTTTTTGTTGATCCATTATAAATCCCTTTCTTTATTCTTTAAAAATGAGTGCAAATACAATTGATATTATAACAAAGCTCGTGCATGACTACAAATTCTTTAGAAATTATCAATAAACACTTTACATTTTGTAATCAATCTGTCAATCTTTTTGTTTCAAGTGAACGGGTGATAAAAGGATGCGAGTGATATGGATTGGAATCGCTGGGGTCATCGGTGCTTTGTTGCGATATGGCATCGGAGAAATCATTCCGAAAGTAGGTGGAATTTTTCCTGTATCCACCTTGTTGATTAATTGGGGAGGCTGTTTTCTGTTAAGTTGGTTTTCCATGTGGTCAGTGAAGCATGGGTTTTTTACACCAACCATGCGTACAGCTATCAGTACAGGATTCATTGGGTCTTTCACGACCTTTTCTACCTTTAGTGTAGAATTGATTCAACTCATTCAACAACATGTTTGGCTGATGGCGATTTTATATTTTATGCTGAGCGCACTCGGAGGTTTATTTTTTGCCTGGTGTGGATGGAGGATCGGAGAGAGGTGATATCCGTATGTTTTCTGTATTGCTGATTGGACTGGGGGGTTTTCTGGGAGCCATTTTTCGCTATGGCGTGAGTGTTTGGTTCAAAAGAATTTCGTCTTATCCATGGGGAACGTTATGTGTCAATCTAAGTGGTTCTTTTTTTTTGGGAGGGATTCTATCTCTTCCACCTTCTGTGATAACAAAATACTTGATGGGAATCGGTTTTTTAGGAGCTTTTACTACGTTCTCCACATTTAAATGGGAAACTTTACAAATGATTCGAAATAACAGTTGGAAAATATCCGCTATATATCTGGGTGTCAGTTATATGGGGGGAGTTTTTTTGGCATGGGTTGGATGGGTTATTTTTGAAAAAACCATCGCAAAATAGCAGATCAGGAATGAAAAGGATTATTACATAACTTTCTATTTTTATTTTAACATTTGCGTCTAGGCTATTTTTCTCAGGTTAATCCTATGATAAACTACAAGTAGAGAGTTTCTAGCGAAAAGTTTGATCAAGATGACTATGACATGTTTTTGTTTACTGGAACTCATATTTTTCTGATACTTTCCATGCCGTCTAAAATTATTTTTTGATTATAAATAATTTTAAAACATGTAGGGAGATTGTGCGTATGAAAGGCCAAAACCGAACAAGTTATTTGTTCTCTAAAGAAATTGCCCCTTTCATTATTCCCAAAGAACAAGTAGTAGTGGTAGATCCCGATTGGTCGTTGGAGCGTGCCCTCTTGGTTTTAACTCGTAAGGGAACGACTTCTGTTCCGGTTATTAACCAGGAAGATGAAGTGGAAGGGATTATCAGTAAAACCGACATTCTTGATTTTCTGTTGACAAAAAGTCGAAGTGGTGAGATCGATTTTTCCCAGCTTCGAAAGCACAAAGTACGCGAGGCAATGAACCAAACACACGGTGGGATCTTGGCTAATTCCATCTTTTCCTTTGCTTTTGAAGTGCTGGTGAATCGGTCATATATCCCGATCATTGATGTGAAAAATAAATTTATAGGAATATTGACACGAAAAGTGATGATGGAAAAAGTGATTGAATATTTCCAAGAAGAGTATTTGCAAACGATCTCCAAGCCGAAATAATACTCGTTTTCCCATTCCTCTTTTTAGAGGAATGGTTTTCTTTTTAAAGAAATTCTTATTGACAAGTGGATCAGAACGAGTTAGATTAATCCTCAAATTAAACATTTGTCCAGCACCATTCAATCGCTGAATCCATTTCATGGAGCGGGGGAACCAAACTTTTGGGGTGAATCCTGCATTCATTGCAGGTAGGGTTAGCTCTCATATGACCCGAATCCGTCAGCTAACCTCGTAAGCGTTGGAGAGGAGTGGTTATTTTTTATGCTGTCATTTTGTTTGCCAGCAGGGTGACCGCTCTGGTGGTTTTTTTATGTGAGTATCCTTAGTATCAATAGTCCGTGTCCGTTTTTCTTGGTTGTTTTTTTCGTAAAAAAATGATCAACCTTTCTTCATTTGGTTGATCATGAGATAAGGGGATTCATACCTTTTGCATTCATTTTCCATCTTAACAAGGATAAAATTCAAGTAATTGGATAAAGGCGGAATGGATTGATGATTGAGCTGGACTGTCTCCCGTATGAAAATTTCTGGGAAAATCTTGAAGAAGAAAAAATATATGGTTATTCGCAAAGGCCAAACAAAAAAGAGGGGTGATGAAAGTTTGAGGCACTGTTGGATCTATATGAAAAATATATTGGCTCGAAGATGGTGAGGATGTTCGCACATGCGCTATGGAAGAAAGAATGAAAGGAATGATTCTTATTTACTATATGTGTAAGATGATTGGTTAAGTGTTTGAATGATGAATATGATGATGACTGGATTAGTAATTTTTTGTTGTATGAATGGTTTGCTCGAAATCCAGCAAGTCGAACTTCTTGCACTGTTTGAAGAAATCAATCATTTCTTGCCAATAAATCGCATCCCATTCTCTGTCCAATTCCTTGGCGACAGAATTCAGTTGTTGCAACCAGTTATGGAGAGTGATTTCTACATAAGGGAGGTCGAAATCTTCATGATAACAAGTGAAGATTAATCCTTTGATATCTTCATACACATTTTGATAGATCACTTTTTCGATAATGGAAGGTAACAAGGGTGCAATACTGACTTGAGTACGGTTTTTCTCCCAAATTTTAATTAATCTCTTTTTGTTGAAGCTGTTTTTATATTTATCTAGCAATAAACTTTCTACTTTGTGATACTCATTCGCTTGTTCTTCCAAAATATAGCCCCATTTAGTTGCTTCGTTACTTTGATATATGTTTGAAATGGGTGTGGACGAGTGGTGAGAATCGAAGGGGATTACATTGTTACCATAAGAAGAATAATGGTATTTTTTCATAAAAATGCCTCCTGTTCGTTACTCCTCCATTTATATTTCCTTTCTAGTAAAAATAGATTTGGTATTCTATATAAGGAAATAACCAACACAATTTATATTTTACACTATTTTCACTTATAAATTCGAAAAGCAATGTGAAAAGTCGGTAAAAATTGAAAAGAAGATGTTAGTGATGGATGGTAATAAAATGAAATAAATAATATATCTCTCATTTTATACTAAAAATGGAAAAAAGAAATACACCGGAATAATATACAGAAAATTATTACTATAATAACAAGATGGCCATCAGGTTGTCCAGCAATCAGCATGTGGAGGAAATTGCCCATCCTGGTTTGTCTAATTGAAGCAAAACAGCGATTAAAGCAACAGTATTGAAAATACATTTGGTCCATCGAACAAAGAGGACTATGGGGATCAGCGCAAACGTATATTGCTTTAGGTTACGCCAAAAAACAGGTAGGTAATGAAAAACTTGTTTTTTGGAGGATTTTTATATTGAGAACATATGTTTCTGTCCGTTATAATATACATAAAAAAGTCGATTTTTCGGAGACATGAGAGGAGAGCGATTATGGCCATCCGTTATCCTGCAGAAATACGTTGCCAAAAAGAATTGGAAGCATTGAAATTGGCTGATACATATCCAAAGCCACAAGGTTGGCTTTTATCTCCACGAATGGTTGAGTTGTTCATTTTGGGTTCGGATCAAGAATTTATGACAGAAGATGGAGAAAAAATCAGGATCCGTCCCAAATACTGGGGAGATCGGACCTTGATTCAGGTAGCGATTGCCACGCTTGCTTCGGATCGTGGCTTGATGCTGGCTGGAGAACCTGGAACGGCGAAGAGTTGGCTATCTGAACATTTATCAGCGGCGATTTCGGGAACTTCACAATTGATTATTCAAGGGACAGCAGGGACGAATGAAGACCAGATCAAATATACATGGAATTATGCGATGTTGATTGCTCAAGGGCCAACCCCGGAAGCTCTGGTGGAAAGCCCGATGATGGCAGGGATGAAAAAAGGTCAGTTGGTTCGGTTTGAAGAGCTGACTCGATGCCATTCGCAGATACAGGATGTGATGATTTCGATCTTGTCTGAAAAACAGATTTCCATACCGGAATTAAATACAGTGGTTTATGCAGAAAAAGGATTCAATGTCATTGCTACAGCCAATACAGCAGATAAGGGCGTTAATGAAATGAGTGCGGCTTTGAAAAGACGGTTTAACTTTGTGATCATCCCGGTTTTGGCAGATCTGGAACAAGAGATTAAAGTCGTTGAGGAGCGTACCAAAGAAGCCGTTACTCAACTTGGTATTGAACCTGAGATTTCTCCAGATTTAATTCGATTGATGACAACGGTGTTTCAGGAACTGCGAAGAGGTAAAACATTGGATCGCCAGATTCAAATCAAAAAGCCATCCACTGTTTTGAGCACAGCTGAATTAATCTCTGTGATGTCCAATAGTGCCTTGCTTTCTGCTTACTTTGGTGAAGGAATTGTTGGCATGAAAGAAGTGGTTCGCAGTATGTTTGGAGCGGTGTCCAAAGAGAATGATGCTGACTTGGAAGTGATTAAAGATTATGTAGAGACAGTGGTTCGCGATCGACAAGAACAACCTTGGCAAGAGTTTTATCAAATCTGTAAGGAGCAATTATGAGTCAGATCATCTTTTTGCCGATTCGACATCATTCTCCTGTGTGTGCTTTTCACGTGCAACAGAAAATTCGTGAAGTCCAGCCAAGCCGAGTACTTATCGAAGGGCCCAGTGATGCCAATGCGTTACTTCCTTATTTGCTCGAAGAGGATTTGCGATTGCCTGTCGCCATTTATGCATATCAAACAGATGAGTCACCTCATATGCTCTACTATCCGCTTTGTGAGTATTCCCCTGAATATGTAGCCATTCAAACAGGCAATGAAGTAGGAGCTGCCTGTTCATTTATGGATATACCATCGGCTTGGATGATGAAGGCACGTGAGTGTTCCCCAGAAGATTGTGAACCACTTTGGGAAAGTGGAACGAGTCGCTATACACAAGCCCTGGCTAGACAGCAGGGTTTTGACTCTTTTGAAGAGTTTTGGGAGGCACGGTTTGAAATCGAGGGATTCCATAAAACAGCTGATCAATTTTTTGCTGAAATTGGTACATATGGTTCTTTGATTCGTCAGCTGGAGGAACAGGATGATGCAGTGTCACCTGTAACGATCCAAAGAGAAGCGTATATGGTTCGAGAAATTGTCAAGGCAGTGCGTGAAGAACCGACTCGTCCCATTGTTGTCATTTGCGGTGCTGCACATTTGAATGCTTTGGAACAGGGAATCCAATCATTTTCATCAGAAGATGAGTTGTCATCAAATGTGGATGTACCGGCGGAAGTAACCTTAATTCCATATAGTTACCATCGATTAAGCGAGCAATCAGGCTATGGAGCGGGTAATCAGGCACCCCGATTTTATCAGCTCGTATGGGAAGCAAAAGGTGATACCGGTTTTGTAGTGAAAAAGGTTTTGGTTGAACAATTAAAGTATTTACGGCGTCAAGGATATGGAACCAATCTGAGCCATGCCATTGAAGCCGGAAAGCTTGGCCATACGTTAGCGCTGATTCGCGGGAAACGGGCTCCTGGCTTGAAAGAAGTAATGGATGCAACGGTTTCATGTTATGGAGAAGGTTATCGAGATCGTTTACTGTCTTGTTGGCGTGAGACACTGATTGGCTCATCCGTAGGTATCTTGCCAAGTCGAATTGCACAAACACCCCTTCAACGGGAATTTTATTCCCATGTTCAGCAGTTGGGTATTCCGCTGGAGGATATTCCTAAGTCCGTTCAATTACAGTTAACACAGCCAACAGAACAGATGACCTCCGTTTTTTTGCACCGTCTGCGATTATTGGGGATTCCATTTGGAACACTGCAAATGAATGCCAGTGTAAAAGCATATCAATTGCTGACAGCTGTCAGGGAGCGCTGGGAAGTGGTTTGGACACCTGCAACGGATGCACAGCTTATTGAATTCTCGGCTTACGGCAGTACATTGGAAGAGGCCTGTTCCAGATATCTGATGAAAAAGCTGGAAGCAGTGAAGCAAATTGATGAAGTGACCGAGATCTTGCTCCAAATGGGTCTTACCCAATTGGAACATTTATTTCCGCAAGCTTTGCGGATTTGCGAAAGCTTATCGAGTGAAGATCGGAATTTTACTGCACTAAGTCAAGGTGTGCTTCATGTAGCAACTCTGTTGAAGTATGGAACAGCGCGAAAGCTGTCACATATCGAATTATTTACAGGTTTGTTAGAAAAGTTGATGTTGCGGGCGATTTGGACGCTGTTGCCTGCCACGGTTGTAGATCAGGAAGGAGCGCATGAAATTCTGCGTGGCATTCAAACCTTGTATGATGTCTTGGGCGATTCTAAGCGAGTGGAACGTACTCATTTCATCCATGCGCTAAACAAGGTCATTGAAAGAAAGGATGCCAATCCGTTAATTCGGGGTTTTTCGCTTTCCTTGCTGTATCTGATGGGACAAGTTTCGGATGAGCAATTGGAAATTACCTTGCAAAGTTGGCTCCGTACATCTGAACAACCTGATCATATGACTTATTTGATCCAGGGATTATTTCACCTGAATCGTGCCTACTTTATTCGCAAGCAGGGATTGATTCAAGCGATCCACACCTTTGTCGTGTCTTTGGATAAAGATACGTTTGTCCGGCTTTTGCCGATGTTACGGCAAGTATTTTCGCAATTATCTCCGATGGATGGGCGTAATTTAACCCAGACACTGGCAAAAGTTTTGGATATGGACCAAAAGAAAACGCAGTCGCTTGTGAACCCTTTGCTTAATCGGGATCGCCATTTACATCTGGATCAGGTTCTAGCGGCCATGGCAGAAAGGTGGAAGAATGAATATGGATTATCGTGAGGATCCGTTGCGTTGGCGCTTGATTTTAGGTAAAGAGATAGAACAACAACCTTTGTTTGCGGATATGAAGCCATTGGAAGGCGCATGGGCAGGGATGGATCAGTCATTGGAATTTTTATATGGTGAGAACCAATCAAGACGGGGCGGCACCGGAGCCTCGTCTCCTTATGTCGCTCAGTGGCTGAAGGATATTCGTACCTATTTCCCTACTGATACGGTCTCCTATTTGCAGAAAGAAGCGATTGAGAAAAAAGGATTGCGTCAATTGTTGCTAGAGCCTGAAACACTGGAAAAACTGGAACGAAATGTGGAACTGGCAGCTACCTTGATTGAATTGAAGCATTTGATTCCAGATCAGACCAAAGCGACTGCCCGGTTAGTCATACAGGATACTGTAGCCAATCTGAGAAAAAAACTGGAACAAAAAGTGGCACAGACTGTGATTGGGGCAGTCAGTCGTGAAAGCACGCCTTATATCAAAACCAAACAAATTGATTTTGCAAAGACCGTTCGCCATAATATCAAAAACTATCAACCAGAACTTAACACATTTATCCCGGAAAAAATTTATTTTTATGAGCAACAAAATAAGTTAAACGATTGGAATGTGATTGTCTGTGTGGATCAAAGCGGTTCAATGGGAACATCTGTCGTTTACTCATCGATCATGGGGTCCATTTTTGCATCGCTGAATCTGTTTCAAACCCATTTAGTCTTTTTTGATACGGAAATTGCAGATATGACCGAGTACCTAACCGATCCCATTGATATTTTGTTTGGGATCCAACTGGGAGGCGGAACCGATATCAATCGGGCGGTTCAATATTGTCAGGGACTGATTACTCAACCGGATAAAACCATATTTATTTTAATTACAGATTTGTATGAAGGCGGCAATCAAAATGAACTATTGGCCCGGCTTGCCAAGATGCGGGAGGATCAGGTAAAAACGCTCTGTTTGCTTGCTCTTAATGATCAAGGTCGTGCATCTTATGATCGTGTACTGGCACAAGAAGTAGCAAATCTGGGGATTCCAGCATTTGCCTGTACTCCTAATAAGCTGATTGATTGGGTGGAAAAGATTTTTGTCGGTGAAGCCAAATAAGTGCTTTGTGTCAGAAAGGATGAAGAAAGTTTGGAAACACCCTCTTTGATGAAAGAATTAACGATCGAGCAAGTAAAAGAATGGACGGATGCGAAAAGCTTTAAAAATGGTGAGAAATATTTTACCAAAGGCGAAGTGCAAGCAAGGACTCACACTTCTTCGGCCATTTTTGCGAAGGTGACTGGTTCCAAAAATTATCAGGTCAGCATCCGCTTTCAGGAAAAGAAGCTGGAAACACACTGTACCTGTCCCGCTTATCGTCGGAATAAATACTGTAAACATGTGGTTGCCGCCTTAATCGCCTGGATCCAGGAACCTGATTCTTTCGCATTGATCGATGATCAACAACTGGAAGAGCGCAAGGAACAGTTTAAAACGAAGAAAAAGAAGAAAACCAAAAAAGAAAAAGAACAATTGATGGCAGAAGGCCTCGATTTGGTGGAAAAGCTGATCATGGAGATTACTCACCAAGGATTTGACATGGTTAGTGAACAAACCATTGCTACCTTTTCAGAGCTGTCTGAATTTGTCAAGTCCTATAAATTACGGCGATTGGGTCATTTACTCACTGAATTAAAAGAAGAATTGCAAACGGATCGAAATGCGAGAAGGATTATCCAACTGCTTGGTGATTGCTGGTTTACGGTAGCAGCCATACGTAAGCATTTAAATGGGGAATTGACAGATAAAGCCATGTTGGACGAGCTTGTGGGTAAAACATGGCGTAAAACCGAACTGGAAAAAGTAGAGCGTTTAATTTTGCTAGAACTGGGATATGAAGTGCAAAAATTAAAATCTGGCTTTAAAGTGGAAACAAGTATTTTTATCGATTTGGAACAGGGAAGTCTCTTTACAGAAAAACAGATTACACCACTGAAAGTAAAGTCTGTTTCGCCTAAAACTTCTTATCATCAGATGATAGAAGTGAATGAAGCCTACCTTTACCCAGGAAGGGAACCAAGGCGAATCAAACTGGAAAGCTTTACCGTTCGAGGATTAACCGACCAGGATGTAGAAAGTCTTTCTCGCTTTGCCCTTACTTCTCTTGATCAAATTGTCAGGCAGGTTCAAGCCAATGATGCTTATCTTTTTCCACATCCAGACCATTATGTATTATTTCAACCCAAAAGAGTCATAGAAAAAGACCATCAGATTTATCTGGTGGATGAAAATGGCCAGATTTATCCTCTAATGTCTAACTACCGTTTAAAAACGTATGCCAAAGTCTTTCAACCTGATTTCCTTTTATTGAGAGTAACCAGTGAATTTCAATTGTATGTGATCTCAATCGTATCAATGAAGACACCAAGTGATCTCAATGATTTGCATCAGTTGCCAATCATTAAACTGTCTAAGGGGTATTGGTAATGATTGAAAAAATCAAGCAGTTAGAAGAGCAACTGCAGTTTTTCGTATCTTCTGGTTTTCAGCACACTCATCAGGATCTGAAAGAGCTGACTCACATTGCGAAAGAATTTGCTGAGGCAGGTTTTCCTCAGCTTGCATTCAATATTCAGCAGATCGCTGAAGTGGATGAGAAAGCCCGACTGACACATCTGTTTCTTCTGCTTAGACAATTGGAATGGTTGAAATGGGAATGGTTTGCTTTCGAGCGTGAAGGAAGTAGACAAAAAGAAAAAAGGGTTGCTTCTAAATGGTTACTGTTGCCATTGTCAGTCATGACATGGAATGATGAAAAAGCGGTAATGTGTTTACTTTGGGATGAAAAAGATGATGAGAAAGAGCAGATTTTGATCGATGCGACCGCTTTTGAAGGCACATTACAAAGCGATGTATTGAAAGAAGTATTCCATGTCGAAGCGATTCGATTTAAACGGTCGATTGCCCTTCAAGAAAATCTGTGGCTTCCCGTGTTTCAGGCACAATTGGTTCATCATCCGGAGAACAGCATATTACATGTGAAATGGAATGAGAAACGCAAGATGTTATGGGATACCGCAAATGGATATTTTTATTTGGATAAAATCGCGGAAGACCTGTTTACAAATGAATTCTGTCAGAATCATCCGATTGCACAGCAAAATGTACAGCATGCACAAAAACTGGAAGGATATTGCTTTTACTATTATCTTTCCCTCCATCACTTGCCGCTGTTTATTGTGGATCAACCTGATCTGTTTTCAGCAAGGGTGTTACATTTATTTGAGCGTGTTTGGACAGCGGAAGCGGTGGAAGCCTTTCAATTGAATAAAGAAAAGCCGCTACAACCAAAAGGGTGAAGCGGAGTACGTGTCGGGGAGAAGCGTGCAAACAGTCCGGAGTGATCACGAGTTTTGCACGTCCCCCTTTACCGTGAGACTGAAGCGGATGTAACGGATTTCTTTAAAAAGGAACGCACCAAGACTCAAACATCGGCTTCCATCATATGATTTGGTAAATGAACACACAATTCATCATAGACAAAAGAAACAGTTCTGTGTAAAAATTGGATAAATATCTGGCTGGCCAGATGAACAACAATGAAAATGGGCGAGGTGTAGAATGCAAAAAGCTCTGGAAATGGTCCTCAAAACGATAGGGCTTTATGGTTTGTTTCTATTTTTAGCCGTTGTTCCAATATTTTTTGTACCGAACATGGATCTTTTTGTCATCCAGGAAATAGCCATGATCGTATCCGTATTGATCTTTTACTATGGGTTTGAAAAGCAAAAAGGATGGACACTGGGTCTTAAACAACCGAAATGTTTTCTTCTTTTTCTTATGGGTGCTTTATTTGGAATTATCCTGATGGCAATTGCCTTTGGACTCATTGTGATCTTGGGGGGCGTTGAAATTACAGGTATAGAGTGGAATCCGGAGATTGGCAGGGCGATCGTTTACTGGTTGTTTCTCTTTTTCCTTGTTGCTTTGGCAGAAGAAATTTTTGCACGCGGTTACTTGTTTGGACTGGTCAAATACTTATACGCTCCCAAAAAAGTTGCGGTGATCGTTTCAGCAGTGGTTTTTGCTTTGCTGCACAGTTTTAATGCGAATGTTTGGTCAAATGTGATTCCAATGCTGGAACTGTTTTTTGCAGGGGTTTTATTTGCCATGCTGCGTCAGGTATCAGGTGGTTTATGGATGCCGATTGGCCTGCACCTGACATGGAACTTTTTTCAAGGGCCCATCTTTGGTTTTGAAGTATCGGGCTTGGAAGTCCCTTCTTTGTTTCATATTAAGAAAGTGGGTCATCCCTTGATTTCAGGTGGAGCTTTTGGAGTAGAAGGCAGTGTCATCAGTATTGTTCTTTCATTGTTGAGTATATGGGGGATTTATTTATATGGTAGGAAGAAGATAGATTAAACAATGATATTGATTCTTGATTACACAAAAATTTGATGAAACTGACTTTCTTTATCATCTCGTAATGTACTGAGGGTAGGAGGTATCGACGGAAGATGTCATAATTTTCGCTTCATAAGATATATGATACAATGTGTAGAAAAACGGATTTCTGTAAACTGAAAAGAGTAAATCAATAATGGAAGGGAATCTCCCTTCTCAGTCAACAGCCCCACGAGTAAGGTCTATAGATCGGCCTTACTCGTTTTGTTTTATAAATTCATAAGTATAATCAGCATTTCCGGGTCCAAGTTTCAGAGAAGAAACGGTTTGGCTTCAGAAATACACATCCTTTTGGAAGACAGAAAGGATATCGATTGCTTTATTCAGTCCGATAATACATTCTGCTCTCAGATATTTATCTCCTAGAGAGCTTCTTTAATCTATAACTTCAATTTTTACATAATTATATAGACAAATCAATTTTATTCATATATTATTAAAATATAATTATTATCAATAAATTAGTACATTTTTTATATTTAATATGATTTTATAATTACTATTAAGTAATATTCATATAATGTTAATCTAGAATTTAGATTTAAATTATATTGTCAATATAGTAAGGATAGTCATAATTAAAATGTTATTCCTCATTAGAAAGGAAAGGGTTCACTGTGAAAGTAACATTTCCTTTAGAAAATGAAAATACATCTCTGGTCTCTTTACTTCAAATGCGGGCAAATCAACAACCACATAAAGTCGCTTATATCTTTTTGAATAATGGGGAAGAATGCGAAAAAACAACCTATTACGAACTGGATCAAAAAGCGAGAGAGATTGCTTCCTCCTTAATAAAAGTCACTAGAAGGTTACAAAGTTGATCCTATTGGTTTTTTAGTTTATTCTTTAAAAATAGATGAAATCGAAAAAATTTTACACCTTGCAAAACAAAGGTTAGAGCTATTCTTCAGTCTGAGCATCCTTTTCCATATAGGAAAGGGATGCTTTATTTGATTTCTTTGTCTGAATTTGGTTGTTTTTCTTCGTTTTTGGAAATGGGCAGATACCATCCAGCACCGATCGGACGATAAAGATGACGGTTTTTTTTGTGCAAGGGACAGTAGTTACAGCGACCACCTGGCCGTTGTTTGTAACATTCAATACAGCGGATAGGCTGGGGGTTCATAAGCGGATCAAGGGGAAATCAGCGCTTTTGTCAAACATGCATGCCCCTCTCCTTTTAATAATTTGATTTCATTTTATCATAAAGAGATCAAGAAAGAGGCTATATCCTGAAAATATGGATACGTTTCTTTCACTCTTCGGGATGGGTTTCTTCCTCCGTTACCTTTTTTCATCCTTCTGATGATGTTGCTTGGCAACATGAGGGTCCGTTGACAAACCCGGCCTATAACGGAAACTATGTCAATAAGCAGAGATCAGTTGAATTGGTATATGAAAAAATGATCTTTCTGAATAGATGTTGAGAAGCTGCTTGCGATATGTTATAGTGCATGGGATAGGAAAACATGGACAATATTCCATTTTTATCATAAAAGTATGAAAAAACTGAACAACAAAACCTTTTATCTAAACCATGAAACAGGTCATACTACAAACGACAAGAAGACTTTTACTTGCTATACCCATTTGAGTAAGATAAAATAGAATGAGAATCACATGATAATCACTTTAAATAAGGTGAGTTTGTGATTCATTTATCATCTATTGACTCACCCTGCAAACCGAGGGTTCTGATCCAAACATTCCCGGTGATGTCTTGGCATCTTCGGTTTGAAGATAAATGATGTATACATGATGGAGGAATGAATTTATGTCAGTACCAAAGCTAACGATTAAAGATCTACATGTAGCTGTTGAAGGAAAAGAGATCTTGAAAGGCGTTAACCTGGAAGTAAAAGGTGGAGAAATTCACGCGATCATGGGGCCAAACGGAACGGGTAAAAGTACGTTGGCTTCAGCGTTGATGGGACATCCAAAATATGAAGTGACAAGCGGTACCGTTACCCTTGATGATCAAGATCTTCTGGAAATGGCAGTAGATGAAAGAGCGCGTGCCGGTTTATTTTTGGCTATGCAGTATCCAAGTGAGATCAGTGGGGTTACCAACTCCGATTTCCTGCGTAGTGCCATTAATGCGAAACGTGGCGAAGGAAACGAGATCTCCTTGATGAAGTTTATTCGTGAACTGGATAAAAAGATGGAATTGTTGGAGATGGATGAGTCATTTGCTACTCGATATCTCAATGAAGGGTTCTCGGGTGGAGAGAAAAAACGGAACGAGATTCTGCAAATGTTAATGCTTCAACCACGGATTGCCATTTTGGACGAGATTGATTCTGGACTGGATATCGACGCATTGAAAGTCGTTGCCAAAGGTGTCAATTCCATGCGCAGTCCTGAATTTGGTTGCCTCATTATTACACACTATCAACGTCTCCTGAATTACATCAAACCAGATTTTGTTCACGTCTTTATGCAAGGTCGTATTGTGAAATCCGGTGGACCTGAATTGGCAGAGCGTTTGGAAGCTGAAGGGTATGATTGGGTGAAAGAAGAGTTGGGTATTGAAGACGAAGCAGCGAATCCAACGGCATAAGGTGAGGTAGATAAGATGAGTGTAGAAACAACCTATCCATTTGATCAACAGGTTATTACGCAACTCTCCCAAAGTCTGAAAGAACCCGACTGGCTTCTTGCGGATCGTTTGGAAGCGTTGGAGCTTGCAACCCAATTACCCTTGCCAAAAGTAGAGCAAACAAACATCAGTGGTTGGAATTTTACCAACTTTAAGCCTTATACGGAAGAAAGCCCAGTGCAAATCGATCAATTACCTGATCATGTGAAGAGTTATCTGTTTGATGAAAAAAGTGGCAATCTCTTAGTACAGAAAAACTCCAGTGTTGTATTTAAACAGCTGGCTGACGAGTTAGCGCAAAAAGGGATCATTTTTACTGACCTAACGACGGCGAGTAGAGAGCATGGTGACTTGGTCAAAAAATATTTGACCCAGGCAGTGAAAAAAGAGGAGCATCGCTTGGCTGCGCTAAACGCCGCATTGTGGACAGGTGGTGTGTTCCTGTATGTACCACGCAATGTGGAAGTGGAAGTCCCATTCCAGTCTCTTTTCTGGGCCGCAGGGGAAAATGTGGGCATTCATCCACATATTTTAATTATTGCAGACGAAAATAGCCGTGTAGAGTTCGTTGCAAACTATGTAGGTGATGATCTGGTTTCCCTAAACAATAGTGTCATTGAAGTATTTGTGAGACAAAATGCCCAAGTGCGTGTGGCTACGATCAACAATATGGGTAAATCCGCCGTAGAAGTGATTTACCGTCGGGCATTGGTTGACCGGGATGGAAAGATGGAATGGATTATTGGTGACCTTAGCGAAGGACGAATCATTTCGGATAACACTTCTTATTTGAATGGTCAAGGTGGTACAGCGAACGTTAAGGCTGTAGCACTCGGTGTTGGCAAAATGCGGGCGAATATCACTTCAAACATTCATCATTTTGGTACCTATACCAACAGTGATATTCAAGCTCGTTCGGTCATGAAAGATGAAGCTTCAAGCATTTTAAACAGTATCACGAAGATTGAAAAAGGCGCGAGCAAATCGGATGGTCAACAATCAGGCAAGGTACTGATGCTGAATCCAAAAGCTCGTGGAGATGCCAACCCGATTCTCTTGATCGACGAGAATGATGTAAAAGCAGGTCATGCTGCAAGTGTGGGTCGGATTGATCCAATCCAACTTTATTATTTGATGTCTCGTGGCATTACAAAAGAACAGGCTGAAAAACTGATTATCTTTGGCTTCCTGGATCAAGTGATTTCTGAAATTCCTTCTGAATCTTTACGTCAAAATATCATTCACGTGATTGAGGGGAAATTTGGAGCATGAAATCATACAAAAAGGACTTTCCGATTCTGCATCAAGAAGTCAATGGTCACCCATTAGTCTATTTGGATAGTGCTGCTACTTCGCAAAAGCCCATTCCTGTGATTGAAGCACTGGAAGATTACTATAAAGGTTACAATTCCAATGTGCATCGTGGTGTGCATACATTGGGAAGTAAGGCCACCGATGCTTACGAAGGAGCGAGGGAAAAAGTACGGCGTTTTATTCATGCTCGCTCTACCAAAGAAATTGTTTTTACCCGGGGTACGACAACGGCGATTAACCTGGTTGCCAGCAGTTATGCCAGAACACGTTTGGCACCAGGAGATGAGATTGTTATTACACCATCTGAGCACCATAGCAATCTCATTCCTTGGCAGCAAGTAGCAAAAAGCACGGGAGCGACATTAAAATATTTCCCCCTGGAAGCGGATGGTACACTTGATTTGGCTAAAGTGAAAGAAACGATCACGCCTAATACAAAAATCGTTGCGATTCAACATGTGTCCAATGTCTTGGGAACGGTGCATCCAATCAAGGAAATTGCTCAAATCGTCCATCAGCATGGTGGCGTGATCCTGGTGGATGGTGCGCAAAGTGTGCCGCATATGAAGGTGGATGTCCAAGATTTGGATGTTGATTTCCTCGCTTTTTCGAGTCATAAAATGCTCGGGCCAACAGGGATTGGTGTATTATATGGAAAGGAAGCCTTGTTGGATGAAATGGAGCCCATTGAGTTTGGCGGCGAGATGATTGACCATGTGGATCTGTATGATTCCACATGGAAAGAGCTTCCTTGGAAGTTTGAAGGTGGTACGCCCATTATTGCTGGAGCGATTGGGCTGGGCGCTGCGATCGACTATCTGGAGTCGATTGGTATGGATCAAATTGAAGCACATGATCGTGCTTTGACCAAGCTTGCTTGCGAAAAATTAAGCCAGGTTGAAGGGATTACCATATACGGTCCAAAAGAAAATCGCATGGGCGTTGTGACGTTCAATGTGGATGGTGTTCACCCGCATGACGTGGCGACTGTCCTGGATGCAGAAGGCATTGCTGTACGCGCAGGGCATCATTGTTGCCAACCTTTGATGAGATGGCTTGGGGCCACAGCTACTGCCCGGGCGAGTTTCTATATCTACAACGACGAAGAAGATATTGATCGACTTGTAAAAGGTCTACAAAAAACAAAGGAGTATTTCGGAAATGTCTTTAGATGATTTATATCGTCGTGTGATTATGGATCATTACCAACGACCACGCAATCGTGGGCGAATTGAAGAAGGAGCGGTCACGGTCGATCTCAATAATCCCACCTGCGGTGACCGCATTTCTTTACAAATGCGTGTAGAAAACGGTGTGATTGAAGAAGCCAAGTTTTTGGGAGAAGGTTGTTCGATCAGTCTGTCTTCGGCTTCCATGATGACCGAAGCCGTCAAAGGACTCACGATTGAACAAGCGCTTGAACTTGTTCATTTGTTCTCCAAAATGATGCAAGGTGAAGAGGTTGATATCGACAAATTCCCGTTGGAGGATATTGAAGCACTGACGGGTGTTTCCAAGTTTCCAGCAAGGATTAAGTGTGCCACACTTGCATGGAAAGCATTGGAGAAAGGAATTAGGGAGTGTCAATGTCAGTAGGGAGTAATCCCGCAAAAGGAGGAGTTAATTATGGCTACCCAAATGCCTGAGTTCTCCGATTACAAGTACGGGTTTCGTGATAAAGACGTTTCGGTCTATCGTGCAAAACGTGGTTTATCCCGTGAGGTTGTAGAGGAGATTTCGCGCATGAAAGGCGAGCCAGACTGGATGCTGGAGTTTCGCCTTAAAGCGCTTGAGCAATTTTATAAAATGCCAATGCCTAGCTCGATGAATAGTAAATGGTTCTCGATTTTGCCGGGCAAATTGGACGAACTCAACTTTGATGATATCACCTATTATGTCAAACCTTCAGAGCGCCAAGGCCGTTCTTGGGATGAAGTACCAGAAGAAATCAAGAAAACATTTGATAAACTGGGTATTCCAGAAGCAGAGCAAAAGTTCCTGGCAGGGGTATCCGCTCAGTATGAATCTGAGGTTGTTTATCATAACATGCAGAAAGAACTGGAAGAACAAGGGGTTATTTTCTGTGATACAGATACGGCAGTGAAAGAATACCCAGAGCTTCTGCGTGAATACTTCGGTACAGTCGTTCCACCATCTGATAACAAATTTGCCGCACTCAACAGTGCAGTTTGGAGTGGAGGAAGCTTTATTTATGTACCAAAAGGGGTAAAATGTGAAATTCCGCTCCAGGCATATTTCCGGATTAACTCGGAAAATATGGGTCAATTTGAACGGACGTTGATTATTGCGGATGAAGGAAGCTTTGTTCACTATGTAGAGGGATGTACGGCTCCGATCTACAGCACAGACTCACTGCACAGTGCGGTTGTTGAGATTGTTGTAAAGGATAATGCACGTTGTCGTTATACCACGATCCAAAACTGGGCACCAAATATTTATAACCTGGTAACCAAACGAGCTGTGTGTGAACGTAATGCTCACATGGAATGGGTAGATGGAAATATCGGTAGTAAGCTGACCATGAAATATCCAGCTGTCATTATGAAAGGGGAAGGCGGAAAAGCCGATATTCTGTCCATCGCTGTTGCCGGTAAAGGTCAACACCAAGACGCTGGAGCCAAAGTGGTTGCTCTTGCACCAAACTGTACATCTACGATCATTTCCAAATCCATCAGTAAACAGGGCGGAAAAGTCACTTACCGAGGATTGACCAGCTTTGGCCGCAATTCACAAGGCTCCAAAGCAAACGTGAAATGCGATACCCTGATTTTGGACAATGAGTCCACTTCAGATACCATTCCTTACAATGAAATTAAAAACGATGATATTACCTTGGAACACGAAGCTACTGTATCCAAAGTAAGTGAAGACCAACTCTTTTATCTCATGAGCCGAGGTTTGTCGGAAAGCGAAGCAACCCAAATGATCATCATGGGCTTCATTGAACCATTTACCAAGGAATTGCCAATGGAATACGCCGTAGAAATGAACCGTCTTATTAAGTTTGAGATGGAAGGTTCGATCGGTTAACAAACAAGTGCCACCATGTTGCCTCAAACATGGTGGCTTTATTATTGTAACACTTCCCTCGTTCCTGTTGTGTTAGTTGCTTTTATTTCGAGGTACATAATCAGGATAGTCTGTGATTATTCCGTCCACTTTGGCATCCAGAAGAGGTTGGACGGCGCTACGACTACGAACTGTCCAAGATTGCACTTTCATGCCATGAGCGTGAATATTTTCGACAACTTGTTTGTTTACGATTTTTAGATTTGGATTGACGTAATTCGCATAAGTTGCAAATTCTTTGATTTTCGCATCGGAGAGGTGGTTTGGATCACTTGTTAATACTCCGACCGGAACTTCTGGGAGAAGCTGATGAAACTTTTTCATGGACTCAAAGTTAAAAGATTGGACGATAATTTTTTCATTTTTGGGTTTATGCATATTGTGTTTCTTTAGTGCTTGAGCTACTTTTTCTTCGATACCCGGGTATAATTCTGGTGCTTTCAGCTCAATGAGGATCCCTATTTTTCCACGGAATTCTTCCAGTACTTCATCAAAGGTAGGAATTTTTTCGCCAGCAAACGTCGGATTAAACTTACTTCCAGCATCCAATTGTCTTAGTTCGGTCAATGTGAGATCTTTGACATTGCCTGTTCCGTTGGTTGTACGATTGACGGTTGTATCATGGATCACTACAAGATGGCCATCTTTACTCATTTGAACATCAAGCTCAAAGTAATCGGCTTTCATTTCTTCAGCTTTACGAAAAGCGGACATTGTATTCTCTGGCGCATATCCAGATGCACCACGGTGAGCAATGGTTTCAACACGATACTTTTCCTGGGTGCTTGGTTGTGTGGCGTTTGCCTGGCTCGACAAGACTGAAGTAAACAGGCCAGTAATGAGCGCTGTGGACAGTAAGAACTTGCTCATTTTTTTAATCATATGCTTCCTCCTTTCTTGCTGTTAAGTTCAATATAAAGAAAAAATTTGGATATAATATAAAGAATTATTGCATATGGTATTAATTTTTGTTAAAAATCGAGTTTATTTAATAAACTTCCTGTTTGGGTGTCGTAGTTTCCGTTATATGCAGTTTTTCCTTCTCGTTTCAATCTCGCTCCATAAAAACGAATCTAAGTCGTTCAACTGGAAAAAGAATATCGGGTTTCCAACAGTTTCAAGGGAATCAATTGTTTGATTCCCTTTTCAATTTAAAGTGTTAAAAGAATTTTAGATAATGGTTAGAGGAAAGGATTATGTTCATCCGAAATGGGTATTTATTTATTGAAATAAAATAATTCTTTGGAATCATTAAAATATATCTTTATATTTTATAAATATAATTTCATTACAAAAATAGAATATAACAGCAAGGGAGGGAGTACCGTGGAACCAGATAGAAAGGAATGGGAAGAAAAAGAAAAAATTCTAACATTTAGAGAGAAGGAGTTAGAACTAAAAGAAAAAGAATTATTAATAAAAGAGAAAGAGTTGGAGCAAAGACAAAAAGAATTGGACTGGCAAGAACAACAAATAAAAAAAGAAAATAACAGTAAAAAGAGTAGAGATAAACAGAAAAAAGTCTTGGATCAACCGATTAGCTATGTTCATGTTATTCAAGATCGTGATGATAAAGAGATTCACCACTTGGAAAAAACAAGAGAAGATATAAGAAATGAAATTAAAAATCGTATCGAACAAAGAGATTCATTATCCAATCAGTTAATTGCAACAATGGGGGTGGTGGCAGGATTTGCGGTCCCTAATGAAGAATATCGCATTATTATCCTTTTAATCCCACTATTATCGATATATTATACGTTGCAAATTTTATACAGCTTTACCGTTCATGACTTTTTAACTAAATATTTAAGAGATGTAATTGAGCCACGCCTATCACAATTATGCTGTACCCAAGATGAATTTCAATTTTCTAATTATTTTAACAAAAATGCCAAGAAAGTGTTAAAAAGAAGTTTTTATATCTATGGTATGTGGGTGGTCAGTTTTTTTTCGATGGCTTATTTATGGGTGTTTGAATATGACAATCACCCAAAATTACTTACTATTTCTACCATTATATATGTATTGTCTATTTTAAAGATTACCCGTATGTTTATAGATGATAGTGAAAAGAGATTGTAGAGGAAAACGAATTTAAACAAATAAAATGATACTCATTGGGCGTTTGTTAGCATAAACGGTTTCAATTTAGAAGTAGTAAGAAAACACATAAGATGATAAAATATTCCTAAAGGGGATTCTTTGAAAAGAGAGAAAAGGGATAACCTGCCTGAAAAGGTGGGTTTTTATTTTTGTTTTTCTGTGGGATCAGAACCGAATGAAAGGATGGTGGTAAAGAGGAGTGGGTGAATGAATAGTTTTAGAATGAGTGGCATACATTAGGAAAATATTTTTTATCTATTATTATCCATTAGCAAAGCGTATAAGGCGGACATTCCACGATTCAAACCGTGGGCTTTCAGACAGCATTTGTAAATAGATAGAGAGTGAAAGAGTCCGAAGAGAGGAGAATCAAGATGAAAATAGTGGGGATTATTCCGGCAAGATATCGGTCTACACGGTTTCCCGGAAAGCCAATCGCCAATATTTCTGGTAAGCCAATGATCTGGTGGGTATATCAAAATGCGATCAAAGTGCCAGATTTTGATTCTGTTTATATTGCAACGGATGATCAAAGAATCGAAGAAGTATGCAGACGTTTTCGGATGAATGTCGTGATGACTTCAGAAAAACATCCTACAGGTACAGACCGGGTTTGTGAAGCAGCGGAACGTATTGATGCAGATCTGTATGTCAATATACAAGGGGATGAACCGTTAGTTTCGGCAGAGGAAATTCAAGAAGCCATTAAGCCTTTTTTTCATCATCCTCATCTTTCTGTTACCAATTTAATGACGAAGATAAAAAATGAGTCGGAACTTTTGAGATCAACGGTTGTAAAAGTGGTTGTGAATGATAAGAAAGAAGCAATCTATTATTCGCGCTCTCCGATTCCATATCCTAAAGGAAACTGTCAACCGATTTATTTTAAGCAACTGGGGATTTATGCCTTTTCGCCTGCAGCTATTCACTTTTTTAGTCAAACTCCACAAGGTCCTGTTGAAAAAAGTGAAGAAATTGAACTGATGCGGTTTATTGAACATCGATGGTCAGTACAAATGGTGGAAGTAGAAAGTGATTCGATGTCAGTAGATACTCCCCATGATTTGGTAAAAGTGAATGAAATCATGGCCAAAGGTTATGTTTTGAAGTAGTGGACGTAATGGACTCACCTGCTGTTTCATCAGCAGGTGAGTGATTTGTCTACAAACGAGTTCCAGCCCCTGTCAAATACTCCATATACCTTACCATTGTATCAATTCCGACTTGAATCGCTCCTTCATTGGGCTCAATTTTGGGATGGTGGAGGCCGTAGGGAGTTTCAACGCCAAGCCAAAACATCCAGCCGGGGATTTCCTGCAGGAAATAGCCGAAATCTTCTCCGGTCATCGCTTCACGACATTCGACCAGTTGATATTCTGTCTGGCTTCGAACCCAATTCATAAAATCCAGGGTAAGCTTTTCATCGTTGTCTACCTGACAATAGTTGGCGCCCCAATCGATTGTAGCCTGACAGTCAAAACCTTGTTCGATTCCGTGGACAATCGCCTTGATCCGGGATTTGATCCTGTCCATCGAGTCCAAAGAAAGGGTACGGATGGTTCCTTCAAGGCGAGCATGCCCCGCAATAATATTTTGTTTGGTGCCTACATCCATTTTACCAATGGTGATAATCGCTGAGTCGAGTGGATCAATATTGCGTGAGATAATGCTTTGTAGCTGCAGGACGAGCTCCGATGCGGCAATCGCCATGTCATTGGCCAGGTGAGGTCTGGCAGCATGACCGCTAATGCCTGCCAAGTCAATAAATAATTCGGAGGTATTGGCGAATAAAATGCCTGGCCGTGTGGCAATGGTACCAACAGGATATTCGGGTGCGATGTGTAAAGCGCAGATCATGTCTGGCTTCCAGGCTTGAAATTCTTTACTTTTTAGCATCGGAAGCGCTCCACCAGGTCCTTCTTCTGCCGGTTCAAAGACAAAGAGAAGATCATCTGCGATCGGATGATGAACAAAGTAGGTTAATATACCCAAAGCGATGGCCATATGCATGTCATGGCCACACGCATGCATATAGCCTTCATGTTTGGAACGGAAGGAATAAGTTGTTTCTTCCTGGATGGGTAAACCATCCATGTCGGTACGATAACCTATACATTTGCTTGGCCTGCTTCCAAGAATTTTGACTAAAATACCCGTTTTCCAGGTTTGAATTTGCAAACGCTTTGAGGGTAAAGTGGCTAGATAAGAAAGAATGGTTTGTTGTGTTTTGTATTCAGCAAAACCAGGTTCTGGAATTTGATGCAACTCGCGTCTGAGCTGAATAAAAGGCTCAATAGCCAATGACGACATTCATTTCCCCTCCTTTACTGAGAGATGATCGGTAATATAGTTTTCGAGGGTCTTAATAAAAAATTGAATGTCTTCATCATTGAGTGTGAGAGGTGGCAATAAACGTATGACCGTTTTTGCCGTCACATTGACCAGAATACCTTGTTTTAACAGGTTTAATTGGAGTTGCTTCACTTCCTCAGCGCTTAGATGAGTGCGAATTCCCAGCATCATGCCTTTGCCATCGATATATGCAAAGACTTGTGGATATTTCTCTTGCAGGGCCTGTAACTGGCTCCATAGTTTCTCAGCAGCTTGGCGACCGCGTTCCAGCTGTCCTTCTTCCAATAAGACGTCGAGTACCGCATTTCCCAAAGCTGCGCTTAGAGGAGAAGGGGCAAATGTGGTTCCGTGGTCACCAGGTTGGAACACATCTGCCAGATTTGGACCGGCAATGATTCCACCAAGTGGGAGACCGCCACCAATTCCTTTGGCAAAGAGGATCAGGTCTGGTTGGAAGTTAAAGTGCTGGTAAGCAAACAGTTTTCCTGTACGTCCGATACCGGTTTGGATTTCGTCTACAGCGAAAATCATTTGATGTTCATCACAAATGCGACGGATTGCGGTTAAAAACTCTTCGGTAAGTGTGATTACGCCTCCGGCTCCCAAAACAGGTTCGACAAGAACGGCAGCAGGTTGATGTCTTTGGCAAACTTCTTCCAAGTCATCGATATCATTTGCTTTGATTTCATAGATTGGAAACGAGAGGGTTGGGAAATCTTGATAAACACTGGGCTGACGGGTTAAGCGCAATGCACCCAAGGTACGGCCATGGAAGCTATTTTTCAGTACGACGATGCCGCTTTTTCCGTTTTGCTCTCGCGTCGTCCATCTATCAATCAATTTGATGGCAGCTTCGGTTGCTTCAGCTCCTGAGTTGGAGAAGAATACTTTTCCACCGGACAAGGTGTGTTCAACCAGTCGTTTGGCCAATTGGATCGCTGGCGGGTTTAAAAAGAGATTGGAAATGTGCAAAAAGCGATGACTTTGTTCTTCTAGTGCTTTCATGATTCGTGGATGTAAATGTCCGAGTGTATTGACAGCGAGTCCCGTAAATAAATCCAAATATTTATTTCCTTCTGTGTCATATAAATAGTTGCCTTCAGCACGATCAATCGCAATGGGCAAGCGTTTGACTGTTGACATGATATAGGTTTGATCCAATATTTGCCACTGAGTCATCCATCTTCCTCCTTATATAAAAAGAAAGCCCCGTAGGGCTATCATATTGGTGATACCAACAGACCAGAAAACCTCTTAGGGCTATTCCAACATTACAGTTGGCGAAGCTCTTGTTTGATTTCTGTTTTGGAGCGAGTTTTCTCATCGATTTGTTTAATGATCCGTGCCGGAGTACCAGCCACTACTACATTTGGAGGCACGTCTTCAATCACAACAGCACCTGCGGCAACTACAGAACCTTTACCAACACGAACTCCTTCAAGGATGACAGCATTGGCACCAATGACGACATCATCTTCAATGATAACCGGAGTAGCGGATGGAGGCTCAATGACGCCAGCAATTACTGCACCCGCACCGATATGACAATTTTTGCCGATGGTTCCGCGTCCACCAATAACTGCATTCATGTCAACCATGGTTCCGTCACCAATAACGGCACCAATATTGATAACGGCTCCCATCATGATCACCGCATTTTTTCCGATTTCGACATTTTCACGGATAATGGCACCAGGTTCGATCCGTGCATGAATGTTTTTCATGTCAAGGAGAGGAATCGCAGAATTCCGACGGTCATTTTCAATAACCATATCTTCAATTTTTTCTTTATTTGCTTCCAAAACGGGTTGGATTACTTTCCAGTCTCCAAAGATAACGCCTGCATTCCCAGAGATAAAGGTTTGGATTTCAGGCGCAAATTTGATCTCATCAAGCTTTCCTTTGATATGTACTTTCACAGGGGTTTTCTTTTCGCTTTTTTGTATAAATTCAATAATTTGATTTGCATCCATCAACTTCATGGTGGTTCATCCTTTCCCTCGTCTTCCTGTTCAAAGTATATCACAATCAGTATCAGAATCAAAAGAGATCAATTGGGATAACAAAAAACCCAGCGTTTTTTTACTGTTTCCCGCTGGGCCTTACATGTTTTTATATCAGAGGTGGATGAAAAAAAGATAGGCTAACCGAGTATAAGTCACGAAGCCCTCAAGAGGTGTACTTTAAGGTTAAATCAACTTTGACTGGAGTATTGTCTCCTTTAAGTTCAAACATCTTTCTCATACAATTCTGAAACTCCACTTCGTTTTGTCCATCGTAGCAACGTGCCAGTTTGAACCACAATTGATATTCTTTTTCTTTATACCCATGTTTTTGTGTAAGTTCAATCGCTTTACGGTAAAACTGAGTAGCCTCAGATGTATTTCCCGTCGAATGGCACAAGTCACCGGTAAGCTGGAGATTGAAGATCAAGCGTTGATGATCTTGGAACTGCTCGGCATACTGAATCGCTTTAAGCAGATGGTTATACGCTTTTTCCTTGCGATTGAGCTGGATATAGAGAACGGCAAGACTGGTATAAGCGATACTGTTCATATCACAGGCTGGAAAATGTTCTTCCAACTTAAGAGCAGTGATCAGTGATGTTTCAGCAAGCTCCCATTTCTTTTCATGTGTGTAGATATTCCCAAGCAATGTCCAAAGTGAAAACATGGCAGAGTACATTTTGTTTCTTCTGGCAATCTCGATCCCTTCGTAAGCGTAATGAATGGCTTCTTCAATCAGTCCGGACTGGAAGGAAAACTCGGCACGCAGCCAATAGAGCTGGAGCAATGAGAAAATATCATCAGCAGCGGAAATGGAGTCCCAGATTTCTTCAACGAGGCGCATCCCTTCTACATAACGGCCTAGCCGGTGGAGAAACATTCCCTTGTTGGCATAAAGTCGAATACGGATATATTGCAGCTTGCCATCTTTGACGAAAGCTTTGATCCCATTGTTGGTATACTCGAGTGCTTGTTCAATATGGTTTTGGTAGAAGTGGCAAAGGCCGAGCAAAAGATAGGTTGCTGCTTCGATATTGCTTTCTTTGTAGGAGGAATGGTGTTGAGCGCTTCTCAGTGCATTGTAGAAAGCTCTTTCGGCTTGCTTCCATTTTTTCTTTGATAGATAACACGAACCTTTGTAGTAGTAATAGTGAGCGATATAAGGATGGTTTTCATCGAGATTCAGTTGTTCGAGTTTGTCCAGCGCTTCTTCCAGATGGCCGATTTGTTGCAAAGTTGAAATGGTTAAGAAATCAAATTGGACTTTTTTTAGATCTTCTTGCTCTTTTACTAACATTTCGGGGAGTTTGTGTTTGGGAAGATCCAGTTTTTCCAGAAGATAAGATACTTTTTCTGGACTGACGTGAGCTATGCCCCGTTCGATATTGCTCACTGTTGCAGGGGAAATGTTTTCATCAGCCAGGTCTTCTAGCCGCAAACCACGTTGTTTGCGCACTTTGCGAATAACTTCGCCAATTTCATGTAGAGCCAATGATTTCATTTTTTTCACCTCTACTTATTTTCAGTATATTAATATATTAAACTGTAGAAAAAAACTCGGACAACTAGTACTGCTTTTTTTAAATAAAATATTCGAAAAGATAGTTAGATTTTTTTGAGATTTTGAGGTTAGGAAACGAAATGCTGGAAATACATGAATAGTAGTATTTTGAAGAAATGAGAAGGAGGAAGACATGATGATTCGTTTTTTACTGGAGTGGAAGAATCGTTTAATTCAGGATCGGGTGATGGATCTGGCAGCACAGTTAGCTTACTATTTTTTGCTGTCATTGTTTCCGTTTTTATTCCTGTCTTTTAGTGTACTCGGTTACTTGCCTTTTTCGAGTGAACATGTGTTGGAATTGGTTCGACCTTATGCACCTCCCAGTACATATGAATTGATCCGATCCAATCTGGTTCATATTTTAGATCAACAGAATGGGAAAGCACTGTGGTTGAGTATTTTGGCCTCGTTGTATTTGGCATCGTTAGCTTTTCAATCGATGATTCGTGCTTTGAATCGAGCATATCGGGTAAAAGTAACCAGACCTTTTTGGGCAGATATGGTATTGGGATATTTCTTGATGTTTGGATTATTTATTGCATTAGTGATTTCGCTGATTCTCCCCATTTTTGGCAAGATCATTGGTGAAGCCCTCTTTTTGATTCTGGGATTAACACCTACTTTTTTTAAGATATGGAATTTGATTCGCTGGTTGCTCAGCAGTTTGGTTCTTGGGTTCGTCTTTTTGTGTTTATATATTTTTGCACCCAATACTAAAGTTTCCATATATCAAGCTTTACCTGGTACTTTGTTGGCTACGGTTGGTTGGCAGATTATTTCTTACGGCTTTTCCTATTATGTTTCCATCAATGATTACTCGCAATTGTATGGGAACTTGGGTGGGATCATGATTTTGGTTGGTTGGTTTTATTTTTCTGCACTGATCGTTATTGTGGGTGGTCAATTGAATGCCATTTTATGTCAATGGAGGAAAAATTAGTTTGATATATGTTTTCTCCAGCAAAAGTTTAGAAACCTTCTTAGACAGATTCTTCGTTTTTAAAATTTTTAATTTTTGCCAGCTGTATATATGTTAATCTATAAAGGTAACACAATAGGAGTGAGGTGATTAAATGCCAAAATCCAAGCCGTTTATTTTTGGGTACGGTGTGATAGTTGTTTTGCTGATTATTTATCTCGGTAGTAAAGTGAGTTTTATTTTTCAACCGATTGTGGTATTGGTACAAACGCTGTTTTTTCCTTTCTTGCTTTCCGGGATCCTCTATTACTTGTTTCGACCCATTGTGGAGCTGTTGGAATCATGGGGAGTCCCTAGAGTTCTGTCGATTTTGCTGATTTATGTTGCCTTTATCAGTTTATTTGTGATGCTTGGTTTTTTATTGGGACCCATTTTAAGCGATCAGTTTAAAAATCTGGTGGATAATTTCCCAGCGATCATGAACAAGGTGCAAAAACGTTTGATTGAATTGCAGAAGCATCCCTGGATTAGCCCGTACATACAATGGAATGATATTTCTTCCCAGGCGGTCAATTATTTAAAAAATAGCATTACTGACATTGGAAGAAACATTGCCCAGTTTATTGGGATTATTATGAATATCATTGTGGTTTTTGTAACCGTTCCTTTTATTTTGTACTACATGTTGAAAGAAGGAGAAAAAGCGCCCAAGTATTTTCTTCGTATTCTCCCAGCCCAGGAACGGGAGCATGGAATGAAAATTCTACGGGATATGGATTTGGCATTAAGTTCGTATATTAAAGGTCAGGTATTGGTCAGTTTATTTGTAGGATTGGTTGTGTACATTGGCTATTTGATCATTGATTTGGATTATGCGCTGATTTTGGCACTAGGGGCTGTATTCACCAACGTCATTCCCTTTGTGGGACCATTGATTGGGACCATACCTGCATTGATGGTTGCATGGATTCACAGTCCGATGATGGTGATCAAAGTACTGATTGTTGCTGTAATTGCCCAGCAATTGGAAGGGAATGTTGTATCCCCTCTTGTAATGGGAAGAACATTAAATATTCATCCGCTCACGATTATATTGATATTGCTTGTTGCTGGCGGACTAGGAGGATTTCTTGGATTGTTATTGGCGGTTCCGACATATGCAGTCGTAAAAGTGGTTGTTAGCCATGTCTATCGGTTGATCCAGTTGCGAAAGGTACAACAAAATAGAGGAACGCTTTTCTTTGATTGATAAGAATTGGAGACAAGCCCTGGCCACAAAGGTTGGGGCTATTGGATCTATTGTCCGTATGTTTATTCTGATAATTATATCAATTGTTATATTAAATAGGTTATATTTATAATATATCATATTTTGGAGATTAAATGTGGATATATTCTGTTTTTCTTCAATTTTTTTATAGAAAAATGAATATCTAGTATGGCTAAAAGATGGATCTGGCTTTTTACCGATGAGTCGAATTTAAAAAATATGACTTTTTACAAAAATGCAGAAATCAATAAAAAGCCCCTATCACCTCCAATGTGATACGGGCTAATCATTTCAGCGTCAGCACTGGCACTCTGAAATGCGTCCAAATAGGCGTTGACCAAGATTAGCCGTTAAGTATAGGAAGCCGGGTAGAATTGTTTCACCTGCTCGGTATATTTTTTGTTTTACAGAGAAACAATATGCAAAATCATAAGCGAACGCATATTCGTTTAATTATGTCGTTAAAACAGTGTATTTGTCTGATTGACAACAAATAGCTTCCGGGAATATTCTAACCTTGAAGGCTAAGGGAGGTCATTGGCGATGGCCAATATTTTAGACGTTGCGAAGTATTTCTTGGTTAAAGTGGATCGTGATGCAGGTGATGAAATCACTCACCTCAAACTGCAAAAATTATGTTATTATGCTCAGGCTTGGCATTTGGCAATCGAAGGAGTCCCACTGTGCGACACTGAATTTCAAGCGTGGGTTCATGGACCTGTAAGTCCACATCTTTGGGATCAATATCGAGACTACAAATACCACCCCATTGATCCACCAAAAGATTTTGACCCAAATGTGCTGACAGAAGAAGAGAGAAGTTTTCTGGATGAGGTTTGGGATGTTTATGGGAAATATACGGCAAAATATTTGGAAAATTTAACTCATGTAGAAGAACCATGGTTGGAAGCGAGGAAAGGTTATCCGCCTAATGTTCACTGTACCAGGCCAATTAGTGAAGAAACGATGAAACGGTATTACAGGAGCTTGATGGACAATGGGGAAGCGAATTAAGCTAGGTAAAAAGAAAAAAGATAAAATCCGTGGCCATGTGATTAATATTCCTGAGGTAAAAGGGGGTACAGATGGAGAGTACCCCGTTTTCTCGTTTACAAGTTGCGATGAAAATCGGCATTGCTTATGGGATTTGGAACATAAAGAGCTGAAAGAATTAATGTCATTTTTTAAGAAAATGGGGAGTATGAGCTGGATTGATGTTAAACAATACAGAAGTTTCCGATGGGAAACATATGATCAATCAGAAATTAAAAACTTACCAAAGGATATTCCTCCTGATGCAAAAATTATTCACCTCAAACCATCACCTAAATTTGTCATTTTTGGTTACAGAATAGGTCAAGTATTTTATATCGTTTGGTTTGACAGAAATCATAAAGTACATAATATGAGCTGAATCCGGATCTAAGCCGAGTTGGGATTATTTTTGAATCTCAGCTCCTTTTTATTGACTGAGGCAGGTGCCAGAGGTGTCTCAAATAAAGGAGCCGCTCAAAGATCGACTCCTTTATTTTGTGAGTGATATAGATAGTAAATCCATGTTATTTTCGTCTCATAAGTTTGTTTGTGAATTTTACATTTATTGGTTATGAAATAGCTTCCAGAGATTTTTGGTCATTCCCGGTTTTGTTATTACGGTTGGTTTTGTCATGTATTCCAAGAATAAGTTGATAAAAATGTACATCAATCCAGCGATCAAATTTAAAACCGATTTCCCTGAATGAACCAACTCGTTGAAATCCAAATTTTTCATGCAATTTCATGCTGACTACATTTCCATCGGCGATGCTGGAGACAATCGCATGAAACTTTTTCTGTTTGGCTCTTTCGATGATTTCTTGCATTAATTGTTTACCAATGCCTTGTCCTTTGCATTCAGGATCTACATAAATAGAAAGCTCAGCTGTCGAGTTGTAAGCGGGCTTGCTTCGAAATTGGGATAAGCTTGAAAAGCCAACTACTTTTCCTTCCAGTTCAGCAACAATAAATGGATAGCGTCCCTCATTTTTCACGAACCATTGTTTTCGTTGCTCGAGCGTTTGAGGTTCAAGATCAAATGTAGCTGTGGTATGAATGACAGCATGATTATAGATATCAATAATTGCTTGCAAATCGGTTTCGTGGGTATCACGTAATATCAGCATGCAGATCATCCTTTTGTGATGTGCTAACAGTATATTTTTACTGAAAAGAAATGAAGAAATCAATAAAGATTCTATTAAATTACTATTGATTCATCATCCAAGTTTACCCATGTTTTTAAAGTCGAGCTTGTTCACAAAGTCCTTGTATTGTGCAAAATAACACAAAAGTCGAATAATTATGGCGAACTTCCGTTTAGAAGCAAGTCAAAGCACTCTGTTTTCGTTTTATTGCTCTGGATCACGACACCGCTGATTCCTTCTTAAAAATCAAGAATATTATTTCTTTTTATGTACGATGATGCATCATCACGAGATATCAGGAGAATAAGTGTGATTACGGACAATTTTCTTTGATATCGACCTATATTCTATTTTTAGAAAAAAGTATTGTTATATAACAGATACTGTGTTAATATAGTAATCAAAAGAGATAACTGTTATATAATAGTGGTGAGAGGCGGTTGAGATATGCCAGAGATAGAAGAGAAAAATGCAGGAATAAAGATTTTGGGTAAGAGAACACCTGCTTTTGATGAAATTCTGACTCCGGAAGCACTGGCTTTTGTTGCCAAGTTGGCGAAAAAATTTACTGCCACGCGAGATCGATTGTTGTATAACAGGAAGAAGCGACAAAAAGAGATCGATGCAGGAAAGTTACCAGATTTTCTACCTGAAACCAAAGAGATTCGTGAAGGAGATTGGACCATTGCTCCTCTACCGGCCGATCTCCAAGATCGTCGGGTAGAGATCACAGGACCGGCCAGTGACAGAAAAATGGTCATCAATGCTTTAAACTCTGGGGCAAAAATGTTTATGGCTGACTTTGAAGATGCCAACTCGCCCACTTGGGAGAATACGATACAAGGTCAAATCAATCTTCGCGATGCGATTCGCCGGACGATTGAATATGTCAATCCAAATGGAAAGAAATATCGCTTAAAAGATCAAGTAGCCACGTTAATTGTACGGCCACGGGGTTGGCATTTGGATGAAAAGCATGTGTTGGTAGATAAGAAACCAGTACCAGGTGGACTATTTGATTTTGGACTTTACTTCTTTCACAATGCACACAAATTAATCGAAATGGGAACAGGACCCTATTTTTACCTACCCAAAATCGAAAGTCATCTGGAAGCAAGACTATGGAATGATGTGTTTGTATTTGCACAAGAAGAGCTGGGCATTCCACGGGGAACCATTAAAGCAACTGTGTTGATTGAAACCATTTTGGCGGCATTTGAAATGGATGAGATTTTATACGAACTTCGTGAGCATTCCGCTGGTTTAAATTGTGGTCGTTGGGACTATATTTTCAGCTACTTGAAAAAATTGCGAAATCATAAGGAGTTTATTTTGCCAGATCGGGCCCAAGTAACAATGACGGTACCATTTATGCGAGCATATACACTCTTGGCGATCAAAACGTGTCATAAACGCAATGCTCCTTGTATTGGCGGGATGGCTGCTCAAATTCCTGTGAAGAACAATCCAGAAGCGAATGAAGAAGCGTTGGTCAAAGTGCGTACAGATAAAGAGCGGGAAGCGATGGATGGACATGATGGAACATGGGTAGCGCATCCAGGTCTTGTACCTGTAGCGATGGAAGTATTTGACCGGATTATGCCTACGCCTAACCAAATTGATAAAAAACGGGATGATGTACAAGTTACTCAAGCTGATTTGTTGCAAGTACCAGAAGGAGAGATTACCGAAGCCGGTTTGCGCACAAATATCCGTGTCGGCATCCAATATATCGAAGCATGGTTACGGGGATATGGAGCCGTTGCCATCAATAACTTGATGGAAGATGCAGCTACAGCGGAAATTTCACGTGCTCAAGTATGGCAGTGGATCCGTCATCCGAAAGGCATTTTAAATGACGGACGGAAAGTGACACGCGAACTGTTTATGCAACTGTTAAAAGAAGAAATGAAAGTGATCCGTCTGCATGTGGGTGAACAGCAATTTCAGGAAGGTAAATATGAGCAAGCCAAACAGCTCTTTATCAATTTGACTTTGAGTGATGAGTTTGAAGAGTTTTTGACGATTTCAGGTTATCGACATTTAATCCAATTTGAATCTTAAGGAAAGGGAGATCAGAAATGACTCAATTTAAAGAAGAAGTGTTGGCGCTTGAAAAGGATTGGAAAGAAAATCCGCGTTGGAAAGGAATTACCCGTCCCTATTCGGCTGAAGATGTAATCCGCTTGAGAGGTTCCATCAAAATTGAGTATACATTGGCCCAAAAAGGTGCAGAGCGCTTGTGGGACTTGCTCCATACAGAGCCCTTTGTAAGAGCTTTAGGTGCGCTCACAGGTAACCAGGCGGTTCAACAAGTGAAAGCAGGATTGAAGGCCATTTACCTGAGTGGTTGGCAAGTAGCGGCAGATGCTAACCTGGCAGGACATATGTATCCAGACCAAAGCTTGTATCCAGCCAATAGCGTGCCGCATGTTGTGAAGCGAATTAACCAGGCACTTCAACGGGCTGATCAAATTGAGCATGCCGAAGGAAAAAGTGAACGCTACTGGTTTGCGCCGATTGTGGCTGATGCAGAAGCCGGTTTTGGTGGCCCTCTCAATGTATTCGAATTGATGAAAGCAATGATTGAAGCAGGAGCAGCTGGGGTTCACTTTGAAGATCAGCTTGCTTCCGAAAAGAAATGCGGACATCTTGGAGGAAAAGTCTTGATCCCGACATCAAATGCGGTTCGTAACTTGGTGGCTGCACGGTTAGCAGCAGATGTGATGGGGGTACCAACGATTTTAATTGCACGCACAGATGCCAATGCAGCTGAATTGTTAACAAGCGATATTGATCCTGCGGATCATCAATTCCTGACCGGAGAGCGTACACCAGAAGGTTTCTTCCGCGTAAGAAGCGGTTTGGATCAAGCCATTGCCAGAGGTCTGGCTTATGCTCCATATGCAGACCTCATCTGGTGTGAGACCTCAGAACCCAACTTGGAGGAAGCACGTCGTTTTGCTGAGGCAATCCATGAGAAATTCCCGGGTAAATTACTTGCCTATAACTGCTCCCCATCCTTCAACTGGAAGAAGAAGCTGGATGATGAAACGATTGCGAAGTTCCAGGATGAGTTGGGCAAAATGGGATATAAGTTCCAGTTCATCACCTTGGCTGGTTTCCATACGCTCAACTACAGCATGTTCAAGTTGGCGAAAAAATATAATGAAACGGGCATGACAGCATACTCTGAACTGCAGCAAGCTGAATTTGCCGAAGAAGTGAATGGCTATACAGCTACTCGTCATCAACGTGAAGTAGGTACTGGTTATTTCGATGAAGTATCGATGGTGATTTCTGGAGGTAAATCATCTACAACAGCCTTGGCTGGTTCGACGGAAGCGGAACAGTTTACGACGGCTTAATGTTGGACAAGTGAGCGGTTGATTCAATGTGTGGCGGTTGAAATAAAACACCCCATCTTTGGTTACTGACATTGGCTCAGTAACCGCTTTTTTTGGCTTCTCAAATGAAAAGTGCCAGACGAAACAAATGACTGAATGTTCAAAAGCGAAGGGATGGGTTCCTGATGGAGTGACTGTGATGGTACAGAAATCGTCACGGAGGAAGGAACCCATCCCGAAGCGGGAAGAAATGTATCTATATTATTATTAGGATATAGCCCCATATGTTTTACCTCTATCTTTTTATAGAGGAAGTTGGGTAGAAAGTGATAGGAAATCTCTTATAAGTGTATTTCTACAAGGTCATTATTCTTCCATTTCCTGTTTAATCTTTGCATAAATTTCTTTGATCAGGTTTTGTTTTTGATCCCAAAGTTTTTGGGATAAGTCGACAGGATATTCTTCTGGATTGAGAATGCGTAAGTATTCTTCCCAGAATAAAGAAAGCTGTGATTGATGGTAAGCTTTAATCTCTTGCAATGTAGGAAGTGAGTAAACTCTTTGACCTCCAACAAAAATGGGCTGTAGCAAAGGTATAACTGTGAAATTCTTCACTTTCTTCTTTTTAAAGGTTTGTTCTGGATGAAAGAGGAGGAGTGGCTTCTTGGGATTAATCTTTTCATTAGCCAAAGTAATTAAATCTGCACGTGCTTTTCCTGTTTTCTTGTCAATGATCCGGTAGACCGCTTTAAGGCCGGGAGTGGTGATTTTGGCTGGATTGGATGATATTTTTAGTGTTGGAACCCATTGATTCTCTTCATAACGGGCAACCATTTTATAGACAGCACCTAAAGCTGGATGATCGTAAGCTGTGATCAGCTTGGTTCCAACGCCCCAAGCGTCGATTTTGGCTCCTTGTGTTTTTAAATGCAAGATGGTATGTTCATCCAAGTCACTGGAGGCGACAATTTTGGTGTCAGTGAGTCCCGCATGATCCAGCATCTGCCGTGCCTGCTTGGATAAATAAGCGAGATCGCCGCTGTCCAATCGGATTCCAGCCAATGTTTTCCCTTGCCTTTTCATCTCCAGGCCTACTTGGATGGCATGGGGAATGCCGCTGCGCAGGGTGTCATACGTATCGACAAGTAAAACCGTTTGATCTGGGAATGCTGAGGCATAGGCGCGAAAAGCATCCACTTCATGCTCAAAGTCTTGTACCCAGGCATGAGCATGTGTCCCACTGATCGGAATCCCGAATAATTTGCCTGCCAACATATTGGATGTAGCATTAAATCCACCGATGTACGCTGCACGAGCACCCCAAACGGCTGCATCTTTTTCCTGTGCTCTTCGTGATCCAAACTCCAAAAGAAGATCATCTCCCACAACATGACGAACACGTGCAGCTTTGGTCGCCACTAGGGTTTGATAGCCGATGAAGTTTAACAGGGCCGTCTCGATCAGGTGTAATTCCATGATATTTCCTTGAATATGTAAAAGCGGCTCTTCTGGAAAGACAATACTCCCCTCTGGCATGGCCCATACATCGCCCGTAAAGCGAAAAGAACGTAATAAATCTAAAAATTCGGGTTCATAACCTTCGTCAAGCGACTGGATATACTCGATATCTTCTTCGGTAAAGCGTAAATTCTCCAGATACTGAATCGCTCGCTCCAATCCTGCGAATACGGCATAACCATTTCCAAAAGGAAGAGAACGAAAATATAAGTCAAATGCCCGACGTTTGAGATGACTTCCATTTTTCCAGTGGGCATACATCATCGTGATTTGATATTTATCTGTATGTAAAGCAGAAACAGGTGGTTGCATATTGACACCTCTTGTTCGTTTTTTAACCGATTCCTATAGAATTTCATATATGATCGGGGTCACTTGGCCGGATTGTATATAATAGGCACAAAGTTTCAATTCTTTTTCTTTGAAAGAAAGAATCCAGCAACTTTTCTCTTGATAACACCACTGATTCAGGTCACGGATTGAAGGATAGGCTTCCGTGAGCGGATGGGAATGAACAATGCCTATCCAATCGAGTCGGTGGTCACGGAGCTTTTTGATTATTTCAAGATAAGCACGTGGATCAAATTCAAAAGAACACGGACAAGCGTTCGTATTGGTGATCGGGAAAAAATGGGTGATCCGTTGAGCCTGTCCAGCCAATATGCCGTAACCTTGAAAAGGAAGTTGGCTATGGCAATAGTTCTCAATGTCTTTGATGACATGCGAGTCAATGGAAAAATAGGATAAGGGCATAATTTGGTCCACCTTACCAGGTTTAACCCGTTAATCTTAGACAATTTCTATTTTATAACTCTTGTTGTAAAAAAGTCTACGAAGTTTTCTTCCGATGATGACCAATCCCTTCCATAAAATATGCTAAAATAATATAGAAGCAGCTTTGTAGGAGAGGCGGATGGTGAATGAATCGAATCCTTGTAGGTGTGTGCGGCTGGGGAGACCATGATTTATATCCGCCAGGTACACCTTCTAGGGATAAGCTCGCAATCTATGCAGGACATTTTCCTGTTGTAGAACTTGACAGCACCTATCATGCGATTGCTCCTCCTGAGCGTATGGAGCGTTGGGTTCATGAAACTCCTGATTCATTTCGGTTTGTCGTAAAAGCATATCGGGAGTTGACTGGACATGGGCGATTGGAACGGGCACCGGTTCGCTCATGGCAAGAAATCGTTCATGATATGAAAACTTCACTTCAACCGATGAAGCGAAGCGGCAAATTGTCTATGGTTTTGTTTCAGTTTCCTCCCTGGTATGACTGTTCGGCTCGGCATGTAAGATACATCCGCAAGGTTCGTGAGGCATTTCGTGACTTTCCGGTTGCGATCGAATTTCGTAATCAGAGCTGGTTTACCCCTCACTACCAGGAAAAAACGCTCCACTTCCTGGAACAAGAGCAATTGATTCATGTTGTTTGCGATGAACCACAAGCTGGACAAGGTTCTGTTCCGATCGTGCCAGCAGTGACCCATCCAGATACTGTACTCGTGCGTTTTCATGGTCGAAACGTAGATGGCTGGAACAATACAGGTCGTCCGGATTGGCGAGATGTCAGGTATGCTTATCGGTATTCTGAAGAGGAACTCGATGAGTGGGTTCCGCGAATTCGAGAGTTGCAAAAGAAAGCCAATCAGATCATTCTCTTGTTTAACAACAACTCACAGGGAGATGCTGTAGATAGTGCCAAAATGATGATTCGAAAACTGGGCCTGAATTTTGAGGGCTTGGCTCCAAGGCAGTTGGAGATATTATAGTGAATCGAAAAAGAATAGGAAGATCGCCATGTCATGGATTTGGTTATTGTTGGTACTAGTCGGTTTTATTGCCGGGACGGTTGGAAGTCTTGTGGGACTCGGTGGAGGAATTGTGATTGTTCCCTCATTGCTTGTCATTGCACAGCTTTATCCTGAATTTTCCAATATTACTCCGGCCGTTGCCGTAGGTACTTCACTGCTTTTGGTGATTCTTACTTCCCTATCATCCACACTCTTTTTTGCCAAGCAGAAAAGAGTGGACTTTCAAAGTGGATGGTTATTTTTTATCGGTTCAGGACCTGGAGCGATGGTAGGCGCTTATTTGACCCGTTATTTTCAATCTGATTACTTTTTTATTGCTTTTGGACTGTTTATGATTTTTATTTCGATTCTTATCTCTTTAAAAGACCGCTTACCACAAAAGAAAGTGCGATGGGATGTCTTTCGCACGTTTGAAGATGGTTCAGGAAACAAATATGAGTATGGTTACCATCGCCTGACTGTCGTTATTCTCTCCTTTTTCGTTGGAATCATTTCCGGATTGTTTGGTATTGGTGGTGGATCACTTTTAGTTCCCATCATGATCATGCTTTTCTGTTTTCCACCCCATGTAGCTACGGCAACATCCATGTTTATCATTTTGCTGTCTTCGAGTCTCGGAACTGTCACCAATATCATCCAGGGAAACATCCACTGGCTGTCTGCATTACTATTGGCTCCTGGTGCATGGATGGGCGGGAAAGCAGGTGCCTGGATTTCATCCAAATTAAGTGGTCGAGGTTTGTTAATCGCCTTGCGTCTGGCATTGGTTTTGGTAGCCATTCGTATGATAATGAAAGGTTCGCATTTAGCATGAGTCAGGAGGGTCACTGTGGGTCAGGTTAAACGCTTGTATATCCTGCATACCAATGATTTGCACAGTCATCTGGATCAAACACCTCAAATTTATTCATTGGTTCAGCGCTTGCGGCAAGAATGGTCCAACCAGGGAGTAGAAGGACTGTTAGTTGATATCGGTGATCACATGGATCGGGCCCGTATGGAAACAGAAGGAACGGATGGACTCGTCAATGGAGCGATTTTGGAAGCCACCCAATATGATGCGATTACGCTTGGGAACAATGAGCTACTGACTTTTTCAAAAGAAGAATTGCGCCTGACTTACAAAGATGCTTCTTTTATTGTTATTAGCAGTAATGTAGTGGATCAAGAGACCGATCAACAGCCGGATTGGTTAAAACCATGGAAAGTATTTATGGTAAATGGCCTTCGGGTTGGTGTAACGGCAGTAACAGTCCCTTACCCGTCCGTGTATGAGCTGATGGGTTGGAAAGTGCAAGATCCTTTGCATTGTTTACAGCAAGTGGTTCAAAAGTTACGATCATCTGTTGATGTATTCATTGTTTTGTCTCACTTGGGATATCAACGAGATCGGGAAATGGCGGAAGTGATCCCTGGAATTGATTTGATTATTGGAGCTCATACCCATCATTTGTTGGAAGAAGCAGAGCAAGTGGGAACAACCTGGATTGTCGCTGCCGGAAAATTTGGTGAATATGTAGGAAAAGTCATACTGGAATGGGATGTAGAGCAAAGCAAACTGCAAAAGGTGACAGGATGTTGTTTGTCTGTTGCACATGAAAAAAAAGCGAACGAAATCACTCACTTACTGTCTGAGTATCGAGAGCAAGCCAAAACGAAACTGGCTGAACCGATTGCCTATATGGAGAAGCCGCTGCAGATCGACTGGCAGGGGGAGTCACCCTTTGGAAATTTACTGGCTGATAGCTTGCGTAGTTGGGTAGGAGCAGAGGCTGCTTTGGTAAACAGCGGACAGCTTTTGGATCATCTTCCAGCGGGCAAGATAACGAAAGGGCAAGTACATGCTCTATGTCCACATCCGATTAATCCGGTGCTACTTCAGATCACGGGGAAAGAGATTCGACAAACACTCGAAGAATCACTGTTGGATGAATTTAGAGAAAGACAAATTCGTGGGTTGGGTTTTCGGGGAAAAGTGTTGGGGTCGATGTGTGTGTCAGGCTTAACGGTCATGTATGATCCTGCACGTCCAGCATACCAACGGATTTGTTCGATTCGATTGGGTGATCATTTATTGGCTGATAACGATGAGGTGCAAGTTGCCACGATCGATATGTTTACTTTTGGTTCAGGGTATTTGGCGCTGAAAAAGGGCAAACTGCTCAAATATTACCTTCCAGAGTTTTTGCGTGACTTGATCGTGGCACAATTGCGGCAACCTCATGCCATAGAGGAATGTCAGAAGAAAAGATGGATTGAAGTTTAATTATTTTTTGGGAATAAGATGCTGGATCCGTTCCAACATATATAAGAAAGGAATTCCCAAGAGATAACACACGCCAAATTGCCCCAGACCAACATACAGCATCGCCCACGGGATCGATACGCCGATGTTTCCAATGGTGCCAAGAACACTTCCGATAATGACGGCATTGACTAGGACAGGTGGTAAAGGTGCCAAAAGACGATGTGGCATTTTGGAAGTAAGCCATGCGGCAATGAGAGTGGCCAAACTTCCAAAAACAATGTCGTATATGCCAAATGGACTGGACAAATTGGCGATGATCGTTCCGACCAACAGCCCAGGGATAGCCAGACGGGTAATAAATGGAAGTACAGTTAAAATTTCTGAGATGCGAAATTGGATATAATCGTAGGATAATGGAGCAAAAGTATAGGTTAAAACCACATAAGCAGCTGCGATGAGGGAGATGATTGCTATTTTTCTTGCGGTCATCGATGATTCCTCCCTTTGTATTCAGTATGTTATGGAGACCTTTACTTGATTCATAATAGTGTTTATGGACAGGAATGTACATAGTTCAAATCGATTCAGTTCCGTTTGTTCCACAAAAATACGATCGATCGGTTCCTTGGGAAGAGAAAGGAACGAATGCCTAAGTGGAATGTAAGAACATACTCAATGACCCATAGGGGTTTGAAAGTGGACAAACTTTTTATCAGGAAGAACAATGACTGCTTGGAATAGGAGGAACATCATGAGATTTTTGGACCAAGTGTACTCTTTATATCGTGATCAGTTGACAGATGATGAAGAAGATGCAGTAGCGATTGTTTTAAGTATTTTAGAAGATCAGTCCCGTGAGCATATTATGAAACTGATTGAAGAGATGAGCGATGATGAGGTAGTACAAATGATGGGCGTTTATCTTGTAGAGATGTTAAAGATGAAAATGATTCAGGATGGAAAGCTCCCGCCTCGCAAGTCATCCATTATCCATTAACTTTTGTTCCTCTCCTGCATAGAGTGTATATATAGGCGAGAGAGGAGAGATCTGATTTGATTCAAGTGAAGCCGATGGAAATAAACGGTCAGCAGGTACTTGGTGTTGAAGTTCAGTTACCCAAAACCAATTTGCTGGCGATTGCGACAGATAAAGGATATATTATGTGTGGTGCTTTAGATGTCGCTTTACTTAATGAACGTTTAGCTGATCGACGGATTATTGCCGGACGGGCGGTAGGGGTGCGGAGCCTGGAGGAATTACTGGCAGCTCCACTCGAATCAGTGACGCATGAAGCTGAAACGTTGGGGATTACCAAAGGCATGACAGGAAAAGAGGCATTACAAAAAATGATGTAACAAAAACAACCTTCACTGGGATTTTAGTCCAGCGAAGGTTGTTTTATCTTGAGATGGGATAATACCCGATTCATGTCTTCAGGTAAGGGTGAAGTGAAAGTATGGATTTTTCCGGTGAGTGGATGGGTAAAGGATAGCTTGGCAGAATGCAGCGCTTGGCGGCTTATGAGTGTACAATCTCCTCCATATAGCGGATCACCGATTAATGGAAATCCCAAGTGAGCGAAGTGAACGCGAATTTGATGGGTACGTCCTGTTTCCAGGCGGACAGTAATCAATGATCCGTGCTCGTTTTGTTCAATAACTTGATAGTGTGTAATGGCTGGACTCCCATTCGGTGATACCATGCGTTTGGTCGGATGGTCAGGATCCTTTCCAATGGGCTCTTGGATTGTTCCTTTTTCCTTGGGTAACGGCTTTCCAAGCAAAGCCAGGTAGATGCGCTCGATTTGTTTTTGCCGAAGTTGGCGGTCTAACAGTTGGTGCATATAGGCGTTTTTGGCAATCAAGATCAGACCAGATGTATAACGGTCCAATCGATGAACAGGGCGCACAATCCCTTCAAATCCACGCTCTTTCCAAATAAAAGTGATGCCATGAGCGAGTGTATGCTCGTCTTCAGGGTGAACAGGATGAACGAGTACACCAGCAGGTTTGTCGACAACCATTAAGTCGGCATCTTCATAAACAATTTGTAAGGGAACAGGCCGAGGAGGAAGCTCTGCTTTTTCACGGGGGCGAATTGCTACCTGTAAGCGGTCCCCTTTTTTCACTTGCTTTTTTAGCCAAGGTGTCCGTCCGTTTAAACGAATCCCTTTCATGCGTGTTAAACGATTAATCATCCGATTCGAGATTTGGAGAGGTTGTTTTAAAATCGTTTCAACTGTTTGCCCTTCCCATTCTTTGGTGACACGAAAAGAAATCCATTTGCTGGGTTGTCCTTGGTGGTTCATAGATACTGTCACCTTTCTTGCGAGTTATTTATTATTAACTTAACTAAACAGAGTCGTGATTGTAAATAGAAGGGATCACTAGCAGAACAAGTCAAATAATTTTGCTTTTTGTGGTATCATTACCTTTGAAAGTTCTTTTGTGAAAAAGGGTACAGATCTTTTTGCTGACATTGGATAGGAGTAAGAATACTGCTCGGATAGGAAGGATTTTTATATGTTTCGTTGGATCGCCCAAATAACTACCCGTCATCCCTGGAAAATAGTGATCGGGTGGATGATTCTTCTTGCCGGATTGTCTTATTTTGCACTCCAATTATCTTCTGTACTTGCTGCGGGAGGATTTAAAGATCCAGATAGTGAATCGATTGAAGCGCAACAGCTATTAGAAAAGCATTTCCCAGACCGATATCCTCATACCTTGATTGTGCTGGTAGAGAGCAAAAAGTACCAAGTACAAGATGAAAGATTTCGCCGTGTAATAAAACGCCTGACCAATACGATTGCAAAACATGATATTGTGCGCAAAGTGGAGACATATGATGGACACAACCAGGTTCTCATTTCGAAAGACAAAAAGAAGACTTTTATCAAAGTGGGAATGAGCGGGACTGAGTCAGAGGCGAATGAGTTTGTACCCAAAATCAACCAGGAACTTCGCCAATTGCATGATGAAGAGATGAAAGAGTTTTCTTGGTGGTTGACAGGCGGACCGGCACTTGCCTATGGTCTAACCGTTGCCTCCAAAGAAGAGGTTACACAGGCGGAAATGATTGCGATTCCGGCTTTGTTAATCATTTTGTTGCTTGTCTTGCGTTCGGTTGTAGCCACATTGATTCCTCTCGTAATGAGTGTGTTTGCCTTGGGCACTACCATGGCCATTTGTTACTTTATTGCAGAGAAAGTGACTTTAAATGTGTTGTTAACCAATTCTGTGTCGATGATTGGCTTAGGGGTGATTGTTGATTATTGCTTATTTATTGTGAGTCGTTTTCGACAGGAATTGGAACAAAATCATGATGTCATACAAGCAGTCCAAATTGCAGTCATGACAGCAGGACGAGCTGTATTTTTTTCAGGTCTTACAGTAGCTGTCAGCTTGTCTTCCTTGTTTATTCCCAATATTATGGTACTTACTTCGATGGCGATTGGCGGTGTGACCGTCGTTATTATCTCCGTTTTGATTGCCATGACTTTACTCCCGGCTATCCTTGCTCTGTTGGGAAGGAAAGTCAATCTAGGTCTTCTTCCGTTTTATCGAAAGAAAAAAGGAAAGTCCCGTTGGCTTGCTTTTTCTTATGCATTGATGAGGCGACCCGTTTTGTTCCTGATCCCAACGTTATGCCTTCTCCTTTTACTCGCTTGGCCGGTACGGAACATTCATATGCAAGTACCTGTCGCCTCTTCTTCGTTGCTACCGCCAGATGATCCGATACGAACAGGATTTGAATTGTTACTGGAAGAATTTGGACAAGGGGAAGTTTTTCCGGTTGAAGTGGTGTTGAAAGCGAAACAGGGGGATTTCTTCGACGAAAAAAATTTACGCGAAGTTGAACAGCTAACAAAGCGTATTGAAAAGTTACCCCATGTAGAGGAAGTAACGAGCTTGACCAATTGGAAGAAAGATTGGAGTATCAAAGAATATCAACAGGCATACAAACATTGGGTGGATCTTCCAGAAGAGATAAAACAATCCTTGGAAAAACTCATCAATCCCTATCAAGGAAAACAAGTGAGTTTCATGATGGTAGCACCAAAAACAGGTCCTGACCATGTCAAATCCCATCAGTTGGTTGAAGACATTCGCCAGATCGTTGATTCCTCTTCATTTCAAACCATAGATGTTTATGTAGGTGGTCTAACAGCCATTGGCTACGATTTTGATCAGCAAATTTTGGATAGCCTGCCTTATGTGATTGGATCCGTGATGCTCATCAGTTTTGTTATCCTGGTTCTTACGTTTCGTTCCTTACTGATTCCTGTAAAGGCTTTGTTGCTCAATTCTTTGGTTATGCTAGCCAGTTTGGGTGCATTGGTTTATTTCTTTGTGGGTAGTGAGACGGAGACCATTAATTCAGTCACCCCGATCGTCCTGTTTGCGGTGTTATTTGGACTTAGTATGGATTACGAAGTGTTGATCATTAGTCGAATCCGTGAGCTATATGATGAAGGAAAATCCAATGAAGAAAGTGTTGCACAAGGAATCGCTGAAACTGCAGTGCTTGTAAATGGAGCTGCACTTATTATGATTGCTGTTTTTGTAGCCTTTGCGTTTGCTGATATTTCAGTAGTGGCTGAGCTGGGATTCGGTTTGGCTGTATCTATTTTTTTGGATGCGACTCTGGTCCGTTCCATTCTCGTTCCTGTTACCATGCGATTGTTTGGAAAAATCAACTGGTGGCTTCCATTTGTCAAACAGCAGACAAAAGTCCATGATCAAGTCGTATGGGTTCGAAGTACGAAAAAAAAATGAGCACCTGTGAAGGGAGTTGACCCAAAAGCCTTGTATGCTTCAACCACGGGCAGACATTGATGGAAAAAATGAAAGAAGAATATGAATCAAAAAAACATTTTTGGGACAGTAAATGAGAATCCTCTCCATTTCAATGGGGAGGATTTTTCTCGTTCGCTTATCCTAAATGGTACGACACTGACGGGACTGACCAAAAGATTACTTAAAGTGACCTTTTGGGACAGCCCCTTGATGAAAAGTGAAATTCATAATAATCATCTTTGGCCAAAATTTGAAATCCGCACTTTTGATATAAACCAACAGCGGGGGCATTGTTTGTTTCCACTTCAAGTGTGAAGATCTCATATTGATCCTTTAATTGGGAAAGAATGTGTAAAACAAGTGCTTTTGCGATCCCTTTTCCTTGATGGTCAGGATCTACACACAGACCATAGATATGTGCGCTTTTCTCGTCAGTACCTACGCTCATTTTCCCAATCATCTTGCCATTTTGGACATACTTGAAGTGGAAGTGATCAGTCCGATTCCAAAACATTTGCATATGATAGCGGGACTCTTCTTCTGTCTCGTTAAAGCATTTTGATTCCAGGTGGATCCATTCGTCCAGATCAGATGGATGTGCCCTGGAGATGACAGTTGAATGAGATGATTGGAGAATTTGTGTTGAATCTAACTGCATGCGATACGTTGAATGACGATAAGTCGCACCCAATCGTTGCAATGTCTGCATGGCCGAAGTCGAGCGGGCATCTGCTATAAAAATGATTCGTTCTATTTTTCTTCGTTGCAATTCTTGTTTGACATGATAGAGCAAGTCTTTAAATATGCTTTTTCTGCGATAATGGGGATGCACCAGGGCACTGACTTCGGCTTCTTCTCCTGTATATACAAAAAGGCCAACATAACCTATTAATTTTCCATCTTCATAGTATAAAAAATCATTGATCTCGATGTCGGGACGATTTTTTAACATGTAATAATTAATAGCAATATTGATCTTCTCATAATCATTGCAAATTTTATGTAATTCTTGAATTTTTTGGAGTTTTTGTTCTGTTAACCTTTTTGATTTGGTAAGCTGTAACATCTTGAAAGGTCTCCTTTAAATAGTTCGTTTTAAAAATTATATATTCTTATATCATCATATCATTGATTGTCCGTTTCCATAAATATAAAAAAGCACTTTCCCAAAGGAAAGTGCTTATCTTTTTCGGTTTCAGGTTTACTTTACGTGGTTTAGACGAATAACATTAGCAGATTGCAGGCCACGCTCACCCTCAACGATGTCAAACTCTACAGGCTCACCTTCTTCAAGGGTTTTATAACCTTCAGATTGAATCGCTGTGTAGTGAACGAATACATCGCCACCATCTTCACGCTCGATAAATCCATAGCCTTTCTCGGCATTAAACCATTTTACTTTGCCTTTCATTTCTTGGGCCTCCTTTCGCCAATCAACCTTCCTCGATCAAGAGGAATGAAATACATTTTGCAAACATGATTGTTTGCATTAAAAGCCCATCAACAAACATTTACACAAAGGTAACTTTCGTTGGTGGATCATGATAAAAAGCGGGAAAAACTCAAGACATCTGAACCTTTCGTATTACTCGCTCTTTGCGTGGCAAAGAGTTCTTACTAGGGTAAAACACGAGGCCCAAGATGATACTTAGTCTTTCAAACCACTTTTTAATGCTATACAGAGCATAGCATATCATGTTTGACATTGCAAGCATAATGAAAAAAGAATGGTAATTTGTTATGAAATTCTCCATTTTTCTTCATGCTTAGGGAGATGATCCTGTCAGTGATTATGATAAGAGATGTTGATAAGGCGTTAAATCGATGTTTTTTTTCTTCAAGGTTTGTATCAACCATTTATGGTCCCGTTTTGGAGTTGCCAAAATATAGCCTTGAATAATATATTCCTGCTTCATTTCAGTAGCGTTGTTTTCCAAGGCGATTTCGCCAATTTTGGCGGCGATTTTTTGTTTAGCCACATCACGAAATAATTTGGGAACGGGTTCTACTAGCTCGTTTAGCAGCTTTTTGTCTTCCTCTTTCCATAGGTGCAATGTCTGTTTTATGTAATAATCTTGCCAATCCAAGATTGATTTCCCATCTGCCTTAGGTAGTGCTTTTAAAAATTTGCGGAACATAAAGTATCCGCCAATTGCCAAGAATACGACAAGAAAAACCCAGAAGAACTGAAAAAACAAACTAAGCCATATGGGCAAGTCCAATTTGAAAAAAGACAGGAAGTGCATAACTGTTACACCTCTTAGCTATGTGTAGATTTCAACATCTCATTATAGATGAGGGATTCCTCTGGGGCAAGCTACTCTTGAATGAGTGTGACAAATTTTTGAGCAAGTGGGGACAAAGAATCATCTTTTCTACGACATAAACAAACCGGTTGGGTTAGATGTACTTTTTGAACAAAAACTCTTGTTAATAATCCATTGGCAATCTCAGAGCGAACAGCCCGATCAGGAACAAAAAAGACACCATACCCTGCTTTCACTGCTTGAATACATTCAAACAGTCCATTTAATTCCAGGCCTATTGTCGGGAGAGAAACTTGATGATTATGGCAGATTTCGATCAGTTTTTCTCTGCTGGAGCTTCCTGTCTCTCGCCAGATAAATGGATATTGAACCAATTCTGCCAAATCGACTGTTCGATTGGCAAGAGGATGGGAAGGATGGACAACAAACCACCAATGATTGGTAAATAGGAGTTGCCGTTCAATTTGGTTGTGTTCCCAACTTCCGGCAATGATGGCCAGTTCTGCTTCATAACGCAATAATAGTTGGAGCGTTTGCTCTGTATTTCCTCTCTTTAGCTGTAGTGTCGCTTGAGGATGGTTTTGTTTAAAACGGGCCATCCATTGAGGTAACCAAATGGCGGAAGGCAAGTGTGTAGCAGCAAGGCGCAATATACCGCTTTCCCCTTGTAGAATTTGCCTTAGTTCAGATTCAATCTGTTTTTCAAGCGAAAAAAGTTGGATCGATTTTTCGAGTAAAAATTGTCCATGATCCGTTAAGCGAATTCCTCGCCCATGCGGATGAAATAGACGAATGCCCAATTCTCTTTCCAGTTTACGTATTTGTGCGGTCACAGCTGGTTGACTGATAGAAAGAAGTGATGCCGCTTTTGATACACTTTGTTGCTTGGCCACTTCGACAAACAATCGTAACGCATATAAATTCATCTTTGCTAACTCCTTCATCATGTGAAACCAAGATAATGTACCAGGTTTGGCAACAGAACCTTATGTTGCCGAGCCACACCATCAGTGTATTTTTTATAAAGCGAAAAGGGTAGGTTCCTTACAGAGTGACTGTGATGCTACAGAAGTTGTCACGGAGGAACGAATCCCTCCCGAAGCGTGGGAGGACGTTTAAAACAGGATCTAATATCTGAATAAACAATAAATTATGATAATAATTGCATTATAGATTATTATCTTATTCGTAAATGTAAATAAATAGAAAAATACATGAATTAGATGCGATGAAAGGTAAATGATTCAATCTATAAATATCACATTTATAAGAAAAAGTTATAGGTTAATAAGAAATATATATTTTTATTATATATTTTTTTGTACTATCTTGGAAAGAAAAGGAGGGAGTGTGGAGCATGTGAAAGCAAAAGTTGAAAATGGCCAAATCATCGCGGTTTCTTTATTGACTGCGATTTGTTTATTGGGTGACTCTATGCTATATCTCATTTTACCGATTTATTATAAAGAATTGGGTTTTACTCTTTTTGAGGTTGGATTGTTATTGTCAATCAATCGATTGGTACGTATTCCATTGGGACTGTTTGTTGGCGGGATTTACCGGAAAATCAAAATTAAAACAGGGCTATGGATCGCCTTGTTTTTGGGAGGGTTTACGACCATCGGATATGGGTGGGCGGAAGGTTTAATCCCATGGTTGACTTTGCGGGTTCTATGGGGTTGTAGCTGGACTTTGCTACGAATAGGTGGATTAATCATTGTAACCTGTGATTCAGCCGAAGAGAAGCACGGTGAAGGAATGGGATTATATAATGGTCTTTATCGATTGGGGAGTTTAGTAGGCATTTTGGCTGGTGCTGTTTTAGTTGTGTCGATTGGCTTTCAGTATACATGCTATTTGTTGGGAGGACTTGTCTTCTTTTTCATTCCTTGGATGAAATGGATCCATTCACCTCAAGTAGATGAAGAAGGCGGTAACAATGAAGAAAAATTTCTAGAAAATATTCGGGGGGAGTGGTTACTTCTCCTTACGGGTTTTATTATTTCATTTCATATTCAAGGTGTGCTTAATTGGACCATTGGATATTTATTGACACACAAGTATACAGATATTGGTATGGTTTCATTTGGGGGTTTCTTTCTTCATTCTACGATTTTGGCAGGAGTTTTATCAGGGGTTCGGTGGATGTGGGAACCTTTTTTGGCCTTATATGTGGGTCGGTTTTCAGATCACCGGGGCAGAAAACCATTTCTTCTTTGGGGAATTTCTTTATTTGCAGTTGCTTTCGCACTATTTTCCATGACATTTTCTTTTATTATATGGCTCATGCTTTGTTTATTTTTGCTTATACTCGCTACTGTATTAACTACCATTTCAGATTCGATGATGGCCGATCGAGCCAAACGAACTTCAGTGAATCGTCTGAGTACTCTGTATACATCAGTGGTAGATATCGGGGCAGCATTTGGACCGTTATGGGCGTCTTATGTATTGGGGCAATTTAAATGGGGAGAATGGATTTTATTTGATGGAGGAGCGGTTATTCTTTTATTGTTGGCTTGCATGTGGAAGACAAGGGGTTGAACTTTGTCAACATCATGGTTTTGAAATAAAAAAGCGCTTTCACTCTTGGTCCGATGAGTGAAAAGCGCTTTTTTAAGGAAAGCCTTTTATCGTTTGATCATTCACTTTCATTTTCCCTCCACTTTTTTAACTGAAGAGGAACCGGCATACGAAGAAGATCAGAGCCCAGATCGGAAGACTGAGTAAAGTTCCGTTAACTAATCCAATCGCTGCATTGTTCATATTTATTACCTCCAAGCCATTGATTTATCTTTATTATAAAAAAGGGGATCCGTGTTTGTCTCTCGTTTTGGCGAAATGTAAAGGAGATGTAATGTTGGGGTTACTTAATAGAAAAAAAACAACAAAAAAATGACAGAGATTAAAATGGAAAAGGGAAAGGAAGCTTTGAAAAACAAGAGATTGAAACGAAATAGGATGATGACAAGATTGTTACAGTCGTAACAATTTTGTTTGTTATTATGACAAATTTCCCAGGAAATTCGTTTTCTGTCTGATTTTTGCTGATATAGTCGTAGAGAATGCTCAAAAAGCTTTACAACAAGTATGAGGAAATGATCTTCAGGAATAAGCGGTGCTCATCCTACTGGTAGTGGGTCGAATGTTCCTGTGGACGTCATGGTATGAGGTTCTGGTAGCGAAAAGTCTCCTACCGGGTAAAACCATGAGAGTGAATGAAAGGAACTAGCATACTGGTAACAGGTATGCCGCCCATGTGGGTACATGCGGCTTGGTGCCGTAGAACTGCATGGGACGGGGTGATGACACACCCCTAAACTTGGGCGCCCACCAAAACGGAAACGGACTGCGGACGCTAACGACCCAAGAATCCACGGCTTCAGCCGTGTGGAGTGTCAACGGTGATGTAGTTGTAACCGATTTTGGAGACATTCCTCCTTTAGGAAATATAAAAGAAGATTCACTAACAGATGTTTTTCAGCGCTGGTTAGATCATCCTGTGGCCAAACAGTATCATTGTTACTGCGAATCTGCTCATTGTACGGGTCCAAATATCCTGGTGACATATACCTATTATCCATTGGCATTTTCAGGATCGTAATGCAAAAATAAGGGTATAGTCACGAAAAAACGGTTCGGTTTCGTATGCAGGAACCAATTTTTTTCATTTAAGTTTGGCGACTTTTTTACCCAGCTTGATGGAACGGGAGAAATGGAAAAGGAACGGTACCATTTTGGTAACCATTTCAGCGAGATGGTTCATCCTCTCGCTGTTTTTATTTTCCATGACAATTCCCTAACTTTGGTTAGTGTGGAGAGAAAAAGGGGAAAAGAGGGGTATAAGTGGATTGCTACTGGTTATAGTGAGAAAGGATTATGAAGAATGATTGTTCGCCCGAAAGATGACCACTTTGTTTTAATTAAACAACATGATCACGCTTTGGTATCTGGCAAGTTTGCCGTGTATTGGCGTGAAGCGATTACACCATTGGCTGCAACGGTATTTGCCATTTCGTACCATGATGTTGGATGGATGAAACTGGATGAAACGTTCTTATGGGATGAGAAAACGGATCAACCGACTGACTTTTTGCATTATCCCTTGAAAGAAAAAATTGAAGCATATAAAGAAGGAATATCCAAAGTGGGGGCAAAAGAGCCTTATGCCGGATATCTATGTAGCAAGCATTATGCTTCTTTTTTTCAACGGGATTTGACCGACTTGGGAAAGAAATTTTATGAAGAGGAACAGGAAAGACAGTGTTTATTCAAGCAACGTCTCACTCGGGCAGAAATGCAGCATGTGGAACAGAACTTTGCTTTATTACAGTTTTGTGATGACCTTTCTTTGGCATTATGTTTAAATGAACCGCAAGCCAATACACATCCCTGGTATCGAGATGGAATTTGGTATCAAGGTGAGAAATATCAGTGGATCTGGGAAAGTGATACCCATTTGCGTCTGGAACCCAATTGTTTTAGCCGTTCCTTTACGATTCGTATTCCGTATCAGGTAGTGAGCAAAAACCGGGAAGTCATTGATGAACAAGTATATGTTTATCAGATATTGGTCTAAAATCGACACCTTTACAACTATCTGATTTTGATTCGCGTTTGAGTTGTGGAAGAACAGGATGAAAGAAGCGTGCCATCCACAATATATAGAATATATTTTAGTCAAATACTCCAGATATCATTTTAACTGAATGAAAAATGGGCTGACTCAAAAGGTTAAGAGTCAACCCATTTTTCTATAGCTTTGATGGCTGAAGCCATAGTATTCAGGGGGCGTTAGCGTCCGCTGATCACTGCATGCTTGCTTCAGAGGGCTTTGAGTGCATCCTGTATAGCTTGATTGCCGCTGAGGAGCTCGAAAGTTTTGTTTTTGGCATTTTCGATATCAAGGCAAGATACGATTACTTGTGCCACATCTGCACGTGGAATGCCTCTTCCTTCAATGCTTACAAAATGCTTGGCAATTTCGACTTTACCCGTAGGCGGTTCAAAGCTTAGATAACCCGGACGAATAATGGTATAGGTTAGTCCACTGGCTATTAAATATTGATCAGCTTCTCCTTTTGCTTTAAGATAATGTGCCAAATTTGGTAAAGCATACGGATCACCAGATCCATATGAACTTAGCATGACGAAATGAGCGATACCTTCTTTCTTGGCTACATCAATCAGGCGTTTGGCTCCTTCCTGGTCTACAGTAATGGTTTTATCCGGACCTGTTTTTGAGCCGGAACCTGCAGCGAAAATAACAGCATCCATACCTTTGACGGCATGGGAAACATCTTTTTCAAGATCGGCCAATACCGTTTCTTTGGCACCCAGCTGTTTCAATTTTTCTGCTTGGGCTCTATCCCTGATCATTGCATAAGCTTCATGGTGATGACTTTTCCCCAGCAGCTCCACTATCAATCGACCAGTGTGCCCGTTTGCGCCTGCTACAAGTACTTTCATAATTTCCCTCCTTTATGATCGAACAGTAGATAATCGGGTGACATACCCAGCGAGGAATCAATCTATTTTCAAAACCGTAATTATTCGTCAACGGTTAATGGAGGAAAAAGCGGCAGAACCTCTTCACCTAATTCCTCAATCACTTCGGATGCGGGTCGTTGTCCGTATTTTAGATTGAGCATCACATGGTTTACACCGATTTCTTTCAAGCTTTCAAGGAAGCGGATGAGAAACTTTCTTCCTGTCCGGAATCCCAAATGGATGGGGGTAGGATCTACGTCCGGATCCTCGGTTAAATCAACATAAAGGGACTGGCTAAACGGTTTGAATCCATTGATAAGCGAACGCCAATTTCGGATCAGCTCTGATTGGAAAGTCAAGTTGCGGGGGTAGTACATCCAGCCATCAGCGTTTTTTGCGATCCACTCGACCGACTGCCCGCTGTGACCGGTCACCAACACCGGAATATCATGCAAATCCGGTTTCGGGATAAGATCCCCATTGGACATATTCACCCTCGCTGTGTTGATTGCAGGAAATTCGGTTTTCCAAACCTGTTTGATGACTGACATCGCTTCCCGGAACAATTCCGCTCTTTGTTCAAAATCAACGGAAAAACTCGGGAATTCAATAGGTCGATCCCCCGTTGCTACACCAAGAAGCAACCGGCCTCCAGAAATTTTGTCGACGGAAGCAGCAGCTTTTGCTACATGCAAAGGATGACGCAAGGTTAAAATAATGCTTCCGGTTAAAAGAGCAATCTTTTCCGTATTTGCTGCAAGATATCCGAGAAAAACCCATGGGTCATAGATTTGGCCCACATCTCCAAAGTAGGGATCATGGAGCGGTACGTCTCGGACAACCAACGAAGTGAAATTCAATTCTTCTGCTCTCTGTGCAAGTTTTATCTGTTCTTCAAGATCCATTCTAGGAATACTTCCCGTATAGGATTCGATCGGGAAAAACAATCCCAGTGTCATATGATTTTCTTTAAACATGCGTCTATAACCCGGGTGCTGACGAAATTGATCCATTTTCTCATTCCTCTTTTCTACGTGCTAGCGAGTTTTATTATGATGACAGTGTCCATCCTGTCTTCAGTCTTTACCATAACTTTCAGATCATAAGCCATATAGTGAGTTTCTCTATTCGAAGATTTTCTTTTTGATAAAAGCTTGTGCTCATGGTTGGGTTACCCATCAATTAAAAGTTAATTGTAACTAATTTAATTACAATTTACCCAAAAAAAGAAATGAAAATCCTTTTAGACTTGTTTTTTATCTGCTGTAAGTTTGTCAAGGATATCCTGGATGGTAAATTGACTCAAATAGTTCACATAACTGATTTCGGCACCTTCATAGATTTGACTCATTACGTCACCGATTTGAGATGCAATCCTACACTCCATGTTTGGATCACCGGATCGCCAGTCAGAAACCAATGATCCTGATGACGTAATCCTGTATATTTGCCCCAATGTAACTTCTTTCGGATCACAATTCAATATATAACCGCCACCCGTTCCTTTTTGAACCTGAATCAATCCGTTCTTTTTCAATAAGTTCATGACTCTTCGTATACGAACGGGATTCGTGCAGACATTTGATGCAAGAAGATCACTCGATGCCATATGGGTAGGTAAATAGGCTAAAAAAACCAGACTGTGAACGGCTATATTAAATTCACTGTTCAATCAATCACCCCTCGTCTAAATGTAATCATAAATATTACATTTAGGTTTGTCAACCCTCCCGCAAATTATGCCCTTTTGGGAGGGGGTCAAAGAAGGGGATGGTCTGGATTAAACATGGCTAAGTGCCATATGAAGTTTCGGAATATCTTTGATCAGAATTGATAAATAACCGAATGATTGCATAAACATGCAATCAGGAACAGCTGATTCTACCAAGTATTTGCTTGAATCTGCCAAAAATTTATAGAAAGTGTTGAAAAGTTGAAGTTAGGTGTAATAATATAAGGACAAAGAGTGAACTTTTTGGACAAAAAAGAACAAATTATTGTCGAAAATATGAAACTGGTACAAATGTTGATATGCATCGAAGAATGAAGAGGAGGCTTTGGTCAGGGTATGTACCAAATCTCCTTTTCTTCTTGTAAAAAAATTGATTAAAAAGATGGAGTTCGGGTAAAAAACACCATATGAATACAAAGAAATTGGCAAAAGGAGGCGAAAGATGTTGAACCAGTCGAAACGAATAGTCGAATCTCTGCAAAATAGCAGAAGTCATGTTAGTGAATGGAATCTTCCTGTTCAAAATGATATGGGAAAGCGGATGCGCCGAAAAGTGAAAAGGAGAAGAAAAAGTACCCCTTTTCGATTATCTCGGACAACTGTCCTGACTTTATGTATGGTTTCAGGCTTGACCATTGGAGTAAGCACAGCTTTTGCGAGTGATTTGGATCCGCCAGATCGTTTTCCAGACACGAAACCGGCAGCTAATATTCAGGATGAAGAATTAAACCTTCCACCCAAAGACCCCGACGTTGATTCTACCACGCAGTCATCTGACAAGAAAACGGATTCAACAAGGAAAAGCAGTGCCAGTACATATACAACTGATAAAAATAAAGAAGATTATGATAAAAAAACAGAAAAGCCTAAAAGTCCGTCCAATGGGGTAAATAATAGTTCGAAAAAGGAGAATTCATCCAAAAAGACACCACCGATTGCCGCAGATCCTCAGAAAAAGTCACAAACCAGTGAGTCACGCTCTTCGGCCAGACAAGCTGATGCAAAAGATACATCAACGAAAGCATTGGGTGAAAGTGGAACGCAACAAGGAACCAAAAAGGGATTAATCACGACTCCACCAGCCAAACCTGGGTCTTCAGATCAATCATCCTTGGTGAAAAAAGAAACCAAACCTTCAGATAAACCCGAGATCCCTCCAAACAAACCCACAACCGAGAAGGGTGGAAAACTGCCAGATACTGCGGGGCGAGATTTGGAAAAAGTCATCTTCGGAAGTTTTGCCGCTCTTTTAGGAGCATTGTATATCTTATTCAAGGATAGGAAGGTCAAAAAACGGTGAAATGGGATCGCTTACTGGCATATGGGCTTGTTGTATGTGGGGTGGCTTATGCGAGTTATTCAGCGATCAGCTATTATCAAAAGCTGGATGTAGTAAAAGAGATCGACCCAACTCCCAAAGCTTCAGCTCATGCATCTGCTCAAGCAAAGGAGAAAACAAATCAAAATTCCTGGGTGATCTATTCCGCAAAAGAAAGGCCGATCAAAGGCGAGCATTTTGCTGATTTGGTGATCCCGCGTTTAAAAGCTCAAATGCCAGTGATTGAAGGAACGGACGAAGATGAACTCGCCCAAGGTGTTGGTCATTACGCTGGCAGTGTTTTGCCTGGAGAACCGGATAATGCGGTATTGTCAGGGCATCGTGATACGATTTTTCGCAAAATTGGACAGCTGAAGCCAGGAGATGAGTTACATGTTAAAACAAGCCGAGGCACTTTTGTCTACGTGATTGATAAAACATGGATTACTCATGCAGATGATCGCACTGTGATTGTTCCACATGACCAACCAACTCTCACACTCACAACTTGCTATCCGTTTTACTATATAGGTCCAGCACCAAAGCGATATATTATCCAGTCCACTCTCAAAGAAAGAATTCATTAACTTACCAAGAGTCAGAGCAAAGGAGGGATAGGGCATTGACTACATCAGTTGGCCAAAAGGTTATAAGGGTTCTGTTTTGGATGTTAATGGTTTATATTGCGATCAGTACTTCATTGGTTTGGGCTATACAGTTAGGACTCATACCCCGGCATATTCGTACAGTCGAAGGGACCCCTAAAACCGATCAATCTGTAACATCTGTCACTCATTTGGGGGAAGCGTCATTTGCTGAACAGTTTGCACGTGAATATTTTGTTTGGAAAAAAAACAGGGAGGAAGAGCGTGACAAACGTTTAGCTGAGTTTTTGCCGCAAAATATGATTGATCGTGTAAAAATGGATGTAAAAGATGCGACGTTTGAAAAAGCGGAAGTTTTTATGACAAGTGTTTGGAATGTCAAGACACGTACAGATGGCAGTGACATTAAAGATGTGACGGTATTTGTTGAGCAATGGCTATATAGTGAGAGTGGCAAAGACGACAAACGGGTACTTCGCTATTTGGTAGTTCCCGTGAAAAAAGCGGGAGAGTCTTATTTGGTTGCTGATCAACCCTATGAAATTCCTCGACCACAAGCTGCTCAATTAACCGAAAAAAAGAAAGACGAGAAGTCAGAGGGGCAGCTGGTCGATGAGGCGACAAGCAAAAAAGTGGAAACGTTTTTGAATGATTTCTGGAAGTCATATACCCAGGATCGGAAAGAACAGATCGCTTATATGATGAAGGATCAAAAGCCGGTTCAAGGTTATAAAGGGATATTTAAATTTGTTCAATTATCTAACCTGAAGATTTACAAAGAACAAGGAATTGAATACAAAGCGGATTGTGATGTATTGCTTGAAGATGTACAATCAGCCATTAAAGTGACTTATCATTACCAATTTACCCTTATTCAGGAAAAAGACCGATTCTATGTATCAAAAATGAAACAAGGAGAGAAGTGATCATGTATAGTGCTTTGCTCATATGGCTTGCCGGACCAGGGCAAAAGCTGCAAGAAGCAGCGAGCAAAGAAGTGGGTTCCTTGTTTTTTCTCGTTGTCATTATTATTAGTTTAACCCTGTTTTGGAAACGGGCTTTTACAGCCTTTCTCGGCTTTGTTTTATTTGCCATGGTTGTGAGTGTGTTTGTATTCCAGCCGGAGTTGATCAAGGCCTTGGGGACAGACGGTTTCAAGTGGCTATTTGAGGATTATCTGAAATGAGGCAGATTCGTGTATATAATCAGGTATTTCGGATAGAAAAAACCGTCTATTCAATCCAAGGCATTCACTTACCACAACCCGTTTCATATCGGCAGTTAGGGTTTTTTGTAGGAACCCTTTTAATCATGATTGTTCTGAATGCTTTTCCGCCTGTAAATATGATTGATTACTTTCTCGTAAAGTTTATTGGCATTCCCATCCTGGTTGCATGGTTTTTTACCAGCAAAACCTTGGATGGAAAAGCGCCACATCGATTTATTTTTCGTTATTTAGAGCATAGCTTTAAAAAACATCATTTTGCAAGATATAAAAATCTGGAAAAACAAGGAACCAAATACCAGTACGATGGAGTTATTGCATATCGTATCCATTCTGGAGGTGATCCGGATTGAGCCGTATTGCATTTCCTGTAAAATACTTTGAAAACAATTTGGTATTTAGTGCAGATGGCTCCGTATCTGCATATTATGAGATTTATCCTTTTCATTATGACTATCGCTCGATGGATGATCAATTAAGCCTCCATGGAAATTTGGAGGCTTTTTATTGGAATATTAACCTCGACACACATGCCTTGGTTGTTCCTGAGTATCAAAATCTGGATGAGATCGAGGAGTCACTGAAAGAACAGCTGGTTGAACCCCTCGTTGAAGTGGGACAACAGCATATTCGTGCAAGTATGGATCACCTGTCAGGAAAAAATCTGATCCGCTATCGATTTTTTATCGGTGTAAAGTTAAAAGATACACAGGTCAAAGGATTGCCGATTCTAAAGGAGTTTCTCTATCTCTTGAAAGATTTTAAACGGTATTTACTGGATCGATCGGGTACGGATGCACCAGAGATATTTGTTGAAGAAATTCAGGCGGCCATGTCCAAGGAAGAATTTGTTTATACACGTTTAAATGGGTTTCTCAATGTACGGCGTGTTAGTTCAGCTGATCTGGAGTGGTTGATCCGTCGTGGATTTTACCGTGGCATCAAAGAAGTGCCGCGGCGACATCATTGGAAGCCGCAAGCGATTCCAGTCAACCAGGATAAACATGGGAAAAAAACTGTCCGTCCTGGACGAGATATATTAACGTTAACCGAAGGAAAATTTGATGACTCACATGGAAGGCAGCTCGTGGTTGAACAGCATGTGGATGGAAAGTGGAAGAAGGGTTATATGGCCTTTCTGACAATCTCCCATATTCCAGATAAAGCAAATTTTCCTGGTATTGAATGGCTTTATTGCTTGCAAAAACTTTCTTTTCCTGTTGAAGCATCGGTGCGAACAGAGTCGATAGAGTATAACAAAGCACTTGCACAGGTAGTCAACAAGAAAAAAGAGTTAAAGGCAGAAGATGAACATGCGATCGAAAGCGGTGAAGACACCTCCTATCATATCGTAAACAGTCGTCAGGAAGCCTTGGAATTGGAAAATAACCTGCGTACCGACAAGTTTCCCTTACTTACAACCTCTGCGGTTTTATGTGTATATGCAGACAGTGAACAGGAGCTGAACTTACGCATTCAACTGGTTAAAGATTTATACAGTGACATGATGATTCAGATTGAGGTGCCATATGGAGATCAATGGCGCGGATTTAATGAGTTCATTCCAGGAGCTAAAAGATACATTACAGATTATATTCATTACATGGAACCAGCTGCAGTAGCTGCCAGCATGATTGGGGCAACGAGACAATTGGGAGATGGAAAAGGATATTTAATTGGTATGTCACATAATATCCCTGTCTTTTTCCAACATGATCGTGGCCCAAAGGATAAACGCCTGTCGACTACTGCTTCTGCCGCTTTTATTGGGTCACTGGGTGCAGGTAAATCTTTGGGAGCGAATCTCCTGGCATACCAAGCCTTGTTAAGCGGTTCAAAGGTATTGATCTTTGACCCAAAAGATGAGCGTGGACATTGGCCGGAGTATTTGCCAGAGTTGCGAGATATTACCCGGATCGTTACCTTGCGTGCGAGCATGGAAGATCGTGGGAAGCTGGATCCATTGATGGGAGCAAAGACACCATCAGAAAGAGCGGCATCAGCCGAAACAGCCAAGCGGATTTTACAATTTCTTGCCCGGGCATCGGATGGGACTTATGAAGCGATTGTGATCGGAAAAGCCGTCGACTATGCATTGGAGACCGCTTCACCTTCGATGATGCAAGTATTGCAGATTTTACGTGACGGACTGGATACCGTCCCGGAAAAAAAGCGGGATAGTATTGAAGAAATGATTGATGTTTTGAGTTATTTGGCTCATTCAGGACAAGGCCAATTACTTTTCGGAGATGGAACCCAAGAAGCGATTGATTTGTCTCAGCCTTTGACCATTTTGCAAATTGAAGACTTGCAGTTGCCAGAAGAAAGTCAGACAGACTTTGGTCGAATGGGGATCGCCCTGCTCATGGCCATTTCGGATTTTTCGCGCCGTTTCTCTAACCAATCTTCGGATCATTTCAAGATGGTTGTGTTTGATGAATCATGGAGATTGGCCAAGGTACGGGAAGGACGAGCGATTTTGGAAGAGTTGGTACGGACAGGTCGCAGCAAAAATGCAGCCATTTATCTAATCAGTCAGAATGCCAAAGATCTATTGGGAGAAGAAATTCGATCCAATCTGGGGTGTCGATTTGTATTTCGCTGTCGGGATCAACAGGAAGCAGAGGCAGCTTGTCGCATTCTGGGCATTGAAGTCAATGAGGAAAATATCGACAAAATCCGCAATTTGCCGACTGGAACCTGTTTGATGTCCGATTTGGAAAAAAGAGTCAATGAAGTTGAGATTCGTGTGTTGGAGGAAAGGTTGTTCCGTGCTTTTGATACACGTCCGGGTGCAAAAATCAAGGAACGGGAAGAGTCTGAAGAGGAAAGAGAATTTGTCATTCATCGAACAACGAGAAAGGCGATTGTACCATGAGCGAATTAGTGATGTGTGTAATATGAAGGGGATTAAATGGTGATGAGAAGAAAAAAAATATGGGCCATTTTAGTAGCGATGTTTTTTTTCATATTTCTTTTCAGCCGTAGTGTGTTAGCAGCAGATCCCAAAACAGATAATCAAGGGCATAATTTGCTGTTTGACATTTTAACGAGTTTCCCGGAAGAGCGTATTGCAGAGGCGAAAACACATGGATATGAGGTTCGGTTTGCCAGATATCAGCCCAGTCGGTATGCGTTGGTAAACTACGCAGGAGAACAAAATTCATGGAATCTGGTTAATACCGCACAAAATGCAGGGTATGGGTTGATGCATGAAATTAATAACATGCTCTGGCAGTTGTTATTGACCTGGAACTTCAATGTGATCATGCTGGTAGAAAACAGTTTTTCATTGGACCTGGTTGATGCCTTTACCGTTGCAGTAGAAGGATCAATCCAGCAATTGACAGGATTTTCAAATGGAAGTATTGGTTCAAAAGGATTGTGGGGAAATTTTCTTATCTTTGTACTCATGATTTCAGGGGCATGGATCGCTTACAAAGGGATTGTGCAGAGAAATACAACCAAAGCGTGGCAAGCAATGGTAGTTACATTCTTTATTTTAATGGCATCATTGGCTTTCTTTGCCAATTCCGGAGGGATGATGCGCTATCTCAATAATATCAGTAGCGGAATCAGCCAAGAAATCATGGGAGTAGGGAACAACATTACCTTGCAGAAAGGAAAAAATCCTTATGACTCTGAGGTAGCTTCTTTTGTTGCCGCCGATAAGCTGTATGATATGTTGATTTATGAACCCTATCTGATGTTGCAATATGGAAAAACATCCAGTGATCCATCTTTGACGCAAGAACGAATCCAAAAAATTTTAGGGCATAAAGTAGGGAGTCAGGAGAGAGGACAAGCAGTAAAAGAAGAAGCAGAAGCAAATAATCCGATGGTTCAACCGGAAAGTACCTTTCAGCGACTTGGGTTTATTTTGTTATTGATGATCATGCATATCATACTGGGTGTTGTATTTATTGTCATAGCCGGTGCAATGATCCTGTATCAGATTTTATTTGTCATTCTCGCTTTATTTGCTCCATTTGCACTTCTCCTGGCACTGTATCCAGCCTGGTCTAATATTGCGATTGACTGGGTGAAAAAATTTGTTGGCTACGCCCTGGTCAAAATTGTGATTGGTTTGTTTTTGAGCCTGATTTTAGCAATTTCCCAATTCCTGTATATGATGGCTCCGCCCAAAAATGGCTATTTGTTGACGATTCTCTTGCAAGCCGTTTTGGTGATCGGCGTGCTATGGAAGAGAAATGATCTGATCAGTGTGTTGCGTACAGTCCAGCAAGGTGATCCAAATATGCAAAATCTGGCGAATACCCTGCAAAGATATATTGATAAAGCGACCGGGAATATTGCCAAGCTCAGTCGGATGCAAAAGTGAGAAGGGTCTTTATCATCCAGACTCGAAAAGAGGTGGGATTGAGTGAGTTGGTTCAAACACCCACAGGGAAAAGACGACCAAATGGCAATGGTGTTAAAAGTGATTGGCGTCGTTGCGTTTTTAGTTGTACTCAAAGAGTTGCATGAGTATCTGGAAGTAAAGTTAGAAGGGAAAAAGGCATCGGAAGTAGCAGCAAGCACATTTGGAAACTGGTTACCTTCTGTTGGTGAGTTTTTCTTTGAACTTTTATTGATCAGCCTGTTTTTCGTACTGATTGTTACAGCGGTTGTTTTTGCCGTTTATCTTGCCTATCGTCGTTCGGCCGAGAAAAATGTCAAGTATATACGGATTTTGCCACGTGTGGACATAGGATTGGATCCGGACAAAATCATGAGCATGATCAAAGGATTCGGAACGATGAAACGCCATTTTAAGGAAAAAGGACAATTGGGTCCCCTATGGTTTCGATTGCGTTTTGCGATGCTCCCAGATAGCCAGGAGATCGGCATTTACCTGGCTTATCCTTCTGATAAACAAAAAGAAGTGTATGATGCGATTAAAATTGCTTATCCACGAGCAGAGTTGATTCCTTTGGATGAAAAACAATTTCCTGGGCCAGAACCAGGAGGAAGAGGAGGATATTTCATCCATCGAACGGGACTGCCACTGGCCTCTATGGCGGATAACAAAAAAAGCGAGATCGGATCGATTTTGGCCACACTTCGACGTGGAACTTATATTGATATTCACTTTTCACCAGTGGAATGGCAGTATTTGAACAAGCGTTTTGATAAAGCGGAAAAAGGATTGAAAAATAAAAAGATGACAGAAATGGAGCCGGAAGAAAAAGCACGTAAAGTAGCCCTAACCAAACGGGCCACAGAAAAATCACTGGCTTTTAAAGTGCGCATGACTATTTGGAGTAATAAAAAAGAGGAAACAGACCAAGTAGTAAACTCGGTAGCCAATCGGATTATTTCTGCAATGAAGGATGTAGGAAGTATTCACTTTAAGCGAAGAAAACGGAAAATCTTTAACTTTATGTTGGATCGTAACCTAATTCCTTATCCGCTTCCATTTACGTTTATGATTTGGGCCAATGAAGAATTGGCGAATCTCTTTCATTTGCCGCCAGGTGATCATCTGATCTATCAGGAACCGAAAGAAAAAGAGCCCAGAGGCTATCTGGCTCATCTGTTACCCTATGAGATTGCATCCTATGATGGCCCAAAAGATGGAGTAAAGATTGGGAAACTGGTTCATCCACGTGATAAAGACCAAATTGTCAAGTTATCGTATGATCAGTTGAGAAATCATTTTGTACTGACAGGCTCGAAAGGAATGGGAAGAGTAAGTGCTGCGGTGGAAATGCTGCAATCGATGATTGATGAATGGATTGAAAATCCAGATCAGGCACCTGGTTTTACCATTATTGATCCGGCACGTGAAATTATTCCGATTATTGAAAACCGTTTGCGGAAAATGGAAAAAGACGGAAAAAACATCCCGAAAGAGAAGATCCATTACTATGATTTATCGGATGATACAACCAATCTCATCGGTTTAAACTTTTTGCATAAAATTGATGGCATGCCAGTCAATGAGATGGCTGAACGGATCGCCAGAATATTGATGTATGATCGGACCATGTTTGATGGATCGCAAAATCAGAATATGATTCCGTTACAGCGCATTTTGACACTGGCCATTCACGCTTTGTTGTTGGATGATCAGCCACATACACTTTTGGAAGTGGAATACATGATGACCAATGAAGCATTCCGGAAACAGATCTTGAAAAATATCAAGGACCCATATGTTCGCCATTATTGGTCGCATGTAGGAGGAAAAGAATGGAAAAAAGAAGTTCAACCTCTTTTGAATTTGATTGAGCCATTGCTGCAGGATCCAACGACCCGACGCATCTATCTGCAACGGGAGATGGCATTAGATATTCGTAAGTATATGGATGATGGACATTTGGTGATGATTGATCTGAAAGAAATGAAGTCTCATGAGCTGAAAGTAACAGTGGGTTATCTCGTTTATCTCTATCATCAGATTGGTAGACGACGTCCATCTGATTCCAAGTTTCACTTGATTATGATTGATGAAGCCCACCGATTGCAAATCCCCATTTTTACCATTCTGTTAAATGAAGATGAGCGTCATAATCATGGCATGGGACTGGTTACAAGAGAAATTGACCATTTCAAGAATGAAGAACTCATCCAGGCGATTAAAGCGAATATTGGAGTAGTCATGAGCTGTGCACAAGAAGAAGGAGCCGATGAAGTCGAAAAAATTACACGTGAGCGGATTCGGGTACAAGATGTAGAGAAATTGCCGGAAAGAACCATGATGGTCTATGTCCGGGGAAAGGAAAAACAACGGGCGCAATCCAAGACTTATAAAGTCAGATGTAGCCCTCCATATGTTTTCGATGAAAATGGAAAAGAAGTGGATCACAGCCAGAAATCAGAAGTTGAAAGAGCCCATCAATTGGGAATTGAGTGGGGAAGAGAGATCATGAGAAATTCTCCAGAAGCCCGTCCGCTTAGTGAACTTGACGAAGAAATTTCCAATCATATGGAAGAGGCCGCCAATATTTCGTAATGGAAGGATCAGGAACAAGGGCGCAGGGATTGTGGAGAATAACCTGCGTCCTCTGCCTGATCAAGACCGTAAGACAGCAAGAGAGTTGAGCGAATGAGAGAGGATGATGAAAAGGTGGTCAAGTCCATTTTCGGTTTGTTCAAGGTATTGCTCCCTTTTATTGAGATCTCTTTTTTAGCCTTTATTCTCGGAAACTTACTCGATTCTTCGGCAACAGCTGTTGTAATATTCCTGTTCCTGTTTGTTTTCAGTTTTTTTGTTTCGTTTATCATTCCACTTGCCTGGGGAGTTACGATGTTCCTTTTTATATCTACCATTTCCAACATCTTGTTTGGCATTATAGCTGGCCTTGTTTTTGGCGGAGGACGTTTTCTGATCAAAAAAATCTGATGTTGGGGAGATGAAGTCTCATCGATGGTTGAGATTATTCGAATCTTGTTTGGAAGGCTGATTCGTTTTCTGTTATCGCGTCAGTTTCTTGCCTTGTTTCTCCTTAGAAGAGAAGACTGGACAATATCCAATGGCCTACGGGTACTTAGTCATTATCTTGTACCGATTCTTTTTTTCGGTGCCTTATTTATGTTTCAAAATGAAGAGTATTCGTCAAGTTTTACCGACTTTTATCATCGGCATACCACTTTTGAGTGGAGTCGGATCTTTCTTGTATGGTTAGCGCTTCCTTTTATTGTGTGGTTATGTTATTTTGTGGCCAAAAAATTGGAACAAAAAGATCCAGCCATAGATAAACGGAAAGAAATACAAAGGGAACAAGAAATCGCTTTTCATACAGAAAATCCGGGTGAAGTGAAAACGATCCTCCTGCATGAAGATGACTATCACCAATTTAAACAAGGGCTAGACGGAAAAGTGCCTCAGATTGTTCGTGTAGAAAAAGCATCATCAGAAGAATGGGAAGACTATCAAAAGCGACATCCGTATCGCAGTTATTATTCGCCAAATGCAGTAATTAAAGTATATTACACAGAAATGGATGACTGGAAAAAGGTCAAGAAGAAAGAATGGGGATGAGCCGAGATCAGTATGAAGGTTCATCCCGTTTTGTTATATAATCAAGTTGTAAATAAGCGAGTCAGTCTTTCGCTAACCTGAAAATATGGATACGTTTCTCCCGCGCTTCGGGATGGATTCCTTCCTCCGTGACGACTTCTGTACCATCACAGTCACTCCGTAAGGAACCCATCCCTCCGCTTTATAGAAAACAGAAACCTTTTTCATCCCTCTAATGGTGTTGCTCGGCAACATGAGGGTCTGTTGTCAAATCGCATATAACGGAAAACGGTGTCTATAAGCTGGGTTTCTTTCATAAAGAATCTGACCATTTGTTTTCTGTGAAATGCGGTAAGATCGATGCAAATGATGGAGGGTCTTCAGCATGAATCGAAAATGGTACATTTATTATTTCATCACGTTAAGTGTATTTGCGATTGGGCGATGGTGGATTGTTCAACATTATCAATTAGCTTCTTCTACACCGCTTGCAAATGGACAGCAAACCCTGTTAATTTGGGTCAGTGTTTTTTTCCTGCTTCTTTTTGGACCGGCTTTTTATTTTTCTGTTCGCAAGCTTAACCGGATGATCGCAGCACGTATTAAGCGTTTTCGAATTTTTACATATGTGTATTCTCTATTTTTCTCCCTGTTAATCTTTGGAGTTGTATACTTTATGTTTCTTCTTCTATTCTATCGTTCTGTTTACTAATGGCTGGGGAGGGATCGATATGGGCATCCTTGATCATACCATTGGAGAAGAGATTGTATTAAAGCTTGTACAGATCCATCATGCAGAAGAGATTTTTCAGTGTGTGGTGAAAAATCGGGATCACTTGAAACGCTATGTACCTTTTGCAGAGACAACGAAGGAAGTGACAGATACTGAGCAATTTATCCGTCATGCTTTGGAACAATTTTCGTTGGGAAAAGAGATTCATATTGGTATTTGGTATCAACTGCGTTTTGCCGGAATGGTCGGTGCGAATCAAATCAACACAGCGCTTGGTTTTGCTGAAATCGGATATTGGCTCGCTCAGGATGCACAAGGAAAAGGGGTGATGACTCGATCTGTGCTTTCCTTAATGGATTATTTATTTGTTGAGCGGAAGTTGAATCGGATTGAGATTCGTTGTGCCGTAAGTAATCAGGCAAGTCAAGCGATCCCGAAACGTCTGTGCTTTCAATTGGAAGGGAAGCTTCGACAAATGACCCAAACATCTCAGGGACTTGAGGATGTATATGTATATGGATTGTTAAAAAAGGAATGGGAACAGGCAAAAGAACATGATTATTGGCAGTATTTTCGAAATGAGAATGCAAACAGATGGAAGATATTAGAAAGGGATTCGAGACGATCCTGAAAATATGGATACGTTCTCCCGCGCTTCGGGATGGATTCCTTCCTCCGTGACGACTTCTGTACCATCACAGTCACTCCGTAAGGAACCCATCCCTCCGCTTTATAGAAAACAGAAACCTTTTTCAACCCTCTAATGGTATTGCTCGGCAACATGAGGGTCTGTTGACAAACCCGGTTTTCCTTTTCCAGTAGAGAAAGGGAGTGATTCAGTGAATTATCGGATATATATCGTCGAAGATGAAGAAAAGATTGCCCAATCGATTCGTTCCTATTTACAGCAATATGGTTACGACGTTTTTGTTGTTCAGGAATTTACGAAAGTGATCGAAGAGTTTACCTCTATTAAACCTCACTTAGTCATTTTGGATGTCAATCTTCCTTATCAGGATGGTTTTCATTTATGTCGACAGATCCGTCAGCTTTCCTCTGTTCCCATTCTTTTTCTTTCGGCACGTGCTTCCGAAATGGAGCAAGTGATGGGCATGGAAAGCGGGGGAGATGATTATATCACCAAGCCATTTCATCTGGAAGTCTTACATGCGAAATGCAAGGCGATCTTGAGAAGAACTTATGGGGAGTATGCCAGAGAAGAGGGATCAATCGAACCCATCATTCGTGTTGGTGAACTCACTTTACATATCGGTAAAATGGAGATGGATTATGGTGGACAGGTACAATCTCTAACCAAAAATGAAGTGAAGCTGCTCCGCTTACTCATGGAACGCGCTGGAAAAGTGGTTACCCGAGAAGATTGTTTGGAAGCGTTATGGGATGATATCGATTTTGTTGATGATAATACTTTAACAGTCAATGTGACACGTGTACGTAAAAAGCTGGGCAAGTGGAATCTTGACCACCTCATTCAGACAAAACGGGGAGTTGGATACATATTCGACATAAATGGCCTGGAGGAAACAAGGTGAAACGAGCACTTGTTTTTTTCTTGCGAGAAAGAGTGGGATGGATCATTTTATTTCTTTTGCAGTGGCTTTTAATCATTGCCACTTTTTCACTCACTTTTTATTTTCATCAGGAAGCATGGATATTGTTTCAGCAAGAATGGGGATATACCTTGATTTTATCGGGAGTATTGCTTGTCATATTTTTAGTGATCCAATTTATACAATGGTACCCTTTTTACCGCCGCTGTGATCAACTGTTAAAGGCGACAAAATTAAGCGAATTTTCTTTTTGGGATCAGCCCAAACTCGTCGAGCATCAACGATTTTCGGAAGTGGCTGAACACCTGTACCAGATCGCCATACAAGAACAGAAGAAGTATGTAGAAGCCCATCAGCAACATTTGGAATATATGAATATATGGGTACATGAAATGAAAATGCCACTGGCTTCTCTTTCATTGATGTTGCAAAAGATCAGTCCTGGTATGTTTGAAAGAGATGATCTGAAAAGTATGGAAGAAGAGGTTGAGAAACTTAATGAAGGACTGGATATGGTTCTCAATATGGCTCGTTTAAATGATTTTTCACTCGATTATCAAATTCGTCCTGTTTCTTTATTGGATCAGGTTCGACAAGTGATCCAGGGGAAAAAGAAAGCCTTTATTCGCTTGGGTATCTTTCCAAAATTGGAAGTGGCAGACGATAAAGAATGGATCATTTTAACCGATAGCAAGTGGAACCGCTTTGTCATTGAGCAAATCGTGCAAAATGCCTTAAAGTATGCTTCCCAGATGGGGAAACGCAGTTATCTTACTTTTCGCTTGCATAAGGAATCGCAACGTATTTTACTGGATATTCAGGATCAAGGTCCTGGAATCCCGAAGCAGGATTTACCCCGCATTTTTGATCCGTTCTTTACAGGGGAGAATGGTCGGCGCTTTGCTCAGGCAACTGGCATGGGATTATATTTGGTCAAAAAAGTTCTCACTGCATTAAATCATGAGATTGCTGTCACATCCGAGGAAGGAAAGGGAACCACATTTACCCTCATCTATTCCACTAACCCTTAGGGTTAGGTTTTTTTATTTGATCATGACAAAAATGAAAGGTTCATCCGCCTGTTTGAAAGATAAATCAATGGGAGTCAAACAAGTAAATCAGTAGACTAATAGATAACAAGAAAAAGATCAGGAGGAACAGTGGAAACATGATCATACTCGAAGCGAAAAATCTGTCGAAGATTTACGGACAGAAGTCTAAAGGGGTTACCTATCAAGCATTAACGGATTTGTATTTAACAATCCATCAAGGGGAATTTGTAGGGATTATGGGGCCATCTGGCAGTGGAAAGACCACTTTGTTACAGATCCTTGGGACCATTGATCGTCCAACTTCGGGAGAAATCTGGATAGAAGGACAAAATGTAGCAAACATGAGTGATGATGAATTGGCTGATTTTCGGCGTAAAAGATTAGGCTTTATTTTTCAGGAATTTTATTTATTGGATGCCTTGACATTGAAAGAAAACATATTGGTGCCTCTGGTGTTGGAAAAACGTCCAATTGCAGAAATGGAACAGCGGGTGAATGAATTGGCTAAATATTTGGGGATTGATCAGGTCTTGTCCCATCGCCCCTACGAAGTTTCTGGTGGGCAGAGACAAAGGGCAGCGGCAGCTCGTGCTCTGGTACATTCTCCAGCCCTGATTTTAGCGGATGAACCAACAGGAAATCTGGACTCCAAGTCAGCCAAATCCTTAATGGAATCGTTAGTGCAGTTAAATAAAAAAGAACAATCCACCATCTTGACAGTCACGCATGATCCTTTTACAGCCAGCTACTGTGACAGAGTGATTTTTATCAAGGATGGGAAAGTGTTTACAGAAATCCGGCGTGGAGAATCGAGACAAGCCTTTTTTCAGCAGATTATGCAGGTAACGACAGCATTGGGGGGAGAATCCTATGAACTTGCGAAGTCTCGCTTTTAAGAATGTAAAACATCATATGAGGAGTTACTTGGCATATTTCCTCAGTTGCACATTTTCTGTATGGATGTTTTATCTTTACGCTTCCTTGTTGTTTCATCCGATCTTGCAATCCAAAGAGATTCCAAAACAGTTTATGGCATTGATGTTTTTGGTTGAAGGAATGGTTGGATTGTTTTCGATTCTTTTTATTGGATACTCCCAGTCTGCATTTTTGCGCAACCGGAAGCATGACCTGGGACTTTTACAATGTTTGGGGATGTCCGTCAAGCACGTAACACGCATTATTTTTTGGGAAAATATGATGGTCGGTTGTTTGGCCATTGGAGTGGGTGTATGTCTCGGTCTCGTTTTTTCGAAGCTCTTTTATTTGCTGGTGTCTGTCGTCCTGGATTTGACAGAGCCCATCTCATTTGCTATTTCCTTTCAGGCACTGGGACTGACGATCGTTGGATTTCTCCTTATCTTTAGTCTATTGTCCTGGTGGAGCCGCTTTACCATTCGCAAACAGTCAATTGCGGATTTATTCAGAGAAGCTGTAAAAGAAAAACCAGCACCTGCTTTTTCTACGTGGAAAGTGGTTCTATCGCTCCTTTGCCTGGGAGGAGCATATTTTCTGGCTTGGACGGCGGATCTGAAAAGTTTGGTACAACAATTTGTTTTCATTTTTCTATTGGTTCTGATCGGAACCCAATTATTGTTTACTCAGCTTAGCGTGGCCATCATTGATTATCTCCAAAAAAAGAAACCGGTTTTTTACCATGGGACGAACCTGATACTGCTTTCCCAATTGCGCTTTCGGTTGAAAGACAATGCTCGCATTTTATTTATGGTATCGATCTTGTGCAGCGTGGTTCTTACTTCTGTGAGTGTGTGTTTCACTTACTATATAGAAGCGGAAAAAGTAGCCACAGATCAAACTCCTTTTCACTTGAGTATTGAGGGAAATATTCAGGGGATGTCTCCCCAAGAGATGGAGCAGCACTTTAAACATCAAGGATTGCAGGTCATTCAGGAAGAACATGTTCCTCTGATCCTGGCACAAATGCAGAAAGAAAAGCAGATGGTTTCTCTCATGTCCCAAAGTGACTATCAACGGTTGACGGGAAATCCAGCAACGTATGCCCTCTCATTACACTTGGGAGAAATGGCATTTATTGACAGTAGTGGAATGGCCAAAGACAAAGTAGAGACGTTATCAAACAAGCGTGTAAATGTAAAGATCGGGGATCGAACGAATTCATTTCAGTTAGTAAAGCATGTCGTCCATCGGATTTGGAATGAGCATGCAAAAACCAAATTTTTTGCCGTAGTTACGGATCAGCAGTTTAACCAGCTGAAAAAATGGGCACCCGATTCCCAGCAACTGACGATTCATGCTTATCGTTTTTCAGACTGGAAAAAGTCAAAGGGCTTGGTACTGGATCTGGATCGATTGGCGAAAGAAAAGAAAGGAGATGCCTATCATGTACAAAGCACCTATGAATTATATCAAGCGGTTAAAGAGATCTTTTCACCATTGATGTTTGTCAGCCTGTTTATAGGGGTGTTGTTTTTTCTTGGTGCAGGAAGCATTCTTTACTTTCGAATTTTTACTGAATTACCAAGTGATGTGAAGCAGTGGGTAGTGCTTCACAAAATAGGGATGCGGAAAAAAGAGGGAATTTTTTTACTGAAGGCTCAAATTTTTCTCTTGTTTTCGATTCCCTTTGTTGTTGGAATCTGTCATGCATCTGCGGCCATGCATATGTTTAGTGCGTTATTCAAGAAGCCGATCTGGGATATATATGGGATGTCTGTGCTTGCTTATATGGTGATCTATGGTTTGTATTATGGGTGGACAAAGCGAATGTATATGCATGATGTCTTGAAATACGTAAATAGCCCTCAGAGTGAATAGAGGGCTTATTTTGTTATTCATCAGCAATAAAACCATCAAAGCCTGCCGATTCTATATGATTGAGCAGATCCTGGCATTGCGAGTGCTCAGGGTAACTTCCTGTATTTACTCGATACCAGGTGGTTCCGTTCACTTGAACTTTCATGATCTCAGCGTGAAACCCTTTGCTTTCGAGTTCTTTTACCCGTTTCTGAGCATTTTGTGGTTCCTTGAATGATCCAACAATCACGTGGCAATTGGCTTGTTTGGAAGATGAAAATTCTTTGGATGATTTGGTTTCGGTTTGTGGAGTAAGGACTTCGATTTTTTCATGAGGAGAAGTGGGTTCCTGTTTTTGTTTGATGACACAGCCAGACAAGAGAAATGAAATGATTAGGGTGATCGAGTAAATGAATATGTTTTTCATCATTTTTCACCTTTCTACAGTAAATGTCTCTTAAGAATGACCAGCATAGGATGAAAGTGGAAAGGGGAATATAAGAAAAAATCCGTTAAATGGAGGAATGATTATGGCAAGGATACTATCGATAGGAACAGCTGTTCCTCCATATACATATAATCAAGCAGAAATCCGTGATTTCAGCAAGCAGTTGTTTCAAGATACATTTCCGCATATCGACCGATTGCTCTCCATTTTTGAAAATACAGCAATTGAACAACGTTATTTCAGTAGACCCAGAGAGTGGTATGAAGAAGATCGAAGCTTTAAGGAAAGAAATCAAATTTATATAGAAATGGCCTGTCAGCTGGGAGAGCAGGCGATTCAACGATGTTTGGAGTCGACCGGCATTCAACCCCATGAGATTGACCATTTTCTTTTTGTATCAACAACAGGGTTAGCAACTCCAAGTATTGATGCGCATCTCATTAACCGTTTAAAGATGAAGCCTCATGTCAAAAGGACACCGATCTGGGGGCTGGGATGTGCAGGTGGGGTAGCTGGATTGGCTCGAGCCTATGAATATGTACAGGCATTTCCCACTCAGCGTGTTTTGCTCTTGACTTTAGAGCTTTGTGGACTGACCTTTCGTCGTGATGATCGATCCAAGAGCAATCTGGTTGCTACTTCCTTGTTTGCAGATGGAGCAGCAGCTGTTTTGGTAACAGGGAGCAAAAGTAATCCTTATTTTGGACCACGTATTGTAACAACCAAAAGTATCATCTGGCCAGAGTCCATGGATGTCATGGGATGGGAATTGGAAGATGATGGACTGAAAGTGATCTTTTCCCGTGATATTCCAACTTTGGTTCGAAAGCAAATGCGACCGATTGTAGACGAATTTTTAGAGGAAATCAATCTTCAGCTGGGAGATATTCAATATGTGATTTCCCATCCTGGGGGAAGAAAGGTATTGGAAGCGTACCAAGAAGCATTGGGAATTTCCAGGGATCCATTGACCCATGCCTATTCCGTTTTGCGTGATTATGGCAATATGTCCTCAGCGACGGTTTTTTTTGTATTGGAAAGAGAATTGCAAGAGAGTCATCCATACGGAAGTTATGGCCTGGTTACGGCACTAGGTCCAGGATTCAGTTCGGAGCTCGCTTTGTTGTGTTGGGATGAGGAGGTAGCGTGTCATGTTTGAGTATGTATTATGGCTTGTTGTGATCCAGCGATGTGTTGAACTGTTATTGGCAAAAAAAAATGCAGCATGGATCAAAGAGCAAGGTGGATATGAGATTGGCCGAAAACACTATCCGCTTTTGGTTGCTGTTCATGTTTTATTTTTTGCTGGTATGCTTTTGGAAAAAGAGATATTGCATGCTGCTTCACCTTCTTGGTGGTGGCTTCCCTTTCTTGGCTTTATGTTAGCGCAAGGATTACGATGGTGGTGTATACATTCCTTGGGACCCTATTGGAATACAAGGATATGGGTGGTTCCAGGACATGTCCCGCTTGCAAAAGGTCCTTATCGCTATTTACGTCATCCCAATTATGTAGCCGTTATCATTGAATTTGTAACCCTTCCGTTGGCCATGGGTGCCTACCTGACTGCATGGATCGCTTCGATCATCAATCTGGTTCTGTTGCTTTTTGTCCGCATTCCAGCAGAAGAAAGGGCCCTTGGTGAAACAACATGCTATGAAGAAATTATGACAGGAAAATCACGTTTTTTGCCACGTAAATGAAAAAGAGTGGCGGAAAAAATTTTTTCCCCACCGTGCCAATGATTCATAAATTATGAAAACATCTGAAATACTCCTGTTCCTGTTCTTTTTTCCAGTTTCTATTTGTCACCAGCTTGAACCAGGTACCATGTTTTCACCATGGATCATAACTTCTTTCATGACAGAGTCAAATGGATTCTGAGTTGTTGCTGTTTATGCACATTAACTTTTTTGGGGCAATGATAAAGCTTTGGCTAACCCTTCACCAATCGCATGGGATAAGTCATCGATAAACTGATCATTGAGCAATAGATTGAGATCGTTTTCAGAGTCAATAAAGAGGTTTTCCAACAGAATGGCTGGCATCGTCGTTTCACGCAAAACATGAAAGTTTGCCCGTTTTTTGCCACGATCGATCACTCCATATGTCGGTCCAATCCTATTCATGATTGTAGAATGAATCGTATTTTGCGCATCGATGGTTTCCTGATCAAGCGGTCCGTCCCATATATAGCTTTCCCATCCAGTTCCATTGCCAGCATTGATGTGAATGGAAATAAAATAATCTGCTTGCTGGTGATTGGCGAAGTCGGTTCGTTCTGCCAGACTGAGGTATACGTCGGTCGTACGAGTCATCAAAATGTCCACGATGTAGTGATTTTGTAAATAATCACAGATACGTTGCGAGATATCCAAGGTAAAATTTTTTTCCTGATTATTTTCATGAACTGCACCGGAGTCGTTTCCCCCATGTCCAGGATCAATGATTAACTTGGTCAAGGAGATTTCACCTCCATTTTGATACTCCTTCCATTTATATCCGATAATCAGGGATATTTTTTGTTCGTAAATTCATTCTACTTTTATTATATTGAAAAATATAATAAGTGAATAGAATAGAAACCCAAGAAAGGAATATTTTTTCTGCTTATGGGCTAAGTTTCCGTTAAATGCCGGGTCTGTTAACAGATCCACATGTTAACGAGCAGAACCATCAGTTCTGATTTCTATAAAACGGAGGATGGGTTCTTTACGGTGTGACTGATGGTACAGAAGTCGTCACGGGGGAAGGAACCCATGCCGAAGCGCGGGAGGAATGTATCCATATTTTCAGGATATTCTAGAATATTTTTAGACATCGACCTTGAAAATCGTTTGTTTCCCTCTTCTCTGGAAGTTGCGTAAGAATTCTCTGCTGCTTCTCTAGGAAGATAAGGCAGGGAATCGCAAGATCCTTGATCTTAGTTGTGAATTGCTTCCCTGCCATCTGGTTTCATCGATTGTTATTGCCTTCTTTTCGCAAATTGAGCGAGAACCGGATGTTGATCCTTTAACACTTGATAAATCTGATTGAAAGTATGGCGAATATCCCATTGGGCTTCTGGGGACGTACGAAGATTGATCAGGTGATAGAGCTCCCACAAACTTACCGTAGCAACCACTTGACGATGATGGGCATTTGTCACTGCATAAGCAGCGATGGTTGGCTCAAAGCTTTCTATTTGATGTACGATTTGTTCCGCTTCTTCCATTAGCGCAACAAATACAGAAGTCAAGCCTGCTTCCCGGATATGGGGAGGAATGGTATATCCTAACCGAGTGGTTGGCTTCGTGTAGGTAAAATGCGTTTTTCGATTATGGCGGAGAAGTTGATGCCAGTTGGCTTCTGATATTTTGCATTCAAACCGGTAAGTAAGGTGTCCGAGCTCATCTACAGGATTATCGAAGAAGCGTAATGCAGATAACGAATGGGTAGCGATTTGTTCCAGCTCTTCCATGCTGTACTGCTGAGCGATCACCTCAGCCTCTTCCAGGGAATAGGGATGTTCGGTCAGTAGCAGGTAAGTAGCGAGCTGGGTTAAGACGGTACGATAATCCGGCATATGAATAAAGCGTGCTTGAGGCCCTGTTGTGTTTGCAGTTCCTGTTGGCAGGACTTGCTGAAATTGCTGCTGCAGTTTTTTCCTGGTTTCGATGAGATATTCATTGGGTTTAACGTATTTCAATAAGGTAGGAATCACTTTCGAAATTTCCTGTTCCAACTCATGGGCCAAATGGTGACATTCCGTGTAAGCACTCGATAGCAGACGAACCAACGTATCTCGCAAAGCCCGTCCATTTCCTGTCATTCCAAGATTGGTCAAGGTAGCTAATGGAAGCACATATCGTGCATCTTCAAAGGCAATTTTTTCAACTCGAAGTTGGAAGCGTTGATCTGATTCGTTCTCTTCTTTTGGAATGGTCTGGAGCAAATACCGAGTGAGCCCTGCCATGATATCTTCATAAATGTCATAAGCTTTTTCATTGAATTGGATATAGGCCTTCTTTAGTTCAGGAGCTTGCTCCAGTTCTTGAGGTATATAAAAATCCCCACGTTTGGGGCGTTGGTATCTCTGACTGTATTCGGTAAAGCTGTTAAAGGTATTGGCCAGTTCCAGTTCAGCGGATGCGAGTCGACTGATTTTTTCAATGCCGATGTGAGCGACAGCGTGTTCTGCTACACTGCTATGTCCATAGCCAACAACCCATTTTTCGTGAAATCGGGCCGCTTTTTTGGAATAGGCTGTAGCTGAATTACTACTGTGCAGGTTGGTCGCTAACTCGCTGTCTGCCAGTAATTTTGCCAGGTTTTCACGAAAACTGGCTGGACTGCGACTTACATAGGCAAAGATGACCGCAATCACTTCTTCTGGCAAATTGAAAATCGCATAAACATTTTTATCTAAATTGGATACGTAGCGAGTTAGATCGATTGCCGGTTTCATGTTGATCCCTCCATTTCCCATCGATTGTATCATATTTTGCTCAAATTGATAGTAGATTTCGCATAGGTTTAATGTAAGGGGGGATCGTCCCGTGCGTTTTCGACGGAAAATGGTACGCAAGAGGAAGATGAGTCGATTTATACGCAAACGATATATCGTCCTTCTCTTTCTCAGTGTATTGGTGATCATGATATTTTTCTGGTTTTTGAACATGATCGAAACAAATCTTCATCCAGTTATGATACATATGGCAAAAACAGAAGTGAAAAAAATTGCTCAGGAAGCCATTTTAGAAGGGATTGAAAAGCAAAAGGAGCTGGGGAATGACCTCAATCAACTGGTGAAAGTGGAAAAAAAGCAGAATGGGGAAACTTCATTTATACAAATTGATTCAAAAGTTCAAGCAGATATTTATACCCATGCGGTGTCAGGCATTTATAAGAAACTGAAGCAACTCAAGGACCGGCCGATTGAAATCAGTTTGGGCCAAATTTGGCAAAGTGAACTTTTTGCTGATCATGGTCCTTATATTCCGCTAGAGATATGGCCAAAAGGTGCGCCAAAGGTGACACTCATTCCCAAATCGGAGTCTCAAGGGATTAACATGGTGATGGTCACGTTGAATATGCATGTTCGAGTAGAAATGGGCGTACTGGTTCCCTTTTCAGAAGAGGTGATGACAGTCGAATCCGAGTATCCCATTGTGCAAGCGCTTTTAGTCGGGGATGTACCGCAATACTACTTTTACAATGGTGCAAATGGCGAGAAAAAAGGCGGAACGCCTTCACCGATGCTGCCACCTCCTGCTCCTGCACAACCTTCGCTCAAGCAAAAAGAAAAATAATCGATACATCTTGTTGACAAAATATCCGTTATATGCCGGTTTTCCTTTTCCGTTTTACTCCCGCTCTATAAAAACGAGCAAGAAGTCGTTCAACTGGAAAAGGAATCCCGGGTTTGTAGAGCAGCCTCAATAATTCTGAAAATATGGATATGTTTCTACCGCGCTTTGGGATGGGTTTCTTCTTCCGTGACGACTTTTGTACTGTCACAGTCATCTCGTAAGGAACCCATCCCTTTACTTCACAGAAAACAGAACGCCTTTTTCACATGAAAAATCCAATTTATTCCTGTTTTTCGGTAATAAGAGGAAATAAAATCTTCGCACTTAGTCCTAATTATCTTCATTAACCAAGTCATCTTTATTTATTTTAGATTTTAAAAAGGAATTTTTATCTGAATGGCGAACTTGATATAAAATATAGAAGTATTTATATTAAATATATAGAACTTATCTTTGGGTTATTTTATTTTTTCTTTGTTTGAGGTGTTCTTATGAGCCAATCTGTTCTAGAGATATCGGAGTTACAGCTGCACTTTTTTACAGACAAAGGCGTCGTGAAAGCGATTGATGGAGTAGACATTACGGTAAATGAAGGAGAAATTGTTGGACTGGTAGGAGAATCGGGTTGTGGAAAAAGTGTAACATCACTTGCTGTGATGGGTCTGGTCCCCAATCCACCAGGAAAAATCGTGGGAGGGACAATCCGATTTGCAGGTCAGGATATTACGCACTGGACGAACAAACAAATGCGCAAGATTCGTGGAAAAGATATATCCATGATATTCCAGGAGCCAATGACATCATTGAATCCTTTATTTACCATTGGCGATCAAATGGTGGAAGCCATTCGAATTCATAAAAAATGCTCCAAAAAAGAAGCGCAGGCCATGAGCTTAAGCATGCTGGAAAAGGTGGGAATCAAGCGTAAAGGGATTCTCGACCTATATCCTCACCAACTGTCTGGTGGGATGAGACAGCGTGTGATGATTGCCATGGCGATGGTGTTAAATCCTCGTCTGCTGATTGCGGATGAACCGACGACTGCTCTGGATGTGACGATTCAGGCACAAATCCTTGATTTGATGCGATCACTCAATAAGGAGTATGGAACATCGATCTTGCTGATCACCCACGATTTGGGTGTGGTTGCCGAAATGTGCGATCGTGTCATTGTCATGTATGCCGGACAAGTCGTAGAGGAAGCGGACTGCTGTCATTTATTTAAAAATCCAACCCATCCCTATACACAAGGATTGTTGAAATCGATTCCAAAACTGGATGGGAATGAAAAACGTCTCTATTCAATTCCGGGACAGGTTCCTCATCCTCTTCGAATGCCTCAAGGCTGCCGCTTTGCTCCTCGGTGTGAGTATGTCATGGATCATTGTTGGAGTCAAAAACCGGAACTATTGGAAACAGAAAAAGGACATCTAAGCCGCTGTTGGTTACATCAGGCAAAGGAGGGAAGCGGCAACAATGGAGAAACAAACGCAACAAACGCCACTGTTGAAAGTTCATGATTTGGTGAAAACGTTTCCAATTCGTGGCGGGCTTTTTGGCAAAAAAGTGGGTGAGGTTCGTGCGGTTGATCAGGTCAGTTTTGATGTGTATCAAGGGGAAACACTCGGTCTTGTAGGCGAGAGCGGATGTGGAAAATCGACGACAGGCCGAACCATCTTGCGCTTGTACGAGCCGACGTCAGGAGAAGTGGAGTTTGAGGGCAAATCTTTGTTAAAGCTGAGTCAGGAAGAGATGCGACAGGCACGTCGGGATTTGCAGATGGTGTTCCAGGACCCGTTTGCATCGCTTAATCCGCGCAAGAAGATAAGTGATATCCTGGAAGAACCGCTCATTGTTCATGGTATTGGCAATGACAAAGAGCGAAAAGAACAAGTATTGGAACTCCTTCAAGTAGTTGGTCTGGACAAGCATCATGCGAGCCGTTATCCTCACCAGTTCAGTGGTGGACAGCGGCAACGGATCGGGATTGCACGGGCTTTGTCCACAAAACCCAAACTGATTGTTGCGGATGAACCTGTATCTGCCCTGGATGTTTCCATTCAATCGCAAGTACTCAATTTGATGGAGGATCTGCAAGAGCAATTTGGCCTGACTTATATCTTTATTGCTCACGACCTGAGTGTAGTCAAGCACATCAGTGATCGAGTAGGCGTGATGTATCTGGGTCGGATGGTAGAATTGGCGGATCGGGATGAGCTCTATGACAATCCATTGCATCCCTATACGCAAGCTTTGCTTTCCGCAGTCCCGATTCCGGATCCAGAGGCAAAACGGGAACGCATTATCTTGCAAGGGGATGTACCAAGCCCGGAGAATCCGCCACAAGGATGTGCTTTTCATCCACGTTGTCCGTATGTCATGGATGTATGTAAAAAAGAAAGACCCGCTTTTGTGGATAAAGGAAACCGTCATTTTGTCGCATGCCATTTGATTCAATAAAGGAGGTGGAAGGTGACAACGGATATAAAAAGAGGCATTCATTTTTGAAAATAAAAAGATCAAGGAGGTAAATAAAGTGAGAAAAAAGCCTTTTTGGACATTGGCTCTAGCAATGGTCTTCTTATTATCCATGGTACTCGTCGCTTGTAATTCCGGTGGCGGGGGAATTAAAAAAGACACCGGAACCACATTGATTTATGGTCGCGGTGCTGATGCGAAAAAGCTGGATCCCATTCAGGTGACCGATGGTGAGTCGCTCAAAGTAACTGGCATGATTTATGATACATTAGTCCAATACAAAGATGAAAACACGGAGATTCAACCTGGTTTGGCCGAAAAATGGGAGAGTTCTCCAGATGGAAAAGTATGGACTTTCCATCTCCGGAAAAATGTGAAATTCCATGATGGTACACCATTTAATGCGGATGCAGTAGTGTTTAACTTTGAACGCTGGATGGACAAGAATCATCCTCAACACAAAGGTGGCGAATTCACCTACTATCCAGATATGTTCGGTGGATATAAGGGTGATAAAGACCATGTCATTAAAGCAGTCACCAAAGTGGATGATTATACCGTGAAATTTGAGCTCAATCGGCCAATTGGTCCTTTCCTTGCAAACCTGGCAATGCCACCATTTGCGATTGGTTCACCAACAGCGATCAAAAAAGATCCCGAAAAATTTAATGAAAACCCAGTAGGTACAGGTCCGTTTAAATTTAAAGAGTGGAAAAAGAACGATACGATTACCTTGGAGAAAAACCCTGACTATTGGGATAAAGGATATCCAAAAGTCGACAAACTGATTTTCAAATCCATCCCAGATAACGCTGCTCGCTTTACAGCATTGAAATCGGGCGATATCGATATTATGGATGGAATGAACCCAAGCGATGTCGCACAAGTGCAACAAGACAAGAAGTTGCAATTGTTTAAACAGCAAGGGATGAATGTCGCTTACTTGTCCTTTAATATGAAGAAAAAACCGCTGGACAATCCAAAAGTACGTCAAGCGATTAACTATGCTGTCGATAAAAAACGGATTATCTCCAACTTCTATGCAGGATTGGCTGAACCAGCCGTTAACCCATATCCATCCTTTATGCTTGGCTATAACAAAGATGTGAAAGATTATGAATTTAACCTGGATAAAGCAAAACAACTATTGAAAGAAGCCGGTTTTGAGAAAGGCCTGAAATTGAAGCTTTATGCACCACAAGATCCACGTCCATACTTGCCAAACGGTAAAAAAGTAGCCGAATTCTTAAAAGAAGATTTCAAAAAGATTGGGATCGATGTTGAGATCGTGACCTTTGAATGGAAAACATACCAGGAAAAAGTGAAAAGCGGGGAGCATGAACTCGCTCTCTATGGTTGGAATGGAGACAATGGAGATCCCGATAACTTCCTGTATGTCTTGTTAGATAAAAACAATGCACGTGAAAAAGATGCATCCAATATCTCTTACTACACCAGCGAAGAAGTGCATAAGCTCCTGGTTGAAGCACAAAGCAGCATTGATCAGAACAAAAGGGTAGAACTGTATAAAAAAGCACAAGAGATCATTAAACAGGACGCTCCATGGGTGCCACTCGTACATGCGACAGTACCGATTGCTGGAAAAGCTGAAATCAAAGGGTTCTTCCCACATCCAACAAGTACCTATAAATTACACAAAGTATCTGTTGAGAAGAAAAATTAACAGCTTCGCAAAGTGGCATTGCTTTCTTTGTGCAATGCCACTTTGTATGTACAAAGAGTGGAAAGAATGGTAGGTGAGACGAAAAATGTTTGCCTATACAGTACGCCGATTGTTGATGTTAATTCCGGTTCTTATTGGTATGTCCATTATCACATTTGCAGTTGTTCATTTGATACCTGGTGATCCGGCACAAACGATTGCGGGCGAGAAAGCAACCCCACAACGGGTCGAAGAGATTCGGAAAGAGCTGGGTTTGGACCAACCGTTATACAAGCAGTATCTGGATTATGTCAAAGGGCTTTTACAAGGAGATCTGGGTAAGTCACTGATTACGAAACGGCCGATTTCTGAAGAGATTGGTCCCTTTCTGGCGGCGACTGCCGAATTGGTATTGACCAGCATGCTCATTGCCGTCTTTTTTGGGGTTAATTTAGGGATTATTTCGGCATGGCGACAGAATTCATGGTTTGACTACACATCGATGGTGATTGCTCTCATCGGGATTTCGATTCCTGTATTCTGGTTGGGTTTGATGGAACAGTGGCTATTTGCACAAACATTGGATTGGCTCCCTTCCAATGGCCGCATGGACCCACGAATTCAGATGGTACCCATTACACACTTTTATGTCATTGACACTCTGATTTATGGAGATACCGAAGTGTTGTGGGATGTTGTCAAACATCTGATCCTGCCTGCAGTTGCTTTGGCAACAGTACCAATGGCCATCATTGCTCGAATTACACGTTCAAGCATGTTGGAAGTCATGCGTTCGGATTATATTCGTACGGCACGGGCAAAGGGACTCTCTGAATTTTGGGTTGTATACAAACATACGCTGAAAAACGCAGCCATTCCAGTATTGACGGTGATTGGATTGCAACTGGGTCTATTGCTGGGTGGAGCCGTACTTACAGAAACCATTTTCAGTTGGCCTGGAATTGGTCGCTACTTATATACAGCGATCAGTGAACGGGATTATACCGTTGTTCAATCAGGGATTTTGGTAGTAGCGACGATGTTTGTTTTAATCAACTTGCTTGTTGACTTGATTTATGCCTGGATTGATCCACGCATTCAGTATGGTCGAAAATAACACATCTTCCGTTCGAGTGAAAAGGAGGTGTCACCCCTGCTACTTTGCGGAAGAAATGTAGAAGGTCTTTCTACATTTGAAGTAGCAGAGAATGATATGCAAACAGACACAGCGAAGGTAGAGATCCAACCAAATCATGTGGAAGACGAGAAACCCTGGAAAGAGTTTATGCGGGCATTTATTCGCCACCGTTCAGCTCTTATTGGCAGTATTATTATTCTTTTGCTTATCTTGATTGCCATTTTGGCACCGGTTCTTACTTCTTATGAGTATTCAGCCAGATCCGATGATCTGAATCAGGCACCGTCGGCCGAGCACTGGTTTGGTACCGATGAAATGGGAAGAGATGTTTTTACACGCGTGATTTATGGTGCTCGGATTTCCTTGTGGGTTGGATTTTTTGCAGTGACGGGTTCTATTGTGTTTGGCAGTTTTCTGGGATTGATTGCTGGTTTTTATGGCGGATGGCGAGATACCATTATTTCCCGATTCTTTGATATTCTACTCGCTTTTCCAGGCATTTTGCTGGCGATTGCGATTGTAACAATCTTGGGACCCGGGCTCAACAATGCCTTGATTGCCATTGCGATTATTAATATTCCTACATTTGGACGTCTGATGCGTTCGAGTGTGCTAAGAGTGAAAGAAGAAGATTTCATTCTGGCTGCCAGAGCGATCGGAATGAAAAATAGCCGGATCCTTTTCCACCATATTTTGCCAAACTGCTGGACGCCGATTATGGTGCAAGGAACACTCAGCTTTGCTACCGCCGTTATTGAAGCGGCAGCCCTTGGATTCCTGGGGCTTGGGGCACAGCCACCGGAGCCGGAGTGGGGAACCATGTTGTCAGATTCTCGTCCCTTTATCCAGACAGCACCCTGGACCATGATTTTCCCAGGTTTAGCCATCATGTTAACCGTTCTTGGCTTCAACTTGTTGGGAGATGGATTGCGTGACATTTTTGATCCCAGAATGAAACAGTAAGCAAGAATATCCTGCCTAAGTGAATTGGTGTTAGGCAGGATTATTTTTTTGGGGACTTAAGATTCGGTCGGGAATAAATCTGTAAGTCAGTGATCTCAATCATTCAATTGCAAAGTAGAGAAAAAACTTATGAGAACAAGTACAATTATTCAAGATAAAAAGGTAATATATAAATAGTTGAGAACCTTTTGCATAGGATGTGACTGCTTGTGAAAAATGCTCACGAAATTGACTTTCGTATTTATGGTGAAGATATGCAATTTGTGGAAATTGAATTGGATCCCGGTGAAAGTGTGATCGCTGAAGCAGGAAGCTTAATGATGATGGAAAACGATATCCAGATGGAAACCATTTTTGGTGATGGTAGCCAAGCCAGCAGTGGTCTGTTTGGTAAATTGTTTAGTGCTGGAAAACGTCTTCTTTCGGGAGAAGGGTTGTTTATGACCCTCTTTACCAATACAGCGATCCAGGGGAAAAGGCATGTTTCGTTTGCAGCCCCGTATCCAGGCAAAATCGTCCCCATGGATTTGGCTGAATTGGGGGGCAAAATTATCTGCCAAAAGGATGCTTTTCTCTGTGCAGCGAAAGGCGTATCTGTGGGAATTGAATTTCAACAAAAAATGGCCCGGAAATTTTTCACAGGGAAAAGTTTCATCTTGCAGAAACTGGAAGGAGATGGGCTCGCTTTTATCCATTCAGGTGGAACCATTTATAAAAAAGTCCTGTTTCCCGATGAAATTATTCGTGTAGATTCTGGCTGCCTTGTCGCCATGACAAGAAATGTACAATACCAAACGGAATTTGTGGGAGATGTGAAGACAGCACTTTTTGGTGGGGAAGGCTTGTTTTTTACAACACTGAGAGGTCCAGGTACCGTCTGGATTCAGTCACTTCCATTTAATCGTTTGGTCAGCCGTATATTTGCACAGGCAGCTGGCGAAGATGGCGAAAAAAGCAGTGGCAGTGGAATTGGCGGAATCATTGGTGAAATTTTGGATTAATGTTTATATGGTATGGCAGGATGGTCTATCACCGATCCCTTACCGATCCAGGTGGGGGGTCATTTTTTTGTATAAACTGGATTATTTGGTTGCACACTCTTATTGGAGGTGTTGACTTTGAAACGAGTAGCTGTAGAAGCCAATCTTTCAAATGTACAAGAATACTTGAGTCGACAAGGTTATCAGGTGGAAACCTTGGGCCAGGCCAATGGCAATAATGCAGAACAGGCCCAATATGATGCCATTGTCATTTCTGGTGTTGATGAGAATGTGATGGGCATGCAGGATATTGTGCAAAACTGTCCTGTCATTAGTGCCAATGGGTTAACAGAAGAGCAAATTTACCAGCGCTTGGAGCAACTGCCAAGATAAGTAGAAGATCCCCTTGGATGAAGCTTAATTCATCAGGGGATCTTTTGTGTTTACCTGAAGCAAAGCTGTTTTCATGATATAAGAGAGCAGCGAAACAGAAATGGGACACGGATTCGCAATTAATTTTTTCAGGCATTGAAGCAAAGCTTCACTGGAAAAAGAACGGGAGCATGGATCAATATCATCACGCGTTAGCACATAGGGACAATGAAGTAAAGAAGCTAATCCTTTTTGTTTCAAGTTTTCTTGATACAGTTGAGTGAACACAATGCCGTAACCATATGGAAAGGAAAAAGAAGACGATCCTTGTGTGTGTTGTATTTTTTGCTGAAGAGAGTGGCTGATTTGGCAAGCGTAGTTTCGAGCTCGCAGCAGTGCTGGAGTAATAATGACTGTATTTGGATGCATGAGTGAGTAGGGTGGATACCAGGTTGATAAATGGGACAGATGTTCCACTTCCAATACAATCAACCCCAAATCCGGACCGATAATCGTGAATTCGGGTTGGTAACCGAATAGAGTTTGTTGGTAAAAAACCAGATAATCGGGAGGGAGATATTGTTTTAGCGTGTGAAACAAGAGCTTATTCTCTGGATGTGCGTCTTTTGGAAGATGTTTGGGAAAAGAATTTGCCATGTCCTCCTCATCTCTTTTCTTAATAATCATCATATCTCCTATATTCCCTTCTTGCTAAAACTTAGGCACCCCCTGAGGGATGCCCTTTCATGATCTTGGAAAATATTCTTTCCAGCGCTCATCGACCAGCTTTTTGATTTTCGGATCTACTTCCAGCTCATCAGGATATCCTGGTTTCATACGTGCATCGACCAGAATGGGGAAACGGTAGCTCGGATGATGGCGCACCAAATCCGTACGAGCGTAGATATCATGGGCTGGGTCGAAACGTGTAAAGATGGTCCATAAAAACGGGGTTTGACCGGAAGCTGCTTGAATATCGTCAACCAGGAAGATAAAAGGCCATTGCTGTAACTGATCACCATAGTGATCCAGCAGTTCCTGGGCGAGCTCAGGGCGTTCTGTAAAGGGGGATGTTTCCAGAACCAGAGCTCCTCGGCAATATATCGCTGCTTTTCGAACCCCATCCATATCAGGTCCCTCAAAATGGGATGGCAAATCACGAATCGGTTCGCCTGTTCCGACCAGTATCGCTTTACTGCCATGATTGAGCCGGCGACCGGTGTAATCAAGTGTATCCATCGAAGTATGGTTAAAGATAAACAGGTCGGTTGCCGGATCAAATCGCTCCATGATGAGCTCAAAAAGACGTTTGAAATCTTCGAGAGGAGTGGGCTGATCCGTAATGATTAAAAACTTGGTGAGGGTTAATTGACCTTCACCTAGAATACGGAAGGCATTGGCAAGGGCTTCCCGTTTATAGCTTTCGCGTACAACGGCAGCAGCCAGAGCATGAACACCTGTTTCTGGATAAGCCCATAGATCACGGACACCTGGCATGGCCATCGGATAGGCTGGAGAAAGAAGACGTTGCAGAAACTCGCCTAAATAGTAGTCCTCCTGCTTTGGCTTTCCAACGACAGTAGCAGGGTAAATGGCATCTTTGCGGTGATGGATACTTTCAACATGGAAAACAGGGAATTCATGAGCCAGAGAATAGTAACCATAGTGGTCTCCAAAAGGCCCTTCAAGCCGACGCTCGTGTGGCAATACCTTTCCAGAAAGAACAAACTCTGCTTCAGCTACGATGGGGTATCCTTGTCCTTCTTTGACCACAGGTAATTTTTCTCCCAATAGCAGGGAAGCCAGTAAAAGTTCAGGCAAAAATTCAGGAACCGGAGCAATGGCGGATACGATGAGTGCAGGTGGTCCCCCTAGAAAAACCCGAACAGGCAAGGGCTCATTGCGCTGTTCCGCTTCATGGTAATGGAACCCGCCGCCTTTGTGGATTTGCCAGTGCATTCCGGTTGTTTTTTCATCAAAGATTTGCATGCGATACATGCCCAGATTATGCTGATGGGTGACCGGATGTTCGGTGTAAACCAATGGGAGTGTGATAAAGGGCCCGCCATCTTCTTGCCAGGATGTGATGACCGGAAGTTTGGTCAAGTCAACCCTGGTTTGCTGTTTTTCCAACACAGGCGCCTTGTTCCTGGAAACAGGCTTTAGGCCAATTCGGAATAAATCGCTGATGAGCTTTCGTTCACCCCATAAAGCTTTTGGACTCGGGGGCATTAACTTAGGCATGAGCTGAACGATTTGCTTCATCAACTGTTCCGGACGGGGGCCAAAAGCGAGTTCTACTCGGCGTGGAGTACCAAATAAATTAGTGATAACCGGGAAATGGCTCCCGCGAATATTGGTAAAGAGCAGAGCAGGTCCTTCTTCCGCAATGACTCGTCGGTGGATTTCAGCCAGTTCAAGATTGGGGTCAACAGGTGCATCAATTTCTACCAAATCCTTTTCCTGTTTGAGTTGTTCGATAAAAGATCGTAAATTCTTATGCAATGTCATCTCTCCCGTTCATCAAATTCTAGTCCTATTATAGCGGAAGAAAAAAGATATAATAAGGGAAAAGGGGGAAGAAGTTCGAATGAAAGTGATTGTTTACTCGAAACCGCATTGTATCGAGTGTAACGTATTAAAGCGATTTTTGTCTGATTACCAAATTGAGTATGAAGTAAGAGATTGTGGATCAAATCCTGCTTACCTGGAAGAAGTGAAAAAGATGGGATTTTTAGGCGTACCCGTAACGGTTGTGGGAAATCAGGCGATCCATGGTTTACAGCCAGACGCTATTTTAGAAGCTCTGGGACGTAAATGAATCAACCAAAAAAAGTTCACCCCTTTTTAAAAGTGGGTGAACTTATTGTTTTAATATTATGTATAAAATAATATTTTATAATATAAATTCCCGTTAAAATCGTTGTTTTTATTAATAAAAAGTGAATTTTTATATTCAATTCTCCATTCATTTATGCTATTATATCTTTACAAATATGAAATAGATATTTTCTGAAATTATGGAAATATCTATTTCTTCATCAATCAAAAAAGGAGGTAGTTAGATGGATCTTTTCAGGAGGAAAAGTGTAAGCACTTTATTGAAGCAAAGAGAAGAAGGAGTTGGAGGAATTCCGCTTCGCCGCGATTTATCCGCATTTGACCTCACTTTTTTGGGAATTGGAGCCATTATTGGAACAGGGATTTTCGTGCTGACAGGAAAAGGGGCATTAACAGCTGGACCGGGACTGGTTCTTTCCTTTATCATTGCCGGAATTGCTTGTGCTCTCAGTGCTTTTGCTTATGCTGAATTTGCTTCCATGGTTCCTATTTCTGGATCTGTTTATACCTATACGTATGTCACATTGGGTGAGTTTCTGGCATGGGTCATTGGTTGGGATTTGATGCTCGAGTATATGCTGGCGGTGAGTACGGTATCGGGTGGATGGTCCGGTTACTTCCAATCATTTTTAAGTGGATTTGGCATTGAATTACCGAAAGCCTTGACGGGAGCATTTGACACAGCACAAGGTACGTACTTTAATCTGCCAGCGTTTCTGATTGTTATGATTATCACTTTTTTACTTTCGATTGGTGTGCGTGAATCAAAATGGGTTAACAACATCATGGTATGGTTAAAATTGGCAGTCGTTGTTCTTGTCGTCCTGGTTGGTGTGGCCTATGTAAAACCGGACAACTGGACCCCATTTATGCCCTTTGGATTTAGTGGTGTTTGGGCAGCCGCATCCGTCGTGTTCTTTGCTTATTTGGGATTTGATGCTGTAAGTTCAGCAGCTGAAGAAACACGGAATCCCGGTAAGGATCTGCCCAGAGGAATTTTATGGTCCCTGGGGATCTGTACCATTTTCTATATCATTGTAACTCTGATTGTTACCGGAGCTATGCCATTTACGAATTTCAAGGGACAAGCGGCTCCTGTATCTTATGTGATGAAATTTGTGGGGCAGGATTGGGTTGCTGGTATTATCGACCTCGGTGTTGTGATCGGGATGATGACCGTCATGCTGGTTATGCTCTATGGACAAATCCGGATCGGTTTCGCCATGTCCCGTGATGGATTGCTGCCCAAATTTTTCTCCACTGTCCATCCAAAGTATCAAACGCCATATAAAGCAACCTGGATCTATGGAATAGCTTGTGGACTGTTGGGGGCAATCTTTCCATTAGATAAGCTGGCTGAGCTGGTTAACTTGGGAACCTTGGCGGCATTCGTGCTGATTTCGATTGCAGTGATTGTGCTTCGATTTACCCAACCCAATCTGGAGCGGAAATTCCGTTGTCCAGGAATTCCGTCCAAACCTGGTCTAGCCATTTTCTCTATTCCTACTCTCGCAGTCATTTTCTGTCTCTTTCTCATGTTTGGCTTACCATTGGAAACCTGGATTCGTTTCCTCGTTTGGTGGGTGATTGGAATCGTTATCTATTTCCTGTACTCTCGAAGAAAATCCCATCTCAATCAATCATCTGAATAGAATGAATAATAATAAAAAAGGCTGCTGGGGATCATCCAGTAGCCTTTTTTAAGTTTAGTTCAGTGGCTGAAAAAACACGTAATCAGGAATAAGATAACAGAAATCATGAAATATGATTATCCATTCAATTGAGTGTACCGATTCCATGCTGTTTTCTATTTTAGCTGGTTTCCTTTCTTCTTTTTCAAGGTTTGTCTTTCCCATTTTTTGAGTGACGGATATGGATCAATTGAATAGGTATTTCGCCCATTAAACTTGTACAATCCATAATGTAAGTGAGGCGGAAACTTTCCGGCAGTCCCAGGAGGTCCATATCCGGTTGATCCCACTGTGCCAATTCGTTCGCCGGGCTTAACGATGTCTCCCTGTTTCAACCCTTTGCGAAATCCGGCCAGATGAGCAAAATAGTGGTAGTTGTTATGGATATCACGAATGCCAATCCGCCAACCACCAAAGCGATTCCATCCCATCAACTCTACATACCCATAACATGTACTGAGGACAGGCGTTCCATAGCCGGCGAAAATGTCTGTACCTTCATGGATCCTCCTGCCACCCCAACCGCGTCCCGCACCCCACGTATCGCGATAGCTATAAGAATAGGGACGTGGAATGGGAAAAGTATATTCGTCTAAATCGATCCGATTGTATTTCAAGAAAATTTTGGCGATGTGAGTAATAATATCGACGGTTATCGGATGCTGGTAGTATTGCCATAATTGTTCACGTATGTTTGTTTCAGTCGTACCCTGCTTCAGTAGATAGAGAGAAACAGAATAAAGAAGATCGAGATCATCCTGGCGATTGGCCAGACCATCCCCGTTAGCATCTTTACCCATACCTGAAAAAAAGTGAATCGAGGCAGGTTTCATATCATCAAGATAGGGATTGGCTTTTCCAGCCCATAGATAGGAAGGAACCTGAATGGAGATCAGCCCTGTTTGCTTTGGTTTGTTTTTGGCAAGACGGGCAACATTTTTTTCATATTGATTCATGGCTGCCAAATAGTACCAGGGAATGCCTGTCAGGTTTTGCATTGTCTCAAACATATGTTTCCTGAGCATGTCAGGGTTTTCGTTTTTGGCATGTGCACTGTCTAAAAAAGAACAGGTAGATATAAGTAATATTCCGAGACACAGTGAGGAGATCCATTTCTTGTTCATACCATCACCAATATCGTTATCATTTGTTATGTTAGTATGTCTCAAATAAAAAAAGACATGGATGGAAGATTTAGGTGAATGGAAAAAGGCATCCCTTGTATAAAACAAGAGATGCCTTTTATTTGGAAGTGGTATGGGATGGGAGGAAGCGGATTACTTTTTAAATTGTGGAATGTATTTGTTGCTGAGTTCATCAAGCATCAGGTTTGCTGCTTTGATTCCGCCAGCGGTATTCCAGATAATATCATCCACTTTAAATACTTGTTGATTTTTGACTGCATTCAAGTTTTTCCACAAGGGGTCGTTCGTAAACTCTTTTTCCAATTTCAAAGCAGAATCTCCATCTTTTTTCGGTGTATAAGTGAAGTATAAGAGGATGTCGCCATCCATATCTGGAATCCGTTCACGAGTGACTTCCACAGCGAATTCATTTTTCGCCTGTAATTCTGGACGTGCCCAGCCTAACTGTTTGAAGATAACACCTGTGAAGGTATCTCCTTGATAAATCCGTACTTTACCAGGCATAAAACGAACGATGGAGATTTTTTTCTTGGTCAGGTCCCCCGCTTTTTTCTTTACTTCTTCCACTTTTTTATCAAACGCAGCGATTAATTTTTGCCCTTCTGCTTCTTTATTCACCGTTTTTGCATAGAGTTTGAAGTTTTCTTTCCAGTCTCCGCGAAGTTTATCACTGAAGACGGTGGGTGCGATGGCTGAAAGTTGTTTGTACACTTTTTCTTGCCGCATTTTCATTCCGATGATTAAATCCGGTTTCAGTTTGGCGATCGCTTCCAAATTGGGCTGATGCTCTGTCCCCACCGAAGTAACGCCTTCCATCTCTTTGGCAATGTGAGGATACCATCCACCCGTAAATCCTTCTACTGCACCCACTGGTTTTACTCCCAATGCGAGAAGAGCCTCGATTCCTTCATTGGTGAGAACCACTACACGTTTTGGGGTTTCTGGCACTTCTGTTTTACCCATGACGTGTTCAATTGTACGCGTTTTCCCTTTTTGGGCTTCGCTTTTGGATGAGTCTGCGCCTGGTGCAGAGCTGCAGGCAGCAACGATCAGAGAGAAAACCATAAGAAGAGTAAAAAGGCCGAACAGACGATGACGCTTCAACATTTTCTGTATCCCCTTTGTTGTTTTTGATAATGATTTTCATTACCTAATATACAAATAGTGATAATCGTTGTCAATCAAAAATGTGATAATGATTTTCATTGACAATAAAGGAAAAGATTTAATAGACTGAGAATGGTTTTATGTGTAAATGGAAGTCAGGTGACAGAAAGTGAGAGAGATTTTACATACGCGGATATCAAAAATAATCGGATTGGTTATAGGTGCTTTGCTTGTTTTGGGATTGATGTTGGCAAGTATCATGTTTGGATTCAAGAATATGACCTTTCAAACGGTGTGGGATTCTTTCTTCCATTTTAACGGTTCAAACGAGCATCTCATTATTCAGACGAGTCGAGTGCCACGGACAGTGATTGCTGCTGTAGTAGGAGCAAGCCTGGCCATTGCTGGTGGCTTGATGCAAGGTTTGACACGAAATCCTCTGGCTTCCCCGGCGACACTGGGAATTAATGCCGGAGCCAGCTTTTTCATTGTAATGGCTGTTTCCTTTTTTTCGGTGCAGGCATTTACTTCCTTGATGGTGGTTGGTTTAGTTGGGGCTGCACTCACTTCACTTTTTGTTTACTTTTTAGGTTCGTTAGGGCGTGACGGTATGACGCCGGTCAAATTAACCCTGGCGGGAACAGCTGTAGCTGCTCTATTTGCCTCACTGACTCAGGGAATTTTGGTGATGAACGAAAAAGGTTTGGAAGAGCTGCTATTCTGGCTGACCGGTTCTGTTCAAGGCCGAAAGCTGGAAATGGTGTCTGGCATTTTTCCCTTTATCTTTTTGGGCTGGTTGTTTGCACTATTAGTCATGAAGCAGATGAATGTTTTGGCGTTAGGGGATGATGTGGCCAGAGGTTTGGGGATGAAGTTGGGGCTTATCAAATTATCTGTAGGTGGCGTGATCATTTTATTGGCTGGAGGATCTGTGGCGATTGCTGGTCCCATTGTTTTTGTTGGTCTAATTGTTCCTCATATTGTCCGGGCCATGGTCGGTATTGATTATCGTTGGATTATCCCTTACTGTGCCATCTTTGGAGCCATCTTTCTGATCAGTGCGGACTTGGGCGGTCGTTTTATCATGACCCAGCAAGAAATTCCAGTTGGCGTGATGACAGCGATTATGGGTACTCCCTTTTTTATCTATCTTGCTCGTAGAAATGCAGGTGAAAAAGGATGAAACGTTTTCGCGGGGTCCGTTTGGGAAAAAATATTTCCTTTTTCATTGATATGAAAGCCATTGCAGTCATTCTGGTTCTGGCAGTGATTTTGTTTGCGGTGATCCTGCTTAGTATTGGGATGGGTGAAGTGACAATCTCTCCGGTTGACGTTTTCAAAGTATTGATTGGCCAGGGATCCGAGTTTCACCATTTGATTGTGAATACGTTTCGCCTTCCGAGAGTATTGATTGCCCTGTTTGCCGGGATGTCTCTGGCGATTTCAGGTGCATTGCTCCAGGCAATGGTACGAAATCCACTTGCTTCCCCTGATATTATTGGGATTACAGGGGGGGCATCAGTTGCTGCTGTATCGATTATTACTTTGTTTAGTGATAGTACCACTTCCTTATCTGTCAGTTTGGGATGGATTCCCTTTGCGGCATTTTTAGGAGCGACGGTCACTGCTTTGTTGATGTATGCCTTTGCATGGAAAAAGGGAGTTTCTCCTTTCCGGCTGGTTTTGGTCGGGATTGGATTATATACAGCAACACAGGCAATTACGAACCTGATTATCTTGCTTGGACCCGTTTACAGAGCGGTACAGTCCAAAACCTGGCTTACCGGAAGTGTGTACGGAAGCGAGTGGAAGGAAGTATACACTTTGCTTCCATGGGTTTGTATCCTGATCCCACTGGCTTTCTTCATGTCGAGAACCGTTAACATCCAGCAATTTGGCGATGATATTGCCATCGGTGCGGGGGATCGCGTGCAGCGCAATCGATTGTTTATTTTATTGCTTGGTACGGGTTTGGCTGGTTCTGCCGTTGCATTTGCCGGAGCGATCAGCTTTGTTGGTTTGATTGCTCCACATGCAGCGAGAAGAATGGTGGGCTCATCCTATGATATGTTACTTCCTACATCTGCACTGCTTGGAGGAATTATCGTTGTTTTGGCTGATTTGGTGGGACGGACGATTGTTGCACCATTGGAAGTGCCGGCAGGCGTATTTACCGCTGCGATCGGTGCTCCCTATTTTATCTTTCTGCTAATCAAAACAAAAAATCAAACGGGTTGAGGATTAGGTAGGGAATCATTGTTTTGTGGTACAATAAGTAAGAATGACTCTTCTAGCTAACAGCGACCTTTTGATAAGTAGTGCAGATAGATGGAGGGAATAAATTGTCGACAAAAGAACGTAAACCGGAATGGTTAAAGGTACGATTGACAACGGGTGAGAATTACCAAGAGCTCAAAAAGATGATGCGAAGCAAGACGCTTCACACGGTTTGTGAAGAGGCCCGTTGTCCGAACATTTATGAGTGCTGGGCCAATCGGACCGCTACTTTTATGATTTTGGGCGATATATGTACGCGGGCCTGCCGTTTCTGTGCTGTCAAGACAGGTTTGCCGACTGAGTTGGATTGGGCAGAGCCTGAACGGGTGGCGGAAGCGGTTGAACAAATGGGAGTTCGGCACGCAGTGGTCACTTCAGTTGCTCGTGATGATTTGAATGATGGTGGAGCTGCCATTTTTGCAGCCACGATTAAAGCGATTCGGATACGGAATCCATTTACAAGTGTGGAAGTATTAATTCCGGACTTTTTGGGGAACTGGGATGCACTTAAGATAGTGATGGATGCCAAGCCGGATATCCTCAACCACAATATCGAAACGGTTCGACGTTTATCGGATCGTGTGAGAGCCAAAGCGAAATATGACCGCTCTTTAGAGCTGTTGAAACGGGCAAAAGAAATGCAGCCACAAATTCCAACCAAGTCAAGTATTATGGTGGGCGTTGGCGAAACCTATGAAGAAGTGATCGAAGCCATGCGAGATCTTCGAGCGCATGATGTGGATATTGTGACCATTGGACAGTACTTGCAGCCAACAAAAAAACATCTCAAAATCGAGCGTTACTATACACCAGAAGAATTCGCCGCTTTGAAAGAAGAAGGTTTGAAAATGGGCTTTTCCCATGTAGAATCAGGACCGCTTGTTCGCAGCTCTTATCATGCGCATGAACAGGTAAAATCTGCACAAGCTCATCAAGAACAAAAAAACAGCCGCTCGTTAAACAAAAAGGACGTCTCCTGATGGAGCGTCCTTTTAATATCCGATATCGGTTTTGGACTTGGGTTGAATATTTTCGTTTACGTCTGGAGGCGTTTTATCTCCCATTTGTCTCAGCAGATTTTCTAAATCGCCTTTAACTCCTTCAACATCGTGATTGGTACGCATCCGCATTCCTACATTGTTAATTTGAGACTCCAGTTTGGCACTATCTGTTACATGCACTTTATAATAACGTGGAGTTACCGCTTCTGCAGTACGTCTTGCTTCTTTTAGGATTTTGGGATTGTGTTTTCCATTTTTTGTACGGACACCGACAAAAATGTGGTCGTCTGTCACTAATACGGTGGATTCTTTTACACCTGGCAAAACTGTTACCAATTGAGCGATATGCTTGGCGAGGATCGGACGATCGATAAATACATTATGTGGCTGGGGAACTTTGTTTCCATTGGTTCGATAATTCTCCGGATTGTGGCGAAAATAGCCAATTTCATTTTGGCCGCCACTTGCAGCACTTTCATGTCCATTGATATCGCTGTTGTCTCGTCGCACTGCACCTAGGCGAGATGGATTATTGCTTTCCCGGTAAAGGGGTTCATCAGGGTTTCCGGTTTGTTCGGGTGTTGCTTGACGAGGGGAACATGCGGACATAATGAATATAACAAAGCTTATCAAGCCATAAATCCAAGTTCTAGTCTTCAGATGGATCACCTCCTTGATGTTAGCTTGCCCGCTTTTTTCATGAATACGCTTCCAATAAAAACATAGTGAGGAAATGGAAGATATGATAACATAATAGTTAACAGATGAAAAAAAACAAATCTGTACTATATCAGATTTACAGAAAATGGATGCTGTTTCCAGACAGTACATGATTTAGTAAAAAGGAGGAAGGCGCCAATTGCGTCGTTGATCAATGGATAGAGTGGAAGTGCAAGGCATTACATATGAATTGTTGACAAATTATCGAGATGCCTGGAATCCAGAAGCGTTTAAAAAAAGATACAGTGAAATATTAAATAAATACGATTTTATTGTAGGGGACTGGGGATATGGACAATTGCGGTTGAAAGGCTTCTTCCATGATCACCATGTCCGGGCCACTACAGAAACAAAAATCAGTTACCTGGAAGAGTATTTAAATGAATTCTGCAATTTTGGATGTGCTTACTTTGTACTTCGCCGTGTATCTGATCAGAAAAATCCCTAGATCCAAATTGGATACCTCTTATTGATCTGGATCGTCATGTAGCGGATGACTTCCGGGAATCTGTCGCTGTAAGTCTTCATGAAATTCCCGGTTTTCATAAGTAAAAGCAGAGACTCTGTACTGATCTGCCTCCCATGGAGAGTTTTTACCTAACTTTTCGTTTCTGGATGAGCCATAAGGACCTTCAGGAAATTCCTCAGGCAGGATTTCATTTCGCATGGACTCAACCGTTTTGAACTCTTTAAAATCGGGTTGTTTGCTCATGGCTTCTCACCTCTTAACCCTAAGGTATCCGAGTTGGTAAAACGATATACAAACAAAAAAACCCACACTTTTTAGTGGGTTTTTTTCAGCTTCAGGATCACCTCTGTTTTTTTAATTTAAATCATTGTTTGTAAAAATTGCCGTAGCTCATCTGCTTCTTTTTCGGAGAGTTGATAGACATGTTCAAGATAACCTGGCTCATCTAAATCATCTTGACCAATGATCGCAAATCGGTTGGATTGTAAATTTAATACCAGCAATTTACCATAAAAGCGATCGGTTATGGTGATGGCCAAATCAAAGCGGTTGGTTTCACCTATAAAACTGACAAAGCGGGTACGCGTGTTTTCGGTTTCATCATATAAATACATGAAATCGTTGTTCATAAGTAAAGCTCCTTTATTTGAAATATCGTTCATGAGTAAAGTTTGGCATCAATGCTTGGATCTGTCCAGAGTCTGTTTTTGAATTAAAACGGTACCCGTCTCATTTTTTAGAAGAAAAGAAAACTTTTCTTTTTCTTGCGAGGTGGTAATGAAGTTTCTCTGGTTGCAGAGATGAGTCGCTGAGTAAAATTCGCATTACGCAATTCCATTTTCAGTTGATCCTGTTTTTTACGGATGTCATCGAACATTTTGTGGATTTCACTGGCTGGAATACTTTCATAAGAAACGGCAGCCAACTGTTGTTCCATGCTTTCCATCGCATCAAATAAAGTAAAGAGATGCCCTTCCATTCTTTCGATTCGTGTAAATAATTCATCGACCATGTCAATCATATTTTCCATATTGTCTGAAATATAACGGAAAGTTTTTTCCGGATTCATTTGATTCCAATCATGGTCTTTTGCAATTTTTCCTTCACGAAACAGGTCTTCGCGCACTTGTCTCATGGATTTGTTTGGTTCTTGCAGTCTTTCCTTAATATCGGCCAGACGTAATAAACTTTCTTCCGTTAATAAATAGTGCCCACGTTCATTCCATTCCGGGCAGATATATTCTTCAAAAGTATCAATCCATTTACGTATCGTACGAGCGTGCACTTGCAACCGTTCCGCCGCTTCACGTGTAGAAATGTAGGCTAGCTGGTTCATTGGATGCTCCCCCTATCTCAAATCAAATCCCATACATACATTTTCTGGGAAATCAATTCCATTCCTTCTAGCGTGACAAAGGAAGCCAAAATTATACAAAACTAGTGCATAGAATACAAAAAAGCTCCCGCGTCATGCGACAGGGAGCATACAATCTCAAGCATAAGGAAACTGCGTACGATAATTGGCGAATTGCTGTGCTTTTTGGCTGATTTGGTTCATCTGGGCTGCTTCTACTTTATACCAGCCTTTCTGCTGCATAAGATTGAATAGATCGTGCTGGGCTCGATGTATGTCATTTAACAGATTCATTTGAACCTGGAATAATTGTTCATTGCTTGCTTCGTTGGCCGCTGTATTATAACCGCTGGCTAAATATTTTTCGAAAGCTAAAAGATCATTGATTCGATCACGATCATTCATCTCAGGGCCTTTGATTTGAGGTAACCCTGTTTGTGTTTGTATCGGTTGCTGTTGCATAGGATTCTCCCTCTTTCATTGTGTATAAGTGGTTTGATTGGTGGTACCCGTGGCCGATTGCAATTGAGCCAGTAGCGTTTCATAGTGCTGTTGATGCATTTGTCCGATTTGATTCATCAGCTGTGCTATTTGCTGATCCTGGCATTCAGTTGCATAGTGGTGACATTTTTTCATCGCCAATAATTCCCAAGACATTTCATCAGTAAGGTATTGCAAGTCCTTTGTTGAGATTTGCACGATATGCCCTCCTTTATTTGATTTGTCAGCAGTTAGTATCTGTTTGATCTCATTTTTTATGTAAGGGAGACGAATGGGACATCTTTTATTTCCTGATCGATCAGTCAAGACTTGAAACAAGAAGTGAGGCAAAATGATCGCCGAATCATATATGGAGCGAAGGAGTCGTATGAAAAATGTACGAACCTATTCACTTATTTGGTCGAAGTCTACCTATATAATAAGGATTGAACTCTTTTTTCTTGGAGGAGAAGGAAAAGGAAAGATATACATAAAATGAAAATCATCTCAAAAAAAGAACATTATGTCGTATAATAAATGCAGTTGTTATACGGATGTGAGGATCTGGAGGGAAGATATAATGATATATGAAGTGAATACAGATCGGATTGATCGCCAGCTTCGCTACTTGGAAAAGTGCATTCAGGTATTGGAGCAGGCAAGGGTTGAAGAGATGAACCAGGTCGTGGAATTTGCTGTAGCTCGTGCTGTACATTTAGCCGTTGAGTGTATGATCGATGTAGGCAGTGTGATGATTGATGGTTTTATTATGAGGGATCCGGGTGGCTATTTGGATATCGTCGATATTTTGGAAGATGAACAAGTCATTGATTCATCTTTGGCAAGCAGGATCAAAGAAAAAGTGCATTTCAGAGACAAACTGGTGCGTTATTATGATGAATTGAAAAAAGAAGACTTGGAGCAGTATGGACAGGACACAGAGACTTATCGTCAATTTATTCAATCAGTAGAATCCTATCTGGAAAAAGAGCGGGCATTAGGGAATATAGAATAATGAAAGAAAAATTGATTCAATGCAAAAAGAGATATGTCTTGTTTTATATAAAAAATCTTTCATAAGAAGATATTCGTGTGATGCCATATAAATTTACAAGTGTTGTACGTTTCTGTACAATGAAAAGAAGGATGGTGAAGCCAGATGAAAGAAAGCGGCTCAACCCGTAATCAAATACTGGTATTGCTCAAGACGAAGGGGCCGTTGACCGTCAGTGATATGGCTGAACATCTGGGAGTGACAGAGATGGCGGTGCGTCGCCATCTGAATACCTTGGAGCGAGATCAATTGGTCACCTCCCAATTGCTTCGTCAGTCGATGGGTCGACCTACCAGTCAGTATTTTTTGACAGAAAAGTCTGAGGAGTTTTTTCCGAAAAATTATCATACCTTTACGCTGGATCTTTTAGAAGACTTGGAAGAACGACATGGAGAAGAAATCATTGAGGAATTGTTTCGCAGTCGCGAGAAACGACTGACCGAAACATATCAAGACCGGTTCAAGGGATTGAATTTGCGTGAGCGTGTAGAAGAATTGGCCAAGTTACAAGATAGTAAAGGATATATGGTGAAATGGGAAGAAAATGATCAGGACTCCTTTACTTTGATTGAGTATAACTGCCCGATTGCTCAGGTAGCGAATCGTTATAACCAGGCTTGTTCCTGTGAATTAAATTGGTTTCGCAGATTACTTGATGCAGAAGTGGAACAATACACATGTAAGGCTAAAGGCGGGCAGAATTGTATTTATTATATTCGCCCGAAAGCAGAACAAGAAGCATAGGCGTTTACTTGGAATGCAAGTGAATGCTTTGGCATAGATCTGGAAACTTGTATTTCGGCATCGGCGGATATAGAGAAGAAGCGTGTTTCATGTAAGTGGAACACGCTTTATATTATGGGTTTATTATTCAATAACCATCTAAAGATTTTACCGAGGCATTCCTGAAAATATGGATACGTTTCTCCCTTGCTTCGGGCTGGGTTCCTTCCTCCGTGACGACTTCTGTACCATCACAGTCACTCCGTAAGGAACCCAGCCCTCCGTTTTATAAAAAACAGAACACCTTTTTCATCCCTCTGATGATGTTGCTCGGCAACATGTGGGTCTGTTGACAGACATACATCAGAAACTTAGTCAACAAGCTGGTTTTTATCTTTTACCCATTCCTTCGTTATTGTGACTGTCTTTTTTGATAAAATGAAAAGTGTAAGCCATCAAAGGAGGAAATCCAATGAATCCAGAATGGTACGAACAAAGCTTCGGTGAAGATTATTTGATTGTGTATCGACATCGAAATCGTGCTATGGCGACTCAGGAAATGCAGCAAGTCATCCAGTGGTTGGAACTGACTCCAAGTGACCATATCCTGGATTTATGTTGTGGGACGGGTCGACATTCGATTACGCTGGCTAAACAGAACTTGCATGTAGTTGGTTTGGATCTGTCAAATACTTTGTTACAACGGGCCAATCAATTAACTCAACAAGAAGGATTGAACATTCCATTTGTTCATGGTGATATGCGCCAACTCCCTTTTGTGGATGATTCTTTTGATGTGGTATTAAACCTGTTTACTTCTTTTGGCTATTTTCGGGAAGATGACGAAAACCAGCAAGTACTGCGTGAAATCGTACGGGTGTTAAGACCTGAAGGACGTTTTTTAATTGATTTTCTGAATCGGGAAGCCGTTATTCGCCAGTTGGTTCCAGAATCAGAACGCGAGGAAGAAGGGGTTTGGATTCGGGAAGTTCGATGGATCGATGGTGATTTTGTCCACAAGACGATCTGGATTAGGGATGATCGTGGAGAACGAAGATACGAAGAGCGTGTAAAAATGTATACGTATGAAAAAATGGTGGATATGATGACACAGGCAGGAATGAGTGTGACCGCATCATATGGCAGTTTTCGTGGGGAACCCTATCAGAAAGATAGCAAACGAATGATTATTGTGGGGAAGGTCAGAAAATGAAGAAATATGAAGGGTACTTAATTGATTTGGACGGAACGCTTTACCGTGGAAGTGAAATGATTCCTGATGCGGTTGAATTCATCAAACGTTTACAGCAAGCGGAACGACGCTATCTTTATTTGACCAATAATTCATCCCGCCTGCCAGAACAAGTAGCCGAACGCTTACGTGCTTTTGGATTTCCAGCAAAACCGGAACAAGTATACACTTCTGCACTGGCTACAGCGAATTACCTGAAAGAAGAACTTTCTTCCCCATACGTCTATGTCATCGGTGAAGAAGGGTTGAAAAGAGCGATTGAAGAGGCAGGTTGTACATTGACAGAAAATAATCCTGAAGTGGTTGTCGTGGGAATAGATCGTCAATTTACCTATGAAAAGATGAAGAAAGCAAGTCTCTTCATCCGTCAAGGAGCTCAGTTGATCGGTTCAAATCCTGACAAGGCATTGCCTACAGAAATCGGTTTGTTACCCGGAGCTGGTTCGCTGATTGCTGCCATTGCTACAGCAACAGGTGTTAAACCGCTAATCATTGGAAAGCCAGAGCCCATTATTTTACGCTATGCTTTGGAAAAATTAGGTTCTTCCCCTGAGAATACGCTAATCATAGGGGATAATTTAGAGACCGATATTTTGGCTGGTGTGAATTCGCAGATTGATACCTTGCTCGTTTATAGTGGAGTAACAACGCCAGAAATGTATGAGCACTCTTCGATATCGGCTACATATCAAGTCGCATCTTTGAGTGAATGGACTATATAAAGAAGGGGAAACCAAGGATGAATAAATGGGAAGATATCATCGAAGTAGCATTGCCTTTACCATTTCCGTTAAAAATCATCAAAGCTTACCTGATTCAGGGGAAAAACGGTTACACCATTGTCGATACAGGATTAAAGACGCAAGACAGTTTGGATGTTTGGGAGAAAGTTCGTTCCGAAGTTGGCTTTTCTTGGACAGATGTGGAGAAAATTGTGTTAACGCATTATCACCCGGATCACTATGGCATGGCTGGAACACTCCAGGAGATGACACAGGCACCTGTCTATATTTCAGAGACGGATTGGAAGCAAGCGATGCTCTTTTTTGATCGAAAGAGTCATTTACCAGAACATATGGCGGATTTTTACAGAAAACACGGTTTGCCAGAAAACTGGGTGAAACAAATACCTGACCACCTGAAAGGATTTCATCAATGGGTAGAACCCCATCCAAATGTTCAATTTTTATCCGCTGGTCAGACCATTCGCCTGGGAGATCACGTCTATGAAATTGTTCATACCCCTGGGCATGCAGATGGGCATTTGAGTTTTTATGATGCGAAACGACAAATCCTGATTGGTGGAGATGCAATCCTTCCAAAAATTACGCCCAATATCAGTTTATGGCCTGAGTGCCATCATAATCCGCTTGCTCTTTATTTTGATACATTAAACAAACTGAAAGAGTTTCCGGTAAAATGGGTATTTCCCTCTCATGGACCGATGTTTGACCATTATCAAGAACGCATTGCTCAATTGGAAGAGCATCATAACAAGCGTTTACAAACCATACTTGAATTTGTGGCTGAAAAAGGAAAAGTAACGACCGTAGAAACATGTTTTTATATGTTTGGTCAAAATCTTTCCGTGCATAATTTGCGTTTTGCCATAGCCGAAACGCTTGCACACTTGGAGTATCTGCGATATGAGAACCAGCTGGTGCAGGAAGAACAAGATGGCAAGTTTTTCTATCGGAGAACATAGAAGCTTGAGGTGATTTACTTCTTCCTTCGATCTGGGAAAGGATGAATGTGCGATTGAAACAAAGGCGTGTCGCATTGATTACAGGAGCAACGAGTGGAATTGGGAAGTTGACAGCATCGATAATGGGTGAAAATCGCTGGTATTTGGCTATTAATGGGCGAAAATGGAAGTCAGAGATGTCCAGTTGGTTACAGGATTTACATGAACAACAAATAGTTGCTGAGTTTTTTCCAGCTGATGTGACCGTTCAAGAGGAAGCGGTTCAATTAGTAGAAAATGTTTATCGCCATTTTGGACGTATTGATGCACTCATTCATGCAGTGGGGCCGTTTATTCGTGAGCGGAAACTGTTTTATGAACATTCCCTGCAGGATATCGATCAAATGGTGACGGGAAACCTGCTGAGTGCACTATGGACCATTCATGCTGCTTTACCTTATATGCGTCGCCAGCAATGGGGGAGAATCATAATGTTCGGCTTTGGTCGGGCAGGCGAAGCGCCTTCTTGGCCTGACCGTTCAGTCTATGCAGCAGCCAAAACAGGATTGGTTTCCTTTACAAAAACGTTGGCTGTCGAAGAAGCTCCATATGGGATTACAGTGAATATGGTTTGTCCAGGAGACATTGTAGGTGAGAAAAAAGAGTGGCGTATTCAGGATGTCGCTCAATTATCAGATGATGAAACACCTCGGGGCAGGCCTGGTTCTGGAGAAGATGTTGCGCGTGTGATTCATTTCCTTTGCCAGGATGAATCGGATTTTCTTACGGGCAATATTATCAATGTGACAGGTGGACTTGATGTGATTTATCCAGTGTCCAAAAAGAACCCTCCCTTTGCTTAAAATCATGAACATCCATCTCTGCTTTCGATTTGAGTAGAAGGCAGGGATTTTTTTGTGAGTATTTGTAGGTATTTTTAACAGGTTGTAAAAACTGTCTAATTAATTTGTAAAAAAAAGCTGTGGGAAAAGCAATTTTGTTACAATGAAAACAGCAAGTGGAAAATCAGACGATCGAGGTCTTGAGAACGGACATGTTGTGAACAGATCAGGTGCCAACAAGCAGTACCATAGAAACAGTTGGGTGGTCAATTTGAAGAACATAAAATATTGGATCTGCCTGCTGATCCTTCCTCTTATTCTTGCCGGTTGTGAATTGCCGATGGGATGGGGAGCCAATCTCAACCGAGGCTTAGAGGATGGACAAGTGTTAAGGATGACTGAGCCACGAATGGATGCCAGGCTTGATCCTGTATATTTAAGTGAAATCAATGGCCTTAACGTATTGAACAATGTAACAGAACCTTTAATGAGAATGGGGAAAGAGCATCGACCGGTACCAGGAATGGCAGAAGATGTACAAGTCAGTGAGGATGGAAAAATATATACGTTCAAGATCCGGAACGATGCCAAATGGAGCGATGGAAAGGCAGTGACAGCCCACGACTTTGCCTATGCATGGAAACGCCTCTTGGAGCCAAAACATAAATCCTCGTTTGCTTCTGTTTTGTATGGGATCAAAAATGCCTATCTTTATCAGCAGGGAAAAGTGTCACAGGATGTTGTCGGAATTAAAGTGGTGGATGACTTGACCCTTCAGGTCAAGCTAAGTAAGCCAGACAAGAACTTTTTGAGTAAAGTGGCATTACCCATTTTGGCTCCACAAAGGCAAGACATCATTGAGAAGTATAATGAGCAATATGCCACAAGCTCAAATACGATGGTGTACAACGGTCCATTTGTGATGATCACCTTTACTCCGTCAAAAATTGTGCTGATGAAGAACAATACCTATTGGGATCGAAGTAACGTGAGCCTGAAAATGGTTGAAATTCATGTAATGAAAGATCCTGAAAAGGAGAAAGAACTGTATAATCAAGGTCAGTTGGATGTGGCTAGAATTCATGATGACCCTGAAGGTTTTCAGCAATCTTCCGAGTATGTTCATACCGAAATGGCACAAACACATTACCTGTTCATGAATCTGAACAAGCCATTTTTCCAAAATGAACATATTCGCAAAGCCATTTCATTAGCCATTGACCGTCGAGTGATTGTTAGAAGGTTAAAAGATGGATCCAAGGTTGCTGAAGGAATGGTTCCACCTGAATTGATTACCAGTGAAGGCCAAACTTATCGAAATGTGAGTTTGAAATCGCTTGTTTCCTATAATCCGGAAAAGGCGAAGAAGTATTTGGCCAATGGGTTAAGGGAACTCGACGAACGTCCGCCTTCGTTACGTTTTCTTGTACCGGATGATAAAAGAAAAAAAGTGGCCATCGAGATCAAAAAACAGTTACAAGAGAATTTGGGACTGGATATTTTATTGGAAACACCTGAACCGGAAAAACTGGAAAGCCTGAAGCAGACAGGACAATATGATTTCATGCTGGACTCATGGACAGCGGATATCAATGATCCCGGTACTTTTTTGGAACTCCTGTCATCCAAAACAGGTAGAGATCTCATCCAACAATCATCTGTATTAACCAACTTGGTAGAATTAAGTCAGAAAACAACGGATGAGGAAAAAAGACTTACTTATTTAACAAGAATTGAAAAACTGTTGATTGATCCTGATCAATTGGCTATTGTCATCCCTTTGTACTATCAAGGAGAAACTTTTTTACAACGATCCAACATCAAGGATTTCATTCGACACCCGTTTGGAGCGGAGTACAGTCTAAAATGGGCATATATTAGCAAATGATGGAAAGAAATTAAAAAAAGCGTTATTTTTCCTTTTTTAAGGAAAAATAACGCTTTTTTTAATAATAATCCATTTGTTAAAAAATGCTTTTATATTTTAATTTTCCCTAGATATCATTATAATAAACAAAAAAGCAAGCCAGATTAGGCGATGGTCAAATAGGGATCTCAGGATCACTTTCCATGTGATCGTGTTTTCATAATGAGGGAAGGAATCCGTTTTCCAAAGAAAAAACGGATTTTTGAAAACTGATTTCGACCAAATATTTAAAAATATGGGAGGTTAAGGGTTTGAAAAAATGGCGAGCTGCCTTTCTGAGTATTTGTGCAAGCTCTCTGTTATTTACGGCTTGTGATGTAACAGAGGCCCTGGATTTAAAAGAAGAAGGTGGATTAAGTAAAGATCAGACATTGGAAATCACGGAAGCAAGGATGCCCACACAGTTGGATCCAGCCAAATTTGCGGAAATCAATGGTGGAAACGTTTTAAACAGTGTTCAGGAAGGACTTATGCGAATTGGAAAAGATAATCGCCCGGTACTTGGTGTTGCAGAGAAATACGAGATCACCGAAGACGGAAAAGTTTATACTTTTTATATCCGTAAAGATGCGAAATGGAGTGATGGCAAGCCCGTCACTGCCCATGACTTTGAGTACGCCTGGAAACGGATGCTGGATCCCGAGATGAAAGCACAAATGGCGTATGCTTTACACACAATTAAAAATGCGCGGGAATATAATTTGGGACAAGTTACTGCAGATCAGGTTGGAATTCAGGCCCTGGATGATAAAACATTGAAAGTGGAGTTGGAAAAAAGAGATTCACACTTTCTCAGTGTTGTGGCCATGCCCAATTTTGTTCCTTTAAGAAAAGATATTGTTGAAAAATTTAATGAACAATATGCAGTCAATTCCACTTCCATGGTTTACAATGGCCCGTTTGTGATGGAAAGCTTTACACCTTCAAAAATCATTTTAAAGAAAAATCCCACTTATTGGGATCGAGGCAGTGTAAGCTTAAATCAAGTGACCATTCATATCATGAAAGATACGGCTAAGGAAATTGATTTGTATAATTCAGGAAAATTGGATATTGCCCGGTTGCAAAATTTTAATGATGCATATATTAATTCTCCTGAATATGTTCATGCAGAAACGGCACGACTCAACTATCTCATCATGAACCATAAAAAAGAATTTTTCCGTAACGAAAATATACGTTTTGCTTTAACATTGGCTATTGATCGCCAGGCGATTGTCAAATTCATCAAAGATGGATCGACTCCAGCTGGAGCGTTGGTACCTCCGTCGATTGTTGTCGATGGCAAATCATTTCGCAGTATAGCCAAGAAAGACTTGGTAACTTTCAACCGGAAAAAAGCACAAGAGTATTTGAGAAAGGGATTGGCCGAACTAAATTTGGATAAGCCCCCCAAACTTGTATTGCTTTCACCTGATGATGAAAGACGTGGAGCGGCACTGGAGATCAAAAGACAGTTAAAAGAAAATCTGGGCCTGGAAGTATTGATTGATACTCCTGCTCCTGACGCACGAAAGGTGTTAAAGAAGAATAAAAAATTTGATTTGTTATTCGAGGGTTGGACAGCTGATTATAATGATCCCAGCAGTTTTATCAATATTTGGCACTCTACCTCAGAAATGAATGAAGGTGGGTTCAACAGCCCCATGTTGGATCGAATCATTGACTCCAGTTTGAACCAAACGGATGAGACAAGGAAAATGAAAGATTGGATGAAAGCGGAGCAGTTGATCGTTCAGCCCGGAAAACTGGCTGTCGTGATTCCGCTGTATTATAAAGGAAGTGCTTTTTTGCAGAAAAAGCATGTGAAAGACTTTTATCGTCATCCTTATGGCGTTGAATACAGTTTGAAATGGGCATATATCAGTCAGGATGAGAAGTAGGGAGCGATCTTCAGAGTCGCTCTTTTTTTTGGCTTTAGGCGTTCGCACATTTTCCATCAACTGGGCATAATTTAATCGCAAGAGGTGAGAAAGATGCCAGAAATGATGGAAAATGTGATCAAGTGGACAGGTGAATCCAGACTGAATGAATTTCTGCAATATCATTATGATTTGCGTATAATTCGTGCCAAGCCGCTCGCTGGTGTTTTAAATATCGAAACAGATCAAGGCGCATTTGTTTTAAAAAGAATACGGCCGGGTCAAAAAGATCGTTGGCAGTTCATTCTTGAACTGGGAGATTATTTGGAACAAAAAGATGTGATGATTCCCAAGCCCATTTTGACCAAAAATAAAAAGCCTTTTTTTAATGGTTTTCATCATCGTTATGTTTTATTGCCATGGATCGATGCACAGCCTGTTCGTCTTCATCATTTGGATGAATGGAAACAGGTGAGTCGTTATTTGGCGTTTGTCCATCAAAGTAGTCAGGATTTTGTTCCAACCCTATTTCATCGAAAATTCCAACAAACAGGAAGGTGGTCTTCCCAGTTTAAACAGGCACATCGGCAAATCGAATTGTTCCAGCTTGCAGCCAAGTGGACTCATCAACCGACCGATGCCGATATCACTTGGTTGGATTATGCTACTTATACCCAAGGGATTATGGAAAATTTACTTGAATATTTTACGAAGATGGGCGGAGATTCTGTTTGTAAAGAAACAGCTCAATACGGAAATATCTGTCATAACAATTTGCATCGCGGAAATATTGTATCTGATCGAGAGCAGCAAATTTATTTGGTCGATTGGGCAGATGTAATTTGCGATATTCGCGTACGTGATCTCACTCAATGGCTTTTATATGCTTATGGACGAACCGGGAGTATACGTGTATTGTCCACAATCTTATCAGGATATCAGGAGATGACTCCGCTCAGTGAATCGGAATTTGCATTGATTTATGTTCAGATGTTGTTTCCAGAACAGTTATTTCAGGTGCTAAAAGCGATATATGGGGAGCAAAGCCTATCTCTCGACCAAGCAAAACCCTATATACTGGCAGCGGCACAAAAAGAAGAGAAAAAACTGGTTCTGTTAAAGAAATTTGTGAAACTGGTAAAAAAGAAATGGAAGATCTCCATACCAGAAATAGATTGGATCAAGAAGAGAAAGAAGTAACCAGGGTGAAAAATAAAGGGGTTTCTTTTCGAGGTTATCCAGAAAATATGGATACGTTTCTCCCGCGCTTCGGGATGGGTTCCTTTCTCCGTGACGACTTCTGTGCCATCACAGTCAATCGGCAAGGAACCCATCCCTTAGCTTTATAGAAAACAGAACACCTTTTTCCCCTCTGATGGTGTTGCTCGACAACATGCTTTCCTCATTTTTTATTTATGCCAAAAAAAATATCAATATTTACCAAATAGATATGTTCTGTCCATAGGATGAAAGTTCTATCAAGTTATCGTTTAATTGTTTTATATTAAAATACTTGCATTTTATTTCAGGAGAATGTATGATTATTATTAAGTAAATAATTGTATTTAATTATACAAAAATTGTTATTTAATATAGATTATACTTAATTTATTCTTAGGGAAATCTTTATTAATAACAAATAAAGGAATTTAAAATTTGATTTTATATCTATACAAATTTCAGTTATAATTATGCAATGCAGAAGAGAAATTGTTGCCAAACTGAGACCTTTCTCCTGTACGATGTGAGCAGTAATAACTTCAGGCAAAATGAACTATTTTTTATCAGTAAAAAAGGAAACAAATTTTAAATTAAAGCTTTACTATGATTGCAAAATCGAATATGATATTAATATCCTCCACTATATCCTATCAACTTTTTTATGAAAGCGCTTTTTTTCCAGATTTTATTATTAAAATTGTGAATATATATATGTATTTTAGAGCTATTAAATTGAAGTGAAATGACTCAAAACAGGTTGACTTGATCCCCTGTAAAAGAAGATGAATGACGAATGTTATCATATATATTTGTAATTCGTAAGATTGGATCAAGAAGGCAAGGTTGATTCATTTTTAATAAATTCAAGAGTTTTAATCATAGAAATAATTTATTATTCATATGCTTGCCTATCATCAAAAAAAGTATATGATTATTACTAAGGGATTAAGACTTTGGTCTTAACCATATATATCTTCAAAATATATAAAAAGGAGGCACAATACCGCATGCGCAAGAAAGTAGCGCTCTCATTGGCACTTTTACTAGTTTCTTCTTCGCTTTTGGCTGCTTGTGGTGGCGGTGGCAACAAAACTGCGGACAAGCCTAAAGATACCAAAACATTGAACTGGTATATGGGTGAAGAGCCGAAAACCCTGGACTACGGGATGGATGGAGACACCACGATGATTGACATTACCAAAAATACGCAAGAGGGTCTCTTCCGATTTGACAAAGATGGAAATCCCCAACCTGCATTGGCGGCTGGAATGCCGGAAGTAAGTGCGGATAAGAAAACATACAAATTTAAGCTGCGTGATGCGAAATGGAGCGATGGAAAGCCTGTTACAGCAAAAGACTTTGAATTTGCCTGGAAACGGGCAGCTGATCCAAAGACTGCATCCCAATATTCTTTCATCATGGCTTACCTTGAAAATGGAGAAGAAGTCACTCAAGGTAAAAAGCCTGTAGATTCCCTGGGAGTTAAGGCACTTGATGATAAGACATTGGAGGTAAAACTTAAGGCACCGATTCCTTTCTTCCTGGATTTAGTCTCCTTTGCAACCTATTTTCCAGTAAGGGAAGACCTGGTGAAAAAGTTTGGAAAACAGTATGCTTTAGGACCGGATAAGATGGCATTTACTGGACCGTTTAAAATTGCAGAAAAGAAAAAGAATTTAATCGTGCTGAAGAAAAATGAAAACTACTGGGATAAAGATAAGGTGAAATTGGAGACGGTGAATCTGCATGCCATAACGGAGACAGGTACGGCGCTCAAGTTGTATGAGACAGGTCAACTTGACTGGAGCGGTCCCGTAACTGGTGCATATTTAAGTAAATATTTAAACCACAAAGATAAATTCATTCCTCCGTACGCTAGCAGTTGGGTACTGATGTTCAACTTTAAGGCAAAAAGACCAGAAGTGGCGAAATTCCTGGGTAACAAAAAAATCCGTCAAGCATTTAATCTCTCTGTAGATCGTGAACAATTGGTTGCAAAAGTTTTCCGTATTGGTAAACCCGCTGGCGCTTGGGTTCCACCTCAGATTAAAGTAAATGGAAAATCGTTCCGTGATTTGTATAAAGTAGAACCGCCAAAAGTAAACAAAGCGGAAGCACAAAGATTATTGAAAGAAGGATTAAAAGAAATTGGTATGTCCGCTCCACCTGAACTTGAACTCCTTATCAACAATATCCAGCCAAACCCTGAAACTGCTCAATTCTACAAAGAGCAATTGCGTACCAATCTTGGAGTAAATGTAAAAATCAAGAGTGTAACATTTAAACAGCGTTTGGAATTGACCGAGAAGGGCGACTTTGAACTGGCGATGTTTGGTTGGGGACCTGACTACAATGATCCGATGACGTATATGGAATTCTTTTTAAGCGACAGCCCGAACAACAGAGGAAAATGGAGTAATGCTGAATACGACAAATTGGTTAAAAAGTCTGCAACCAATCCAAACTTTGAAGAACGGGCTCAAGATCTGATTAAAGCGGAAAAAATCTTTGTTGAAGATGTAGGAGCTATGCCATCACACTATAATGACCGGTTGTATCTGGTAAAACCGTATGTTAAAGGAGTCAAATGGCACTTCATTGGTGGAGATTTTGACCTGAAAGAAGCATATATCGAATCTAAATAATTTTGTAATAAAAGTACAAGGTATATGTCCGTTGCGACATATACCTTGTATCTTGATGAAAGGATGTGAGGAATGTGGATTTATTGAAGTATACGCTGAAGCGCTTTGCCTACATGGCGGTCACCTTATGGTTGATTATTACCGTCACCTTTTTCCTGATGCACATGCTTCCGGGAAGTCCACTTCGCAATGAAGAAAAGCTTCCTCCTCAACTGAAAGAACAGATTTTAAGAGAATATGGTTTGAAAGATCCATTACATGTTCAATATTTCCGATACCTTGGCGGTTTATTGAAAGGAGACCTGGGAACATCGTTGACTTTTGACGGTCGCAAAGTCACAGACATGGTATTGGAAGGATTTCCGGCTTCTGCGCAGTTGGGATTACAGGCGATTCTATTTGGATCGATCATCGGTATCATTTTGGGAGTAATCGCAGGATTGAAACGGGGAAGCTGGATCGATAATATGGCGACCGTGATAGCCATCCTGGGAGTTTCGGTTCCCGGGTTTGTGGTAGCTGCAGTGTTATCCTATGTGGTTGGTCTGAAATTGGGCTGGTTTCCGGTTGCGCTCTGGGGGACTTGGGAACATACCGTACTTCCAACTCTGGCCTTGTCTGGTTTGGTGATTGCTCAAATCTCCCGCTATATCCGAACGGAAATGGTTGAGGTCATGGAGCAGGATTATATCAAAACTGCGAAAGCAAAGGGATTGGCCTCAAATGCGATCATTTTTAAACACGCTTTGCGCAATGCATTGATTCCGGCGGTAACCATTTTGGGCCCTATGACGGTCAACATCATGACTGGTTCTATGACAGTTGAACTGATCTTTGCCATTCCGGGAATGGGCAAGTTGTTTGTGGAAACGATTACCAATAACGATTACACCATGATTTTGGGAGTAACCATTTTCTATAGTGCATTCCTGTTATTGGCCATCTTTATTGTGGATATTTTGTATGGACTGATTGATCCGCGCATTCGTATAACTCAAGGCGGGAAGGAGTGAATGGTTTGATGAAAGAATCTGTGCAGCTCACAAAAGAAATGTTTCAACCGGTAAAAATGGACAATATGGCACAAAACCAGATTTCACGACCATCGGTCGGTTTTTGGAAAGATGTTTGGCGCCGATTTTATAGAAATGCAGGAGCCATGATTGGCGTTGTTTTACTAGCAATTATTCTTTTCTTTACATTTATTGGCCCTTCCATGGGGAAAACGGATTATCAGACGCAAAACCTGTCACTTCAGGATATGGAACCGACGATCCAGAGTTTGATTAGTGGCGATGATTATCGATTTGGAACGGATAACCTTGGCCGCGATTTATGGACCCGGGTCTGGTATGGAACGAAAATTTCTCTGATGATTGCTTTCCTGGCAGCGATTCTGGAGATTGCTCTGGGTGTGATGATTGGTGTCATTTCCGGTTACTTTGGTGGAATCGTAGATGACATCCTGCAGCGCGTGATTGAAGTCCTATATAGTATACCCAACACCATTGTGGTTATTTTACTCCTGATCGTATTTGAACCGGGAATTTTACCGATTGCGTTGGCATTGGCACTGACGAACTGGCTGCCAACCGCTCGGGTTGTGCGTGCACAAGTATTGAAACTGAAAAGCCAGGAGTATGTCTTGGCAGCCAAAACCTTGGGTGCAAGCCATTTCCGGATTATGTTCAAGCATTTGTTGCCGAACGTCATTGGCCCGATTATTGTAGCGATTATGTTTGCGATCCCAACAGCGATATTCTATGAAGCCTTTTTAAGCTTTATCGGCTTGGGTATTCGTCCACCTGAAGCAAGCTTGGGCGTAATTATTAACGATGGTGCGAAAAACTTGCAAATTTTTCCGCATGAATTATTAATTCCAGCTATCGTTTTGGGAACTATGATGTTGTCATTTAACCTGATCGGTGATGGATTGCGCGATGCGCTTGACCCGAGAATGAGGAAATAAGGAGGGATGGAAATGTCAACAGTATTGGAAGTGCGGAATTTACAGGTTTCTTTTAAGACGCACGGGGGCGAAGTACAGGCTGTACGCGGAGTATCCTTTGATCTGAAAGAAGGGGAAACCATTGCGATTGTCGGTGAGTCGGGCTGTGGTAAAAGTGTAACCTCACAAACCATTATGCGTCTTCTCCCCAGTCCGCCATCGGTCATCAAAGGTGGAGAAATTTTATTTGACGGAAAAGATCTAACCAAAGTATCTGAAAAAGAGATGGAAAAGATTCGGGGTACGCAAATTGCGATGATCTTCCAGGATCCAATGACCTCCCTTAACCCTACGATGACAGTTGGAAGCCAGATCATGGAAGGGATCATCAAGCATCAGAAAATGAACAAAGCAGATGCAAAGAAAAAAGCGATAGAAATGCTCCGTTTGGTAGGGATTCCCAGTCCGGAAAAACGTTTCAATCAATATCCACACCAATTCAGTGGTGGGATGAGACAACGGGCGATGATTGCGATTGCGCTGGCATGTGCTCCCAAGGTATTGATTGCTGACGAACCAACCACTGCGTTGGATGTAACCATTCAGGCACAAATAATTGACTTAATGAAAGATTTGCAGAAAAAAATCAAAACATCCATTATTTTGATTACCCATGACTTGGGTGTTGTTGCAGATATCGCTGAAAGAGTTGTCGTGATGTATGCCGGGAAAGTCGTTGAATCGGGCAAATTGGAAGAGATCTTTTATAATCCGAAGCATCCCTATACATGGGGCTTGCTGGCTTCCATGCCACGACTGGATCAAACGAGTGACCAAGAACTGCTGCCGATTCCTGGAACTCCTCCGGATCTGTTTAAACCGCCAAAAGGCTGTCCTTTTGCAGCCAGATGCAAACATGCGATGAAAATCTGTCTGGAAGAGATGCCAGATACGACCGAAGTTTCATCGACACATCAGGTAGCATGCTGGCTGACACATCCAATGGCACCCAAGGTGGAACCACCAGCTGCAGCGGTAGGAGGGGAGTAAGGTGAATCAAGAAAACAAAATACAAGCAGTGAAGCAAGAAGAATTGGAAGCGAAGAAAAAAGAAGACAAAGCTGAACAGGATATTATTCTGGATGTGCAAAATCTGAAAAAACACTTTAAAATTGGTCGCCAAATCGTTCAAGCGGTCGATGGTGTAACCTTCCAGGTGCGTCGTGGTGAAACGCTTGGTTTGGTAGGTGAATCAGGCTGTGGTAAGTCCACAGTCGGACGTACTTTGATCCGCCTTTATTCGGCAACCGATGGAAAAGTCATTTTCAACGGCGAAGATGTGCATCAATTAAAAGGCCAGAAATTGAAAGAGTTCAACCGCAAAATGCAGATGATTTTCCAAGATCCTTATGCCTCGCTCAATCCACGGATGAAAGTACTGGATATTATTGCGGAAGGTATGGATATTCATGGCTTGGCAACGGGTGAAGAGAGGGAGAAACGGGTTGTTGAACTGTTAGAGACGGTTGGCTTGAACAAATCGCACCTGGAACGTTATCCCCATGAATTCAGTGGTGGCCAGCGGCAGCGGATCGGAATTGCCCGTGCACTGGCGGTGGAGCCTGACTTTATTATTGCGGATGAACCGATTTCGGCTCTGGACGTTTCGATTCAGGCCCAAGTGGTCAACTTGATGAAGAGATTACAGAAAGAAAGAGGATTGACCTATCTCTTTATCGCCCATGATTTGTCGATGGTGAAATATATCAGTGATCGTGTGGGTGTAATGTATTTGGGAAATCTGGTTGAATTAGCAGATAGCGACAAGCTTTATGAAGAGCCACTTCATCCGTATACCGAAGCGCTTCTTTCTGCTGTACCGATTCCAGATCCAAAGGTTGCCAAAACCAGAGAACGAATCATTCTTCAAGGGGATGTACCAAGCCCGATCAATCCGCCAAGTGGATGCCGTTTCCGTACCCGTTGTCCAAAAGTGAAAGATATTTGCTCTCAAGTGATACCAGAGTGGAAGGAAATCAAAGAAAACCACTGGGTAGCTTGTCATTTGTATTCATGACAGATGGAATCATTTTTTCCCTTTTTATGATTTGCGATTGGGAAGAGACGATGATTTGCTACAAGGATGTAGTATCTCATCGTCTTTTTATATTTTAAAGTTTGACGTAGCGATAAGGTAAAGAACCGAGGAGAATAAAAGGTTCATCCTCTCTGGTTTTATTCTATTCAATTAGTGCATTAAATTTCTAAATCAAAACATGAACTTTCCTGTCTGAAATAAGTCCAGAAATAATTGTAAATAGTCAATTTATATATTATATTACTAATAAGTGGTTTCTTAATAGTTTATTTTTTAAATTTATATGGAAAAATGATTTTATTTATATTAGAATATATTCAAATGAAAAATCTTATAATAAATGATAATATTATTTTTCTTTCTATTCTGTTATAAAATTTGAACATAAACCTCTTTTGTTTTCACTATATATTCCCGATGATCGCACTATTTCTGAAAGTGGTGGTAGTTGCATGGCTGATACGTTGCTCGAAGTAAAGGGCCTAAAGACACAGTTTATCAGTGACAAAAGCAGAATTCCAGCAGTTGATGGGGTCGATTTTAACATTCATCGCGGAGAAACATTGGCACTGGTTGGGGAGTCTGGTTGTGGAAAAAGTATAACCTCATTATCGATCATGAGACTTATTCCTGAAAATGGAAAAATTGTGGAAGGGAAAATTGTTTTTGAAGGGGAAGATCTGACGAAAAAATCGGAAGAAGAGATGTATCATATTCGAGGCAATGATATCGCGATGATCTTTCAGGAACCGATGACTTCTCTGAATCCCGTGTTATCGATTGGAGAACAACTGACGGAAGGGATCATTCTGCATCAGAAATTAACGAAGCAACAAGCCAGATCCAGAGCGATTGAAATGTTAAAGCTGGTCGGTATTCCACGGGCAGAAGAAATCATGGATGAATATCCGCATCAGTTATCTGGTGGAATGAGACAGAGGATTATGATTGCCATGGCCATGTCAAGCAATCCGAAACTGCTGATCGCCGATGAGCCAACCACTGCTCTGGATGTAACCATTCAGGCTCAAATCCTTGAATTGATGAAAGAATTAAAAGAGAAGTTTGACACATCGATCCTTTTGATTACGCACGATCTGGGAGTCGTAGCGGAAATGGCGGATCGGGTTGTGGTGATGTATGCAGGGCAAGTCGTTGAAGAAGCCGATGTACATACCCTTTTTGAAAAGCCAGCCCATCCCTATACCGAAGGATTGATGAAATCCGTTCCAACGCTGGAAAAGGAACAAAAACGCCTGTATTCCATTCGTGGTATTGTTCCGTCCCCAGATGAATTTCCGAAAGGTTGCCGATTTGCCCCGCGTTGCGATCAAGCCATGGAAGAGTGTCTGCATGCGCAACCTGATCTCTATGAGATTGATGCTGGACATGTGGTACGTTGTTTTTTGCACAAGACGAAAGAAAGGGAAGCGAAAGCATGAGTCATCTGTTGGAAGTGAAAAATCTGTGTAAATATTTTCCGATAAAAAGTGGCTTTTTAAAGCGAACGGTTCGGACAGTCAAAGCGGTTGATGATGTCACATTTTATGTGAAAAAGGGAGAAACCTTTGGATTGGTGGGAGAATCAGGATGTGGAAAATCAACGACAGGACGGGCGATTTTACGTCTGATTGAACCCACATCCGGGGAAGTGTGGTTTGATGGGAATAATATTGCCGAGTTGCCCAAAAGTCAGTTGAGAAAAGCACGTCGTCATATGCAGATGGTTTTCCAGGATCCATATGCTTCCTTGAATCCGCAAATGAGTGTGGCAGAACTGATAGAGGAACCGCTCAAAGTTCACCAAATGTATGCTTCTGCAAAAGAACGGAAAGAAAAGGTGCTGGAAATTGCTGAAACCGTAGGTTTGAATCGTTCGCAGATTGACCGGTATCCCCATGAATTTAGTGGTGGCCAGCGGCAACGGATTGGAATTGCTCGAGCTCTTTCCTTGCAGCCCAAGCTGATTATAGCTGATGAGCCTGTATCCGCTTTGGATGTTTCGATCCAATCCCAAGTAATTAATCTGATGGAAGATTTGCAAGAGGAATTTGGATTGACGTACATATTTATAGCCCATGATTTAAGCGTAGTCAAACATATTTCTGACCGGGTTGGCGTGATGTATCTGGGCCGAATGGTAGAAATGGGTACAAAGCATGAGATTTATGATGAAGGTGCTCATCCTTATACGCAGGCATTATTATCAGCAGTACCCATTCCTAATCCCAAGCTGAGAAGAGAACGGATTGTCTTGAAAGGAGATGTGCCAAATCCCGCCAATCCGCCAACAGGATGTGCCTTTCATCCACGTTGCCCAAAAGCATTTGAACGCTGTAAACAGGAACGTCCACAACTGACTCATCTGGGAGGAGAACATTATGTTGCATGTCATCTTTATGATAACGAATCGATTGGGCATCGTGGAAAGGGGTGATACAGACCCGGGAAAGAGCATTTGTTTTTTGGGGCAGAATATTTCAGATAATTAAATCAAAGGGAGGGTTTGATCCTGATGAAAAGAAAATGGTTTGTCATTGGCTTGGCACTCATGATGGTTCTTTCTGTTTTTCTTGCTGCCTGTAATGAAAAGAAAGATGGAAATAACGGAGCATCAGATGGTAAGCCAGTCGATGGAGGCAAAATAACCATCGCGGAAACGGCTGCTTTTGTTGGCAAGTTTAATCCCATCATGTGGGAAGATGAAACTGATTCACATATTGTGAATAGAGTGTTTGAACCTTTGTGGAAAGAAAATGAAAAGACAGAACTGGAACCGCGCCTGGCAGAAAAATGGGAGTATTCCCCTGACGGTAAATTCTTTACGATCCATATGCGAAAAGATGTGAAGTGGCATGATGGAAAACCGATCACAGCTGATGACATGATTTTTACGTGGGAAGCGATCGCAGATCCTGAATATACCGGGGTAAGATTTGATTATGTCGAAGTGATCAAGGGAGCAAAAGAGAAGAAAGAGAAAAAGGCCAACAAGATTTCTGGAATTGCCAAAGTGGATGATTATACCATCAAGGTTGAATTGGCTCGGCCTTATGCGAACTTTGAATTTAAATTGTGGTCTTGGCCTATGCCGAAACATGTTTTTGAAAAAGTAAAAGTAAAAGATTTGGCGAACCATGAAGCCACAAGAACCAAAGTGGTTGGAAGTGGGCCATTTAAACTGAAAGAAGCGAAACCAAACGAGTATGTCATCCTGGAGAAGAACAAAGATTATTACCGGAAAGGAAAACCACATGTTGATCAACTGGTCTTTAAGGTTTTATCACAGGATGTGGCAGTAGGTGCCTTGAAAAAGGGAGAAATTGATTTTTATCCGGGATTATCAGCAAAAGACTTCGATAATTTGAAAAAGGATAAGAAATTGGTTACCAAAGAAGCACCTGCTTTTACCTATAGTTACCTTGGATTGGACAATGCCAATCCGAAATATAAGGATAAAAGAGTAAGACAGGCGATTACGTATGCGATTAATCGAAAAGGGATTGTCGATGGCTTGATGAAAGGACATGGTTATTTGATTAACCAACATATTCCAAAACTGAGTTGGGCATACAATCCTGACCTGGAAAATGCCTATCCGTATGACCCGAATAAAGCCAAACAACTGATGGCGCAAGCAGGATACAAAGATGCAAATGGGGATGGATTGGTCGAAGATCCACAAGGAAAACCTTATAAAGTGATTATCAACTATCCAAGTGATTCAACAACCAGTGCCAGAATGGCTCCGATTCTGGTAGACAATCTGAAAAAAGCAGGCATCAATGCTGAAATTGCCCAACCCAAAGAGTGGAAAACATTCCTGGAACTGCAAGATCAGGGAAAACTGGAAACGTTCCTGATGGCATGGGGACTTGATGTGGATCCAGATCCGGCAGGGATTTGGCGTTCAAACGATGAGTTTAATAAACTGAATTTCAAAAATCCGGAAAATGATAAATTGATTGAACAGCAACAGGTTGAGCGCGATCGTAACAAACGGAAAGAACTATTGAAAAAATGGACAGAGCTGATAAGCGAAGAGGCACCACAGGTTTTCCTGTATGGTCGTACAGAAATGGCCGCCTGGAATCCACGGGTCAAAGGAGTGGTATGGGACTATCGTGGAGGATTGCCAGAAGACTGGTGGGTTTCAGATAAATAACAAAATATGGAAGAGGGCGTGTAAGCTGTTTTGCACGGCTTCACTGCCCTTTTCTTTCTCGTGAAAGGAGGTCAGCGGATGGGGAAATATATTTTGAGGCGATTATTGGGGATGATTCCCGTTCTATTTATTATCTCGGTCCTGCTGTTTTCACTGGTTCAGGCTGTGCCGGGCGATGCTTTTACCCAACAGCTCAATCCCCATGTGGATCACAAGTATATAGAAGAGATGAGAGAAAAGTTTGGGCTTGATAAAAGTCCCATCGAACAATATTTCATCTGGCTAAAAAATTTTATGCAAGGGGAATTTGGCATTTCGTTTAAAAATAAACTTCCCGTTTCTGAATTGATTTCGGATCGGGTCGGAAATACGGTATTTTTGGCAGTCATTACTTTAATCATTACTTATTTGCTGGCCATTCCCATTGGTATTTATTCAGCCAATCGGCCCTATACGCTGATGGATAATACCATTACGACCTTTTCTTTTATCGGGCTTTCTCTGCCAACCTTTTTTGGTGCACTATTAGCCATTTACATATTCTCTTTTAATCTTGAATGGTTTCCGTCAAGTGGAACGATGACTGCAGGTGCTGGTTATACAGGATTTCGCTTGCTTTTAGATAAATTGCATCATGTGATCCTGCCGGCCACCACGTTGGCTGTTTTGAGCGTAGCGAGTTATACACGCTATATTCGTTCCAGCGTTCTTGAGGCCAAAAGACAGGATTATGTTCGAACGGCTTATGCCAAAGGATTGCCTCGAAAGGTAGTCATGAGAAAACATGTACTGCGCAATGCCTTAATGCCTTTGATTACGTTTTTTGGATTAGACCTGGGAAGCTTGTTTGCCGGTGCTGTATTGACAGAGACCGTCTTTACATGGCCAGGGCTTGGGCGCCTCATTTTTGAGTCAACGGTTAACCGTGATTATCCTGTTATGATGGCCTGTTATATGATTATTGCCATTAGTATCCTACTGGGGAATTTAATTGCTGATATCCTGTATTCGAAAGCAGATCCACGAGTTCGATATGATTAATGGGAGGTGAAGACCGAATGCCAGCGATTTCTCCAGATACAGTCGTTTCACCACTACCAAACGCCAGGAAAAAACACCAGTCTGTGTGGCAATTGGCTGTTCGCCGCTTTATGAAGAACAAATTGGCAGTGGTCGGATTGATTACTCTGTTCCTGATCGTGTTGATTTCTGTGGCTGCTCCATTCATTGCTACCTATGACCCTAATAAACCGGATATCTACAATATCGATGGTGAGCCTGATGATCAGCATTTATTGGGAACAGATGATGTAGGCAGAGACGTATTTGCCCGATTGTTGTATGGAGGGCGGATTTCATTATTGGTTGGCCTGGTTTCGTCGATCATGATTGTCTTGATCGGTGGTTTTTTGGGAGCTATTGCAGGTTATTATGGAAAATGGATTGATTCATTGATTATGCGGATGGTGGATATTCTTCTCGTGCTTCCAACTTTGCTGTTGATGTTGTTTGTGGTGACGATTATGCAAAAAACCACGATCTGGTCATTGATTGCGGTATTTGGTTTGACTTCATGGCCCGTGACAGCCCGGCTTGTTCGAGGGGAAGTTTTGTCCATTCGTGAACGGGAGTATGTGCTTAGCGCAAAAGCCATTGGCTGCAGTGATTTGCGCATCATCATGAAGCATGTACTTCCGAATGTATTACCGACCATCATTGTGAATGCCACTCTCTTGATGGCAACGATGATTTTGGCCGAATCAGGCTTATCTTATCTGGGGTTTGGGGTTGCTCCCGAAATTACGCCTACATGGGGAAATATGTTACACGCAGCCAGCAATGTAACGGTTTTGACGGATCAGCCATGGCTTTGGATTCCACCCGGGCTGATGGTAGTACTCACGGTTTTGTCCATCAATTTTATCGGCGACGGATTGCGAGATGCGTTTGATATCAAGTCTACACGGAGATGAAGGCCTAGCACCATGATAGGTTTTGTTATTATTTAACAAAATAAAAAGAACTTGTTTTCAGCAAACAAGTTCTTTTTTTAAGCAATATTTCGCTTACATATGCTTGATCCGCTCTTTCCAGGTTGTAGGCGGCTTTATTATATAAGCGAAAGAAAGCGTTTACAATAAATATAAACTTTATTGATCTGCTTTCTAGTCCATCCATCATAATGTGAGAAATGAAATGTAAAAAATGAACACACCTCTTTCATCTAGAAAGAGGTGATCGAAAAGGACGTCATTTATAGAACTTGTTCCACTTCTCTTACTTCTGGAATTTCTTCCATCAATGCCCGTTCAATTCCAGCTTTTAAGGTGATGGTAGAGCTTGGGCAGCTTCCACATGCACCGAGTAAGCGAACACGAACAATGCCATCTTCAACTTCAACGAGCTCCACGTCTCCGCCATCTCTTTGGATATAGGGACGCAGTTTATCTAATACTTCTTGTACACGTTCTTCTACACTCATGCAATGTTGCTCCTTTCAGGTTGGACAAAGATTCATCCAACCTTGGTATCACATTCATTTTAGGTTTTTTTGCCTGGAAAATCAAGATGACTTTTAATGCATCTCGAATAAAATAATAAAATCCGATTGGTTTAATAAGTTTTAAAACCGGGTTCAACCTGCTAATATAAAATTATCTGGAACAAATTTGGGAAAGAGGCCTGATCATGAAAAATGTGGTTGAAAATGTTCAAGAGCTTATTGGATATACACCTTTGGTTCGTATCAAGCGTATAGGTGTACCAGAAAAGGTCAAGATTTATGCGAAACTGGAATCATTTAATCCAGGTGGAAGCGTCAAAGACCGTTTGGGAATGGCTCTGATTCGGGCTGGGGAACGGTCAGGAAAGCTGAAGCCCGGTGGAACCATTATTGAACCCACCGCCGGAAATACAGGGATTGGTTTGGCCCTGGCGGCTGTTGGTACAGGTTATCAAGTCATTTTTGTGGTGCCAGAGAAGTTTTCGGTAGAAAAACAGGAACTGATGAGAGCCCTGGGGGCAAAAGTGGTCAATACACCAACAGAAGAGGGAATGAAAGGAGCCATACGCAAGGCGAAAGAGCTCGAACAGGAGATTCCAGGTGCTTACTGCCCACAACAGTTTGAAAACCCGGCCAACCCACAGGTGCATTATGAGACGACGGGTCCTGAAATATGGGAGCAGATGGATGGAAAAATCGATATTTTTGTTGCCGGTGCCGGATCTTCTGGTACATTTATGGGAGTGGCCAAGTTTTTAAAGGAAAAGAATCCCGAGATCAAAACCGTAATCGTAGAGCCGGAAGGATCGATTATCGGCGGCGGAAAGCCGGGACCACATAAAACAGAAGGGATTGGCATGGAGTTTTTCCCTCCATTTTTTGACCAGGCATTGATTGATAAAGTATATACGGTCATGGATCGAGATGCTTTTCGATTGGTGAAAGATTTGGCACGGGAAGAGGGTTTGCTCGTGGGAAGTTCTTCAGGAGCGGCTTGCTATGCTGCACTGAAAGAAGCAGAGAAAGCACCAGCAGGCGCACATATTGTCGTCATTTTTCCAGATAGCAGCGAACGGTATTTAAGCCAACAGATCTATCAGAATGGGGTGTAACCAATGAAAATCGATACCAAATTAATCCATGGAGGTACTTTGGCTGATCCACAAACAGGTGCAGTGAGTGTTCCGATCTATCAAGTTTCGACTTACAAACAGGAAGCAATTGGACAACATAAAGGATATGAGTACTCAAGAACAGGTAATCCTACCCGTGCGGCTTTGGAAGAAATGGTCGCCGTACTCGAAGGCGGAGCTCGCGGGCTTGCTTTTGCATCAGGAATGGCCGCCATTTCAACGGTCTTCTCCATGTTTAACAAAGGAGATCATTTGGTCGTCGGAGATGATGTATATGGGGGGACCTATCGGGTATTAAGCAAGGTTTTCTCTCGGTTGGGCCTGGAAGCTACCTTTGTTGATACCAGCGATCTGTCGCAGGTCAATGATTTCATTCGTGAAAATACAAAAGCGATTTATATGGAAACACCGAGTAACCCATTACTCAAAGTTTCCGATATCGCAGCCATTGGTGAACTTTGCCGGGCGAGAGATCTCCTTTTGATTGTCGATAATACATTCCTGACTCCTTATTGGCAAAATCCGATTGAGTTAGGAGCAGATATTGTCATTCACAGTGCTACCAAATATTTGGGAGGACATAGTGATGTGGTTGCTGGGATTGTCGTAACCAAGGATGAGGAGCTGGGGGAACAGCTTCATTTCTTGCAAAACTCGATCGGGGGTGTCATAGGTCCTTTTGATGCCTGGTTATTGTTACGTGGGTTGAAAACATTGGGGTTACGTATGAAACAGCATGAAGAAAGTGCCCGTCAGATTGCCCAGTTTCTTGATCAGCATCCACGGGTGAAAAAAGTTTACTATCCTGGACTTCCAACACATCCTGGACATGAATTGGCAGCCCGACAAGCGAGAGGATTTGGCGGGATGATATCGTTTGACGTCGGAAGTGGCGAACAGGCGGAAAAAGTAATGGAACGAGTCCGCTATTTTACCTTGGCTGAAAGCTTGGGAGCGGTTGAGAGTCTGATTTCTGTACCAGCACGGATGACCCATGCCTCCATTCCACCAGAAAAAAGAGCAGAACTGGGTATTACAGATGGGTTGATTCGCATTTCTGTAGGTATTGAAGATTTAGGCGATTTGTTGGATGATTTAGATAGAGCGCTTGCCTAAATATCAACCAAGCAAAGGAGCATAAGCGATGGTTGAGACAAACCGTGTACAGGTATTTGTTTATGGTGCAGAGCAAGTCTGTGCCAGTTGTGTAAATCTTCCTTCTTCACAGGAAACAGCTGCCTGGTTGCATGCAGCTTTGGGTCGAAAATTTGGTGACCAGGTTGAAATTGTGTATGTCGATATTTTTGCTCCACAGGGAGAAAAAGAAGAAGCTTTTGCTCGGCGTGTGATCGAAGAGGATTTATGGTACCCTGTTGTTGTGATTAATGATGAAATTGTCGATGAAGGCAATCCAAAATTAAAGAAGATCGTCCAGAAGCTGGAAGAATTGGGGCTTCAGCTTGTTTCCTGAGAACCATCCCTTGGTGGATGGTTTTTTTCATGGTGAAAAGATATAATATGTAGAGGTATTGATTCCTTTTGGAACCTTTTTTCAAATCCAGAATGGAGTGCATGAGAATGAGACCTCTTATAGAGTTTTGTATAAATAATTTAACGGACGATATGCTGAAAATTAAAAAGAAGCTGGATGAAGATTATTCCGTCGATGTCATTGAATACGGATGTCTCGGATATTGCGGGAATTGTGCTACCCATCCCTATGCGCTGGTGAATGGTGAACTGGTTCAGGCAGATACGGCTGAAGAGCTGCTTGAAAAAATTTATAAAGCCATTGAGGAAATGGAAATCAGCTTCTAAACACAGCCTGTAGCCATGTGCTGCAGGCTATTATGATGTCCATCAATTTTTGGCTTGTCATTCATGAAGGAATGTAGCGATAATAGACACATATATGTTTATAAAACCGTAAGGAGTCGACATCGATGAAAGCATTATTGAAACGACTGTTTTCGGATTCATTTGCTTTTGCTTTTGTCAATATCGGGAATAAACTGCTTGCTTTTGTTTTGTTTCCCATTTTTATCAAGTATCTGTCTGTCAATGAGTATGCAGATTGGGGAATTACGAATACGATGATGCTGGTCATCTCCTATTTCGTAATATTGGGAAGCGATGCCGCCCTTGCTTTTTATTATCATGATGTAAAGACGAATGAGGAGAGAAAAGGATATCTGACCGCCACGATCCTGTTAAGTTGCCTGGCCGGGATCATTTTTATTCTTGCCTTTTTCTTATTGAGAGAGCCACTATCCTCCGTGATTTATCAGGCAGGTACAAAAAATCAATGGGTTTTGTTTACCGCTTTAGTGGCCACGATGTTTTCGGTGATCAATCAGTTATTGCTGGGTTACCTTCGTTTAGAGCGCCGCAAATGGGTCTTTGTGATTTTTAGCATACTCAACATGGCTGGTTCCTCGTTGGTTAGCATTTACTTTGTCATGGTCCTGCATCAAGGATTGCAGGGAATTTTCTATGGGCAATTGTTGGGACAGGGAGTGGTCATGGTTGGTTTGCTCCTTTTATTGTATCGCCACTTTACGGTGCACGTACGTATGCCATATTTAAAGGACCTGTTGCAGTATGGTGTACCACTGCTCCCTACCTTGATGGCGTTTTGGGTCATTAATACCACTTCCCGTTTATTTGTATACTATATGATTTCACCGAAAAGTGCGGCGATTTTTGATGCCGCATCACGTGTCGCTTCTTATATTGTATTGTTAACGGCTTCCTTCCAACTCGCTTGGCGTCCTTTCTCAATGTCGATCAAGGATCGGGAAGATGCGCCCCAATTGTTTCGCATGCTGGCAAAAGGGGTTTTAATCGTCGGTTCATTGGTGGTCATGGGCTTCAGCTTTATCGCCGAACCTATGATGAAATGGCTTGCTGGTGAGCAGAAACCGGAATATTTTGAGGCCTATCGTTACATGTGGGCTTTATCGTTTAGCACCGTATTAAACGCACTGCATCTGATTATTGGCGTGGGATTGTTTTTCCACAAGAAAACACCCATTGTTTCCCGCGTATTTATGCAGGCAGCGGGTATTTATTTGCTTGGAAGTGTGACTTTGATCCCGCTCTTTGGACTATGGGCGGTGTGCATGATGAATATATTGGTTTATTTATTAATCAATCTCTTTCTATACAGGGAAAACCAGAAAATCTATCCGGTTGATTTTCGCTTTCGGTCCATGTTCATTTATATCGCCATGTTTATTGGCTTGATGAGCGGCATTACCTGTTTACAAATCGCCAAAGTGGATCATTTATGGTTGTATTATTTATTGGGCCTGTTTGCTCTGGTCGTGGCGGTTTTTGCAAGTGGGCTGGTTTCACCCAAACGGCTGTTGCAGTTACGCAAACGGGTCCAGGTGCAACATAATAGGGAAAGCCGACTCCAATGATCGGAGCCGGCTCTTTTTTGTTCAGGAGACGGAAAGTTATTCATAAACCTTGATTTCATTGTAGAATGTATCCCTCTCAACAGGAATACGGTTCGCACCCTTGATTAACCAGACGAGCTCATCAATGGTCAGGGCCGTTTGGGTTAGAGCACCAGCGGCATGGCTAATGCGTTCTTCCACCAGGGTGCCATGTAAATCGGATGCACCGAAATGCATGGATAATTGGGCTAATTGAGTCCCGATATTGATAAAGTACGCTTTGATGTGTGGGAAGTTATCCAACATCAAACGGCTGATCGCAATCGTCCGCATATCATCCATGGCTGATGTCCGGCGTTTGATCGAAGCTGTTTTACTGCGTGGCTGGATCGCCAGCGGAATAAAGACCATAAAGCCACCTGTTTCGTCTTGCAATTCACGCACGCGAATCATGTGGGTCAAGCGTTCTTCCAATGTCTCAATGGACCCGTACAGCATGGTGACATGGGTTTTCAAACCGAGTGAATGAGCGATCCGATGTGCTTCCAGCCATTGATCGGTACTTGCTTTTTCTGGGCTCATTTTCAGGCGATAGCGCTCGGTCAGGATTTCCGCTCCACCGCCCGGCATGGTGTCTAGACCTGCAGCAATGAGTTCCTGGAGTACCTTCTCCATGGACCAACCCGTCAGACGGGAAAAAAATTCGATTTCAGCAGCTGTGTATGCTTTGATCGTGACATGTGGATAATGTTTTTTAAGGATGGAAATCGTTTCGAGATAGTAATCAAAGGAAACGGTGTGGTTATGTCCACCCACAATGTGAAATTCACGAATTCCATCCGTATAACGTTCTTTTACATAAGCCAATACTTCTTCCGGAGACATGGTATAAGCGCCGTCAGCACCCGGATCCCGGCGAAAACCGCAAAAAGCGCATTTTGCTTCACACACGTTGGTGGGATTGATGTACATGTTTTGGATAAAATAAACTTTTTCACCGTTTCGTTTTAAATTGACTTCATTGGCTAATTGTGCAATGGTGAGCAAATCAGGTGACTCATATAAGATCAACCCATCTTCCAAAGTAAGCCGTTCGCCACTTCTGACCTTATCTGCCACATAGGAAAGGTCTTTTTTAATGGTCATGGACATATGGATCCCTCTTTCAATACACTTTGATTTCGTTATAAAGTGTGTCACGCTCAACAGGGATACGACCTGCTTCTTTAATCATGTGGATAAAATCCTGCTTCGGTGTCATTTGTCGGGTTTTTGCTCCTGCTGCGTGGACGATTTGTTCCTCCATGACGGTTCCATCCAGATCATCCACACCAAATTGCAAGGAGACTTGAGCCAGTTTCAGGCCAATCATCATCCAGAAAGCCCGAATATGCGGGAAATTATCCAGCATTAAGCGAGCGACAGCCAAAATTTTCAGATCGTAGATACCGGTTGTCTGTTTTCCGTGCAAATTATATTCTTCAGCGAGTTTGGTATTGTCTGGATGGAAAGCAAATGGGAAGAATGCCTGGAATCCACCTGTTTTATCTTGCAGCTCGCGTAAGCGAATGAAGTGATCAATCACGTGTTCAGGCTTTTCGATATGGCCATAGAGAATGGAAGCATTTGATTTCATTCCCAGGCGATGGGTAATTTCATGGATTTCAAACCAGCGATCTGCATTGGTTTTATGACCTGAAATGATTTTGCGAATTTCAGGGTCAAAAATTTCGGCTCCTCCTCCCAAAATGGAACCCAGTCCAGCTTCACGAAGGCGTAAGATGACTTCTTCGACACTCATTTTGGAAACACGAGCCAGATAATCAATCTCAACAGCAGTAAACGCTTGCACATGGATATGTGGATTATGTTTTTTGGCGATGCGAATCATTTCTTCATAATAAGAGAATGGCAGCTTTGCATTCACTCCACCTACGATGTGCAGTTCGGTGAAGGGATGTTTGGCCATCTCTTTACATTTTTCTTCAATTTGCTCGAGACTGAGTGTATAGGCTCGAGGATTGTTGGGTTTCAAGCCAAATGCGCACAGTTTGCAATCTAGATAGCAAACGTTCGTGTAATTGAGATGCGTATTGACAATAAAGTATACTTTATCTCCATTTTTGCGACGACGGACAAGATCGGCCATCTGGCCCAGTTTCAAGAGGTCGTTTGATTTTAGCAAACGGACTCCATCTTCAAAGGACAGGCGTTCGCCTTTTTCCACTTTTTCCTGAATATCATCTAGGGTGTCTACACCTATTAATCCCATGAAAAAGACTCCCTTCCTGGGTCAAACTAACGTTTATCGTTTCGTATCCCTAAAAATAAATATTCTCTTTCATTCTATCACATCAATAGAATGAAATAAATGAAACAATGATGTTAGAATCTCCCTTGTTTGTCAATCCGCTTGATTTATCCTTGTTTCCTGTCGCTTGCTGTTATTTGATGAGTATTCAAAAATACGAAGAATGATGATTTTGTAAAAAATGCGACTTTCTTTCTATTAATTGGCAGTGTATACTAAAATTAGTCGATAGAGACTGTTGTAATTTGTAGATGATAGAGAGAAAACAAAAAAAAGAGGGGGCGTTCCGTTTGAAACGGAAACTGGAGGAGAAAATGGAAGTGTTGCGTAGAAAAATGGAAGTAACAGCGTTGGATTTGGGTTTAGGTCATCCCAATGTGTATGAATTGAGTCAGGAATTGGATGAACTTCACAATCAATGGCAGAAAGAATGTGCAGATGAATCGAAGACCGTCGAAAAGATTTATCGGATTCGATCACATTCTGCCACGATTCGTGAGGTAGCGATCTGAACAGTCACAAGACAGGAGTTGATCGCTTGAGCAGACAATGGGTTAACCTGTATACTAAAAATAGATAAAGGAGGTTAACCAATATGATTACGTTGACCGAACAAGCAGCTTTGAAGGTGAAAGAAATGCTTCAAGATACAGATGATCCTGAACAGCAATATTTGCGTATTGGTGTCCAGTTGGGTGGTTGTAGCGGTTTATCCTATTCCATGGGATTTGATCCGGATAAAAAAGACACCGATCTGGAGCTTCAACAGCATGGAGTCAAAATCCTGGTCGATAAAGAAAGCCTGCCTCACCTCAAGGGGACTGTCATCGATTATAAAGAAGCGTTGATGGGTGGCGGTTTTAGCATTGACAATCCCAATGCGATTGCTGCGTGTGGATGTGGTGCTTCATTCCGTACAGCAACAGAAGCAGGAAAACCGGAAGATTGCTAAAAGAACCCTTCCTTTCAGAAAAATGGTCTGAAAGGAAGGGTTTTTATGTGATATGTAAAGAAATCTATGTATTTTTTCTGTGAATGACCAATGATGTCTCTCCTATAATCGCATTTCCTGAATGAAAGTGACATGTTGATATCCACACTGTTCACAATAAGTCTGATGAGGGCAGAGATGGTTTTGATAGTCCTGCCATCCATCTGTCATCTTCAGATCATCGATCGGACGATAGGGACTGTAATTGGCGAGATAGTCAAAAACACGCCCACCATCCTGCAGAGAATGACCGCATTTTGGACATGGCAAAATAAGCGAATTTAAACCATTACAGACTGGACAGGCATATGAAAACTGATTCATACGATCCACCTGACTTTTTTTCTTAGCATGAGCCAAGCCAGGCAGAAAGATGCATTCGTTCTGTCTCGTTTTTCTGGATGGATAAATTAAGACCCTTTTGGAACAAATAGGATGAAAACAGACAAAGGGGATATTCTTTTAAAACTTCATGTTTGAGCTATGGCCAGGCTGTAAGCGTGCAGTGGGATCCAGATATTGTTTCGCATTGTTTACAGCGGTTGGTGCCTCTCCAAAACCAACGGCAATCAACTTCACTTTTCCCGGGTAGGTAGCAATATCACCAGCGGCGTAAATACCAGGGATGTTCGTTTCCATACGGGAATTCACTTTAATGGCGCCATTTTCGATTTCCAGCCCCCATTCGTTGATGGGACCCAGTGAAGAAACAAAGCCAAAGCTGACAATCAAGGCGTCTACTTTTAATGTTTCGGTCGTGCCTTGTTTTTTATCAGCAATGGTTACGGTTTCGATTTGTTCGTCACCAGCCAGATGAACAATTTCTCGTGGGGTAATCACTTTTACTTTGGATCGCATCATTTTTTCCACACTATGTTCATGGGCGCGGAAAGTATCACGTCGGTGGATCAGGGTTACCTGTCTGGCAATGGGTTCAAGCATGAGAGCCCAGTCTACAGCTGAATCCCCGCCCCCTGCAATCAGTACATCCTGGTTGCGGAATTGTTCGAGATTGGTAACGAAATAGTGTAAATTTTTACCTTCGTATTTCTCTGCTTCAGGCAAAGGCAGTTTGCGTGGCTCAAAGGCTCCACAACCAGCAGTAATAATAACCGATTTGGCAAGGTGTACGCTTTTATTGGTAACAACTTCAAATAATTGTTCTTCTTTTTTGGTCACGTGGAGTACTTTTTCGTTCAGGCAAAACTCAGGTTGAAACAGGTTTGCTTGCTTAATCAGGTTATCCACAAGCTCCTGGGCACGTACTTTGGGAAAGCCAGCGACGTCATATATGTACTTTTCCGGGTAAAGCGCAGAAAGTTGGCCACCTAACTGCGGCATACTTTCAATGACTTTGACACTTGCTTTGCGCATCCCCGCATAGAAAGCTGTGAACAGTCCTGTGGGGCCTCCGCCTATAATGAGAATATCTGTAATGGTCATGATTACCACCTCAATTGCAAAAATAATAGGTTGTTTGGAACTTTCATTTTCTTCCCATTATAACATGGGAATTTGCATCTATCTAATAGTTTGTTAAATTATGTACAATTCAGGCAATGAAATGTTTACCACAGACAAACAAGGATATGGGTTGAATATTTGGAGACAATGAAAACAAAATGTCTTGCCAAAGGTTCGTGAAAGTCATATCATATTGATTGGTATAATTTAATTTTGGTGGACGTTCTTATATGACGAAAAACTTGTGATGTGTTAAACATAATGGAAAAATGTAGATGGATGTGATCAGGAATGAGTGTACCAAAAATAGTGGTTCTCGGTGCAGGATACGGCGGTTTGATGACTGTCAAAGGTTTGCAGAAACACCTGCACTATAATGAGGCCGAGATAACTTTGGTGAACCAAAATGCTTACCATTACATTACAACGAAGTTACATGAGCCTGCTGCAGGCACCAGCCACCATGACCATGCACGTTTATCGATCCGTTCGGTTATCAATGAACGGAAAGTGAATTTTATTCAGGACAAAGTGACAGCCATTAAATTAGATGAAAAGAAAGTTTTCTTGGAAAATAATGACCCAATTTCTTACGATTATCTGGTTATTGGCTTAGGAAGCTCACCTGAAACATTTGGTATTAAAGGATTAATGGAAAATGCCTTTTTTATTCGCAACATCGATAGCGTGCGCATGATTCGCGAACATATGGAGTATATGTTCTCGCGTTACCAAAATGAGCAAAAAGATGAATTGATTACCATTGTGGTAGGTGGAGCCGGTTTTACCGGGATTGAGTACATTGGTGAGCTTGTAGACCGCATGCCGGAGCTGTGTCACGAATATGACATTCCTCTCGAAAAAGTACGTATTGTGAATGTCGAAGCAGCACCAACCGTCTTGCCTGGTTTTGATAAAGAACTGGTGGAGTATGCGGTCAAATATTTGGAAGGCAAGGGTGTAGAGTTTATCACCGGTACTCCCATTGAAGAATGTACAACAGACGGTGTGGTTCTGAAAGGTGGCCAGGAAATCAAGGCAGCAACCGTTGTCTGGACAGGTGGTGTGCGCGGAAATAAATTGGTCGAGGAATCCGGTTTGGAGACCATGCGTGGTCGTGTAAAAGTGGATGAATATTTGCGTGCGCCTGGGCATGAAAATGTATTTGTTGTGGGAGACAGCTCTTTGATCTTTAATGATGAAGGACGTCCATATCCACCAACAGCTCAAATGGCTACACAGCAAGGTCAAGTGTTGGGCAAAAACCTGGTCGCTCTCATCCGTGGCGGAGAGATGAAACCATTCAAATATATGCCAAAAGGAACCGTTGCATCTCTTGGACGTAAAGAAGCGATTGGTACTGTGGGTGACAAGAAAATATTTGGCGGCTGGGCTGCCTTTGTAAAGAAAATGATTGATCTTCGTTGGTTATTCTTATTGGGTGGCGTTTCACTCGTATTGCGTAAAGGAAAACTATAATACGAATGGATATTTTTATAATAAAAAATAAAGTCCCATACTAGGTGGGACTTTATTTTTTGGGGTTAAAGGGTATTGAGGGCACGCAAGATATCAGGGTGAGAAATCCAGGTGTATACATGGGGACATCTCATGGGGCGCATGGGATATCCGCCTTTGATTCAACTCCAACCCTTATTGTAGCCAAAAGATGATAACAGAATACAAACCATTTGTTAAAAGTTGTAAACAGATGGTCATGTTTCAAGGGACGATGTTTCATTGAATGGCGGATCGTTTTTTTGTACAATGATGAGAGATATTGAACGTGTAGATGGAGGCGAAGGCCGATGAGTCTGCCCCTGGTGTTTTTGGTAGAGAGAATTAATATGTTGCAAATGGTTGTTTCAATTGTCATGTTCTTTGTATTGTTTTTTGGTATCGGCTTTATTTTAAACATGATTTTAAAAACCACTTGGTTACCGTTAGTAATATATTTGGGTATTGCTGCTTTTCTGTTTTTCCGCCTGACTTCCTACCATTTTGCAGACATCTCCATTATGGTAGCCGGATTGGCTGGAACGATTACAGGTGGTTGGACCATTCAAACATTGCGGGCCAAAGGATATAAGATGTTTTAAAAGCTCTTCATCAACATGAAGAGCTTTTTTTATTGAATGCGATTGTCTTGAAAAGGATTGTTGGAATCAGGTATAGTGAAGGATTCAGGATACAACAAGTGAGCCAGATATTTAATGCCAGTAAGCAATCGAGGCGAAGGCCGGCAATACCATCCTTCCTCCAAAATATGAATCCGCTCGGGTGTGGCAAATTTTTTTCCGTGAAAGGGTGGACGGGAAGTAATCAATTCTTTACGTACACGACTGATCGGAATCCCTGTCCAAACGATCAGGCAACGATCCGGTTGTTTTTGGGCGACGGTTTCCCAATCAGCTTGAACACTTTCCTGTTCAATTTCTTCAAAAATATGGGTAGCACCCACCAGACGTGTTACATCTGTCAGCCAATTATGTTTTCCAGGACTGAAAACGGGTTTTGGCCACCATTCCCAATATAACTTTTCGGGATTGGAACGTTTGGGGATATGAGCCTGGATCTGTTCCAGCTCGATTTGAAATCGGTTGGCCACGCGTGTAGCGGTTTCATCCAAACCAAGTGCTCGCCCCAACTTCAGGATGTCTTGTGGAATATCATGTAAGGATTTGGGATTCAGAATGATATAAGGCAGACTGGCTTGTTCCAGACGCTCAATATTTTTTTCCATACCCGGCACACTTAGAGATGCGACTACCAGGTCTGGTTCGAGAGCTTTTACTTTCTCGATATCAATATCCAAATCCGGTCCCAAACGAGGCAAATGACTCCATTCACTGGGCCAATCCGAATAATTGTCCAATCCAACGATTTGCTGATCCAGACCCAAAAAGTATAAAATCTCGGTGTTACTCGGGCAAATGGAGACAATTCGTTTCATGGGATTTCTCCTCCAGGAAATAAAATCCGGCTAAAACCACAACCAATACATAACAAGCGCAATCATGATGCCAAACCAAAAACCCACAAACACCTCAATCGGTTTATGTCCCAATATCTCTTTTAGTTTAATCCCCGATTTTCGCAAAGGTTTTTCATTGAGTTGGCGAATTTCATGCAATAATGTAGAGAAATCTTCAACTAATTGATTGATCACTTGGGCTTGAATACCAGCATGGCGACGTACACCTGTAGCATCATACATGACAATGATGGCAAAAATGACGGCGATCGCGAAGGAATTTGAATGCCATCCTTCGGTTAATCCAATCGCTGTAGCGAGGGAGATGACAGCAGAAGTATGAGAGCTGGGCATTCCACCCGAGTGAAAAAGCCATCCCAAATCCCACTTTTGTGAAATGAAATAGTTCCAGGGAACTTTTAGCAGTTGGGCTGACACGATGGCAGTGATCGATGCCCATAGTGGAAAATTGGAAAATAGTTCATCCAGCATTTCAGTTCATCCTTTCACTTTCACAAGGCAGGGTACCATCCAAAACAAACAAATTTTCCGATTGCCGTTTATGTACATATCTATATTGTTACCTGAATAGGTAAACGGAAAAAGGTTGCCTGAAAGTGGCAACCTTTTTATGTTTCGTCAAGAAATTTTGGAGATCGTCACGTTATTTAAATCATGGAGTGCCTGTTTTTCGATGTAAATTTGGTGCCAGAGCGCAAAGCAAAGAATGGTCCACAACTTGCGGCTATGATCTGCTTTTCCTTCTTTGTGATCGGACAGCATTTGGATTGCCAGGCGTTTATTGATATATTGATCAATTTGGCTTGTACTGAGAATCTCAATGGCCCACAGATAAAATTCATTGCGCAACCAGTGACGTGTCGGTACTGGGAAACCTAATTTCGGTCTCATGTGAATTTCTTTTGGCAACAGGTCTTTCATTGCTTCACGTAGTACATATTTTGTTGTTCCGCCAGCAATTTTATATTTGGTTGGGATCTTTCTCGCAACCTCGAATACTTCTTTATCCAGGAATGGAACACGTAGCTCCAGCGAGTTCGCCATGGACATTTTATCTGCTTTCAGCAGGATATCTCCCGGTAACCAGGTATGGATATCGAGGTATTGCATCTTGGTTACATCATCGTATTCGCTTGCTCTTGCATAAATAGGTGCTGTGATATCAATGGGATGCAGGTGTTGGGTTTGTTGGTTGACCCAATTGGTCAGGATTTCCCGTTTCAAGTCTTCGCTAAAGATGAATGCATTTCCAAAGAAACGCTCCTGCAGTGATTTCGAACCACGGATGATGTAATTTCGTCCCTTGATACCATCCGGCAAGTTGGAAGCGATATTTCCTAGCATTTTACGCAGGCCTTGTGGCATATAGGCGAATGGACGCAAAGCATTCGGCTCCCGATAGATTTTATAGCCACCGAAGAATTCATCGGCACCTTCTCCAGAAAGAACCACCGTCACATGTTCACGAGCCAGCTTGGAAACAAAGTACAACGGAATGGCAGCCGGATCCGCCAATGGTTCATCCATGTACCAGATAATTTGTGGAAGATGGTCGATAAACATCTGTGGTGTGACTTCCAGCTCGTAATGCTCGGTTGCAAAGTGTTCCGCTGTGCGACGGGCATATGGTAACTCGTTTTGTCCAACTGCAAAACCAATACTGAACGTTTTGAGTGGTCCATGTTTGCGCAAGAGACCGGCTGTTGTGGAAGAGTCTACACCACTGGACAGGAAAGCACCGAGTGGCACATCTGCCTGGCGATGATATTGGACAGAGTTTTCCAGGATCGCTCTGGTTTGTTCAATGTAATAGGAAAGTGGTTTACTCTCATCCGGTTCAAAATGCACATGCCAGTATGGCCGGATATCCAAGTGGTTATTTTGGATCAGGAAACAGTGACCGGGCAGAATTTTATGGATTCCTTTGAAAAAGGTTTCTGTATATGGATTATATTGGAAAGTGAGATACTGATAAAGGGACGGCACATTCACTTCAGGTGATACATCTTCCAGCTCAAGCAAGCATTTGATTTCTGAAGCGAAGAAAAAGCCTCTGGGTGTTTCCGTATAATAAAGCGGTTTGATCCCGAAATGGTCTCTCGCACCAAAATAATACTGGTTTTTCATATCCCAAATCGTGAATGCGAACATACCACGTAAATATTTGGGCGTATCAAAGCCAACTTCTTCGTATAAATGAACGATCGTTTCTGTATCGGAGTTGGTTCTGAACTGATGTCCCTTATCTTTCAGCCATTGCTGCAATTCTTTATAGTTATAAATCTCACCGTTGAAAACAATCCACACCGTACCATCTTCGTTGCAAAGCGGTTGCCGTCCATGCGCCAGGTCGATGATACTCAACCGTTTGAAACCCAATCCAATATGTTCATCAATAAAAAAGTGGGTATCATCTGGACCACGGTGGTGAATTTGTTCAGTCATTCTTTCTATTTCCTGTTTTTGAACTGGTTGGCCATACTTTTGATAAACTGATACAAAACCACACATTTTTTCCGTTCACCTGTCTTTTATGTAGAGTTTTTTATCTGAAAACAACGCAGAAATAAAATTCTTTTGTATGATCATTTTTGTTTTTGACATATAATAGAAATCCCCACGCTCACTCTTGTCCTAGTATAGCTGATTCTACAAGAAATAGACCAGATAGAATTTGTCTATTTTCATAAAAAAGTAAGTCCAATTTAAGCCAAATGGCATGTTTGCCAGCACCTTACGTCGAAATGAGGGTTTTGGCAGTCTGGATAAATGGACTATAATAGGGGTTGTGATATCATACGGGTGTGACAACATGTGCATTTACGCCCCTGACAATGAATAGGACTGCAATCGTTATTTTCAAGAGTAGATGGAGGGAATCGGATTGAAAAAGATCTTCCTAGTTTTGTTTACAGCCTTTGTCATGCTAACCGGATGTTCTTACTCTCGTCCTGCCGGAACAGTCGATTATGTCAAAACATCGGTTAGATATATAAATATTGTGAATCATTTAGCAAACAATGTTAGCGATCTTGCTGCAAAAGCGGCAAGTGATGTAAAGAGCAAAGCCGCTTTGGAAAAAGAATTGAAAGAAGTAAAAAGTGAACTTCAGAAATACAATGAGATCATCCCGCCGGATCGTGCGGAAAATATCCACCAAAAAATGCTCAAATACAATCAGACGATTGAAAAAGATATTGATGCTTATTTAAACAACATCAAAAATGGTAAAGTGGATCCCAAACTGTTTCAAACTCCAGCGCTGAAGCAAACCATTCAGGAGATGACCAAGTTGCGTGATGAAATACAGCGATTGGATAAATATTGATCGACACAAAGATTAGAATGGTTTTCATTTATTTCTGGGATATTCTCTTTTATTTCCGCTATCTTTATATTACCAAATCTTACTTTTTCATGCATGAACCAAATGGAACAAGTTTCTGTCCATTTGGTGAGAAGTTATTTTCAATCTATTAATACTATTTCTGCTTGTTTTGTGATAAAATCAATATTATGTTGTTAAATGAAACTATAGTAATATGGAGGAGATCTTCCTTGCGAAAAAGAATCAGTTTCGCCATTTTGACTCTGCTGGCTGTTGTCGTGTTAAGTGCCTGTTCAGCAGTAAGTGATGTGGCCAATTCAGTTGATTATGTAGCAAAAGCAACGGATTACATAAATAAAGTCAGTGATTTTTATAACCAGGCTCCTGGTTTGATTGAGAAAGCTGTAACAGATGCCAATGCAAGAAAAGATCTGGAAAATCAGTTAAATGATCTGAAAAAGGAAATCCAGGCGTTTAATCAATTAACACCTCCTGATTTTGCCAAAGATGTACATCAGACCATTCTCGATCACAACAAGAAGCTGGAGGCAGGCATTGACGCTTACTTGAATAACGTGAAAAATGGCCAGATTGATCCGCAGGCATTTCAAGGATCAGAGCTGTACCAAACCTTCAAAGATATTTCCGGCTTGCTCAATCAAGTGCAAAATCTGAATAAAAACTAAGAGGCATAAGACAGCTTAACTGTTGGGGTTGAGCTGTCTTTTTGTATTTCCAAAAGAGTAAATAAACTTGATTTATGTCGAAAATTCGAATTCATATCGATCAGATAAACCTTGCCTCCTCCACTGCTATCTAATAAATAGAAACACCCAAGAGGAGGGACGACACTTGGAAATTGAACTAGAAGTAAAACGTGCCCAAAAAGGAGAAAAACAGTCCTTTGCCAAGCTGATCCGTCACTATCAGGTTCATTTATACCGTATCGCTTATGCAATACTAAAAAATGATTCCGATTGCGCAGATGCAATTCAAGAAACGATCTTAAATGCATATCAGTCCATTCATCAGTTGAAACAGCCAAATTATTTTAAAACCTGGCTCATTCGCATCTTGATCAATCAATGTAACAAAATGCTTCACCAAAACAAAAAGATGATCCCATTTGAAAAATTGCAAGAACCCTCCTATGCTCCAAAAGAGTATAAAGAGGTTGAATTGAAAGAATTGGTCAATCATCTTGATCCAAACCATCGTCTAGTAATCACTCTTTATTATTTTGAAGACTTGTCATTGGAACAGATTGCCAATCTGCTCAATCTACCAGAAGGAACCATTAAATCACGTCTATATAAAGCGCGTTCTATCTTGTCTGAATGGTTATCTGTAAGTAAAGAAAGGGTGATGCGCTGTGAATAGATTTACGGAGGATCAAGAAATCAAAAAACGGTTGCAGGAAGAATGGAATGAGATTCCCGAAATGGTGCTCAGCCGGATCGAAGAAACCCTGACTTCACTGCCAGAAAAGAAGAAACGAGGGAATCAAATGAAAAAAATATGGCTTGCAGCAACGGCAGCATCCTTTATGATAGCTGGCACGATCACAGCCGGTCTTATCTCGCCCAGCTTTGCCGCTACTCTAAACAAAGTTCCTGTCATTGGCTCCATTTTTGAAAAGATAGGAGACAAAGGAGTAAAAAATGCCGTCAAGAAAGGAGTCACTACTAACCAAATAAACCAAACACAGGAGAAAGATGGAGTTAAATTAACGATTAAAGATATTATTTATGATGATACAAGTTTAATCATTAGTTATGAGATAAAGCAGGGAAGAAAGTTGACTGGTCAAAAGATGACTGTTCAAACGAAAAAGGGAAAAAGAACGGTCCCATTCCCAACTCCTCATGTCAGTTTTATTTTCAAACACAATGGTAAACAACTAAAGGGAGCAGTATCTGGCAGTATTAAAGAAAAAAATGAACATACTATTATGGGTTATGAAAGCCATCAATTAGAACAACCACTTCCCGATAAAGTAAAGTTACAACTGAAAGCTTTTTACTCCGATCCTATGCGGGACAATCCACAAGAGAATAAACCTTTACAGTTCGACTTTACTGTTACTGCACAAAAGGAAAAGAACAACAAAATTTTCAAACCAAATATCACACAATCTATCGGAGATATCAATGTTGAGATTAAACAGGTAAAAGTGAGCAGTTCCTATATCCAACTAGATATCAAAAGATTTGCACCTCTCGATTACACGAATCCTTACTCTTATTCCTTACATGATGAGAATGGAAAAGAGATCGAATCATTGTATGAAGCTGGCGATCTAAAAATGACCAAGTTAACATTTGTTTCCCCAATGGAAAGTCCAAAATCCTTAACACTAAAAATATATAAAAACAAAAAAGAAATAGGCCAAGTGAAAATTCCACTAAAATAAAATTTCCATGATCGCAGAGAAAGAGCAACACCATCCATAGGATGAAAAAGTGTCTGTTTTCCACAAAACGGAGGGAGGGTTCCTTTCAGAGTGACTCTGATGGCATAGAAGTCGTCATGGAGGAAGGAACCCATCTCGAAGTTCGGGAGAAATGTATTCGATATTTTCAAAATAGACAAGCTTGTTTCTGAAAAGGGACTGAGCTTGTCTTATTTTCATGTTTTTATTGGATATGGATGATGAAGATGGATGGTATCCATTCTTGAAGAAAGTGGATATCCATAGTAAAATGGGTATGCAAAAATAAGAATTATTATAAAAATGAAATGAAACCAGATAAAAGGTCGAGATGAAGATGAAAGATTATTACCAACTACTTGGCGTTTCCCAGCAGGCATCCAAGGAAGAAATCGAGCAGGCTATTTTGCAACAAATGCGCGTGTGGACGCATCGGATCAATGCGCCTACCTTAACCAAACGGCAAGAAGCAGAACGGATGGTAGAAGAATTAGAGCAAATCAAGGAAATTTTGTTGGATGATGAAAAACGCAAACAGTATGATCAGGAATTGGAAAAAAGCAGAAAGCTGTCAGTCGTTGACGATAAAAAACAGCAAAGAGAGACGAAAGAGGAGGAAGAAGCAGATCAAAAAGAGATAGAAAGTAAGGAACAAACGTCGTCAGAACCCGTTTTTCAGGATCAGACCGTTTCTTCTGACGACCAGACCGCCGAAAAGAGCGAAGAGGAAGAGAGCAAGGAGAGACAGACAGAGGTTCAGAAGAAAGATACAGAACCTCCCAGCTCTCAACCTGTAGTTCAACAACCCATCAAAGAAGAGCAAACCAAACCATCACCACGGTTGAAGAAAGGTTGGATGGTTGGACTGGTCCTGGTTGCGATTGTCATTGCTTCCGTCGTGACTTTGTTTGCCCTTCAGGGAGGATTTGGCATTTCTTCAGGCAAAGCGACACCTCTTTCGCTCAACCAACCGGTTGTCATTGATAACAAATATATTTTGACGTTAAAAGACATCAGGAAACAAGGAAATAGAACCTCTTTCAAACTTTCCATCAAGCCAACCGATCAGGAGAGAGAGGTTTATCAAAATACCGCCAAAAACAAAGAGTTTCTACAGAAAATGTTAGACAGCGGTCAAGTGGAAAAACGGGCTGATCTCGTCGATTTTGTTCAGAAACCGATTTTTAAAATCGAATTGCATCTGGAAGATTCATCTGGAAATCAAATGGTCAAAATGGATACGACACAGGCAAGCTATACAACAGCGAAAGCATCAGGGGATATGGAAGAAGTGTTCGAATGGTCGATTGCCAATTTACCAGACAGTTCGCACGTTATGGTGATCGATATGATTTCCAGATTTGTGATGAAAGAAGACATTTCGAAAAATCTGAGCGGGCAGACCGTGATCAAGGGTGAAGAGATGATCAGCCACTATCAGGAGCGTTTTGAATTGCCTCGACCTTGATATTCTGAAAATATGGATCGTTTCTCCCTCGCTTCGGAATGGCTTCCTTTCTCCGTGACAACTTCTGTACCATCACAGTCACTCCGTAAGGAACCCATCTGATGGTGTTGCTTGGCAACATTGGCGCTGGGGCTCCTTTTCCGTTTCGCAACTGGAAAAGGAGCCCCTTTGTTTGTCAATATCCTCACTCTCTGGATTATACCTGGGGAGTTGTGGCAGGGTCTTCGATAATATTGAGAATAATTTTACCCATATTTTGATTCGTTTCCATATAGAGATGGGCTTCTTTTACGTCATGCCAAGAATAGATGCGATCAATGACCGGTTTTAATTCACCACTTTCAAACAAGGGCAAAGCATAAGCTGCAAAATCTTTTGTAAGATGGGCTTTGTAATCAACAGAGCGGGAGCGAAGGGTTGTTCCGGTAATCTGCAGGCGTTTCATCAGGATTTTTTGGATCGAGGTTTCTTTCAGTTTGGTTCCTCCCAATGTCCCGATCAATACAAGTCGCCCATCCGTTTGCAGTGATTCCAGATTCTGTTCCCAGTAAGGAGCCCCTACAAAATCCAAAATGAGATGAACCCCTTTTCCATCGGTATATTTCATGACCTCAGGCAAGAACGGCCCTTGTTTGTAATTAATGGCATGATTAGCACCCAGGTTTAAGCAAAACTCTTTTTTCTTTTCAGAGCCAACCGTGACGATCGAATATGCACCAATCGATTTGGCCAACTGGATGGCTGCACTGCCCACTCCACTGGCTCCAGCATGAATCAGCACCGTTTCACCGGGTTGCACCCGTCCGATCCAGAACAGGGTTTGGTATGCAGTGATAAATACTTCGGCAATAGCTGCTGCTTGCTCAAAAGTGAAAGAACTGGGGATCGGAATCGCCAAATCACCCGGAGTTACCACATATTCGGCATAGCCCCCTCCTGGCAGCAATCCGAAGACACGGTCCCCCGGTTTCCAGCGATCCTGACAGTTTTCACCTACTTCTTCCACGACTCCGGCAAATTCCAGTCCCAATACAGGACTGGCTCCCGGTGGAGGTGGGTAATAGCCCTTTCTTTGGACAAGATCCGCCCGATTGAGTGCGGTACTGTAAACCTTGACCAATATCTCATCGGCTGCAGGTTTTGGTTTGGGCAATTCTACAAATTCCAGTTGTTCGACCCCACCGGGCTGTTTCGCAAGAATGGCTTTCAATTGTAGCACTCCTTTCATCTAGCAAACGACGTTCAAATATCTCTCCTCTCTATTTTAACTTGGAACAGGCCTTTCTTTTATAAAAAGATGAAGCGACACCTCCATCCAATGTTTTGTTATAATAAAAAAATAATGAAAAAAGAGAGGGGCAGTAAGGATGAGAATGTATTTCGACCTGTTTGAAAATGACCAACCAGTTGTTCATCCCTAACCTGAAGACGGGGATGAACAGTGGAAATGCGCCCCGTCTTTAGGGATGACTCTTTCATCCATCAAAGACGGAGGTATGAAAAATGAAAAAGAATGGCCTTGGTGCTTTGTGTTTATCGTTGGCTGCAAGTATCTGGGGCGGAATGTATGTCGTCAGCAAATATGTTCTGGATTTTGTCCCGCCGATCACGCTGGTTTGGCTTCGGTATATCGTGGCATTCGGTGTGTTGTATGCTGTGCTGAAAGGAATGCAATGGAAGACCAAACAACAGGAGCGCATTCGTAAAAAAGACTGGTTCCTTTTGATCTGGATCGGGTTTATCGGCTATTTTGTATCGATTTCTCTTCAGTTTATCGGTACCAAATGGTCAGACGCACATACAGGCGCTTTGATTACTTCGGCAACCCCCGCGTTCATTGTGCTGTTTGCCCGTTTTGTGTTACAGGAAAAGTTAACCGCTCGCAAACTGTTATCTCTCTTTTTGGCAACCATTGGGGTTATTTTGGTCATTGGTTGGGATACCCGTGTTGGAAGCTATTTTTGGGGAAGTATCTCTCTAGTTGGAGCTGCCATTTCCTGGGCTCTTCTCTCTGTTTATGTAAAAGTCGCTTCTGACCGCTTTTCTACTTTAACAATTACCACTTATGCCATATTCTTTGCCATGATTTTTACCACTCCCATCATGATTTGGGAAGTGCAAGTAAATCCTGTCACTTTAAACGACTGGCTCGTGATTTCAGGCGTTCTCTATCTGGGAATTGTTTCTACAGCAGGCGCCTTTTTCCTGTGGAATAAAGGAATGGAGCTGATGGATGCGGGAATTGGGTCACTTTTTTTCTTCTTTCAGCCTGTTGTCGGATCACTATTGGGCTGGTTGTTGCTCGGTGAGCAGCTGAATGTCAACTTTTTCATCGGTGGATGTTTTATCCTGGTTGGCGTGTTGGTCGTGACCATACAACCTGAAAAAGAGTGATAGAAAGCCCATCACAATGGATGGGCTTTTTTGGCAATGAAAAATAAGGAAAAAGGAAAATGCATTTCTATGTTGAAGACAAAGAAAAATAGGGGAAGTAAAAAATAGGATGAGTATGACCAGAGCAAAAGGGAAATTGCGTAGTGAAAGAGATGATGGGGGTGCATTTTTTTGGTTGCGGATGCAACTAGACCAACGGCAACACTGAGCCAGCGAGCCAGAGAGCTGTTAAGCAAAGAAGAAGGGAATGATGTTGACTTTAAAAGAAACCGCAGTGGTTTGAAAGCAGAAGATATGGTGGCCTTTGCCAACTCGCCGGAAGGTGGCGTGATTCTGATTGGGGTGGATGAAGTAGAAGATGCGAACGGACGGCAGCGAGGAAAAGTGGTCGGATGTAAAATCAGTGATGGTGAAAAACTGGCCATCATTAGCAAGGCGACCTCATGCAGGCCCCCGATTGACATAGAAATCTATGTGGAAACAACTGATGAAGGCGTATCTTTTTATCGGATTGAAATTCCGAGTGGACAGTACAAACCTTACTGTACGGATAAAGGATTATATATGATACGGGGAGATGGGCGAAATATCCCTCTCACACCTGATCGATTGCTTGATCTTTATCTCGAAGTGCAAGGCAGGCAATTTTTCCACCGGTTCAGGCAGGCAACAACCGTTTTGGAAAAGCAACTGGAGCAGAGCCGCCTGGAGCTGAAGGTACTCAATCAGGGACTCTATCAAATAAAGGAAAAAATCAGTAAAGAGCTGGATGACATTTTGCTGATCTTGGAGTCTACTGTGGAAGATACTTCCGAACAGATCCAGTATAAATTAAATGATATTTTTAACAGTGCCGATCAAGCTGAAAAGTTATCCGATGATGCCCTCAGTTTTTCCATGGAAGCTTTTGAAGAAATCCAGGCCGTCAGTCGGAAGTTGGAAAAGATGAAAGTGGAAGTTTCGGAAATGAGCGAAAAGGTAAATGCTGTATTGTCTCACTTTCACATTGAGCATCCGCAACAAAAACATGATCCGGAAAAAGTGAAAAAGCTTCCTACGCATCTCTATCCGATCTATGCAGATCAAGAAAAGGTGTTGAAAAAAAGAAAGAAGAGCCAGTAGATGTTCATATCCAGGCTGTGCCCGCTGTCGTGCGGGTTTTTTATTGGGGTGGGTTTGTTAGGAAAGTTGCTTGGTAAAAGGATGATCTAATTGATCGTTTCAAAAAAATGGAGGAAAGCAAAATGGTGTTGAAAGGGAAATGTATCCAATTGATCCCGTGTTCGGGCGAGATTGTCAGACTGATCATCGATGAAGACAGAGACAAATTGAGCCAACGATTGGGAGCAAAGTTACCATCAGAATGGCCGACACAGGATACCAGAGACATTGCACCGTTGTTTTTGAGAGACCTGGAAGCTGATCCGGAGATGCTGGGCTGGGGAATGTGGATCGCTATTCATCAGAAAGAGAATACGGTAGTAGGGGATATGGGATTTAAAGGAAAGCCAGACGAATCCGGAACCGTAGAGATTGGCTACGGCATTGTTCAGTCCTATCGCAATCATGGATACGCAACGGAAGCTGCCAGACTACTTATCGATTGGGCTTTTTCCAATTCTGCAGTCAAGAAAGTGATTGCTGAGTGTCTAATTGATAACGCACCTTCCATTCGTGTTCTGGAAAAACTCAACATGCAGCGCACTGTTGTAGAAGGCAATTTGCAGAAGTGGGAGTTGACTAGGTAGGAAGTGTTTTGGACTTGGGGGATCTCAATCCGTTGACTGGTCAGGTGAGGGTAAGGTAGTTTTACTATTTTGGGGTTAAACCAGTTTTAGATTGCCAAACAATGAATACACACTCCTTCTTGTCAGAAGGAGTGTTTTATTCTTCCCTCCTGGGTGTAGCGAGTAAGTCATCCGCTCTCCTGAGCATAGTTACCAACTATGTTATGGCTATCTTTAATGATATTCAACTTAGAATCGGTTGTTTTTTTGTGATTATCTGGATGATCAACACACACATCCATCAATCTTCCTCTTCTACCTCATTAATCAGCTTCATAATGCGATCCACATCCAATTGGTTATCTTGAATCGCTTGGGCTAGAGGAATATCGGCAATCGCCTCTTTTCTCTCCAGGGTCATTTTCTCAATAGCATGATCCAACGCCCAATCCACAGCTTCTGTAGTGACATCTTTTTTGGCTGGCATCGCCCATCACGTCCTTTGTCACATTTTCATGCTTCTACTATATGCTCTTTCGCTTTGCCTCGCATATTTTTCGCAGAACATATACTCTCGGAAGGAAAATGCTTGGCTCCGAGAAAACTTCTTCTTCGAAACCCTTATACATAAGTGATTGCCAAAAATCTCAATACCATCGCAGTTATCTATGCTTTATAACAGAGAAGAGACCAGGACTGCAGCGGTTCCTGGTCTGTAGTTTATTGAGGGATGATAATGCTATTACACCGACTGGATCGGCATCTCTATTCCGAGCGGAAGCAACCCGCGGGAAAAGAAAGTGGAGCTCTTGTCGGCGTAGTTGATGGTGCTGGGAAGTCTCGATTTGTTGATAGAGTGGACATTCATGTAGGTTAACCTGTAGATGTCTTCAATGATCTGATCCATGGAAAGATGTTGGGTCAGTCGACGGACTCGGATGGGCTGTGCCATCCCTACATGATCGCTTGGATCTGTAGTGCAAAGATAAGCAATGTTATCCGAATCACGAATATACGCATGTCCTAGGGGATTTACCCATTTGGGCTCGGATTATCTTTGTAAGCCATTCTTCTCAATATGTTTTTTTCGATGGCAACATAATCAAAGGAAATATGGTACTGATTCAGGATATCGCGAATCGTGTTCACTTCGGTAAGATGGCCTTTTCCGTCACGGTGAAAAGTGATATGACTGGGATAGCGGCCTTCTTTTTGTTTGTATCGATCCAGGGTATGATTAATGGATTGCTCGATGGTTTCCCTACGGATTACCTCACCCCGTTCAGAATTGGAGAGCGGTTTGGTCCAAAGAGGAGTCCCGTCTTTTCCAACTACCTGGATGATCCCGGTGGTGTGGATCCCTCCCTCATGAGATACATCGAGCCCGACAAAACAGTCGGAGTGAAGAGGGTGCTTCAACTTCCAAGGATGGACTCCGTTTTTCACGTACAGCCCCAGGAGAATATTCAACAAGATGTTTTCGCTTCCCTTACTTTTGAGTTCACTGGTTTCATAAGTTACAACCTGTGTACGAAGACAGTGATCTCTGCCGAGCAGGTGTTTAATCAATGAATAAAAGTCTCTCGAACCCACTTTTTTCTCCAGATGTTCCTTTTTGGCCACGATGATGAGCGGATGTTCGCGGTTCATGATTTTGGCTGCTTCCTGCAATTCCTCACGAAGCGAAAGGGCATCGTCAAAATGGATGCGTCTGATCTTTCCGCTGTCCAGCGCTGACCTTTCTAATGTAACTCCCAATTTATTCGATAATTTTTGCAGCGCGATCGTAAACGGGAAGTCTAGCCCATGCTTATAACGCTTCGTAAAATTTTTGACCACATTGTCATCAATCAGAATCTGACATTCAATGGGTTTCTTCGGAGGAGAAATAACGCCACCCTTTTTCAATCCACGTTGACCCCAGGTATCTTCAACTCCTTGGCCAAATAACAACGTTGGCTTTTTCATGACTTTGATTCGAAACCCGGCTTGATCAGCGAACAGGCTTCTTTCATGGAATCGAATGGGAAGATCCGGGCAATTGTTTTTCCAGTCGTTCATGACCTTGCCCATTCCTTTGATCAGTCTCTGAACACGATCATCGACAGGAATTTTGGTCTCTTTCTTTCCGTCAATAGGAACCTGATCCCATGTGCAAACCAACCTTAACAGTTGCGGGATAAAGTACAATGGTTTGGAACTGGTTGGGGAAAAACAGATGATAGCCGGAGTATATGGAGGAATGTTCTTGACATATTTCTCATTGCCATTGTTTCGATAATAGTCGATCGGGCTTTCTCCGGTACTCAACAGAGGATCTGACACAGTTTGATCCGAAATGCTGTGGAAATGATAGGTTTTGCGATTGATAATATCCACGACTTGGCAGTTTTCTTCCAGTTTAACTCCCTTCAGAATCATATCATACAGGCTTTTTCGATAAGAAAACTGGTGATGGAGATCAAAGCCGATTGAGATCAAGCCAGATGGATAAACATTCATCTCGAATTGAAGGTAGCGTCTCATCTCGATATCATTGTTTAGCCGTTTAGCTTTTTTGATGGTAATAGTATTTTTTTTAGTATAAAAAATATTAGGATCTTGCGCATTTTCAAAGCTCCTGGCCAACAGACGCTCCAACAATCTCCTTTCGACTGACGACTCTACTTGAATGCAACGAAATTCTTCTCGAATCGGGGTGAAGTTTCCCCATGCTTTGACCTTTTGAAATGATCCAAGAAGGTGACCCGCGCTTTCTAATAGAATCCCGGGATTTTGTCTCATCACTTCATATTTTATTTTGGCTGTGTATTTTTCAATTTGACTGATTTCTTGACTTGTTTGTGGTATGGTATAGAGGTAAATTGGAAGATCAGAAGCCTTGGTTTCCAACGTCCACTCAGAGATAAAGTGGGCTTTTTCCAATGCCTTTTTCCTCCTATTGATAAATTCATTTGTGGATTTTTAATAGTGCTCTTTAAGTAATATTTGATTCGTGGTGGCAACCGGGATACCTTCTAAATCATAAAAATATTTTTATGTAAGAGGTTGAAAAAGTGTTTAATATGAAATTAATATCCAGTAAACCATTAGAAAAAATAAGTCTACAACCATATAAAGCAAGGGATTATGATCCTGAGTTAGATGATGAGACGTCAGTAATATCCGATATATGTAGGGGCAAAGCGATTTTCATAAATTTGTATAATGACTTTATACATCTGGGTAAACATCTGTGTTACGATTTGATCAATCATATGTTGTTAGGATTCAGCAAAAACGGATAGCTAAAAAGTATAAATTTATAAGAAAAAAACGACTTGAGGATAACCAAGTCGTTTTTTAAATATATACGGATAAGATATAAGACCATGTTAGTCATTACAGACTTGAACATTTTAAACTTCTATTTAAATTAGCTTATATTGCCGCAATGATAGACAGGAAACATTGGGAAAACAGACCCATTAATTTATTTCGTAGTATGCTGAAGTCGCTGTAATTCAGCTCCTAAAAATTTCGCCAGCTCCAACATCCCGAACTTTCCGGCACGTGCTTCCGCTTCTGAGTTATAGTTTGTATTGGTATTTACATCGTACGTAAAAATTGTCCCGTTTTGATCATAAATGAATTCAATACCAGCAATATGAATATCGTTTGCACGCAAAAATTGCTCATATTTTTCCAGGATTGGATCATAAAAGCCATCGATAATTTCAAATTTTGGACGCGTCGGCGTTTCTCCAACTGGACAGAATAAATCGCCAATTTGGCAGGCATCCGCTGGGCAAAGTTCAAATCCTTCCGACGTGTCTACCCGCACTGCATATAGAAACTTGCCGCCAATAAATTCACAACGAACGATAAATGGTTCGGGTGCTTGAATGTATTCTTGTATAAGCGTAATACCATCGACTGAATCTTCAAATGCAGCGCTTTCAACATACTGCTGCAGCGCTTCAATGGAATGGAACAATTGCACGCCAAGCCCTTTTCCAGCGCGATTATGTTTCGTAATGAACGACGGAGTGCCGAGCTGTTTTGCAGCTTCTATGATTTGTGTTTTACCAACAGCAGCGATCGTTTTCGGTGTGCGAATGCCATGTGCATTGAGTGCCATATACTGGTTCACTTTGCTTACTTCCAGGCGCAGGGCACGGCTTCCGTTGAACACGCGACGTCCATGCCGCTCCAGCCATGCGAGTACTGCCTCAGTCAGTTCCGGGGCAAAGCGATGATCCCGCGTATGAGAAGAGGCACTCATTCGATTATAAAAAACTCCTTCTGGCGGCGTTGCCTGTAAATCGACTGTCCCTTCATTTAGAAACCATTCTTCATAGGGCAAGCCAAGTTCATCTAACCGTCGTGTCAAGTGAACGGTCCATTCACTGTTTTCATGGATTATATAGATTTTACTCATCTTGTTTTCCTCCTTGAATATCACGCGGAAGAGGGAAATGTCGTAACGATTGAATCGTCGTTTTCCACTTTTTCGTTTCGTTTAGAATCCATTTAACCTGGTTGGTGAAAATAAGACGATACGTATCACCCTTTGTATACTACAGGAGTTACTCTTTCTTTTCAAATCAATTTATACTCAAAAAATTAGGTTGGGAAATTGAAGGAAATCGTGATGAAAGGCGAGGCAAGTTGAGCCTCGCTTCTTAATATGGTAAGATAAACCAACCGAATCGGAAAAGTAGGTGGTATCGATGAAAAAGCCGAATCGTTTGATTCATGAAAAGTCGCCTTATCTTCTGCAACATGCCTACAATCCTGTTGATTGGTATCCATGGAGCGAAGAGGCGTTTGAAATAGCTAATAAAGAAGATAAACCCATTTTTCTTTCTATTGGGTATTCCTACTTGTCATTGGTGACACGAGGGAGGAGAAACACAAACCGGAGTAATTTTTAGATGGAAAAAGAAAAAAGCCACAGGATGAACCTGCAGCCATTTACTCTTGTTATCCGCTTTTTACCCTCTCCAGAAACTCTTTCAAATTCTCTTTGATAATCTCTTCCAAATAGCCCACCGAACTTCAATCCCATTTTGTCTCAGGTAATCCACGCCTTTTCCATTGACTTTAGGATACGGATCCATGATCCCGACCACTACTCGGGCGACTTGCGCTTTAACCAGGGCTTCGGTGCAAGGAGGGATGCGGCCGTAATGAGCGCAAGGTTCCAACGTACAATAGACGGTGGCACCTTTTGCTTTTTCCCCGGCCATCCGCAATGCGTTCACCTCGGCGTGCGGGCCTCCAAGATGGGAGGTATGACCTCTGCCGACGATCTCCCCGTCCTTCAAGATGATGGCTCCCACCGGTGGGTTGGTTCCCGTTTTGCCTCGCGCCTTTCTTCCTTCCAAAACGGCTTCATGCATGTATTCAAGATCGGTTTTCATGGTGATTTTCCCTCCTGGAAGTTGAATCGGTAAAAGAACTCATAATAGTCGGCGCGATAGGTCAGAAAGCAATATTCGATCAAATGGTTGTTCGGGTCAAACACCTTGCGAATGACTCGAACAACGGGGATGTTCGAGTTTTTTGGCACTGCAGCTCCTTACGTTCTTGTGTGGTTACAAAATCAGCGATCAGTCTTTCCTCGCAGGTAGTGGGAGGAAACCCCAGATACTCAAGTGATCTGTATAAAGACGCATTGGCTTGATTTATCAGTTTGTACAGTTCGTCTATCACGGGATAATGGGGGACATATGAGCGGGAAATTCCGACCAACATATCATTCAGAAATTGCTCCGTGTGATAAAACAGCACAGGTGGATTCAGTTCATTTTGAAGAGTATCTGGAAGTTCCTTCTTTTGCTTTACAATCTTCAGTTCCAGGATATTTTTTAGCGCCTTGCTTCCGTATGCGGGGAGCACTTTTTCCTTGAGACAGAATCAACCCGTCACGGATCAGTGCATTTACTGCAGATTGAATGGTAGCTGAGTGACATTGTACTTCTTCATTAGTTCTAGGTTTGTTGGAAAGGCTGAATCGGGAGGAATCTTGCCCGAGATGATTTGGTCCCTCAACTCTTCGTAAATCTCTTCCCAAACACTTTTAGACACGTTGTTCGGCTCCTTTGCTTACATAATGATCAGGGGACAATTAGATAATCTAAAATAATCTATATTTATGTAATCACGAGTCATTATACAATAGATTCTGAAAAAAGCCTTCCCAAGCCCTAGCCTGGGGAGGTATTCCTTAAGGGATAAACCATTGGCAAAAGAAGACAATAAAAATGGACTCCTTCTGTTGATGGGGAAATAAACGATTGATCATAACAAAAGAACAGCGAAGAAAAGGGGATACGATGACAAAGAGAATAGAAATCATAGAGGCTGGATGGAACTTTGACAACAGCTACGCCCGCTTGCCGGAAATATTTTTTTCCGAGGTTGACCCAACCCCGGTGCGCGAACCGAAGTTGGTCATCCTCAATGAACGGTTGGCGACATCTCTGGGATTGAACGTCGAGGCATTGCAAAGCGATAAAGGTATTGCGGCGCTGGCGGGCAACCGGATACTCGATGGCGCTTTGCCGCTCGCCCAAGCTTATGCGGGGCATCAATTTGGCCATTTCACCAAATTGGGGGACGGTCGGGCCCTGCTGCTGGGCGAGCAGATCACGCCCCAAGGAGAGCGGATGGATATTCAACTCAAGGGTTCAGGCAGGACTCCTTACTCCCGCGGGGGTGATGGCCGGGCGGCGCTTGGACCGATGTTGCGCGAATACATTATCAGCGAAGCCATGCATGCGCTTGGCATTCCCACTACCCGCAGCTTGGCCGTGGTGACGACCGGTGAGCCGATCATCCGCGAAACGCTCTTGCCTGGCGCCATTCTGACCCGAGTGGCTGCCAGCCATCTGCGTGTCGGCACGTTCCAATACGCAGCGAACTGGGGAACCGTGAACGATCTCCGTACCTTGGCCGATTATGCCTTAGAGCGGCATTTCCCCGGCTTTGACGAAGTGGAACACCGCTATCTGTTCCTTCTTCAGGAGGTGATCAAGCGTCAGGCGGTGCTGGTCGCCAAATGGCAATTGGTTGGCTTTGTCCACGGTGTGATGAACACCGACAACATGACCATCAGCGGGGAAACCATTGACTACGGCCCTTGCGCCTTCATGGATACGTATGACCCGGCTACGGTATTCAGTTCCATCGACACCCAAGGGCGCTACGCTTATGGCAACCAGCCGCCGATTGCTGGGTGGAATCTCGCTCGATTTGCCGAAGCCTTGTTGCCGTTGTTTGATGAAAATCCAGAGCGAGCAGTCGAACTGGCCCAAGAGGAGGTTTCCGGTTTCATCCAATTGTATCGCCGAGAATGGCTCGCGGGAATGCGAGCAAAACTGGGGTTATTCAATGAAGAAATAGAGGATCAATCCCTGATTGAAGACCTTCTCCAAATCATGCATAAGCATCGCGCGGACTATACCAATACGTTCCTCGCATTGACTTTTGATCGGACAGAGGATACCTGCTTGTTCGGGAGCCCGAAATTTGCCGAATGGCATAAGCGTTGGCAGGCGAGACTGGGCCGGCAGGTGGAATCCAAAGAAGACTCGCACCAGCTGATGCGAAACAGCAACCCGGCGATCATTCCCCGGAACCACCGGGTGGAAGAAGTGCTGGAAGCCGCAATAAATGGGGATACCAGCGTCATGGAGCGTTTTCTTGATGTCCTCTCCAGACCCTATGCGCATACCCCCGATCAGGCTGAATACGCCAAACCTTCGGAATCAACCCGCCCATACCGCACCTTTTGCGGAACGTGATGGAAAAAAAGGAAAACCGCCTTCCCCGGGGTTTTTGGGGGGCGGTCTTTTTTTGCTTGACGATGAAGGATAGCATGATTCGTTAAGTGGGAGTCATACAGCCTCCGGATCTTCACCTTTCCGTTTTTGATGATGATTTGATCCGCTTGAACCTCAAAGTCCATGTTCACCTCACTCCACAGTGAAGAATGATAATGGAATAACACCTGAAAAATGGTTTCGATATCACAAAAAATGTTAAAATGAAAGAATCCACGAACATTTAGTAAGTTTTATGCAACAAGTTCCATCGAAATGAAAGAAATAGGGGTGAGATCATGGAATTTGAATATCACATTACAGTCAACGATTTAACGCTTGCTGACAAGGAAGCTTTTGTAGAGCTTTGCAAATCGGAACAGGTGAAACCGCTTATGATCGTCTTGGATAAAGGAAATCACATCCATCAACCCATGTTTACAGGAGTTATTAAAAGTGCGGATTTTCATGAAGCAAATAAAGAAATCGAAAAGATTGTAGCCAAGTTTAAAGAAAACGGATTTACAATCATGAGAAAAAAAGTAGAGACTCCTCCGAAGCATGAAAAGTATTTCCATCAGCCAATAACGAAGCATTTTAAACCTTATTTTGAATGGCATGGCAAAGTAGAAGTTGATGATATGGCCATGGTAAAGAATTTATGCGAGGGGCTAGGCGGACATCTTTCAAGGAACTCGTTGAATCCCAATGGGAAAGTAAGATTTATTACAGTAAGAGAATATAAAAGCAAGGAAAAGTTCTATGAGAGAGTACAAAAGATCCATTCCGTTTTGCAAGCAAATAAGATCGTGGTTTTGAAAGAACAATATGAATTATGCATCTATGACAGCAGAGAAGAATTGGATAGCGGATGGATTTCATAAAATATTTAGAAATGGGAGACAATCATCATGATTAAGCGAGAAGATATAAAGAATATGAATTATGAAGTAAGAGAACTCGTGGTTTTAGAGGCGCTTTTGAGGAGAATATCTCTTGTGAATATGCCATTTGTTTTAAAAGGCAGCCTATTGACGAGACAATATTTGGATAACCCCGATATTCGGTATGTCGATGATATCGACTTTTTGTACTTGGGGAAAATCAAAGATGTTGAACATGCGCGTGAAACATTTACCAACTGGATGATTCAAGTGACAGAAATGGATCTGGACGATGGAATCAAGTTTAGAAGTTTTCGAGAGAATGCGTTTTGGAGATATATAGACTATGCGATGGCAGACGATTTTCCAACGATAAATACGGATCTTGAATATTATTTCACTGATGAACCAGGGAAATATCGGGAGCTTTATCTGGATGTTTCGTTTAACTTGGAAATGGAAATCGAACCCGTTCCATTGGAGTACCGCCCCGTTTTTGGTGACAGTTTCATTGTTCCGTACTCCGTGCCCCTCTCCATCCAGGTTGCTTGGAAACTGCATCAAACCATTGTGAGACCAAGGTTTAAAGATCTTTATGATTTAAAATATTTATTATCTCATTCATCCTATGATCACCAGGCACTTAAAGAAACATTGCAAACTCTCGTCAATGAATGCAGCATGGATCCATCGATTACAAAAGAAGATATAAAAAAGATCTTGGTGGATGATTTAACTGGCTTGTATCATTCATTATCCAATGATTATTTCCTAGTAAAATATGCTGATAGCAACAATCATGAAGAGTATTTTATGAAGTTTGTGACTGATTTGCGTAAAATCATGGACCGTGTGGGTATGAATGAGAGTGCCTATGATCATTTGCCAAGCCCCACATACAAAAAATTGTAGCCGGGATCAATGATTAGCATCCTCGCCATATGGAGGAGATTAATTTATTTTTCCAGCATGCGGTAACATATTTTAAAAGCAATAAATAGTGCATGGCCATCCGCGATGGTTGTTCGATTGTGTCTCATTCGTCACCCAGCTACGATTTACCAATCAGGCCTTCCCCTCTTTTAATGGCGTGTTGGCTATGGAGATGACATCCGAAGTGCTGTGAGTTCCTGTGCGCAAAGGAAAGAGAAATCGTGATGAAAGGCGAGGCGAGTTGAGCCTCGCTTTTTAATATGGTAAGATAAACCAACCGAATCGGAAAAGTAGGTGGTATCGATGAAAAAGCCGAATCGTTTGATTCATGAAAAGTCGCCTTATCTTCTGCAACATGCCTATAATCCTGTTGATTGGTATCCATGGAGCGAAGAGGCATTTGATAAAGCAAAAAAAGAAGATAAACCCATTTTTCTTTCTATTGGGTATTCTACTTGCCATTGGTGTCATGTAATGGAGAAAGAAAGTTTCGAAGATGAAGAAGTAGCTTCTTTGTTAAATAAATACTTTGTTCCTGTAAAAGTAGATAGAGAAGAACGGCCGGATGTCGATCATCTGTATATGCTGGTTTGCCAGGTGATGACGGGACATGGTGGCTGGCCGCTGACGGTGATTATGACCCCTGATAAAAAACCGTTTTTTGCGGGAACTTATTTTCCGAAGCATGCCCGGTATGGACAACCTGGTCTGATCGATATTCTGACGAAAATCGCGGATGCCTGGACCCACAATCGTTCTCAGGCGGATCAGGTCAGTGAAAAGGTGCTGGAAACGATCCAGGGCTATGTGGAAAATGTGGAGCATGGTGATTTGGATCCCCATCTTTTTGATCAGGCGTTTGAGGAGTTTTCAGAGCAATTTGATGATCGTTATGGCGGCTTTGGAGGTGCTCCGAAGTTTCCGCGCCCGCACGATTTGCTGTTTCTATTGCGTTACTACAAACAGCATCAGGAAGAAGAAGCACTCCACATGGTAACAGAAACACTGGAAGCGATGCGGCGGGGTGGCATTTTTGACCATTTGGGGTATGGATTCGCCCGTTATTCGGTGGATCGCAAATGGCTTGTCCCCCATTTTGAAAAGATGCTTTATGATAACGCCTTGCTGGCGCTTGCCTATTTGGAAGCTTTCCAGGTGACGCAGGAAGAGCAGTATGCCCAGGTAGCCCGGGAGATTTTTACCTATGTCTTGCGGGATATGACCTCACCAGAAGGCGGATTTTATTCCGCTGAAGATGCGGATTCTGAAGGGGTAGAAGGAAAGTTTTATGTGTGGACACCTCAAGAGATTAAGGAAGTCCTGGGTGAAGAAGAAGGGGAGCTGTTCTGCCACTGCTATGATGTCACTGAACAGGGGAATTTTGAGCATGGGACAAGTATCCTGAACCAGATCGAAGTGGAGTTGGAGGAGATCGCGGAGCATTACCAGCTCTCCCTGGAAGACCTGGAAAAGAAACTGGAACAGGCAAGGGAAAAACTGTTTCATCACCGGGAAAAACGGGTTCATCCACACAAAGATGATAAAGTGCTTACCTCCTGGAATGGGCTCATGATCGCGGCACTGGCTCGGGGAGCACGGGTTCTGAACGATATGGAGTATGCTGAAGCGGCAGAACGTGCCTATCGCTTTATCATGAAGCATTTGCGTCGGGAAGATGGGCGACTGCTGGCGCGTTATCGGGATGGGGAAGCCAAGTACCTGGCTTACCTGGATGATTATGCGTTCCTCGTTTGGGGATTGATGGAGCTGTATGAAGCCACTTTCCAGACGGAGTTCCTGGAACAGGCCATCGAGCTCACCAATCAGATGATGGACTTGTTTGGCGATCCTGATCAAGGTGGTTTCTTCTTCTCAGGAAAAGATGGAGAGGAGCTCATCCTTCGCTCGAAAGAATTGTATGATGGAGCGTTGCCCTCTGGCAATTCAGTGGCAGCCTATAACCTGATTCGATTGGCGAAGCTTACATCGGATGAACGTCTGCTGAAAGAGGCTGATAAACAGCTGAAAGCTTTTGCCAAAACGGTAGCGAATGCTCCAACGGCTTATTCTTTCTTTTTAATCGCCATGCAGTTTGCGATCGGACCGACAAAGGAAATTGTCATCGCAGGTGACCCGACACATGTCAAAACCAAAGAGATGATCAAAGAAGTACAGCAAACCTATCTCCCGGAAGCTGTGGTTGCTTTATATCCACGTCGTTTGGGAGCAAACACCATGAAACTGTGGCTTCCATTGGTGGATGGAAAAGAAGCGGCTTTGGATGATGCAACGGTATACATTTGTGAGAATTACAGTTGCCAAGCGCCGATTTCAGATCTGGATGAGTTGCGGAAGAGATTGGGGAAAATAGAGTGAGTGGCAGATCGGAAGACAAAGTCATGAGTCTGGATCATGCATGTTAGACTAGAGTAAAACGAAAATGGGTAGTGTCTGGACAGATCCGTTTTTCTCATTCAGTTGAGCAACTTTTGCCCGTTTTGATAGAGCGGGAGTGAAACGGAAGAGGAAAACCGGCATATAACGAGAACTTTGTCAACAAGCTGAGCCCTTGGTCATTTCCAAGGGCTTTTACATATGGTAGTTTCTGAATAAAATGTCGAATTCATAAAGTTTTACTTTCAATTAAATAGAAAAATATTATTTAACTAAAATAAATAAATATTAAGTGCTATTTTGATATAATTATTCTTGAATCCATACAAATAAATAATTTTATTCATTTGTATAATAAGAATCTTTGGGTTACTGTTATGGAAGGGGATGCGCAATTTGAAATTGGAGCATAGCGAAATCGGTCAGTTGCTCAGAAGGAGGCGGAAAAGTCTGGGTTTGCGTTTGGAGGACCTCGCAGATGAATCCATCTCGGCAGCAACGATCAGTAAAATTGAACGTGGAATCCCAAGTGTTTCACAAGAGATGTTTGACTGTTATCTAAGCAAATTGGGGATATCCGATCTGCAAGAGCTGGTAGATGTACAAGTGGACCAAGAAACCAAAGAAGAGGAAATAAAGACAAAGTTGTTTATGATCAAAAGCCTGTTGGATCATGCGGGTCCTTCGATCGCTTTGGCAAAACTGAGAAGTCTGGATATTTCCAACCATCCAAAGTATTTACCAGAAGTGAAGTATTTAAAAGGAAAGGCTTACTTTATCAAGCAAAATTATGAGAAAGCCAAAAAATACTTTTATGAAGCCATTTCGATTGTCGAAAACCATAACCAATCGATTGGAGCCATGGCCTATTGTTATCTGGGAATGATTGAATACAACCAGAGTAACCTGTATCAGGCGATCGACTATACCGATCTGGGACTCAATATTATTGAGGAATTGAACGATGAAACGTATAAAGAAGAAAAATATATGCTTCTATTAAATAAAATTATCTATCTGGAAAAATTGGATCGGAATAGTGAAGCATTTGGCTTGTTACAGGAGTTGTGGGAACACAAGCATAAAATCGAAACGATCCAGATCAAGTTGAATATGTACGAGCTGTTTGCACTGATTCTAAAGAAAGCGAAACTGTATCATCAGGCCATCCGATACGCCAAAGAAGGCATCGAAATGGCTCGTCGGAACAAAGAACATAGCCGGGCTTTTGACCTTTGGACATCACTGGGTAAAATCTATTTTGAAATGGGAGAACTTGATGAGGCTGAGTTTTGCTATTTAACCGCTTTGGAATTGCGAGACAAAGTGACGTCCAAAGATTTATTGATCGATACTTATGCTGATTTAGGAGAACTTTATTCTTATCAAAAAGAATGGCAGTTAGCTGAAGAAAACCTGAATGAAGCACTGAAAATCGGGAATAGATATAATGGATTCAAAGTAGCCAAAGTATTAGAAATGAAAGGAACTCTCAAGTATCATACAGGACAACATGATGAAGCGATCCATTGTCTGGAGAAAGCTCTACAGTTATTGCAACAATATGGCTCCATCAGGCAGCAACAACGTATTTTACTGCGTTTGTCCAAGTATTGCAAGGACAAGAGTCAAGAAAAATATTACTATTATTTAGACAGATTATTTGATACGGAGGAGGAATTAAACTGATGTTAAAGAAGTGTGCTGTTTACCTAAGCTGTTTGGTAGTCTTTGCGTTTGGGATCTTTACTACCGTTTCAGCTGCAACAAGCCTGGAAACAAGTCCTCCTATTCAAAATACAGAGCCAGTTGGACCATAATGTCGGGAACATGCTAGTGATTGGGTTACGGATATAAGGCCAAGCCTTAAGGAATATCTCTTAAGGCTTGGCTTTTTTATGGATTAAACTCAATGGATATTCTGCATGGTCAGGAAAAGGAAAACCGGCATATAACGGAAACTATGTCAACAAGTTGGGCATCGGCTGGAGTCGGTGCTTTTTTTTGAGTAAAACAAGAATAAAGCATCCAAAGAATCAGGCATATTTGGGCGCCTGATTTTGTTTTTTCCAGGGCAAAGCCCTTTACAATGGACAAGTTATTACATTATAATAATTATAAAATAATACTTATAATAAATAAAGAATAATAATAATCATTCTCATCGGAGTGCGGCTCGGTTCAGAGCCGCATGCGTCGTTTTTCATGAATTAAGAATGATTTTCACTAAGGAAAGGTGGAGTACCATGAATGCTTTATATCCACTGGAAAAGAAAATCCAACCTTTAGAGACCAGGAAAGCAAGACGATCTGTTTTTATAGAGAAATGTACACAGCATGGAGAAATGATCGCAGCCATGAGTTCGGGGATCCTCGTGCTGCTCGCGTATCTCTGGGGAAACCCGTCCTCCTATTTATCCACTGTGCTCTTTTTACTGGCTTATGTGATCGGGGGATTTGCCAAAGCCAAAGAGGGAATTCAAACGCTTGTTCATGAAAAAGAGTTGGATGTGAACTTACTGATGATTTTTGCCGCCATCGGAGCGGCGATGATTGGTTACTGGTTGGAAGGGTCCATGTTGATCTTTATTTTTGCGGTGAGTGGGGCACTGGAGAGTTATACGGTGGCCAAAAGTGAGCGTGACCTGTCCAACCTGATCAAAATGAAACCAGAAACAGCTCGCATTCTGGATGAACATGGACAGGAACGTGAAGTGCGCATTGAAGAGTTGAAGAAGGACGATCTGATGATTGTTCGCCCGGGAGAGCGGATCGCCGCAGATGGTATTGTACAGGAAGGATTTTCATCTGTGGATCAATCCATGATTACAGGTGAACCGTTACCGGCTGAAAAAGAGCCGAATGACGAAGTGTTTGCCGGAACCATCAATGGATCTGGTTCATTGGTTGTCAAAGTGACACGGGCAGGAGAAGAGAGTGTTTTTGCCAAGATCATTCGCCATATTGAACAGGCACGAAACGAAGTACCGGTTACACAAACACGCATCGAAAGATTGGAGAAAGTGTATGCCAAAGCGGTTCTCGGTATAACGGCCCTGTTGCTTGTGCTTCCTCATTATCTGTTGGGCTGGAATTGGTCTGAGACCGTATATCGGGCGATGGTATTCCTGGTAGTAGCTTCTCCATGTGCATTGGTGGCTTCCATTATGCCTGCCGTCTTATCTGCGATTTCAAACGGTGCACGAAAAGGGATTTTATTTAAAAGTGGCTATCAGTTAGAGATGTTATCGGATGCCAGAGTGGTGGCTTTTGACAAAACGGGAACCCTGACCCAAGGAAAACCGAAAGTGACAGATTTCCTTGTCTTTCAGGAAATGGCCCGGGATGAATTGTTGGCAGCGGTTGGTTCGATTGAGTCATTATCTGAACATCCGATTGCACAGGCGATCGTTCGATTTGCCCAAAAAACGAAAGAGAAATGGAGCCGTCCGTCTGAGTTGCAAGCAATCACGGGTTGGGGTGTAAAAGCGAAGTATCAGGGCGAAATATGGCGAATCGGAAAACCAAAAATGTTTGGAAATATGGATGGGGAAATTAGTCAAGTCGTAGAAAAGATGGAGCAAGAAGGAAAAACCGTTGTGCTTGTAGAGAAAACCGGGAAGGTGGTTGGATTGATTGCGCTACAGGACACGGTGCGTCCAGAGGCGAAAGCCATCGTGCAACAATTGAAACAAATGGGTCTGAAGGTAGCGATGTTAACAGGTGATCAACAAGTCACAGCGGAAGCGATTGCGAAAGAAGTCGGCATTGATTTGGTCTATAGCGATTGTTTACCGGAAGATAAGGTATCCATTGTCAAAGACTTGCGTGAACGATTTGGGAAAGTGGTCATGGTTGGGGATGGAGTGAATGATGCTCCAGCGCTGGCTACCGCCAGTATCGGAGTTGCCATGGGGGGAGCAGGTAGTGATGTGGCTTTGGAAACAGCAGACCTGGTATTAATGAATGATGATTTGGATCGGATTCCACAGGTACTTCGTCTGGGTAAACGGGTTCAGCGTATTGTGAAACAGAATATGGCATTGGCTTTAACAGTCATTTGTCTGCTGATTTTGGCAAACTTCTTGCAAGTGATGACATTGCCCTTCGGTGTAATTGGACATGAGGGGAGCACGTTATTGGTCATTTTAAATGGGTTAAGGCTGTTGCGGTGATCCATGATGAAATAAAAATGGAAAGCCTTTCTCTTCGTGCGAAGGAAAGGCTTTTTTTGTTCAGGATTTGGTTGCTTTTCCCGTTTTCAAATCGAATTGATGAGGTTTAAAGGAAACAAGACGTCCAGTCGTATGGAAGATCCGATGTGGTTTGTTTTCGTGGCCATGCTCAGCTAGCCAGGCATAGCCCGCTTTTTTGGCTTCTTCATCGGAAGTGGCAGAGAGAGCGTCATTAAACAATACTTTTCCATCCTCATCATAAACTGTCATATGATACATTTTTCATCCCCCACACGTATTTGGTTTATTTATAGATATGATTTTTTGTAATTGAATGGAAATGAGATGGAAATATACTCACAGCTTGTTGACAAAGTAACCGTTATGTGTCCGGTTTGCCAATAATCTTCATATACATTCATTTTTAATTTCATTATATATTTTTTTAATTCGTGTTTCACTTATGTAAAAGAATAAATATCTTTAGCATTTCCTCCAGTGCATCTTTTATAATGAATAGGGTCGCAGGAGTGAAAGGAGCTGAAATTATGCAACAATCATGGTCCATTTATAAGTATCGGATCTTATTGCTTGTCATCGCAGTAGCTGGAATGACCCAGGGACTATTAAATCCGCTTCTAAGCACCATGCTGGAGGAACAGGGGGTTCCTTCCATCATCAATGGTTTGAGTGCCGCGGCTTTATATATCGGTATCATAGTTATTGCTCCTTTCTGTGCTCCCATACTGCAACGTTTGGGATATCAGCGAAGCATTTTTTGGGGATTGGTTGTTACGACATGCGCTATTTTCCTCATCCCCCTCATGCCCGGACTTTGGTCCTGGAGTGTACTCCGTTTTTTTGTGGGAATCGGAGACAGTCTCCTTCATTATGGAACGCAGCTATGGATCACAATAGCTGCACCAGAGACTGAGCGGGGAAAGCGGATTTCCCTGTATGGACTGATGTATGGAGTTGGCTATGGAATAGGGCCACAGGGGATTCATCTGCTTAGGTTTGGAGAAATGACACCCTTTCTTGCATTGGTTGGAGTCATGGTTATTGCGATTTTATTGGTATATAAACTGGATCTTCAGGCCCAAACAGAGAAACACCAGGAGAAACTCTTATCGGTGCCGATTGTGCGTATTTATCGTTTGGGATTGGTCGCATTATGTCCTGCCTTGATATATGGGCTGCTGGAAACGGTGATGGCTGTCAATTTTCCGATTTACGGTTTGCGGGAAGGGATTTCAAAGGAATGGGTTTCGATCCTCATCACTGCCTTTGTCTATGGTTCACTGATTTTACAGGTTCCGCTTGGAACGTTAAGTGATCGCCTGGGCAGAAAGAAAATACTGGTTGTCGCCTGTACGATCGGAAGTATGGGGATGTTGATGGTCCCCCTGGTAGGAAATCATGTGTATCTTCTGTTCATGATTCTGGCGGTTACAGGTGGCTTTGTAGGCTCTCTGTTTACACTGGGCCTTTCTTATTTGACTGATTTGCTGCCTCCTCATTATTTGCCAAAAGCCAATGCCATCGCATCGGTTCATTTTAGTGTAGGAAGTATGATCGGGCCTTATATGGGCGGATTTTTCATTCAATATCTGGGGGGAGGCTCCTTGTTTCATTTTATTGCTGTCGTTTTAGGTGGATTCGTCTGCCTTGCTTTGGCCTATCAACCGCCCAGAAAAGAAGAAAAACAGATCAGTACGGCGATCTGATGAGAATGTAGAGCCAGTCTGGAGTTTTGGCATGGGGGTTCCTTTTCAGGTGGAGTGAAAAGGAACGGCTCATGTCAATGTAAATTGAAAACCATCATAAGCAAGCCAGGTGTTGGGGAAAATTTCCTGTGCTTCAGCTAGCAAAGCTTTACATGCTTCTTCATCAAATCGTGTGCTGATATGGGTGAGAATCAGATTTTTTGCCTGTGCAGTACGAGCGATTTCCGCTGCCTGGACATTGGTCGAGTGGAAATAGGTCTCCGCTCGGTCTTCCAGACCTTTCCGGTAAGTGGATTCATGAACCAACAGATCCACATCTTTGGCCAGTTCGATTGCAACTGGAGTAAACTTCGTATCTCCGAGAACCGCCATCTTCTTTCCTTTTTTGGGGGGAGAGACAAATTCTTTGCCATCCAGGGTTTGTCCATTGGGAAAAGTAATGACTTTTCCCTGTTTCAGTTCTTTATAGTGTGGGCCGGGTGGAATACCCAGGGATTTTAACCGTTCCACTTGCAGCGAACCTGGCTGGTCTTTTTCCATGAGTCGGTAACCATAAGAAGGAATTCCGTGTTCCAGCAAGCGGACAAAGATGGAAAAGTGCGGTTCTTCCCATGTCATTCCATCATCAATTTCTACAACATGCAGTGGATACTTTAAATAGGTATGGCTTGTTTCCAGTGTGACATCAATAAATCTTCGGATCCCTTTGGGGCCATATACTGTGAGTGGACTTTCTGCCCCTTGAAATGAACGGCTACCGAGTACACCGGGCAATCCGTACAGATGGTCACCATGGAGATGAGTGATGAAAATACGGCTGATTTTGCTTAATTTGATGGGGGTGGAAAGAATTTGATGCTGAGTGGCTTCCCCGCAGTCAAATAGCCAAATGTCTCCATGATATTCAGGCAAGAGAAGAGCAGCAGCTGAAACGTTACGCGTTTTGGATGGAATGCCAGCCCCTGTCCCCAAAAAGTAAAAATTCATGGGTTTGTGACACACCTTTCCTGGGAAGATGAAAGATACTGTAAAATCTTGATCATGAAGTATGTAGATAAATAAGATTGGTATAATATAAATGATCAAGTATTTGTAGAAATCCATTTGTTCGAAAAAAAGGAATGGATTCTATATTTAGATAGGGGATTGAAATGCATACAGCTGTTACTATTACTTTGATCGTGTTACTAATTCTGTTGCTGTTGAGTCTGGCTTACTATCTTTTTTGGATCATAAAAAAACCAAGCCCTCCCTTTAAGGAACCAGAAACCCGTTTGTCTCCCAAAGAATGGCGAGATGACGAAGTAACGATTGGGTGGGTCGGGCATTCGACTGTTTTAATCAATTTGTACGGTTACATTATTTTAACAGATCCTGTGTTTGGAAAGCGAGTAGGCATTCGACTGGGCCGGGGAGAACGATGGATTCTGGGAACCAAAAGACATACGGCTCCCGCCATTTCCATTGAGGAAATCGGGAAGGTTGACTTGATTTTGCTTTCGCATGCACATATGGATCATTTTGATATTCCAACTCTTCGAAAGTTGGCCAGACCGGAAACGAAAGTGATTACACCAAAAGGAACAGCACGTTTGCTCAGGAAAATGCCATATGGACAGGTGATGGAGATGGCAGATGAAGAGAGCATGGAAGTCGATCATCAGGTCAAAATTAAAGGGGTTCCTGTACGACATTGGGGAAATCGCTATCCGTGGAACGTAAAGTATGGATACACAGGCTATTTGATCGAACGAAATGGTGTCCGGATCTTTTTCCCTGGAGATACCGCTTATACCCCTCGTTTTCGCAAGCTAAAAGAAGAAGGGGAAATTGATATTGCGATTATGCCGATCGGTGCATATACACCGGATTCCTTTCAATGGGCACACTGTACGCCAGAGCAGGCCTGGAAGATGTTTCAGGAAATGGAGGCCAAATGGTTTATACCGATTCATTGGGATACGTTCGTTTTATCTTATGAACCTGTTCATGAGCCGCTTGAACGGTTATATAAGGCAGCAGGGGATCAGGCGGATCGCATTGCATTGACCAGGCATGGGCAAGCGTTTGTGTACCAGAAACAGGAGAAAAAACAACCCATATACACCTAAAAAATTTTCATTCTGTTTGGAATCCGTTTCTATCTTTTTGATACTGGCGGGAATGGTGACAAACCAGCAAATGACGAAAACTTTGCCAACAAGCTGGCCAGTATCCACAATTGGGATACTGGCTTTGAGGTCGCTCTATAAACCCGGTTTTCCTTTTCCGATTGAACGACTTCTTGCTCGTTTTTATAGAGCGGGAGTGAAACGGAAAAGGTAAACCGGCATAGAAAGGATACTTTTGTCAACAAGCTGTGGCCAGTACCCACAACTGGGATACTGGCCTTTTTTAGGGCGAGTCGTTTAAAAGCCGAGCCACTTTCTCAGGTTTATTGAAAATAACGTGTTTGGAAATGAAGTCATGGTGCCCTTTTTGATAAAGGATATACAGGATTTTACGTGTGAGCATCGGGATAAACGGATCATTGATATCGATAATTCTGTATGTTTGGGATTTGCCGGATTTTTCTTTGGGCTCGATGGAAACATAGTATAAGAAACTTTCTAGCTGCCTTTTACCACGATAAACATATTCTTCCATGGTATAATTGTGGAAATTCCCTTGAAAACAAAGAATTTCTCTGGGAATAAGCGGGGGTTTTTGTTTATGAAGGATATGTGTAGGAATGCGGAGGTTGATGCGATCTTTTTGTTGTTGGTTGAAGCGAATCAAGGATGGATAGTTAGCCAGGTGAGGGACGAGAGAGGTTCGACCAAGAAATGTTTGAATGATGAGTGTGTTTTTTTTCCATCGATAACCAAATAAAATATCCTGATCAATAAATCCCCAACCGTCTCTTGATATTTTAATCCGGCCCATGTAGTAGATTTGTTGCAAAAGAACTTGTAACTGCTCAGGTAAAACAGGTGTGCAAACTCTTTCGTTCCAGCGTTTCACGGCATGGTGCTCAAGGTGAATATTGTATCCCAATGGTAGTGTGGAAATACCTTTACGTATGGTTTGTCTTGCCTTGTTTAAGGTCCGGATCTGACGAAGGAGTTCGTGTTTACTGTAGTAACAATCCGTTTTTATAAAGGTGTAATAATTAGTGACTTTTGGTTTTGCCAAAAATTTTTTTCGAAGTAAGGAATTTGGAAGTGGATGGCTTTGCAAGAGTTGGATCCATGTCAGATGATTATTTGCTGAAAAAGAGGATCGAGTCATTTGAATCTACTCCTCGATAAAGCTGTATAATAGAAATAGGTAATATTGAAAAAATAGTGTATTTATTTTATTTTAACATAGGTCAGCTTTTATTTGCGAAGAATCTATCAATGAACCGGGTTTTTTTCCAAAACAAAAAAACTCCCCTTTGTGATGGTAAAAATGGAGAGTCTTTGGATGAAAGAGTAAATTTTAAACTGTTGTCAAAACCGGCATAACGGAAATTTTGTCAACAAGATGTAATTTTTCAGCACTGATTTCCAGTAGATTGATAGATTTATAAATAAAATCAATCTTTTTTGCGTTTCGGAAAAATAATGTAGGAAAGAGTGATCAGTGTATCAGTCAAAAAGACAATCGTCCAGACAAAACTGATCCGTGTAATGGTTTCGTTTTTGAATAAATGAATTTGCCCACTCTGGATGGAAAAGGATGGATGATCCAGAAATTGAGCGATATCGTCATGAAAACCAATGGTAAATATAAAAACAGAGTGAACAGTGAGATAGATGAACAAATGAATAAACCAATCTTTTAACTCCTGTTTGGTATGTGTCCAGCCATATAATTTTTCCACAGGCAATTTGGATGGAACCGCTTCGCCACGCCATTTGGCAACTTGTCGTTTAACGAAGTGATCCAGCCGTTTGAGGTCTTTTTTTCCGTACGTCAAGCTATACAGGATAATAATCAATGTAATGACTTGGAAAGCAGAAAATTTCCCTGTTACCTGATAGTCTATATAACCCAGAAAAGCGATAAAACATTCATTGATTAGAATAATGGGAATGGCAATAAAACTGACTTTCTCCAAACGAAATACATAGCGCAAGATGAGAAAGGAAGTAAGCGCTCCCCAAAATACTACTTCTGCACCAACTAAAAAAATGTAACGATAGGATGATAGAAATTCAAGCATCTCGGTTCAGCTCCCGCAGTAAGATGTCTGTGCCTTTTTCAATAAATTCGATGGTTTGGGGTTCAAACGGGTATAGTCGGAGTTCATCGGCATGATTTTTTTGTAGTCGCCAGTGAGCCTCCATCATTTCCAGATCTCCATCAAACCATTCAGCCATTTTATCCCACAGTTTTTTGATTACTTTCTGGGCTTCAGGTGAAGCAGGATCCAAATCCTGATGTGCAATGACTTCTTTGAGCAATGCCATCCACTCCAATGTTTCCATATCTTCTCCCTCCAATTTGGGTAATTTGCGAAAAGCTTTCTGTTCGATGGGGTTTAAATTTTCCTGGATAAATTGATGGCGTGCCTGCGGATCCTGTTTGGAGTATTGGAATAATTTCAATAAAACATGCCAATTCACGCGCCCTTCCGCTTGATAAACATGAAGAATGCTTTCCAAGCCCTGTTCTATTTTTTGCAGGCGCTCCATTTCTTGTCTGATCAGTTTCAATTGGGTCTTCAGTAACTGTTCCCAATCTGCCCCTTCCAATATTTGTTTGATTTGTTTCAGTGAAAATCCCAGCTCTTTTAGTGTCACAATTTGTTGTAAACGAATGAAATCTTCATTTGAATAGAGTCGATGCTTTCCTTCGGTCGTGGCAGATGGGATGAGTAAGCCGATTTCCTCGTAGTAGTGTAGTGTGCGAATGGTTACATTGGCTTTATGAGCGAATTGTCCAATGGTGTACATTCGTATCACCTCAAAAGTTTTTGTTTCTTTCATCATTGTAGAACCTCACGTTACGTAAGATTCAAGAGTAAATGAGAAAAAAACGAGAGGTTAAACAAACAGATTGAGGTGAGTTGATTGCGCCCTATTTTTTTAGGCATTTGTGCTGCTTTCTTTTTTGCTTTTACGTTTATTCTCAATCGTGCAATGGAATTGTCTGGTGGAAGTTGGATATGGAGTGCTTCGCTCAGGTATATCTTCATGGTTCCATTCCTTTTGTTCATTGTTATGGCCAGAAAGAATTTACGCCCTCTATTGCAGATGATGAGAGAGCAACCAGGAACATGGTTTTTATGGAGCTTTGTAGGATTTGGACTGTTTTACGCACCCCTATGTTTTGCGGCTGCATATGCACCAGGATGGCTGATTGCCGGAACATGGCAGATTACTATTATTTCCGGTTCTTTACTTGTTCCGTTTTTTTCACAGACGATTGAGACAGCAAATGGTCCTTTAAAAGTGAGGAGGAAATTACCGGTTAAGGGGCTGGCTATCTCACTCATTATTCTTCTTGGAATCGTCCTCATGCAAGTGGAGCAGGCAAATCATCTTTCTTTAAAAGATCTATGGTTAGGGATCATACCTGTCATTATTGCGTCATTCGCTTATCCGCTTGGAAATCGTAAAATGATGGACATATGCGTCGGTCGTTTAGATGCTTATCAACGTGTGCTGGGTATGACATTAGCCAGTTTGCCATTTTGGTTGTTGCTTTCGTTGTATGGTTTATTTACTGTAGGCGTACCGAGTAAAGAACAAACGATACAATCTGTTTTGGTCGCTATTGGTTCTGGGGTCATTGCGACGGTCCTCTTCTTCCGTGCAACTGATTTGGTAAGAGGAAACATGCAAAAGCTGGCTGCCGTCGAAGCAACACAATCAATGGAGGTGCTTTTCACAGTAGCTGGAGAATTGATTTTGCTAGCTTCTCCATTTCCTTCCATTTTATCTTGGTTTGGCATGTTTATTGTGATGTTCGGTATGATTTCACACAGTTATGTTTCACATAAAAGCGAAGTTACGATCAAATGAGGTCGTCATGAACAGGAAAAAGGGAAAATATGGGTATATTGTTATGGTAAAAAAAGGGGATGAGGATCGAATGAAACGGTTGTGTTTCAGTATGTGCATTTGTATGTTCATGGCGATTTTTACGGGTTGCACTACCACCTCGGATGCCAATCGGGAGAAAGTGGATCAAAAAGAGTTTGTTGCAGAAGAGGTGAAAGAAATGGTGATCCAAACGAAAACAACTCAGATCCAGATACGAAAAGCACAAGGAAATAAAGTACAGGCGGAACTGCTCGATGATCAAGAGAAAAGTCTTCAACTGCGAACACATTTACAACAAGGAAAATTGCAGCTGCAAATTGATGGAGAATCAAACAGGATCTTGGGAGCCGTGAAAGAGAATGGGGGACCCATTTTGCGTGTCTACATTCCAGATGAGACCCTCGAACACGTTCGAGCAGACACGGATGCAGGTCTGATTCAGATCGAAAAAGTGCAGGTGAACCAAATGGAACTCGAATCGAAAACAGGAGCCATTGAAGTTGAACACTGGAAAGGAAACAAAATTCAATGTCGGACAGAGACAGGAAAGGTAGAGTTGGAACAAATCGATGGAACTTTTGATGTCAAAGCGCGTACAGGGATGGTCGATGTGGATGTACTGGATGGATTGAAACAGGAAAACCGCATTCAAGTAGAAACAGGAAAAGTTGAAGTTGGTTTGCCTGCCAATACCGAAGCAAGAGTAGAGCTATCCACAGATTTGGGGAAAATTGACACCGATTTTGATATCCATGCAAATGCAGGAGCGAAAGGTTGGATTGGCAAGAATCCGAACGCATCAGCGAGCTTGTCTGTCCAAACATCTACTGGCATGATCTCTTTGGTGAAAAAATAAATGGTCTGCAGGATTGAGCGGAAGTCCCGTTGTTTTAGAGTGGGCAAAAGTCGTTCAAATGGAAAGGAAAAACCGTGGTTTGTCAATAGTGACTGTGATGGTATAGAAATCATCACGGATGAAGGAACCCATCTCGAAGTGCGGGAAAACATATCGAAATGTTCACGATAGAATCAACATAGAGAAAAGTTTGGATTGGTTGTGGGAGACGTGGCCAGGAGGCAGGATCTGTTGAATATAAACGGGTGCGAAGACAAAAAATATCCTTGGTTTATGAAAAGGTATTTTCTTAATGGAAAGGAACGATACTGAAATGGCAACAGTGCTATATATCACGGCCAACCCTAAACCAGTCCATCAATCTTACAGTTTGTCAGTGGCAGAAGAATTTTTGAATGCTTATCGGCAAGTACATCCACAGGATGAAGTCATCGAACTGGACTTGTACAAAATTGATATTCCCTATATTGATCTGGACGTATTCAGTGGATGGGGAAAACTTCAGCAAGGGTCTGCTTTTGAAGAACTGAGTGCAGATGAGAAAGCAAAAGTAAGCCGTATTAATGAATTAACAGAACAATTTGTTGCTGCAGACAAGTATGTGTTTGTCACTCCTATGTGGAACTTTAGCATTCCTCCCAAAATGAAAGCTTATATTGATACCATTTGTATTGCTGGGAAAACATTCAAATATACAGAACAAGGCCCAGTGGGACTGTTGCCTACTAAAAAGGCAGTTCACATCCAGGCACGTGGTGGAGTTTATTCAGAAGGGCCTGCCAGAGATTCTGAATTTGGTGATCGTTACATACGGGCTGTATTAAATTTTCTAGGCGTAACGAATGTGGAGTCGGTCATTGTCGAAGGAATGAATCAAATGCCCCAGGAGGCGGAGAGTATTAAAGCAAAAGCCATCGAACATGCACGTGAAGTAGCCAAAAGGTTTTAGAGTAGTGGTAGCAGTATAAATAATTTATCAGTCTGATGAATGACTTGGGATTGTGCTCCTTGTTATTTGAAGATGTGGACAAACGAAGGGTTCCTTTTCCAATTGGGCAGCTAAAAGGAACCCTTATTCATTTCCATGAAACAGATCACATTTTTTATTGACAAATATTCATACTTTTATTTATTATAAAAACAAACAAGCGCTTGTTTTTGTGGGAAAGGTGTAAAAAATGGCAAGAGTGAAACGAAAAGAAGAGATTTTAAATATAGCTTGTAAACTGTTTAGCCAAAAGGGATACCATGGTACGACGATTCGCGATATTTCGGATGCCTGTGGTATTTTAGCGGGCAGCCTATATGCACATATCAATTCAAAAGAAGATCTTCTTTATGAAATCACGGTTCGTGGAGCTCGATCGTTCCTGGATTCCTTACGGCAAGTGGTTCAAAGCAAGGGCCCTGCTTCGGAAAAGTTAAGACAAGCTTTACGTGCCCATATTCGGGTTGTGGCTGAGAATATTGAGGCAGCTACGGTTTTCTTTCATGAATGGAAAGCCCTTACAGGTGAACGTTTGCAGCAGATTCAGCAAAAAAGAGATGAGTATGAACAGATGTGGGAGGAAATTTTGCACGAGGGAATTCGATCTGGTGAATTTCCTGCACTCGACGAGAAGTTTGCACGATTGCTGATTTTATCCACTGGAAACTGGCTCTATCATTGGTATAAACCCGATGGGCCATTGGCATCTGATGAAATTGCTGATCGTTTTATGAATTTGATATTGACCGGACTGATGGGAAAAAAGGAGGGTTCGGTAGCGGATGACTGAACAAGAGCGCCTCGAGTTGTTTATGGAGCGGATTCGACGTGGCGAAAAAATAGAGGCGACAGACTGGATGCCTGATGAATATCGCCAACTGCTGATCAAGCTGATTCATATGCATGCGGTGAGTGAAATTATGGGTGCTTATCCTGAAAAAGAGTGGGTGCCAAAAGCACCAAGCTTACGCCGCAAATTGGCGATTATGGCGAAGGTACAGGATGAGATGGGGCATGGTCAGTTGTTGCTTCGGGTCGTCGAAGATTTGGCGAAGCCGCTCGGGAAAAATCGGGAAGATTTGATAGAAGATATTTATCATCATCGAGTGAAATTTCATAATGTCTTTCATATGGAAGCAAGAACGTGGGCAGATGCCGGGGTGATTGGGTGGTTGGTAGATGGTGCAGCCATTATCAACCAGGCGTCTCTGTTATCCACTTCTTATGGCCCATATGCTCGTGTATTGAAAAGGATTTGTGCAGAAGAAAGTTTCCATATGCAACATGGTGAAAACATTATTTTGGCATTGGCGATGGGAACCCCTGAACAAAAACGGATGTTGCAAGAATCACTCGATTATTGGTGGGAATCCCTCCTCTTCTTTTTCGGACCCCCAGAAGTTACCCCTGCCGCAGAACGGATGTTATACTACCGGATTCGCACCCTCACGAATGAAGAATTGCGGCAAAAATTCCTGGATAAATATGTTCCCAGGATCCTTTCAATTGGTCTTACAATACCAGATCCCCAATTACACTATGATAAAGAGCTAAAACGATGGATCTATACGATGCCGGATTGGGAAAAATTTGGCGAAATCGTGAAGAAAAATAACGGCCCCAAGTCCCGTGAGCGTATTGAATTGAGACGTCAAGCGCATGAAGGCGGTCGTTGGGTACGTGAAGCCATGTTGACGAAAACAGCTGTTTAAGGAGAGAGAATGATGTCAGCGGATGGCAAAGTGGAATATGGTGTCTACGAAGTGTTCGTACAAAAAAGCCATGCCGATCATCATGTACATGTCGGCAGTCTAATGGCTCCATCCCCGGATTTGGCTATGCAATTGGCTCGCGAAAATTTCTTGCGACGTGATTCGGCTGTCAATTTGTGGATCGTTCCGCGTGAGTATATTTATACAACCCCTTATTCATCCGATTTTTTTGCACGAGAGATGGATCGGAAATATCGTGAAGTAGGGGGTTATACCGAAAACGGTCGTCTCTGGCGTTTGTTCAAAGAGAAAACGCTTACAATGGAAGAAATTGTGTCTCATATTGAAGAAACATAGACAAAAACACAAGCCCAAAACGGCTCGGGCGAAAAGAAAAAGGTGTGAAGGTCATGAGGATGGAAAGTGCGGAACAAGCGCAGAAGAATGAAGCCTATTTATTGGCTTTGCGTGATTTGCTTTATCAACTGGCTGATGATGAACTGACTTTGGGACATCGGGATTCAGAATGGTTGGGACTCAGTCCGGATATCGAAGGGGATGTAGCTTTCAGTTCAGTGGCACAAGATGAAGTGGGACATGCCGTGTTCTATTTTGAGCTGTTGCATGAACTGGGGGAGAAAGATCCAGACCGGCTGGCTTTTGCCCGGGACTTGTCTGAACGTAAAAATGCCGTGTTGCTGGAAAGGGAGAATGGAGATTGGGCTTACTCCATTGCCCGGCATTTTATGTATGATGTGTGGGATGATTTACGATTGGAGGCGTTAACGGAATCCAGTTATGTACCTCTGGCGAAAGGAGCCATTAAAATTCGCCGGGAAGAATATTATCATCTATTGCATATGCATAGTTATTTTGTACGACTGGGACAAGCCGGTAAAGAGGCAAAAAAACGATTGGAACTGGCTGTAAAGGCGATTTGGAAAGATATTGGGGGGATTTTTGGCTTTGGGGTATACGAACAAAAGCTGGTTGAGTTTAACATTATCACAAAACCTGCTGAAGAATTGAAACAGCGCTGGGTCAAACGGATGCAACAAGCTTTTGCTGAAGCCCAATTAACCTGGCCAGATTCCTGGGAACCTGTCCAGTATGATGGGCGGAGAGGAGAGCATAGTCCAGAATTGGAGCAACTGCTGCAAACGATGTCGGAAGTGTACCGGATCGATCCAACTGCTCGATGGTGATGGTTGAAAGGGGGAAGAGGATGGAACAGCGTTGGTGGGATGCCCTTCTTGATGTGAAAGATCCGGAAATTCCAACAGTCAGCATTGTTGAAATGGGGATGGTATACCAGATTAAGCAAACCGGCCAGTGTTTGGAAGTGGAAGTGATGCCGACATTTATGGGATGTCCGGCCTTGGAAATCATCCGAAAACAGGTGGAAGAGCGACTATTGGAGGAAGAGGGAGTCAAGGAGGTTCATGTTCGTTTTATTACCGATCCTTCCTGGACCAGTGATCGAATCACTCCAACCGGTCGTGAAAAATTAAAGGCTTTTGGAATTGCTCCCCCTCCTTTGTCACACGATGAACGAATATTTCCGATTCCAGCTTGTCCCTATTGCCAGGCAGAAGATGGAGTAATAGAGAATTTGTTTGGGCCAACGGCATGTCGGGCCATTTACTATTGTAAGCGCTGTCAACAGCCGTTTGAAGGAATGAAGCGAATCTGACCGAGATGGATAAATGGGAGCTTACAAGGAGGGAACAGACTTTGTTTCAGCCAGAGATTGAGAAGATGCGGAGAGACGAACTCATTCAACTACAGAATAAACGCCTGAAAAACGTCATTGAGCGGGTATATCATGCGGTTCCTTTCTATCGGGAAAAGTTTGACCAGCTGAAGATTCACCCCGATCGTTTCAAAGGAATCGGGGAATTGGATCGTCTTCCTTTTACGACAAAGTCGGATCTGCGTGAACATTACCCCTTTGGTCTGTTTGCGGCGGAGATGGAAGAAGTGGTTCGTTTGCATGCATCATCGGGAACGAAAGGAAAACCCACATTGGTAGGTTATACACAGCGCGACCTGGAGTATTGGTCAGAGGTATGTGCCCGGGCCATTATCACCGCAGGTGGGCGCATCGGTGATCGATTTCATAATGCTTATGGGTATGGACTGTTTACGGGTGGACTGGGCATGCATTATGGAGCCGAACGCCTGGGACTGACAATCATCCCGGCTTCTGGTGGGAATCGCTTGCGGCAGGCGATGCTTGTCGAAGATCTTCAACCCCGAGGTATTGCGGGAACTCCTTCTTTTATCCTGAGTCTCGGTGAAGCCATGATCCAGGCTGGTAAAGACCCGCGGACCAGCTCACTGGAATATGGGATTTTCGGGGCAGAGCCATGGACGGAGGAACTGAGACGAGAGCTGGAAGAAATGTGGGATATTCATGCGGTAGACATTTATGGTTTGTCTGAAGTGATTGGCCCAGGAGTAGCCGTGGAATGCTGGCAAGCAAAAGAAGGTCTGCATATCGCAGAAGATCATTTCCTGGTGGAAGTGATTGACCCAGATACGCTCGAGCCAGTACCTGAAGGAGTCTTGGGTGAGCTGGTCTTTACGACCCTGACGAAAGAAGCGATGCCCGTCATCCGCTATCGGACAGGTGATCTGGCCTCGATCCATCGTGATCCTTGCAGATGTGGACGGACACATGCACGGATGTCACGAGTGAAAGGAAGAATGGACGATATGCTGATTATCCGAGGGGTCAATATGTTTCCGTCTGAAGTAGAAGCCTGTTTGCTGAGTCAGCCAGAGCTCGCTCCTCATTATCAGTTGGTTGTAGAAAAAGAAGGAGCGCTTGACAGATTGATCGTTGAAGTAGAAATGGCACAAGAGTTTGCAAGTGCCGTAGAAGGAGACTTGCAGGGAGGTGATGAGAAGAGGGAAACGTTGCGAGGAGAATTGTTGGAAAAACTGCAATCGACTTTAAACCTGAAGTGCGAACTGCAATTGCTTCCACCGCAAACGCTGCCACGTAGTCAAGGGAAAGCGGTACGAATCGTGGATCGGAGAAAAAGATAGGTCTGGTGATCTGTTTCATTTGATAAAAAGACAGAGTGAGGGATGTTCGATGGTCAAATTGGTTGCTTTGTATAAACAGCCAGAAGATCGGCATGCTTTTGATGAGCATTATTTTCAGGTTCATGTACCGTTGGCGAAGAAAATGCCCGGTTTGGAAAAATTCGAAGTCACCCGTTTTTCCAAAACGCCCATGGGGGATGAATCCCCTTACTATTTACAGGCAGTCATGTATTTTAAAGACAAAGAGACGTTAAATCAGGCAATGATGAGTCCGGAAGGAAAAGCTGCGGCGAAAGATGTCATGAAATTTGCCGGTAATCTCATCACCATGATCATTGGTGAGGATGTGTAGATGGTGAAAGCAAGTGAGTCCTTATACCTTTAAATCTGGATTCACTGGAAAAAGGGTGAGTGAAGCATGGAAAAGAAGGGTTCATTATTAAAGGAACAGTATGAACTTTTAATCAACGGCGAGCATGTTCCAAGCTCATCGGGAGAATATTTTGATACCTATAATCCGGCGACCGAAGAAGCCATTGCTCGAGTAGCCAAAGCGACCCGTGAAGATGTAGATCGAGCTGTTTCCGCTGCCCGGAATGCACTTGAAAACAGTAAATGGGCCCGATGGCCGGCCTCTCGCCGTGGTCAAATATTAAATCGGATCGCTCTGATTATGCGAGAACGATTTGATGAGCTGGTGGAACTGGAAGTATTAAACAGTGGAAAAGCACTCTCTGCGGCGAAAGGACAAGTGATGCAAGCCATTGAGGACTTCGAGCTGTATGCGGGTGCTGTCACGACCATTGCCGGGGCAACCAAGCCAGTTCCATCTGGATTTTTCCATTATACCGTTAAGGAACCCATTGGTGTTTGTGCACAAATCGTTCCCTGGAACTATCCATTGATGATGGCTGCCTGGAAAGTAGCCCCTGCATTGGCGGCTGGCTGCACCATTATTTTAAAACCGGCCTCTCTTACACCACTTACTGCATTGGTGCTGGCAGATATTTGTCATGAAGCAGGTGTTCCTGCCGGAGTGATCAATGTGATCACAGGAAGTGGAGCGGATGTCGGAGCTTACTTGACTGAACACCCTGGGGTAGATAAAGTGGCATTTACGGGTGAAACAACGACTGGAAAAGATATTATGGCTCGGGCGTCAGAAACACTCAAACGCGTGACATTGGAGCTGGGTGGCAAATCCCCCAATATTGTTTTTGAGGATGCTGATCTGGAAGCAGCAGCCAATGGTTCTGTCTTTGGAATCTTCTACAATACGGGTCAGTCCTGTGAAGCGCGTTCGCGCCTCTTTGTTCATGAATCGGTATATGATGCGTTTTTGGAAAGATTTGTAGAAAAGACGAAAAAGCTGAAGTTAGGAAATCCATTGGATGAAAGTACACAGGTAGGTGCACTGATTTCCCAAGGGCAGTGGGATACGGTTCATTCCTATGTGCAATTGGCGAAAGAAGAAGGAGCACGTGTTCTTTATGGAGGCAAAAGACCTGAAGGAGAGGCTTTTGCCAAAGGACATTGGTATGAGCCGACGATCCTTGTGGATGTCACCAATGATATGCGAGTGGCGCAAGAAGAAATTTTTGGCCCCGTTGTTGTGGTGATAAAATTTAAAGATGAAAAAGAAGTGATTCAGTTAGCCAATGACAGCATCTACGGGCTGGCAGCTGCTCTATGGACAAAAGATTTTAGCCGGGCTCATCGGGTAGCTGGACAATTAAAAGCAGGTGTGGTGATGATAAACAATCCATTTTCCACTTTCCCAGGCTTGCCTTTTGGTGGATACAAGCAATCCGGATTTGGTCGGGAGCTGGCGATCGAGTCGCTTGAACTGTATATGGAAACCAAGAGTGTTCTCTCCTATGTGGGACCCAAACCTCTCAATCCGTTCGGTATATAGGAGTGGGTCTGGATGAAACCAGGCTTGGTTCCAGGATACCAGGAGACCATGACGATGACTGTCACCGAGGAAATGGTCGCTTCTTTTGGTGGAGAAATGGTACATCCAACGCTATCGACCTTCCATATGATCTATTACATGGAATGGGTTGGGAGAAAAGTCCTTCTTCCGTTTCTTGCAGAAGGAGAAGAAGGAGTCGGTGTGGAGATACAGGTGAAACATCGTGCTCCTGCTCCTGTAGGGAAGCAGGTGACGTTTGTAGCCACAGTCACAAAAGTGACGCCATATAATGTTGTATGTACAGTGATGGCTGAACATGATCGAGCCATAGTTGGAGAAGGAAAATTTGTCCAAGCCATTTTGTCCAAAAAGAAAATTCATGAAAATATTGAGAAAATGAAATAAATAAACGAGCCGTTCCATTTCGTAGGAACGGCTCGTTTATTTATTTGGCAACATGAATGGAAACGGTTTCATTTCTTTCGAAAGGCTTACCTTCTTTTGTCTTTCCGCGCACTTCAATCGTAACGTTCATCGTACCAGATTGAGCAGGTGCCTTTAGTTGTGGAGTCAGGGTTCCTTTTCCGTTAAATCTTGATGGGACAAGGGTTGATCGTTTTTTGTCTGTGGAGACGATTCGCATTTGTAGTTCAATGGTAGACAGATCATATTTTTCTGGATTTTTCAGTTCGATTTTCAGCGGGATGGATTGGTTCGTTTTAACGGTTGGGTCAAATTGAACAGACATCGTTGAAGTTCCGGTAAAATGAGTAGTCAAGAAATAGGCATCCTTTTTCTGGCTTTGGATTTTTACTTTCCACGTACCAGATTCAGGATTCGGGATGACAAATAGCTGTTGATAGGCTCCTTTAAAGAATGTTTTTTCCTGATGTTGCCGATATTCTTTGCTCGAACGGGAATACGTTTTTCCTGATGGGGAAATCAAGAGAATTTGGGTATCTTTGTATTTGGTCCATACGCTGATGATCGCTTCCTTAGCTGGATTTTCGATGGAAATATTTTCTTCTACCCATTTTTTCTCTGATAAAGGGCCACCTGCTAAAATTTCCTCAGCAGCTGTTTTGTTCATTTGGTCTTTTGAGGGTGTAGAATAAGATTCGGTTAAAGGAATATTTGCACTTGTCATCCGACTGATATCTGCAGAAATTTTGGAAAAAACGTCTGAACCCTTTCGCATTTGATCGTGATCCAGGTTAGCTGTAAACCGATGCGTTGCATAAGGAAGTTGGGTACTCCACACATTGACCAAACCATCGTTATCTCCATATTGGGAAAGGTAGGAACCTCCAAACCACAAGGCGCTGAAAGTTGGTCCCCAACTGGTTCCTGCCGAAGTATAATAGATGTTTTTGCTGACATTGGCATGTGAATCGGTTTGTTCCCGGAACTGAGCCATATTTCCTGTCTGCAACGATTCCGTTCCCTCATCTTGTCGCCCGAGTAGATCTGCCAACCAACCTGCGTACCAGCTATATGCCAGGTCTGCCAAATGGGAACCATGATGTGGAGAAGCCAAAGTAAAGACTTTACTTACATAGGGATATGCTCCATAATGAACTAAGGCCGCTTGTGTATCAATTCCACCTTTGCTGTGGGCTACTATATTTACTTTTTGGCCAAAATGGTTATAGATCTTTTGCAATGTCTGAGCCAGGAGTTGACCATTATTCCAGGGATTTCTTGCTGGTCCGCTGGCATCGTATAGCTGGACAAAGGCGGTTCGATACCCATTTTGATAAGCGAGAGCATACATATCATTGGGACCGTGGTATTCGGTTTCGCCCCACCAATAGGATTGAGCTTCACCATGAAGCCCCTGGACAAAAACGATAGGCGGTTTCTGGGGATCCGCATTGGGAGGAGTGGCTCCTAAAAACCACGTGCCCGGTCTTTTGGGATCGTCTTGGTTATTCATTGGTTGAGGAAGCGGTATGGAAGCTTTTATGACCGGGGTGGATGCAGCTCCCTGTTCAGCAAAGACGCCGGGCATACTCACAAACAATAAAGAGATCATCCCCAAGATGGACAAGAATAAACGTAAATGACGCATCGCATCTCCTCCATGCAACGAAATATAGATATATTCTTAATCATTTTATATTTTAATCGTTTATTATTAAAATGTAAATAATTTTTATTATTTTTGAATAGCCGGATTTCATGTGTCTTCGCTTTCTGCAATTGCATGTCTTGTAAGGTAAACCTTTATATTCTTGTATATTCTTGCAATTGGAGGTATGAGCATTGAAGAAGATTCGGTTTGCCCTGTATATCCTTTTTATTCTAATTTTAGGAACAGCTTGCTCAAATGGAAAAACCAATACCAGTCCCAGTATCAACGAAAGCAAAAATGAGATTGAAATAGTAGTGGATCAAAAAAAGAATGCACAAACGGATCCAAAAGATAAACAGGAGAATCACAATGAAAGCTCAGGCGAGCAAGAGGCAAAAGAAGATAAAACCGATGAAGATAAAAAGAAAACCGAAAAAAACGAAGAAAAAACTTCTTCCAACCCATCATCGAGCCAACGAAAATATTTGGATATCATGGAAGACAAATCTTCCATTCTCTTAAAATCTGGTCAAAAAGTCGTCAGTACTCGTATTATTCGTGTTATCGAAAATGGTAAGGCAGGAATCTATGCTAAAAATAAAGGCAATGGCGCTGTAGAGTGGAAACTGGAGGGGCGAAATAATGGTTATGTTTCAAGTGGCATCCTGAGCAGTTTGGGAGCCAAAGTGAACGAACGACGTTCTGTACCGCCTGGGGAATATCGGCTGTACTTGACCTGTATTTCCTCAACAACATGTACAGCAGATGGGATATTGAGTGGATGGAAATAAAAAAGCCGCTTCCTGATCAGCGGCTTTTATCTTCGATGATGGTAAAAAGCAAGGATATGTTGGATGATTGGATCGTCCTCTGACGCTTCACGAAGGGGAAAGGATAAATCATTCTCTTGATCCTGTATCATCTGTTCTTCTGGTATCGTTTGTGTTTGCACGATGGCTGAAGCCACTTTCGGTTCATCTTGGTTTTCTTTCTGCATGATTTTCTGGATGGGCTGACCTTGATTCATTAAGTCTTGGATTGTTTCCTCTATTTCTTGCAAGACCGACCCTGGGTCTTGCCACCAATTGCGGCTCCAGATTCGTTTGATCGTCCAGCCTTTTTGTTTCAAAATTTCGTGTCGATGTACTTCTCTTTCTTTGACATCTGCTGCGCTGCGATACATGGCACCATCGCATTCGATGCCCAGAATATAGCGAGTAGGATCTTGTGGATGAATAATAGCTAAATCGATTTGATAATGAGAAAAGCCTACTTTTGCATCAACAGAATAACCCCTTTGTAGCAATGCTTTCAGAACCTGATTTTCAAAAGGGGTGTCCACATGCTTCTGTATCTGGGGTCCTCCATTGATTTTCCAAAGCACATGATGAATCTGTTCATGGTCTTGTTCATGTACAGCCTGAGCATATTCCAAAAAATGTTTGAAATACTCGGGGCCTGGAAAATCGTTGGATAGCAGTTCAATAACTTCTGGATCGATACTGGAGAGAACAAAAAGGCGTTTGCGTGATCGGGTGATGGCGATATTCAGATAGTTTTCACCTTTCTCCAATCCCAATACGTCAAAAAAGAAGGGAACTTTCCCTTGTTCGTTTTTGGCATAGCCCAGTGAGAGAATGATAAAATCACGGACATCTCCTTGAGCTTCCTCGATTCTCTTGATAAAGAGGCGTTGATCCGGACTTCGCTCCATGGCTTGCATATAACGCTTATGGAAAAATGGATCAGACTTGAGAGTTTCTTCGATTATTTCCATTATCATTTCTTTTTGTTCAGCATGAAAAGTAATAATCCCGATCGTTTTGTCTGGATGTTCCTGTAACAGTTGGTCAAGCAAAGAAACAGCCGTTCTCGCTTCATCCAGGTCATGATCTGTTTTTTTCCAATAAATAGCTGGTTGGGATGAAGATTTGTATACATTTGGAGCGACAAGCATCTGCCCCTGATAAAATCCGTGATTTGAAAAATGGATCAATTCCTCAGCATCTGATCGATAGTGATAGCGAAGACGCTGTTTATTGAATACTTCACTGGACCGCAAAAACAGATGATCCGATTGATCCAACCTTGTATCTGGTGAGTCATCCAATGTCATGGATGCATGCGAAGGGAGTACTTGCTTTTCGTCACCAATGACAATCATTTGTTTGCTTCGAAAGATGACCGGTATGCATTGTTCGATTGGACATTGCGTCGCTTCATCGATAATCAGCAGGTCAAAACATTCTTTTTGTAATGGGAAAATGGATGAAGCGATTTCGGGTGAAACAAGCCATACAGGTAAAATTTCAAGCAATCCCCTGTAAAAGAACCGATGAATCAACTTTCTAATGGGCCAAACTTTTTTACGCTTTTTTGTTTCCCGCCGTAATTCTTCAAATTCGCGTGGATAGCGATTCAGTAACTGATTGGTTCCATATTGCAGATCCGATAGCAATACTTGCCGAGCCAGTTTTCTTTTTTCAGCCAGCAACTGACGGTAACTTTCCCGTATCTGTTCGATTTCTCCGGTTGAGATCAAGGAGAGAATCGGATATTTTTTCTCTATTTCCTCGATCCAATGGTGATAAAGTGATTGATAGACTCGCTCTGTCCAAACTTTGGATAATGGAAACTCTTGGGTCGGCTCCATTTCTTTCAGACGTTCAATAAAGGTTTTTATAATCGGAGTGGTCGTTTCATAAATTCGATCCATTTCTTTTAATTGGTGGAAGTCATCAGCAAGAGCTTTTCTGATTTTTTTCAGTGAATCATGAGGGATCAAACCTTCTGCCAGCTGTTCCTGCAATTCACGAATTCTTTCTGGCGGCAAGATTTGATCCAACTTCTGTAAATCCTTGTGTAATTCTTTGCTTATTTGGGCTATTTTGTTCATGGATAATAAACGTCGACTTATCTGTTCCCAAGTCTGTTGTTCCTGATTTTGAGCCAGTTCATGGATAATTTTTTTTCCTTGGAAGTTCGTCCACCATACTAACTTTGTTTTTTCCCACAGATTCAGATCCTGGGGTTTCAATTTGATTGGAAGCTGTTGTAACTGTTTGGCAATCGACCATAGATATTTGGGCGTGAATTGGGGAAGGTTCATTTCTTCCATTCTATTCAATATATGTTTCGCTTTGGAAATCATCATATCTAAATGTTCTTCTAACTTTTGGATCTCTTCATTACTTATGTCGGAAAAAGGTCGGCGCTCTTTCAGAATATAGGTATCTTTACTAAACTTCTCATAGAAGTTGGCATAACGTGAAATGGTTTGGGTGATCTTATTGAATTGACTCACATGAATCGAATAAGCGATATCGGCAACGGGAATCGTTTGATTCACCTTTTTGGCGCGGCTGTACAACTGATAGGCACTAAGGCCAAATACTTGTATTTCATGCAAAGCTTTATATATTTCATTTAATTTTTGCTCATGCTCTTCGATTTTTTGCGTGATTTTGCGCAAGAAAGGATCATGATTAGGTATATTGGAATGGAATTTGGTTGTTAATTGATGAATTTTATCGTATACATGCCGGCGATCCGTTTTTTCATCATGGATCAGGGCGATATAAGGAGAAAGGCCTAATTTTTCTAACCGTTCATATACTACATCCAATGCCGCCCGTTTATTGCTAACCATCAAGACTTTTTTATTCTGGGCGAGTGCATCCGTAATCAAATTGACGATCAGTTGCGATTTGCCAGTACCTGGAGGACCGCTAACAACGAGTGCGGATTCTGTTCGTGCTTGTTGTAAAATCTCTTCCTGAGAGTGATCCGTTGGCAACAGATAAAATGGCTCCATGTCTGCCATTTCATCATTGAAGGATTTTTTTGTAACCGGTTTGTTCGTTAATAAAGCAGAAACCAAAGGATGTGTCTGACTTTCGACTGATTGGATGAGCCTTTGGTAATCATGTAAAATCGCTGTATTTCCTTGTGGAAAGCTGGCCAAAATCAAATAAGGTTTAATCTCAAGGGGGGCATGTTTGGGTAGAGTGGTTTGGGTATAACTGGTAAAAGATTGGACGGATTCATCCCTGTAACTGACATCTACATGGTATTGTTTTAACCATTCAGCCCATTTGGCGATGGATTGTCCTTCCAGGCGGGTTAAGCGATCCACATCTTCAAAAACCATTTCATCGATACTACATTGATGCCGCTGTTTCAGAGCGAGAAACAAGGCTCGATTCAACTGTGGTTCTGTATCGAGGCGGCACAATTTCCAGTGATAAGGATGGGTTTCACAGCGAATCAGGCGAACCGGATAAAGAAGGAGAGGCGCTTGAATAAATGTACCATCCTCCAGCGTTCCACTTAAGAAAGGATAGCCAATGGAAAGATCATATCTGCCTGTTTCTTCCTCGATTTGTTTGATATTGCGATAAATGGAGAGAAGCTTTTTATCCAGCTCCTCAACTTGCAGATCCGAATGAAATTGGGTAAGTATGGGAATGAGCGCATTCCGCTTTTTTATTTCGTCCAAAATATAGGGGATAATCCCTTCACCTTGTACCACAGCCAGCTCAGTCAGGTCAAAAGCCCATTTGTTAAACAGTTTAATCAGTCGAATGGAACGATTATGGTGGCTAATATCACTTAAACGATCTTTGAGGCGGACTAACTTTTGCTCCATAGTAACCTCCACCTTTTTAGTGGTCTATCATGTTTTTCACGTCTGGTACAAATTTTAAACCTTCGCGTGCTATCCCTTTAATTTTCTCATATATCAGAAAATACCCGGAATCCAATCTTTGCTAACTTCTATATTTGAGGCCGCTCGAATACTTTGTCAACAAACTGAAATAATATTTCTTGTTTTGGTAAAACGGTAAGCAAGCATACGAATGACATCAGCGGCAATAAGCTTGGATTCAAGCGTGGAAAAATTATTTTTACTGAGCAAAAAAATTTTTTTATTAAAGGTGTTGACAACCATATCAGACCATGGTAAAGTATACATTGTCAGCGCGAGGTGCTGAAAACAAAAAAGAATTCAAGCAAACATGCCGAAGTGGCGGAATTGGCAGACGCGCACGACTCAAAATCGTGTTCCCTTGTGGAGTGTGGGTTCGACTCCCACCTTCGGCACCAAACGAAATGGAAACACTGGGTTTTTAATAATGAACCCAGTGTTTTTGTATTTTTAGGCTCCAAAGGCCGTGCGAACCAATTATACGAAGCAGGTGTTGATTTGGTTGGCACGATAGAAGTATATAAGCTGGTTTTTGAAAACGTTTTTTTGGAGGAAGATAAGGAGAAAATAGAGGACTTTGATATGGCTTTGGGGCTTTTTGTCAGGGAGAATCAAAAATCCCAAAATCAATCGGCGGTCAAGAAAACCCTGAATAAGAGGTGTTTTTTGAATATTCCTGCCTGAGTATATTGTGTACGGAATGTGCATAATGTACAATAGGAGGTGGGAGGAGTGTACATGCAGGTTGCACAAGCGACAGAGGTGAGAAAAAACTGGTCGAGCTTTTTTGATCAGGTTGTTCATGATAAACCGCAAGCAGTACGAAGAAATCGTGATACTGCATTGTTTTTATCGAAAACCCATATGGAGGAGATTTTGAGCCAATATCGCTTCACGCTCGAATATGAAATTGAAGAAGACGGCTATTATAGCGGTGGATTAAAAGAGATTGATATTTGTTGGTCTGAACCTAGTTTAGAAGAATTAAAACAAACGATTGCTAAAGACCTTGTTGAGTATGCAAAAACCTATATGGACAATTTTGCACTATACCATAATGCTCCAAACCGTAGAGATCATTTTCCCTACGTCATGCATGTTCTTATGAAAGATAATATTCAAGAAGTTGTTGAGCTGATTGATGCCGACTGGGAAAGAACTTAAAAGATATTGTGAGCGAGACGGTTGGGAGCTAATCAAGGTGACGGATCACTATTATTTTCAAAAAGTGCTGGATAATGGTGAAGTTTTGATGACGAAGGTGTCTATGGGCTCTGGAGAGATTAGAAAAAATTTGTGGAGACAAATATTAAAGAAACAACTGAGGATCACACAAGAAGAGTTTAATTCTAAAATCTAACCCTGGCCCCAATTAAGGGGTTTTTCTTTTGTTACAGATTAAATGGGGTCAGCATCTAGAAGAAATCTTATTTAAGGTCAAAAAGTTGGAGGCAGTTATTAATGGATGATAAGAAGCCATTTTACGGATTGAGTATAATGGGAACGATCTGTAGAAATGATGATAAAAGTATGACCAGAGAGGAATATGATAAAGTAGCAGATGAATTAATGGATTTAATTATTAATTTCGTCGAGGAAAGAGGTTTGCTTTTTGGCGGAGGGTTAAAATATTGTGATTTAAATCAAGAGGACGAGGAATGATCGCGAAGAAGGGTAAATATCATTTCTGTATTAGATAGAAATAATTGATACTTATAAAAAAACAAAAGCCAAGGATCGCCCCCTTGGCTTTTTTAAATCTTCCACTCCTGCGGCGAACTCCTTCTACAACATAGGGATCATTTTCAGCCAGTTGCCTGGCTTCTTCATACGAGATGATCATACCGCCAGAGCCATCTGCAAAGGGGCCTTTGGCGAAAATTTTTCCTTGCTGTTGCAGTTGGTCGAGATAGGCAAGGTGATGGGGACGAAAGGTTTGATTTTTTTCTGGATCCTGCATATTTGAACACTCCACACGGCTGAAGCCATGGGATTCTCGGGTCGTTAGCGTCCGCAGTCCGTTTCCGTTTTGGACAACGCCCAAGTTCAGGGGTGTGTCATCACCCCGTCCCATGCAGTTCTACGGCACTAAGCCGCATGTACCCACATGGGCGGCATACCTGTTACCAGTATGCTAGTTCCTTTTATTTACTCTCATGATTTTACCTGGTAGGAGTCTTTTCGCTACCAGAACCCCATACCATGACGTCCACAGGAATATTCGACCTACTACCAGTAGGATGAGCACCGCTCATGTGTTTGATTATATAGAAAATTGTTGCTCTAAGCAATCCCATGAAGGGATTACCGAGCAACGCCGTCTTTCATCCCACGATTCAAACCGTGGGATGAAAGACGGCATTTTTGTAAAATTGCTGCATAATAGGCCATCGTTTCAGTCTCCTTTTTTATTTTTGCTGTAATTATATCATCTATGAGCAAAGATCGTTTGTTAACCAGCAGTGAACGAATTCCATGTTAGTGTAGGCATTTCTCTGTTGCTATATCAAAACAAAGTTTCTCTAGATCTGTGTCAATATCTTTATAAGCAAGAATAACGCTATAGATTATTTTCTATTTAATAGAATCAATGTTTAATATTTCAAAATGATGGAGCTAAAACTATAAAATAAAAATATTCATTTTTCAATCTATTCATGTTATAATCGAAATGTATGAAATCGATAGCAATCATTGTTAGGGGGGAGCAAGGTGAAATTGAAACGCCTTTGGGGATTCCTTGTTGCGTTTGCTTTGATGTTGGCAGTAGGTGTTCCGCATGCATCGGCTGCTGGCGGTTCGACTCCTGGTTATAAACCAAAACTGCACTATGTATATGCCGGTTCCTTCTTGTATAAGCAAAATGCATATAATCGGGCAGCTGCATTGAAGAAACAGGGATATGATGCATTTGTGAAGGTAGCATATGTCAACGGCAAAAAGTTCTACCGTGTACAGGTTGGGGTTTTCTACTCACCGAAAAATACGAATAAATATGTGAAAAAACTGAAAAAGAAAGGATTTGATGGTGTATTTGTCGTCAAAAAGCAAGGATATATCCCTCCTAAAAAGCAGTAAGCCAGGATCATGTAATTAAGAAAACCCTGGCTAGCAGGGATGATGAGCGCAAACGTCGGACGAGCCTCTAGCAAGTCCGACATTTTTTGTAAATACTCTTTGACATCATTTCGATTCTATCATGATCTCTTGTATTTGTTCAGAAAAGAAAAACATCAAATAGGGTGTTGACTAGTAAGAGGAACCGTGGTAGATTATACATTGTCGCCGGAAATGATAAAGAAAAACGTCGGGATGTGGCTCAGCTTGGTAGAGCACCTGGTTTGGGACCAGGGGGTCGCAGGTTCGAATCCTGTCATCCCGACCACAGAAAACCCAAGGATGATCATCAAGAAAATGCCGGGATGTGGCTCAGCTTGGTAGAGCACCTGGTTTGGGACCAGGGGGTCGCAGGTTCGAATCCTGTCATCCCGACCACGAAACCCAAGGATGATTACCCTTGGGTTTTTTTATTTGATAAACTGGGTTCAGGTAGAGAACAGTCGGATCGTGTATTTTCAGGTGTATGGGGTGCGAAAATTTCCGAGATTTGCCAATGGTTCGTTAATTGTATATAATATGGGACAAGCCATACATAGCTTACTTGATATCACACAAAAATTTTGTACATAAAGCAGCCAAGATCTAGAGCCAGTCGATGCAAGAATGTAATCTCCCAGTCCCGAAAATTTTTTGGAGGTAGTTCGTTAATGGGTCAAATAAAATTTTGGATCGATGAGGCTAACAAGACATTGTATATTTTACACCTGAAAACAAATCATGTGAGAAAGGTGCGGAGTCCAAGGGAAATCAAAGAGTTTGTGTCTGCATACGGTCTAACTGTTGAAGATATGCGAGGCGTAGAGTACGGTGAGGATATTTTGAACTACTTCGACAAAAGAGGGAGGGGCACATTTCTTGGTCGTTGGCTAAGGAAATTGAAAGTTTGAAGGCGTTGAACCGTTCATGTATAGAATGCAAATAGAAAGCACTCGTAGGTTCGGAGCGATTCGGGTTACGGGTGTTTTTCTATTCCATGAAGATGGATGAAAAGCGGGCATTTTGAATTTTGCTGGGGCTATTGTATTGTTATGTAGTGGAATCATGTTCTGTATCGGATCAGATTTGTATTCCTTAACATCCAGATCCAAACAAACGGCATATGACTTTCTTTAAGCGTAAAGAAACATTGTAAAGAGGTGGCAAAGGATAAGATGAAACGGCTGGAAAAAATTTTGGATCGAATTGATCGCAAGGGATATAAAGCATATAAGGAAATTCAAGGAACCTATCAGTTTCCGTTTTTTACATTAATGATTGATTATGTACAAGGCGATCCTTTTGCTTCGCCATCTTGTCTCCGTGTTCGGGTACCACAGGCCAAATGTGCGTATAAACCTGAATGGTTTACGATTCCACATCGGCAGGTGGCACTGGAAGATTACCTTAATCGGAAATGGGTCAAACAGATAGAGCGATTATCCAGGAAAAGGGGCAGTGGAAAAAGCGGATTGATTGCGATTGACCGTCCGGGACAAGAAATCTTGAAGCGAACAGCCATTGTCGTTAACAAGGAATTTGCAGAAGCCCGTCTGGTAGTGGGATTGCCTGCGCAAGGCAGAACCGTGCTCGGACGCCAGGCCAAAGAGATGTTGATTGTTGAGTTATCCGCGTTGGTGGAGCAATCTTTCATTTTAAATGACGAGGATATCCAGGCTATTGAACAGCGTATGTGTTTGGTAGATAATCAACAAGCGATTCGCCAGGTTATGCGTGAACGGAGTTGGGTTGCTTTTATTGCAGATGGCTCGATTTTACCCCGTGAAAGTGGTGTGAGTGATCGACCTTTACAGCGAGGGAAAGTCATTCCTTTTCAATCTCCTTCTTCCTTACGGGTGACAATTCCGGTTCCGCATGGTGAACCGATTACAGGCATGGCGATTCCGGAGGGCATTACGTTGATTGTGGGGGGAGGCTATCATGGTAAAAGCACGTTATTACATGCGATTGAAAGAGGGGTTTATGATCATATCGAGCAAGATGGCAGAGAGTATGTGTTAACAGATCCGGGAGCGGTCAAAGTAAGAGCGGAAGATGGAAGACGGATCGAAAAGGTAAATATCTCCCCTTTTATTAACCATCTGCCATTCGGCCAGGATACCAGTCGTTTTTCGACAGAAGATGCGAGTGGAAGCACTTCTCAGGCTGCCTCCATCATGGAGAGTTTGGAGATGGATTGCACTTGTTTATTGATTGACGAAGATACAAGTGCCACTAATTTTATGATTCGTGATGCTCGGATGCAGAGTTTGGTTACAAAAGAAAAAGAGCCCATTACTCCCCTGATTGATAAAATTAAACAGTTGTATGAGGAGAAAGGAGTTTCCAGTATTTTGGTACTGGGGGGTTCCGGAGATTATTTTGATGTCGCTGATTATGTAATTATGATGGATCAGTATATCCCTTATAATGTAACAGAAAAAGCGAAGCAGGTAGCAGAAAAGCATAAAGAAGACCGCCAGTTTGAAGGCGGTGAAGGATTTGGAGAAGTGACACACCGTATACCATTGACGAAAGGATTTGACGCATCGAAGGGTAAAAAAGAAAAAGTGGACGCGAAAGGATTACATACGATTATTTATGGTGTGAATCAAATCGATCTGTCTGCCTTGGAACAACTGGTTGATCCCAGTCAAACCCAGGCGATCGCATGGATGATTTATAAAGTGGGAGAATGGGCGGATGGACGTCAAACACTGAAACAGTTGATCGATAAGGTATTTCAGGAGATTGAAAAACATGGACTGGATGTGATTTCACCGTTTTATGGGAAACATCCAGGTTACCTGGCCTTGCCAAGAAAGTTTGAATTGGCAGGAGCGATTAATCGTTATCGTTCACTATTGGTAAAATAAGGAGCGGGGAAATGAAAGAGGTAATGATCTACACGGATGGGGCTTGCTCGGGGAATCCTGGTCCTGGTGGATGGGCAGCTATTTTGATTTATGGAGCGCATCAAAAGGAAATTTCGGGCGGAGAAAAGGAAACAACCAATAATCGCATGGAATTGACTGCTGTGATCGAAGCGCTAAAAGCACTGAAAGAGCCCTGTCGCGTCAAAGTGTATTCAGATAGTGCATACATCGTTAATTGTTTTCACCAAAAATGGTATGAAAAGTGGGAGCGAACCGGTTTCAAAAAAAATGAGGATCTATGGCGTGAATTATTGAGATTGGTACGGCAACATGATGTCGAATTTATCAAGGTCAAAGGTCATAGTGATGTAGAACTGAACAATCGATGCGACGAACTGGCGAGAGCAGCGATTACCAGGTTATAGTCAGAAAAAGTGTATTTGCTGATCGCTCAATCCATAAAGGGATCGAGCGATTTTTTATTTGGTTCTTTTCATTTGTATAATTACATACTATTTAGAATGAAAAATAATATGATTGGATGAAGGGGAAGACCAATCCAATGAGCATATTGACACGTTTTTCATTAAAAAATGGGGCGTGGATCCTATGTAGCATGATTTTGATTGTTACAGGTGGGATATTTTCGGTATCTACCATGAAGGTAGAAATGTTTCCTTATGCCAATGTGCCTTATTTGCTGGTAAGTGTCCCATATCCCGGGGTTAACCCGGAACAGGGACTGGAAAGTGTCGGGAAACCACTCGAACAAGCGTTAGCGGGTATGACCGGATTAAAAAATATCTACTTGACAGCAAAACATGATCAGGTGGAAACGATTCTCGAATTTTATGATAACCAAGCGATGGATGAAAAAGAAAAAGAAGTGAAACAGGTTCTGAGCTCGATTTCCTTACCCGTTGAAGCGAAACAGCCGCAAGTACAGCGAATGGATCCAACACAAGGGGAAATTTTTTCATTTGGCTTGGTATCTGATCAGGCCGATCAGGAAGCTTTGCGCTATATTATGGAGCAACGGGTGAAGCCTCTTTTTGCATCGATACAGGGAATATCTCAGATTGTATTGAAAGGTGGGGCGGAAAAGAATTTATTGATACGAATTGATCCGGTAAAAGCGAAGCAGAAAAATTTATCATATGATGAAACGAAACAGTTGTTACAGGCCAATCAGGTAAAAATCCCTGCTGGACAGATGGAAAGTAAGGAAAAAAATTTTCATGTAATCGTAGACAGTCGATGGAAGAGTGCGGATCAATTAAGAAACTTTCGACTCATGAAAAACCCTGCAGGTCCTGCAGTTAGACTAAAAGAAATTGCTGAGATCGATTATGAAGAGGCATATACAGAAAGAGCACGAGTAAATGGAAATCCAGCAGTAATCGGTGAGATTTATGCTGAACCTGGTTCTAATGCGGTGGAGATCATCCGACAAGTGAGAGACAAATTGGCTCAGTTTTCTCTTCCGACCGGTTACAAGTTTTTAACGATCCATGATAGTTCAGTTGCGATTGAAAAATCTGTCCATCAAATGTGGCGGGAAGCATTATTAGGTGCAGCTTTTACTGTACTCGTGACATTTATTTTTTTGCGTCATTGGCGTTTGACGATCGTCGCTGTATTATCGATGCCACTTTCGATTTTAGCTACAATGATCGTCCTGAAATGGTTGAACTATAGTTTAAATATGATGACGATAGCAGGGATTGCGGTCGCAACGGGACGAGTTGTAGATGACTCGATCGTGGTCATTGAAAATATTTATCGTAGAATGACATCCAATCAGCAACGAAATGTTACTTTTATTCTCCAGGCAACGAAAGAAGTGGGGCATGCCATTACCTCTTCCACTTTAACTACGATCGTGGCTTTTGTGGCCTTACTGTTTGTGCCAGGTGTGATTGGGCGATTATTTGAGCCTTTTGCTGTCGCTGTCATTGTTTCCTTGTTTTTCTCCTTGGTCGTAGCCATTACGTTTATTCCTTTCTTCGCCTATGTTTTCCTGCGAAATATTCCGGCTTGTTCGAAACGAAAAACGATTGATCTACAGGACATCTATCGGCGCTGGTTGAATTGGTCTTTTCAGCGGCAGTGGCAGTTAAAGGTGATTGCTATTTTATTGGTAGTGGGATCTTGCTTATTCATACCTTTTATTCCTGTTCATTTTCTTCCGAATGAAAAGACGGGATCCTATCAACTTCATATCACCCTTCCAAGTGGAATGACGAAAGAAAAAGCGGAAAAGGTAATGAATCGACTGGATCAGTATTTATTACAACAGCCCGATGTCAAACGTTTTCAATCTTATTTGCGTGATGAAGAGATCCGCATGCAGATCGAGCTAAAAGACAAAAGAAGCAAAGGAGAAACCGAGCGCTTTGCTGCTAACCTGAAACGTTTCGCTGACCAATTGGGGCCTGGTTTTCGAACCGCTGTCAGTCCGTTAAGCATGGCTACAAGTGGTGGTGAGTTGTTTGTGATTGTGAATGGTTCCAATGATGAAAGTTTGCAACAGGCTGGTGAACGGATGGTCAGAGAAATGAACCGGATTGCCGGTTTGACCAATATACAGACCAATTGGGCTGAAGTAAAGCCTCAACTGGAGATCGACGTAAATGTAAAAGAAGCGAATAAGCGTGGATTATCGGCAGAGATGGTTGTCGTAGCCGTAAGAAGAATGTTGGAAGGAGAACCACTCTTGCAAGGCTCTTTATATGGACAGACAATGACGAAAGTAGGGCGAAATGAAGTCAGGATTGGTATGAAATTGCAATCCCTAAAAAGTGTGGCTGCACTTAAACAACAAACCATTCCCAATATTTACGGACATCCTGTTCCCTTATTCAAGGTTGCGACGATTAAGGAAAAATCGGCGCCTGCTGCGATTTACCGTTTAAATCAAAAAAAATATTTATCGATTACCGGACGATTTACAACAGATAATACGATGGCAGTACAAAAAGAAGTAGAAGAACGGCTGGCACAACTTCGTTTACCAGAAGATATCACTTATTATTTTGATGGCGAAGCGAAAAAAATTGATGAAGGGTTTAGCCATATGTTGATCGCCATGGGAGCTTCCATTGTCTTTGTTTACCTCGTGATGTTTTTTTCCTTTCGTGAAGCCCAGGCGCCATTGGCGATTCTCTTTTCCTTGCCCTTTATCGTTGTAGGAGGATTTCTCGGTTTGTATATAACCGGAGAAGCTCTAGGAATCCCGGCGTTAGTTGGATTCTTGATGTTGATTGGAATTGTGGTTACCAATGCGATCGTGTTACTTGACCGAGTTAAACAAAACCGGGCGGAAGGAATGGAAGTGAAGCAATCTTTGATTGAAGCTGGAATGACTCGTCTACGTCCCGTTTTGATGACGGCGATTGCTACAGTAGGGGCATTAGTACCACTTGCTTTTTCAACGGAAAGTGGCTTGATTTCACGTTCGATGGCTATTGTGGTCATTTTTGGGCTCATTTCTTCCACCTTACTTACACTCGTGATCGTTCCACTTGTATATTTAGGATTAGAGCGGCTACGTCTACGATCAAACAAACTTGAAAAAGCGCTCCAACCGTAAATTTTGTTTACAATCGAACCACATATTGTGCTATAATACAGTCTTAAATGTTGAAGGAGGTGATCGCGATGAAGCCAGGTGAACTCAAGCAGAAACTTATCGACAAAGCGAAACAAATCGGAATCGATAAAATCGGCTTTGCATCTGCAGACCCTTTTGTCGAACTGCGCGAACGTTTGCGGGAACAACAGGAAAAAGGTTATGCTTCCGGCTTTGAAGAACCAGATATCGAAAAGCGGGTTCGCCCTGACCTGAATTTACCTGAAGCCAAAACCATCATCGCGATCGCACTGGCTTATCCCTCCAAGTTGAAAAATCCGCCAAAATCAGCGCCAGGTGCTTATCGAGGCATATTCTGCCGTGCTTCTTGGGGAGAAGATTATCACCGGGTGTTGCGAAATAAATTGGATCAATTGGAAGCTTATCTGTTGGAGCTAGTGCCTACAGCCAAAACCATGTCCATGGTTGATACAGGTGCGCTGTCTGATCGGGCGGTAGCGGAACGTGCAGGCATTGGTTGGAGTGGAAAGAATACATCCATTATTACCGAAGAGTTCGGTTCGTGGGTTTATTTGGGAGAGATGATAACGGATATCTATCTTCCACCAGATCAACCTGCTGAAGATGGCTGTGGGGATTGTAATCTTTGTATAGAAGCATGTCCGACAGGGGCATTGGTTCAACCTGGGCAGCTAAATGCCCGGGCTTGTATTGCTTATTTGACACAGACAAAGGGATTTCTGGAAGAAAAGTACCGTGATAAGATGGGGAATCGTTTGTATGGGTGTGATACCTGTCAAACGGTTTGTCCCAAAAATAGAGGGATACACTTTGACCATCATCAGGAATTTCAACCTGATCCAGAAAAGGTAAAACCTCTCTTAAAGCCGATCCTTACCATGAGTAACCGGGAGTTTAAAGAGACATTTGGCCAAATGGCTGGCTCTTGGCGTGGTAAAAAGCCCATCCAGCGCAATGCAATTATCGCCCTTGCGCATTTTCGTGATGAATCGGCTATTGCTGATCTGTCTCATTTGCTTGAACAGGATCCTCGACCGGTCATTCGTGGAACCGCTGCGTGGGCTTTAGGAAAGATTGGTGGAATTGAAGCAGAAAAAGCCTTGAAACAAGCAGAAATCAAGGAGAAAGATCCAGAAGTTCAGACGGAGATAATGAGAGCATTGGATCGATTGAAAAAGCAGTAAAGTAAAAACCGTCTTAGTCATTTTTGACGATGGCGGTTTTTTATCTGTTTTCGTATCATGAGTATTTATAGAGTGGGAGTGAAACCGAAGAGGAAAACAGGCATGTAACGAAAACTTTGTTAACAAGCTGAATCTGCACATATTCTTGTCGTAGTTGAAAATTATTTGTGTTCGAAAATTCCAGGTGCCATATCGTATTATAAGCGTAGAAATAGTAAAATATAGAGGAATCGTGATCAGGGAGGGGCTTGATTCATGCCTCCGAGTATACAAAAAGTAGTTTGGAGCCAGATTGATAGTCCAATCGGTTTATTAACCTTGGCGGCTACGCAAAAAGGGCTTTGTCATATCTTGTTTGACAAACCTGGAGAATCGCTGATTGGTTTGAAAGTGTGGTTGAGTAAAACGTTTCGTGCTTTTCAATTGGAGAAACATGATGAAGCATTGCTGCCTTACGTTGAACAGCTGGAAGAATATTTTAATCAAACCCGGAAAAACTTTGATTTGCCAGTGGATCTGTATGGAACCTCATTTCAGAAGCGGGTATGGAAGCAATTGCAAGCCATTCCCTATGGAGAAGTTCGCTCATACAAAGAGGTTGCGCAAGCGATTGGAATTCCGAAAGCGGTTCGGGCTGTAGGTGGAGCCAATAATAAAAATCCCGTTCCCATTATCATTCCTTGTCACCGGGTTATTGGCTCTAATGGTTCTTTGGTGGGATATGGTGGAGGTTTGTATATTAAAGAATATTTGCTGACATTGGAAGGTTGGCTAGAACAGGGCTAGGCTTGGAGCTTAGCCTTTTTTTGTTTCCTTTTTGGTCAGGTGAACATATGTTGTTAGAAAAGCACAGGAGATGGTTTCATGGCCATTTATGATCGACAGGCTGCTGTGAATTATGCAAACCATTATTGGAACAAACACAATCCAACCTTCCGACGTTTTCAAGATGACTGTACCAGCTTTATTTCTCAGTGCTTGTGGGCTGGTGGGATTCCAATGACTCGATCCCGAAATCCTGCTGTCGGTTGGTGGTATCATTCAGGAAGAAGCCATCGTTGGAGCTATAGCTGGGCTGTGGCTAACAGCTTGTATTGGTACTTGCGTGGGAAACATTCAACCGGTCCACAGGCGGTATTGGTCAAAAGCCCAAAAGAGCTGAAGTTGGGAGACGTGATTTGCTACGATTGGCAGGGAGATGGTGTCTGGAATCACAATACCATTGTCACTGCTTTTGATTATAACGGCGATCCGTTGGTGAATGCCCATACGGTCAATAGTTATCAGCGTTACTGGGAATATCGGGATTCGAGTGCATGGACTCCAAAGATCAAGTACGCATTTTTCCATATTACTTCTTAAGAGTTGAGACAAGGAATTCATTTCAGGTACAATAAACAAAGAATGCTTTTGTGGAAGTGATGAAGACGTGTCATTTCATATTGTTTTGGTAGAGCCAGAAATCCCGCCAAATACAGGGAATATTGCCAGAACTTGTTCGGTGATCGGTGCCACTTTGCATCTCGTTCGTCCGCTGGGCTTTGAGATTGATGATGCGAAATTGAAACGGGCAGGGCTCGATTATTGGCATGAGCTGAATATCCAGTTTCACGATTCTTTTGCCCACTTAAAGCAAGCATATCCGAATGGGCGCTTTTTTTGTGCTACAACGAAAGCTGACAAGTTCTATACCGATTTTACATATCAAGAAGGAGATTTCTTTGTTTTTGGCAAGGAAACACAAGGATTGGCTCCTGAAATTTTGGAGGCGCATCAGGATACATTGATTCGGATTCCGATGCTCCCGGTCAAACGATCTCTAAACTTGTCAAATTCCGTAGCGATTGTCGTATATGAAGCACTCAGGCAACTCCAGTTTCCCCATTTAGTCTAGCAGTCATTTTAAAAGTCTCTGGAGCTACAAATCTGTTTAGGCACCCGCTCCGTTTTTCCGACTCGTTCCGACAGCGCCCTGCATGGAAGTATCTCAGGGCCGCTTCGAGGCGGAAGCGAGAGAAGCGGGCAAAATACGCTAACGCTTCAGTGGATATTGCCCGCAATTTAAATCTCTCGCTTTCCGCCTCTTCGCTGGGAAGGGCTTGTAAGTCACTCGCTTGGAAAAACTCCGCTTTTTTTATACGTTAGTTGCGTATGAAGTTTTGGAATAGCTTGTAGGATCAAAGGAGGGTTTAATGTGGCAGCAAACATGATACCAAAAGTGGACTATGCCATCATTGGAGGATCGAGTACGTTTTCCATTCGCTTTCCAGAGGATTTGGAACGTGAAGATACAGAAGTGTTGCAAAAAGGTCTGGTCTTCCAAACACCTTATGGTGAAAGCCCCAGCTTTAAGCTGATTCGGGTGGGAGAAAAGGAAGTTCTTACTTGTCGGATGCATGGTTGGCGACCAGGAGTGGTAAGCCGTGGCGATGCTTCCAGGCAGGTGTTTTGGGTGTTCCAACAAGCGGGTGTCAAGAAAATTTTTGTCGAAGGTGGCGTGGGAGCGATCAACCATCTATTAGAGTTGCGTGATTTGGTCATTCCCAATGATTATATCGACCACTCTATGCGCCAAGATGTTGGTTTTGACAGTCCCTATCTTCTGGTTATGCGTGATCCCATCTGTCCAACTCAAGCTGAGGCATTATACCAAACAGCGCGTGAACGGGTGTTTCCAGAAGGTAGACATGTATATAAAAGAGGAATTTATGTGAATACGGATGGCAGACATTTTGAGAGTCGAGCTGAAGTGCAAATGTTTCGCACCTGGTTTGCCGATATTGTTGGACAAAGTATTACTCCTGAAGTCTATTTGGCGCGGGAGATCGGGGCTTGTTATGCGGGAATCTATATGGTTGTGAATTATGCGGAAGGAATTATTCGCGATTGGGAGCATAAAGATTTGAAAGACATTTTCTACAATGAGTCAAAAACGATTGGTCATATTTTACTTGACAGCTTATATCGCATTGATGCCAGTCAAGACCAATGTTCATGTTTGTCACTGAGAAAAGAAACATTGCTGAAAAATTACTTTGAAGAGTAAATGGACCGATTTCATTGATGGAATGAAAAGATGGAGAAAGAAACCGAATCAATTGTAAGAGAAAGATAGAGAATTGGGTGGAAAAGAGGAAAGCTTATGATCAAAGCATTACTATTTGATTTAGACGGGACACTCCTGCCGATGGATACAGAACAATTTGTCGATCAATATACGAAAGCTTTGGCCCCGGAAATGGCTCATGTCATTCCACCAGAGAAGTTTGTCAAAATGCTGTTTAAAGCAACGGCAGCCATGATTGAAAATAAAGAGAAAGAAAAAACGAACAAAGAAGTATTTGAACAGGCATTTAGCAAAGAATCTGGCGTTGCATGGGAAAGGATCGCCGATGACGTTGATCGTTTCTATCGGGATACCTTTCCAACATTAAAAGAACATGCGGGTTTTGAACCTTTGGCGCGCCAAGTTGTACAAGCCGCTATGGATCAGGGATATAAAGTCGTGGTAGCGACAAATCCCGTTTTTCCAAAAGCGGCTATATTGGAGCGTTTACGCTGGGCTGGTATCCATGATTTTCCTTTTGCCTGGGTAACTGTATACGAAGAAACACATTTTTGCAAACCGCATCCAGAATATTACCTGGAGATAGTTGAACGGATTGGTGTAAAGCCAAATGAATGTGTGATGATCGGAAATGATATGCAAGAAGATATGGTTGCTTCAACATTGGGAATGAAGACATTCTGGGTTACAACAAACCGAATTGACCGCGGAAAGCCTGTGTATCGTGTGGATCAAGAAGGAAGCTTGGCTGATCTGTTGGCAGCGATCAGAGAGCAAACGGGCATTTTTTGTTCTGTGTAAATAGAAAGACAAGCCTATTTCCAAGAGGGAAAAGGCGAGACCTGAAAATATGGATACGTTTCTCCCGCGCTTCGGATGGGTTCCTTCTTCTGTGACGACTCTGAACCATCACAGTCAAGGAACCCATCCCTTCGCTTTATGGAAAACAGAACACCTTTTTCATCCCTCTGATGGTGAACGCAGTGTGGTCGATGAGAAGTTTGCTGACGTTTAAATATTTTACACTTAGAGGATGTCAATACCAATTAATAGTTCTTTAGACTTGTGAATGGATTCTGGATTTTGGGTCTTAAGCTAGATATTGTACGATGGAATATTTTATCTTTTTTATTGATTTTTATTGTATTAGTATTCTGGTTATTGTATAATATTAATACATAAATTAATAAGTATTTTTTGATCAAACATGTCGTTTCCTGAAAATGGATTTGCGAAACCTGTTATGGATTTGAATTTGGAATGAAAATCACTTTGGTTTGACTTGAAATGAAGATATGACACGTATAAGGGCCTATCGATGTTTGCAGGAACTCCTTTGAAGCAACTAAAGGCAGTCCCTGTATCTATTTATCTCCATTCTTTAACTTGCTAATAGTAGAATGTGTAAAAGTGACTGTCTTCGGTTGTCGACGTGTGCGATTATTGGATAAGCCTTAGTTCCCTCTCTACCTTCCATTCTATTCTCCCATCTCTGGATACTCCCGCAGCAATCCTCCCAATGAATCCAAATCCAATTGAAAATTTGCTTTTTTATCATTTTTGATGCTTTTAACTGGTTCATATGGGGAATCTATTTAACAGAAGGATGTTTATGGTTTGCTATTTGAGAGGTTGGACTAAGGGAGAGGAGGCTTCCATGAGCATCTTAAAACGTTTGGCCGAATATCGTGAAAGCGAAGAAAGATTGAAATGGGAAGGGACGTTCGCAGACTATCTTGAGCTGGTGAAAAAAAATCCCCAAATTGCGCAGACAGCTCATTCTAGAATATATAATATGATTGCTCGAGCTGGAATAGAAGTTGATTCTCAAGGAAATAAAAAGTATCTGTTCTTTAGTAAAGAACTGTTTGGCCTGGATCAGGCCATTGAGCGCCTGGTGGAAGAATACTTCCATTCAGCGGCTCGTCGTCTCGATGTTCGAAAACGGGTTCTGTTGTTGATGGGACCGGTCAGTGGAGGAAAATCAACAATTGTGACTCTGCTGAAAAAAGGATTGGAAGAGTATTCACGGACGGACGAAGGCGCAGTATATGCGATTAAAGGATGTCCGATGCATGAAGAGCCGTTAAACCTGATACCTCATGAACTGCGGCCTGAGGCAGAAAAAGAGCTGGGAGTACGGATCGAAGGAAATCTGTGTCCGGCTTGTCGCTTCCGCTTGAAAGAAGAGTATGATGGTCGCATTGAAGATGTACCTGTTGAGCGGATTCTGTTTTCTGAAGATGATCGTGTTGGAATTGGAACCTTTAGTCCGTCTGACCCCAAATCACAAGATATTGCAGATTTGACAGGAAGTGTGGATTTTGCCACGATTACTGAATATGGATCAGAGTCAGATCCACGTGCGTATCGTTTTGATGGAGAGCTGAATAAAGCAAACCGGGGTCTGATGGAATTCCAGGAAATGCTCAAACTTGATGAGAAATTCTTGTGGAACCTGCTTTCACTCACACAAGAAGGAAACTTTAAGGCTGGTCGATTTGCCTTGATCTCTGCTGATGAGCTGATTATCGCTCATACCAATGAAGCCGAATACAAAGCGTTCATTGGCAACAAGAAAAATGAAGCATTGCAATCACGGATCATTGTCATGCCGATCCCTTATAACCTGAAAGTATCAGAAGAAGAGAAAATTTACAAAAAACTGATTCAACAAAGTGACCTCGCCCATATCCACATTGCACCTCATTCACTCCGCACTGCAGCTATTTTCTCCATCCTTACCCGTTTGAAAGAGTCGAAGAAACAAGGGGTCGATCTGCTCAAGAAAATGCGCCTCTATGATGGCGAATTTATCGAGGGTATCACTGACATTGATGTGGAAGAGTTGAAGAAAGAACATTTGGATGAAGGAATGTCTGGTATCGACCCACGATATGTGATTAACCGGATCTCGAGTGCACTCATCCGCACTGAAGTCGATTATATCAATGCCTTGGACATTTTACGTGCTCTCAAGGATGGTTTGGATCAGCATCCTTCGATTACACCAGAACAACGTGAAAGATACCTCCACTTTATTTCCCTCGCCCGCAAGGAATACGACGAAATCGCCAAAAAAGAGGTACAGAAAGCGTTTGTTTATTCTTATGAAGAGTCCGCCAAGACGCTGATGGACAACTATCTGGACAATGTTGAAGCCTATTGTAACCGGAACAAATTGCGTGATCCGATTACTGGGGAAGAAATGGAACCCGATGAAAAATTGATGCGCTCCATCGAAGAGCAAATTGGCATTTCCGAAAATGCGAAAAAAGCATTCCGGGAAGAGATCTTGATTCGAATTTCTGCGTATGCGCGAAAAGGAAAACGTTTTGACTATAACAGCCATGAACGGCTCAGAGAGGCCATTCAGAAAAAGTTGTTTGCAGATCTGAAGGATGTTGTAAAAATTACCACATCAACCAAAACGCCTGATGAGAATCAGCTGAAAAAGATCAATGAAGTGATTGCACGTTTGGTGGAGGATTATGGCTATACCCCAGCCAGTGCCAATGGACTTCTGCGCTACGTAGGCAGCCTGCTTAACCGGTAGGCGGCTGGCGGACGAGAACGGGAGGTGAACTGGGTATGAAACACCCCCTCCATATCGTTTCCCAGGAAGATTGGTCTCTGCACCGTAAGGGCTTTGAAGACCAAATGCGGCATCAAGAGAAGGTAAAAGAAGCGATTCGCAAGAATCTGCCGGATTTAGTCTCGGAAGAGAGCATTATCATGTCGGACGGTAAGCAGATTGTCAAAATTCCGATTCGTTCGATGGAAGAGTATCGGTTCCGCTATAACTTCAACAAAGGGAAACATGTAGGACAAGGAAATGGGAAAAGTCAAGTTGGAGATGTGATCGCACGCGAAGGAGCAGAGCAGAAAGGCCCGGGAAAAGGCCCGGGTGCAGGTGATCAGGCCGGTCTCGACTACTATGAAGCAGAGGTTTCCATGGAGGAATTGGAAAATATCCTTTTTTCCGAATTGGAACTGCCAAATTTGGTGCAAAAAGAACAGGAAAATTTTGTGGTTGATGATATTCAGTTTAATGATGTGCGGAAAAAAGGCCTTATGGGGAATATCGACAAAAAACGTACCTTGCTCGAAGCTATTAAACGAAACGCTCTGAAAGGAAAAAAAGGAAAAGTGAAAATTTCCATCGATGACTTGCGCTTTAAAACGTGGGAAGAAAAGCAGATACCCCACTCCAATGCTGTTGTGATCGCCATGATGGATACCAGTGGTTCGATGGGCATCTTTGAAAAATACATTGCCCGCAGTTTTTTCTTCTGGATGGTACGCTTCCTGCGAACCAAATACGAAAAAGTGGAAATCGTGTTTATCGCCCATCATACTGAGGCGAAAGAAGTGACAGAAGAGCTGTTCTTTACCAAAGGCGAGAGCGGGGGAACCATTTGTTCTTCCGCCTATCGCAAAGCATTGGAAATCATCGACTCACGTTACCCGCCGGATCGATACAATATTTATCCTTTTCACTTTTCCGATGGGGACAACCTCACATCTGACAACGAACGTTGTGTCGGTTTGGTCAAAGAATTGATGAAGCGAAGCAATTTGTTTGGTTATGGAGAAGTCAACCAGTATAATCGTCACAGTACGCTGATGACAGCTTATCGGCATATCAAAGATCCCAAATTCATGTATTATGTGATTCGTGAGAAAGGTCAAGTATATGAAGCGCTGAAGCATTTCTTTACGAAACAGGAAGTGAGATAAAGACTAGCTCCGCTTTCCCTATCCGGAAAGCGGAGCTTTTTAGTGTGCCTGGCTATTTTGGAATAAGAGGCGGGCAAACGTAGGAATCATGTCCTTAAATATTTCCACATGACTTCCTGTTCCAGTTTTAACTCCAGATGGTCCCTGAGTTGATAGAATTCCCTCTGAATATAGTCTCGATCCTCGATGTAGTCTGAAATCCATCCAATGATGGAATCATCCTTGTGAGGAGTCGACCAATCAAACAGGGACAAGTAAATATCCTGGTAACTTTCGTCAGGGGATTTTCCAAACTTGAGTGGCCGGTAATCATAGAAAATTTTCATTTCTAGCATCGAAAGCAAAACGTATAAACGATGTTTCAGTTCTCTTTGACTGCAACCCTGTTTCTGTGCTTCTTTGATGTCTTCAAAGAGCTCGCGGAATGTAATTTGTTGATGTTGCATTCCGACGAAAGCCCACGTGCGTGTTCCAGTAGAGGAGCTCTCTGCTTCCCACCTCTCGTCCCAAAGAATGGATTTAAATCGATTCCGTTCTTTTTCGCCACAGAGGGCAATCCCCAACACCATGCCACCATTGCAGTCGGTAGATGCCCAATACCCTCCCGACTCATAAACTTCATCGATCAACGCTGGATCTGGGACTTTACAAAGAAGTGAAGGGACAAATTCAGGAAAGAGATTTTTTCCCAAGCAATTTCTGATCTCCTGTGCAATCTTTTCTTCATATCCTTCACAGGAGAAATGAAGTAATCCCAAACATTCATCCAAGCCCAAAGCGTGCCCACCTTGTTCCAGCAATTGGTATAAAATCGGTTTTACAGGTTCATAACCCAAATAACCAAGACAGTGGAAGATCCCGCCATACATTTCTTCTTTGAGTTGGCCATCCTCGAAACAGGCTTGAAACATTTTTTCCGCCATTGTGTCGTCACCATGGATACGAATGGGCTCTAAAAGATATTGTCTACGCAAATCAGTGGGGTCTTCCAGGTAGAGATCAAACAGGGGTTCTACATCAGCTACACTTCCGTAGCGTTCAATGAACCGCACGTAAGCTCTTACGACTTGATAATCAGGCGTGTTTGCATCTTGCGAATGAAAGAGTTGGATCAGATCTTTGGTTGTTTGAAGCATTCATAACCTCCGGAAATTTTTGCGATTGTAAGCCTTTTTCATCGTAACCCTTTTTTTTTGGACATGAAAATCCCTCCTTGAAGCATTTACACTTTAATCGTGTATTTGTTGGCTTCTTTCTTATGGGTGTATCTTACATTTTTCTCTAATTTTCTAAATCATTATGACAAAAGTCTTTACAAAAACCAACTGGTCGGTATATAATTATTATAACAGTTTGTTATTTTATTATTAATATATCTATTCAGAAAATAATGGATATGAGGAGCGCATCTATGAAACAACACGAAATGTCAGAACGTACCATTCAAAAGCTGGTGGATTCGGGAATTGAGCTGTTCGCAAAATATGGCTACAGCAACACGAGTGTCGACCAGATTGTAAAAAAAGCGGGCCTGTCCAAAGGGGCTTTTTACGCTCATTTTGCGACAAAAGAGGATTTCTTGATGAAGGTTCTTCAGGATGGGTTTCGTTTTTATTTTGAAGATTTAAAAAGCGCACTGGATAAAGAGGATGGAAACTTGGTCGATGACTTCATCAAATTTTCCGCTGACATGGTTGTCAAGGCTTATGCTCAAGGTTTTTCTGCTGTATTGATACATTCTGCCATGACCTGCCAATACTTGCCCAAAGTTCAACAAGAGTTGGCTGAACAAATGGAAGCATGGCGACAGGACCTTATTCGTTACTTTGAATCAATGAAAAAAGCAGGTCTGATAGGCAGTCCGCTTGATGCCAGAACGTTGGCGACTGCGGGAATGGCTTTATTTAACGGCTATAATATGCAACATTACATCGATGATCGGATTGATCTAATGGAGACGATCAAAGTATTTGTAGAACTGTTACAAATTCGTTCTCCAAGATAATGGATAGTATTCAAAAGCCTAAGTGGGACGATCTGATTTCTCGTTTCGATTGAATGGATTATCACTACAAATCCTTTGTTGATCAAGAAAAGGAGTGGGAATATGAGATCATTGGTTTCTCTGTTAACTTTGGCTGTTTTATTGTTCATGGCAGGATGTGGATCGAATGACCTTGAAGGAAAATGGGTTTATCAGAAAACAACATATAAATATGGTCAAGGTGGTTGTTTGAATTCATTGGAAGTGCTTGATGATTCAACGATGATTGTGACGACTAGAAAAGGTAAATCATATAAAGCAGAGTATCAAATTTTGGATGATAACAGATTGTTCTGGAGAATCATGACAGGTCTGGGTGGTGGTCAAGGTACGCTTTCCTACCAGATCGATGGGGATACATTAATTATGCAAGAGTTTGAACGTTCCCCCGATGAAGATCGATGTTATTATCAAAAACAATAAAAGATGAAAACATCAACATAAATTTATTTGAGGGTATTTAGTCTCCATAGAAGAAACACCTTCACCCAATCGTTTGATTAGGAAGGTGTTTTTTATTTGATTTATTTTCAAATAAAAGGAATAAATGAAACAAAAAAATGATAAATGAATCGCTTTTATCCTATGAAAAGAAAATGATGATATAATTTCTTTGTGTGTTTTATAGCATGTTATTTAAGAAATGGAATAAACAGGTTCTGTTTTTAGGGGACTTTGGATTGGAAATGAATGTTGCAGTGCAAGTAGGAATCTGACACAGAAACGAATAAAAGCGGGGAGATGGATGTTGAAGAAATTATGTCTTCTTCTTTTCATTTGTCTGATGAGTATAGGGATCGTAGCATGCTCAGAGGAAAGTGTACCAAAAGCAGAGCATGTGATCACGAAAAAGGAAGACCACATTTTGTATCAAAATACCAAACATCATTTCACTGCGAAGTTGCCAAGTGAGTGGGATGGTTTGTTTATAGTGAAATCGGATCCAGTCAGCAAAGATCAATCCATTCCAGAATTGAAAGAGACGATTTCTTTTGAATTTGATAATGGGAAGGCATCTATTTTCAAGATCAGTATTTTCCAAATTCCATCAAAAGAGGAATGGGATAAAAAAGGATTTGGCGAAATTTGGAACTATATTGCATCCAAAAATGGACAGACCATCGCCTATCAGCCATCTAATGAACCGCCTGCCGATTATTTCGATAAAAGCGGTAATGTTAAAGCAGAGGTCAAAGACAAGTTTCAAAAGTTAACGAAAATGGTTAATGATGATCTGCCAAAAGTAGTAAAAAGCATACAGTTTGAGTAAGGGAACCTATATTAGATGGATTTGGATAAAGAGGGAATCGCATTTTTTCTTGACTACTTTCGATTCTTGTCAGACGGAAGTGGATGAAAGATGTGATTCCCTTCGTTTTCGTGTTTGAGAGGTGGAAAGATATTTTATAATCCGATATGTGACAATAAAACTGGATCTTCCCATATCGTAATGATTTCATGGTATCATATAGATATATTCTTATATTTTTGTTTAATTAAATACTCGAATGAAAGTTTTCCTGATTTACTGAAAAGTTAGATAAAATGATTCCGCCATTGAGAGGGGAACATACATGTCCTTCTGTCTTACAGCCAGTATGATAAAAAAGAAAAAAACATATTGGCCATTCGTGTAGTGCCTGGGAAATATCAAATACGTCCATGTTCTAAAAAGGAAATGTTTGAAATGGTTACGCAAAGTGTAATGGATCATGAATGGGACTGGGAGGAATTTTCGAGCGGCTATGTGATTGAGCAAGTATCAGACAAATAATGTTTTGGTGATGAATGGATGACTTCAGAAAGATAATCCCCTCGCTGAGACCGTTGACAAACCCGGCTTTTCTTTTCCAGTTGAACGACTTCTTGCTCGTATTTATAAAGCGGGAGTGAAATGGAAAAGGAAAACTGGCGTATAAAGGATACTTTGTCAACAAGCTGAGCAAGGGAGATAACCTCCCTCGCTTTTGTGTATTAATAATCTTTTAGATAGTTCAAGGTATCAAATACTTCTTCCGTGATTCGTGTACCGCTATTATAAGAGGTTCCACCTGCTCCATAAGTATGAATTGCAATTGCGCATGGTCCGTCACAGGAGGCTTCATATTTTTGATATACAGGCGAACCGCTTTGTCCACCATAAGTATCATTTGCGTAATATAATCGATATGTTTCAGTTTTGCGAATCTTGTCTGCATGCTGCCATTGTGTGCCATATGTTTTATCCCCAGGATATCCGCTAATATTTTCTGCAACACCTGTTAAGCTGGAAGAGGTCCAACGATAACCAAACCAACCGGTTGCATAGCCAATTTCCTGATCCAAGATAATCACAGCATAATCATGTCCAATATCTCCATTTTGCCCCCAACCGGCAGAAACAAAAATTTCAATATCCTTTGCAGAACCATATGGTTTACTTGTGCCGTTTCGGCCAGGAGTAACCGTTACATCTGTAGCCCATTGTTTGGTATCAGGATCGTATACACAGTGTCCTGCTGTAACCAGTGTGCGTGGTCCGATCATCCAACCTGTACAGCCACCAATGCTGCTCTCAATATGAGCAATCGCAGAATAAGGATAGGTTGTCGTGTTCGTTACGCGTGTTCGGTCATCTGTACCGATGACGGATCGGATACCGATATCATAGGATCCAAATCGGACTGGTTGTACTTTTTTCACAACCGTTTCCTTGGCATTTTTCAATTTTCCATTTCCGCGGTAGGCAGTTGCTGCATTTTTCTTTTTGCTCGTTGCTGCAAAGCGTTTCACTTTTTCTGGTGTAATAACAGTACCTTTGTTAGAGATCAGGGCATTGGACGGAAGCTTGCTTGCTGCAGCAGAGGTAGATGAATTGGAAAGAAAAGGCGCTAATGCCAAGCCAAGAGCGAGTGTGAACGAAAGCAGTACATGGCGCTTCTTCATTATAAGATTTACCTCCTAATTGTATGAATTTTTATATATTTATTATATCTGATATAAAAAATAAAGTCTATTTATCTAAATCAGAAAATTTATTTTTTAAAATAAAAATTTCTATGTATGTTTTTGAAGGAATGAAAAGTGATATTAAATGATGAAGGGGATGGATATCAACGGTCATGATGGTGTATACCTAAAATCATGAGACCGATGTCAGATTTTCATTTCCAAACCAGATTGATGATAGAAGTGGATAAGGAGTTGGGATTATGAGCTTTCATCTGGCAGCAAAGCAGGGGGAAGTCGCAGAAACAGTCCTGTTACCGGGAGATCCACTAAGAGCGAAATATATTGCGGAGACTTACCTGGAAAATCCCGTTTGCTATAACCAGGTTCGAGGCATGTTTGGATATACAGGAGTCTACAAGGGAAAGCAGATTTCTGTGCAGGGAACCGGTATGGGAATGCCTTCGATCTCGATTTATATTACCGAGTTAATCGAAGAGTATGGAGTGAAACATCTGATTCGTATTGGCACATGTGGATCGATTCATCCCCATGTAAAAGTGATGGATTTGATTTTAGCCATGAGTGCTTCAACCAACTCGGGAATGAACCATAAACGTCTGCCTGGAATTGACTTTGCACCAACCGCTGATTTTGATCTGTTGCAGAAAGCTTACAAGATCGCCTTGGAAAAGAAACAATCCATTCAGGTTGGTTCTGTCTTTACTTCGGATTTTTTCTATGAACTTTCTTCAGCGGACTATAAATTATTGGCAAAATATCAAATGTTGGCCGTTGAAATGGAAACAGCAGCTTTATATACCATTGCCGCCAAACACGGGGTCAAAGCTTTATCGATGTTAACGGTTTCGGATCATGTTTTTACCAAAGAAATGATTAGTTCCGAGCAAAAAGAAAAAATGCTTCATGATATGTTTGAAGTAGCATTGGAAACGGCTGTTTCTGTTTGAAAATGAGAATGAGTGCAGTACCGTGAACCTGAGTCAGCTCAAGCTGTTGATGGAAAAGGAATGTTTCTTCCGGTCGTGCGAACATGTTTTTCGATCACTTTTCAAAAAAGGGATCAAAGGAAAGGGATACAAGATGATAAGCAGTGAGCGGAAAATCTCTGGCTCCCAGGAATCCGCAGCGTTTATGTATGGGTGGTCAATCTATCGTAAGCAGTAAGGAAGAGATTTAATGAAAATGAATCGATTTTCATTTGTGTTGTTATTGATGGTTATTTTTCTTCTGATGTTACTGACCAAGCTGATGAAGCTTCAGTTTATGGTTTTTCTTGTTTTGGCAGGAGTAAGCCTGGTTCTTTTTTTTCTATGGCGTGGAAACAGGTTCAGGCGGTGAATGGATACATCCGAAGTCTCCCGGCCCCATTTGCTGAATAAACCTTATAGTAAGCAAGGGGGCGAGATCAGATGATGGACCACATTCAAAAGGCCATGAACTGCCTGATGGATGAATTGCTTCAAAAGCAGTCTTCTAACGGTTCTTGGATTTTTTGCTTTGAAGGCGGGACGTTGACAGACTCACTCATGATTTTATTGATGGAGTGGTTGAAGTGGGAGAATCGGCCACTCCGAAATCTGCTCCTTGAGCGGATATTATGTAAGCAAACCGTGGAAGGACCATGGAAGCTGTATGAAGATGAAGATGGAAATGTGAGTGAAACACTTTTCAGTTGTTTGGCCTTGCTTTATTCAGGAGCCAAAAAGCCCAGTGATCCTGAGATGAAAAAAGCGCGGGAATTTGTTTTGTCACAGGGTGGCATGACACAAAGTGGATCGCTGAGCAAAGTGATATTAAGTCTTTTTGGTCACCTGTCATGGACGAAGCAACCTACGATCCCCATCGAGTTTTTACTTTTGCCACCGCGATCGCCCGTTCATTTCTTTGATTTTGTTGGATACACCCGAGTGCACCTGGCGCCCATTTTAATACTGGCGAATCGCCAGTTTTCTGTAGATTTGCCTCGAAAAGAGCTCGTTTCGGAATGGCTGGGTTCGTGTGGTACTGATTTGATACATAACAAGAGCCGTTTTTGGCGGCGAGCATTGAAATGGACTGCCAGTCTCCATTTTCCATTTGCTAGAGAATCTTTGTCAGAGCGGGCATTTTGTTATGCCAGGCAGTTTATGCTGGATCGAATCGAGCCAGATGGCACATTATACAGCTATTTAACCAGTACTTTTTTGATGGTATTTGCCCTTGCCTCATTGGGACTATCAGATCATTCTGTCATCAAGCAGGCGATGAAAGGATTGGAATGTCTGGCTTATCCAGTGTCAGAGGGAATACATTTGCAGGAGACAACTTCCACGATTTGGGACACTTCGCTAATTTTACATGCTTTACAGGAAGCGGGAGTCAGCAGCCGACATCCAGCGATTTGCCGCGGTCTTCATTATTTGCTGAAGCATCAGCACAAAAATTTGGGGGACTGGGTATTGCAAAATCCAGGTGTACTTCCAGGTGGGTGGGGTTTTTCGCATAGTAATACGATCAATCCGGATGTGGATGATACTTCTGCTTGTCTTCGGGCCATTGCACCCACTGTTCGAAAAGGAAAGCATTCGGTTGAATGGTTAAAAGGGGTGAATTGGCTGGTTTCGATGCAAAATCGGGATGGGGGTTGGCCTGCATTTGAGAAGAACACCAATAAGATATGGCTTTATCTGTTGCCTTATTCTGATGCCAAAACCGTGGTCGGGGATCCGTCTACGGCTGATATGACGGGGCGGACATTGGAATTTTTCGGTAGCCAATTAGGATGGACGATTCATGATCCGGTTGTGATACGTGGAATTTACTGGCTTCTTCGTAACCAGCAAACCGATGGTTCCTGGTTTGGACGCTGGGGAATCTCTTATATTTATGGGACCTGGGCAGCGTTGACAGGGATGGCTGCTGTACAGTTTCCCAACTACCATCCAGCGGTTCAAAAAGCGATAAAGTGGTTGTATTCCATCCAGAATCCCGATGGTGGGTGGGGAGAATCATGCCGGAGCCAAGTGGAATGTCACTACATTCCACTCCAGGCATCTACGTTATCGCAAACGGCTTGGGCATTGGATGCACTGATTGCCTGTCATGATCAACCAACACCGCAAATGAGAAAAGGGATGATGTGTTTACTCCGATTATTGGAAAAAGAGAGCTGGGTGCATGCTTATCCCACTGGAGCAGGGCTCGCCGGCCAGTTTTATATTCATTATCACAGTTATAACTATATCTGGCCTCTTCTTACTTTGGCTCACTATTGGAAAAAGTACAAGGAATAGCGTAGTTAACCAAACCAAGAGGGCACTATTTCCAGCGGGACTTTTTTGGTTGGGTTAAGAAGCTGATGAGAAATGGGAAAGGAGTACCATGGGTGATAAGATACTCCGTAGCCAGATATGTTGGAAGTACTCAGTAACTGCGAGAAAGAAGGCCGTAAGAAGAGCACCTGCCCAAGTGATCCGTGAGCCGGCAAAGAACCATTGACTGATATAGACAATAACCGTTGCAGCAAGAAAATCGGCTCCCGTACTTAACCAAAATGTCCCAGGCCGAAGTACCATCAATTCCATCAGATGTGCCACAATAGCCAAGATCAATCCTGTCACAAGGGATTGGTAAGGGGCAGGATAATACACATCCTGGAATAGAAAAGTGGAAATCCAAACAACAGCAGGACAAACGAACAGTTTGACGATCCATCCTTTCATGCAGATCACCTCTTGTCATTCAGCATACCCCGATTGGGATGTCCTCATGAACATATTCAAGAAAAATGAAAGAAACCGCTTACTCCAGAATAAAGAGAAGCGGTTTCTTTTATATCAAATATTTGTTTTCCTTTACCTATTTTACATGGAAAAGTTCAATGAACTGCTCAACCGATTGAATCTGTTTCCGTTTTTTGATGAACTCTGCTCCAATGGCGAGCGCTTTTTTCTTGGCTGCATACTGTTTGTCCAGGTCCTGAATGGAGTCAAGATCAGCTACGTGGGCAAGTCCAATTGTACGGCGAATCGCTTCACAACCAGCAAAGCCAACTGCGTCAGTCCAGACTTTGTTCAAGAAGCTTTCCAGTGTACCTGGCACCTTGGTGTATACTTCATTCCCCTTGCTATGCCAGAGTTCAGTAAATTGCTTGGTGAAATGAGACCATGTTTCCCGAATCGTATCGACAAGATAAGCCTGGTATTGCTTCCGTTTCTCTAACTCTTCTATATGAGCTTCCTGGGAGATGTAGTTGAGCACCAGGTTTGCAAAGAATTGCCCCAGATCGAATCCTGCCGGTCCAAAGTAGGCAAACTCCGAATCAATCACTTTGGTAGATTCTTTGGTCACAAAAATACTTCCTGTATGGAGATCTCCGTGTAGCAACGCTTCGGCTTGGGTCAGGAATTGGAATTTCAGTTTCGCAGCTTCGCGTTTCAGCTCCTGATCTTGCCAAAGTTGTTCAACTGTATCCCGAATCCCATCTGGGAAATCATTGGTCTCATGATCAAAGAATGGATCCGTAAAGACAAGGTCTTCCGTAATTTTGCAAAGTTCCGGATTGATAAATTCCTTGACGAGCTGTTTTTTCTCAAACGGATGGAGGTAAAAGTCGCTGGTATGGAAAGTGACCTGTGCGACGAACGTCCCGATGTGCTCGGCCAGTTTTGGATAGATGATCCCTTCGATGGTTCCTTTGCGCAGGATGGTATGAGAAGAAAGGTCTTCCATCACAATAATGGCGAGTGTCTCATCGAAGTGAAATACTTTGGGTACCAGATCAGGCACATATTCAGCTGCTTTTTGCAAGAAAGAACTTTCAAAACGAGCCCGTTCCAAAGTCAAGGGCCAGCTTTCTCCAACAACTTTGGCATAAGGCAATGCCTGTTTGACAATGATCGATTTACCGTTTTCTTCATCCACAATATGAAAAACCAGATTCAGATTGCCATCACCAATTTCTTTGACCTTCAGGGTGGCATCTTCTCTGAAGTATTGCAGCTTTATGACTAACTGTACAGCAGTTTCTTCTGTTAGAGGTTGATATTGAGCCATAAATATCCTCCTTAACGATTACGCTTTTGTACATACATAAAGGCAAGAGCGCAGATTAGAATAGATCCTTTGATAATATCCTGTGCATAGTAAGGAACATTGAGCATGGTCAATCCATTTAGCAAAATGCCGATCAATACAGCACCAAAAAAGGTACCAATCACATTGGGTTTTCCTGCTCCAAATACAGAATAACCAATAAAGGAAGCGGCAACCCCATCCATTAAAAGGGGAGCACCAGCAGAAACCTGTCCCGTTCCAATCCGGGCAGCAAGGACGATCCCGGCCAATGTTGCAAAAAGAGCACTTAAGATGTAAGCGTAGGTTTTATAACGTTGCACGGGTACACCCGACAGGCGGGCAGCCTCTTCATTGCCACCCGTGATATAGAGCAAGCGGCCAAAACGGGTATAGTTCAGAAGAATATGAGTAAGGATGACAAAGGTTAGCATGAGGATGACGGGAAAAGGAACGGAAAAGATTTCACCTTGCCCGATAAATAAAAAGGAAGGGAGAAATTGCCCGGGTGCAATCTGTCCATTCTCCATCGGCATATTGTTGTAAATGGAATAACCTTTGGTAAAGGTTAAATGGATTCCATTCACAATATACATGACAGCCAGTGTTCCCAATAGATCTGGAATGCGGATTTTTACAACTAACAAGGAATTGAACAATCCGATAAGAAGACCGATGAGTAAAGGAATAATTATAGCGACAATGGTTTCCTGGCGATACCATACGAGTGCGGCAGCGCTGGCAATGGTAGCGACACTGGCAATCGATCCGACTGAAAGATCAAAACCGCCCACGATCAGAGAGATCGTTACACCGATAGCGAGCAGGGTAATAATGGAAATCGAACGTAAAATATCGGTGAAATTGGCGTAGGTTAAAAACTTTTCGTTTAATAAACTAAATACAATGATGGTAAGTGCAATTACGAGTAATGTTCCATGTTTGAATAAAAAGGAGAGAATGGCCTGTTTACCCCTTCGGGTAGTTGGCGTTGATTTTGTCTCATTCAGTACCTGTTGCATGATGTCCCCCTGTTGCATCTGACATGATTTTTTCCAATGAAAACTCCGGATAGTGATAGGTAGAAATGATTTCGCCATTGTACATCACAAGGATCCGATCAGCTAATGATAGAAGTTCGGACACTTCACTTGTCAAATACAAAATTCCTTTTCCTTGTTCAGCCAAGGAGCGAATGAGTTGGAACACATCTTCTTTGGCACCAATATCGATTCCTTTGGTAGGTTCGTCAAAAATAAATACATCCGCCTGGGTTTCCAGCCATTTGCCAATGGAAGCTTTTTGCTGGTTTCCTCCGCTTAAATAGCGAAGAGGATGAGAAAGGGAAGGAATCTTGATCCCCAATTGTTTGACCAAGCGTTCAGCCAATGTTTTTTCTTTTTGTCTCTTGATCCAACCCCATGAGCTCAGTTTCTCAAGAATGGGTAAAGAGAGGTTTTCAGCTAAAGGAAAATCAACCAGTATTCCCTCTTTTCTTCTTTCTTCGGGAACGAGGGCGAGCCCGGCCTGAATCGCCTGATGGGGATTTTTGAAGGAATGTTTTTTTCCTTTCAGTGAAATGGTTCCGTGATGTTCATCGGCTGCAAAAAGAGCGCGAGCGGTTTCCGTTTTACCTGCACCTACCAGCCCGGCAATGCCGACAATTTCTCCTTCGTGAACCGAAAGAGACAGGGTTTTTCCGGTTTTGGCCACATAAAACTGATTTACCTCTAGCAAGGGAGGTCCCATTTCTTTCGATTTTCTTGGCAAATTGGAAGCAAGTTGTTTTCCCAGCATGTGACGAATCATTTCGTCAGGTGTGATTTCATGGATCTTTTTGGTGCAAACCGCTTCACCATTCCGTAAGATCGTAACCCGATCAGCGATCGTTTGAATTTCTGGCAGACGATGTGAAATGAAAATGATGCCAATCCCGTTTTCTTGAAGCTTGCGAATGACTGCAAATAATTTCGATGTTTCCACTTCGCTCAGTGGTGCTGTGGGTTCATCCAGGATGAGATATTTGACTTGACTGTTAATGGCTCTGGCAATCAGGATCATCTGTTTTTCGGCCAATGTACAGTCCCGAACCTGTTTATCAATATCGATATCAGCTCCAACTTCTTGTAAGAGCTGTCTGGCTAACTTTTTTCTCTCTTTCCAACGGATCCATTGTGATCCACGAAGCAATTCGTGAATGGTGAGGTTTTCTGCAACAGACAGTTCAGGAACCAAAGCGGTATCCACTTCTTGCACCACGATATCGATTCCTTCGTGTTTGGCATCGATGGGAGAAGAGAAGCGCAAGGAGCGCTCCCCGATTTGAATCTCGCCATGATCTGGTTGAATATCACCCGATAAAATTTTGACCAACGTACTTTTACCAGCCCCGTTTACACCCAGTAGCGCATGAACCTCACCAGGGTGAAAGGAAATGGTAATATCACGGAGTACGGGATGAAGTCCAAATGATTTGGATAGATGTTTGACTGTTAGCGTATTCATTTTTTATTCGCCTCGATCAGTTTTTTCATCCATGGAGAAGTTCCTGCTTGGGATTGCCCCCAGCCCGGTACATATTTTCCCAAATCTTTCATGGAGATGGTTTGTTTGGGTAATGTTCGTTTGTCAACCAGATGAGGTTGGATACTGTACACTTGCGGAGTTGGTTCTCCCGCGATTTTTTGATAGAGAAAACGTACCTGGAGTCGCCCGACATCGGCTGGATCTGTTGCCGTTGTCACTGTCCAGGGGCTGTTTTGGGCTTGCATCAGTTGTAAATCTTCATCACTTAAGTCAATTCCGTATACTTTGATTTCAGTACGTCCTGCCTGTTGAATGGCACGTGTTGCCCCTTTGGCGAACTCATCCCATGGAGCAAAAACTGCCGCTATATCTCCTTTTTTGGGATATTTTTTCAGCAATGCTTCCATTTGCGACTGAGTGTCAAGAGCGGTATTGGAGCTGGCGTTTCCAAAACGGGCAATCTCTTTAATATTTGGATAACGTTTCTTAAAGGCCTCATATATTACATTTCGCCGTTCCATTGGAGTAAATCCGGCTACCCAGATATAGACTATATTTCCTTTACCGTTGATATCCTGTGCCAAACTGCGGAGGGAATTCCAAGCCAGTGTGTAATCATCCTGGTCGATGACAGTCACACCTGGAATATCCAAATCGCTGTCAAAAGCCACAACTGGAATACCGGCAGCTACCGCTTTTCTGACACTCGGAGCGAGTGCATCTGCTTTTCCATGGTCAATAAGAATCCCATCTACTTTTTGGTTGATTGCCGTTTCGACATAGGAAGCCATCTTGGCCAAATCATTGTCGGCGTTATAAATTTGCACTTGTCCACCAAATTTTTCAACTTGTTCTTTGACTCCGGAGATATACTGAGAGGAGAAAGTACCAATCGAAAACTGGGTGACCGCTGCTACTTTGATCGGTTTTTTCAACTTGGCAGGAATTTCATCAGATGTGGATGCCTGTGCTTGATTTTCTTGTGAAGATGGTTTGTTCGTTCCTGTTTGTCCCTTTTGAGCCACACGGTCTTGTTCGTTTGTGCAACCCGCAACGAATAATGATACAATAAGAAGTAGTCCAATGAGTGCTTTTAGGTGTTTCACCTTTTCTCCCCCTTTTTGGTCAACATAAAAAGAGCCTCTTTCTGCAAGAAAGAGGCTCAGAATTTTTTCCTGTTCCTCTTATCTTGCAGAACCTGAGTTCTGCTGGAATTAGCACCGTGCCTTATGTGGCTTGATGCCACGGCCCCTGATTGTCTCAGGTGCCCCATCTCACGATGGTATTACGGCCGGTTGCTGGGCTTCATTGGGCCAGTTCCCTCCACCTGCTCTGGATAAGAGAGTATGCAAAACGATTCAGTTGTTATTCGAAATCATAAATGAATGTTTGTTATCTGTCAATACAAATTTTTTAATACAGTTCAGGACGGCGATCCTCAAAGATCGGAATTTTTTTTCTGACTTCGATCACTTGCTCTGTGTCGATTTCAACCACGAGCGAGGTTTCTTCCCGTTCTGCCTCAGCCAAAATCTCACCCCAGGGATCAATGATCATGGAATGGCCGGCAAATGCGTTATTGGGATCGTGTCCGATTCGGTTACAAGCCACTACATAACACTGATTTTCAATGGCACGGGCAATTAACAGACTCCGCCAATGCTTGACACGGGATAAAGGCCACTGTGCTGGAACAAACAAAACCTGGGCTCCAGCCAGGATATGTTTTCGAACCCATTCGGGGAAGCGGATATCGTAACAAATGAGTCCTGCACAAGGGACTCCATCGAGTTCAAATAGTCCCATCGATTGTCCCGGAGTGAGATATTTCTCTTCATCCATCAGCCGGATCAAATGGAGCTTGCTGTATTCTCCGACTTTTTCGCCATTTCGGTCGAAAACGGTTAATGTATTGTAGATCCCTTGGTCTGTTTTTTTGGCAATGGATCCTGCCACAATGTGGATGTTCTGTTCTTTCGCCAGTGTACCGATTTCTTGCTGGACGATTTGTCCTTCTGGATCAGCGATTTCGTCAAGACGTGTCAAATCATAGGCCGTGTTCCACAGCTCTGGTAAAACAACGACATCCAATTTGGTGTTTTTTTCCACTAATCTCTGGATTTTTTGTTTGACTTTGGCCAGATTTTGTACGGGATCGCCGAAAGCCAAGTCGATTTGGAGAACTGCGATATTCAGCTTCAAGGGGAACCCTCCATTGGCAAAAAATCTTTGACAAACTATTCTCCAACATATAACATATGACACTAGAATTCAAGATGATTGTTTTGGGATGTGAAGGAATTGAAAAGATTTGAGCAAGCTGAAATATTAAATCGATTACCGGAACAGTTTTTTGCCAAATTGGTAAAAAAAGTGAATGCTTTTGTTAAGCAAGGTGTGGATATCATTAATTTGGGACAGGGGAATCCGGATCTGCCCACACCCTCTCATATAGTAAAAGCTCTACAAAAAGCAGCAGACAATCCTGATTTTCATAAATATTCCCCCTTTCGCGGTTATTCATTTTTGAAAGAAGCGGTTGCAGCGTTTTATGAACGAGAATATGGAGTAAAGCTGGATCCAGAAAAAGAAGTAGCCGTTCTGTTTGGTGGTAAAGCAGGATTGGTAGAAATTTCACCCTGCATTTTGAACCCTGGAGATATCGCCCTGGTTCCAGATCCAGGCTATCCGGATTATTGGTCTGGGATTGCACTCGCTCGAGCTCAGATGCATATGATGCCGCTTCTGGCTGAAAATCATTTTCTGCCTGATTATGAACAGATTCCCGCAGAAGTATTGAGAAAAGCAAAGCTCATGTTTTTGAATTACCCCAATAATCCGACGGCAGCTACTGCTACCCCTGAATTTTTTGCTGAAACGGTGGAGCTTGCAGCCAAACATCGTTTATTGGTTGTTCATGACTTTGCTTATGGAGCGATTGGATATGATGGGCAAAAACCGATTAGCTTTCTGGAGACACCTGGGGCCAAGGAAGTGGGTGTGGAAATTTACACTTTAAGCAAGACCTATAACATGGCAGGCTGGCGGATCGCTTTTATGGTGGGGAACGAGCAGGTCATTGAAAGTATCAACCTGTACCAGGATCATATGTATGTCAGTTTGTTTGGGGCGGTACAGGCAGCGGCCAGAGAGGCACTGCTTGGCCCGCAGGATTGCGTCAGAGAACTGGTTGAGATCTATGAACGGCGGAGAAATGCGTTTATTGGGCGATTGCAGGCATTGGGCTGGCAAGTGCAAGCACCGAAAGGTTCATTTTTTTGCTGGTTACCTGTGCCGAAAGGATATACATCAGAAACATTCGCTGATTTACTCCTGGAGCAAGCGCATGTAGCGGTAGCACCCGGGATCGGCTTTGGTTCTCACGGAGAAGGATATGTACGTGTAGGACTGTTAACAGATGAGAGCCGGCTGGTTGAAGCCGCTGAGCGCATGGCTTATGTGTTAAAAAAAGTGGAAGTGTAAGCATGGAGAAAGTTTAGGAGCAAGAAAACAGATTTATTTAAAAGCAAGTGATATTCATCCGAGCCTTTGAATAAAATGAATCTGAAAATAGTGGTTGACAATATATTCATTCCCTGTCATAATCACAAGTAAATTCAAATACGGATAAATGGTCAAACTTCTCTTATCAAGAGTAGGCGGAGGGACGAGCCCGATGAAGCCCAGCAACCGACCGTAATGCCATCGTGAGATGGGGCACCTGAGACAATCAGGGGCCGTGGCATCCAGCCACATAAGGCACGGTGCTAATTCTCGCAGCGTTTAGGCTGAGAGATAAGAGGAAGTGGTGGAGTCTGAGCGTCAAACAAAACCTCTTCCTCTTGGAAGAGGTTTTTTTATGGTCAAAAGGAGTGAGTTTGATGGGACAAGTGATTGCAACTTATCAAGTTTATGATAGAGCGGGTCAGTTTACCAAAAAAGCGGAAGGGATTGCGTTGGGATTGACGGTGGGGACCTGGACAGACCTGCCTGATTTGGAAAAAGAGCAATTGAAAAAACATAAAGGGCGTGTCATCGAAATCAGGGAATTGCCAGAAGATGAGCAAGTAAATCAATTTTTCGGGGAAAGAAGAAAAAAGGCAGAGATTAAAATCGCGTATCCTTCAGCCAATTTTTCTGTCGATTTTCCAGCGATTTTAACTACGGTATTCGGCAAACTTTCCTTGGATGGGGAAATCAAATTATTGGATTTGGAGTTTTCACCTGATTTGCTGGAGTACTTTCCAGGACCTAAATTTGGTATTGAAGGAATCCGGAAAAAGCTGGGGGTATATGATCGACCTTTGCTGATGAGTATTTTCAAAAGTGTTTTGGGCCGGGATCTTTCTTACTTTGCCGAACAACTCCGGGCACAGGCTTTGGGTGGTGTCGATTTAGTCAAAGATGATGAGATTTTGTTCGATAACCCGATGACTCCTTTTACTTCCCGTATTTTGGTAGCCAAAGAAGTGTTGCAAAAAACAGAAGAAGAAACCGGGGAAAAAACATTATATGCCGTTAATTTGACAGGTCCCACTTTTGAACTGTTGGAAAAAGCCAAACAAGCCGTAGAGCTGGGGGCAGATGCCATTCTCTTCAATGTGTTTGCTTATGGTTTGGACGTGTTGCAAGCACTGGCAGAAGATCCAGAAATCTCAGTGCCCATTCTTGCTCATCCTGCCGTTTCTGGCGCACTGACATCGTCCAGGCTTTATGGCATCCATCATGCACTGCTCTTGGGTAAATTTTTACGCCTGGCAGGTGCGGACCTGGTACTCTTTCCTTCTCCCTATGGCAGTGTAGCGTTGGAAAAAGAGACAGCATTGGCGATTGGTAAAGAATTGACTCGCCCTCAAGATGGGATAAAACGGGCATTTCCTGTTCCTTCTGCCGGAATCCATCCAGGATTGGTTCCAAAGCTGATCGAGGATTTTGGTGTCGATTCTGTCATTAATGCAGGTGGAGGAATTCATGGTCATCCGGATGGAACCATAGCAGGTGGCAAAGCGTTCCGTCAGGTCATCGACAGTGTATTGAATCGGGAAAGCATCGAAGAAACTGCAGCAAAACACAAAGAACTGGATCGGGCTTTGGCGTTGTGGGGAGGAAAATAAACGATGGGTAAAATACCGGTGATATTTTGTGATTTTGATGGAACCATTACCGAGAAAGATAATATCGTTTCGATCATGAAACGTTTCGCTCCACCTGGTTGGGAGGAAATCAAGGACCAGATTCTCGCCCAACAGATTTCCATTCGCCAAGGGGTAGGAAAGCTCTTCTCTTTACTGCCATCATCACTCAGAGAAGAAATCGTGCAGTTTGTGTTAGAGAATACGAAGATTCGGGAGGGATTTACTGACTTTGTCCGTTTTACACAAGACAAGCAGATTCGCCTGTATGTGGTTAGTGGAGGCATCGACTTCTTTGTCTATCCCGTTCTCGATGGATTGATTGAGTCTGAGCATATTTTCTGTAATGGCAGTGACTTTTCAGGGGAACATATTCAGATTGTCTGGCCGTATGCCTGTCAAGCACCTTGTACCAATGATTGTGGCTGTTGCAAACCAACGATATTGCGAAAATTTGACCCTGGGCGTTATGAACGGATTGTGATTGGCGATTCGATCACGGACCTGCAAGCGGCGAAATTGGCAGATCGTGTTTTTGCACGGGATTTCTTGATCGAGAAATGTGAAGAGAATGGGATTTCCTACACTCCATTTCATTCGTTTTACGATATCATTCATGCACTTGAAAGAAAGGAAGAACGGGTATGAGTGTATTGGAAGAACGGTGGAATGAGCTCGCCGAGATCAAGGATGAATTGGCCGCCAGAGACTGGTTCCCAGGAACCAGCGGCAATTTGTCCATCAAGGTAAGCGAAAACCCCCTTTCCTTCCTGGTGACAGCCAGCGGAAAAGATAAGCGGAAACGCACAGCTGAAGACTTTCTCCTTGTAGATGGGAAAGGCCGCCCTCTACAGGATACGCATTTGAAAGCTTCAGCCGAAACAGGGATTCATTGTGAGATTTACCGCTTGACCGATGCAGGTTGCTGCCTCCATGTACATACAGTGGATAACAATGTCATTTCCGAGCTGTATGCGGATCAGGGGTTCGTTACCTTTAGGGGACAGGAGATCATTAAAGCATTTGGGATTTGGGCCGAAGATGGAGAGATCACCGTCCCTATAGTAGAAAATTATGCAGATTTGCGACGCTTGGCGCAAGAGGTAGCCAAAGTGATTCGCCCAGATACGAAAGCGGTTCTCATTCGGAATCATGGCATTACCGTTTGGGGACGAAACGGCTTTGAGGCGAAGAAACATTTGGAAGCATTTGAATTCCTGTTCTCTTATCACTTGAAATTAAAATTGGTTTCCCAAGCGATTTACACACAGCAAAGAAAAATGACAGCAGGAGGATGGTAACTATGGCAACATTACGTTTTCATGACACCAATGAGAGACTGGAAAAACCCGAAGAAGTGGTCGCTTACCTGAAAAGCCAGGGCGTCATCTATGAACGTTGGGATGTTGAGAAATTGCCAGCTCATTTACGTGAGAACTATAACCTGACCGATGAAGAGAAAGCTGAGATTATTCAGACCTACCGCCAAGAAATTGATGATCTGTCTGCTCGTTATGGTTATATTACTGAAGATGTCATTTCACTCTCACCAGCAACGCCCCATCTGGAGCAACTGCTAAAAAACTTTCTGCAAGAGCATCATCACACGGAAGACGAGGTTCGCTTTATTGTGAGTGGTCATGGTATTTTTGCCATTCAAGGCCCAAATGGGCGTTACTTTGATGCCGAATTGGAACCGGGGGACTTGATTTCGGTTCCAGCCAATTATCGTCACTATTTCACCTTGATGGAAGACCGCCAGGTTGTTGCGATCCGTATCTTTAAAACAAAGGAAGGATGGGTACCGATCTATTAATAACAAGAGGAGGTGAGGTGCCAGAAAACCTTCATTTGAACCAATGCTTCCTATTCACCGTTAATCTTTGACCGAGTGATCCGATTCTGGAAGATCATTCGGTTTTTTTTATATTTAATGGGGTCCTTTTAATGGTGAATCCAAAATCAATGGATCAAATCACGGCTGCTGGCTCAAAACAAACGTGTGTTATTCACAATATATAGAATATATTTCAATTGATACTACCATAACCATATTTCAGACGGTTTTTATATTTATTTGAAATATAATTGTTTATTAAAAATAAAAATTAATTTATACCCGAAGCCGGGAGAAACGTATTGAAATTTTCAAGATAGCCGTGATATCAAATGTTCAAGATTTATATAAAAAATCTTGTCCTTTTTATGATAAAAAAGATTTTCTATTTACATTTTATATAATTAATATTTTAATATTCCTGTGTATAAAAATAAGGGGGAATTTGATGAAAAAGAAACTGATTACCACAGTATCCAGCTTGCTAGTTTTGTGCACACCTACGCTTGCTTTCGCCAATACCAACAAAGCTGGTGTGGATGTACAGGATGAAGCCATGGTTACCCAAAGTGGAAAAGTTCTGTCTGTAGAGCAACTCCAGCAACAGGCAAGCAAAGTGAATGCCCAGGCAAAACAGGAAGTAGAAAAAAGTGAATCAGGTACCCAGCAGGGCTTAACCAATGAAAAGGTAAGTCTTCCTGATCAAGTAAAAGTATATGATCCGATTAGCAAAACATCAAAATCATATACGACAAAAACGCTATTTACAGCCAGTCAGGTTCCTGGAGTGATCGGAAAAGACGATCGTACTCGTGTTACTAACACCAAAACATTCCCCTATAGTGCAACAGGAATGATTATCGCCCAATTTGGAAGAGATACATTCACATGCAGTGGTGCGTACATTGATAAGAATACTGTATTAACTGCTGCTCACTGCCTATACCATCCAGAGACCAATCAATATGCCAAAAACATCCGCTTCATCCCGGCAGCTACAGCAGACTCTAGAGGAAATCTCGTTGCCCCCTATGGAATTGCCAAAGGAATTGATTTTTCCTTTGCAAAAGGTTGGAAAAAAGCAAACCTCAACTATGATTACGGTGTCATTACAACGGATAAGTCTCTAGGGAAGAAATCAGGCCATTTCGGGCTTCGTCCAGCCAATACATTAAAAGGACAAACCGTGACGGCTGTAGGATATCCTGCCGTGAAAAAACCTTTCACCATGTGGAAAGGCAGTGGCAAAGTTATCAGTGAAACTTCCCGGATCATGAAATACTATATTGACACAACCGCTGGACAAAGCGGCGGTCCGGTTTTCCAATATAGCAAAAAGTATGGCTATTACGCTTTGGGTGTCATCTCACATGGAATCCCTGATGAATACAATGCAGGTACAAAACTGGCACCAAAAGCATACGATGCGGTTAAAAACTGGGCGGCAAAAGACCAATAATGATATATAAAAAATACCTCTGGTTTTAAGAACTGGAGGTATTTTTTATTACGCTATTTCATGCTGCCATTTTGACATAGTTATGAATCCTTCCGGGTTCAAGGCCGATTTAAGTAATAAAAGTTCTTACCTGAGGAAAAAAGGTGATATCTGTATTGGAGGGGCAGCATGTGATTTCATTCCATATTATCCGATGAAGCGTACAAGCTCACGACTAAATTTTTCCAACTCTTCGTAGAACAATCCATGACCACTATACTTAAAGGGGATAAGTTTTGATCCCCTGATTCTGGCGTGCATCAATTCGGCAAACACGAATGGACAGACTCTGTCCTGTTTGCCATGGAAAATTCCAGTAGGAACATGGATTTTGGACATATCTGATCCTAAATCTTCATCCCGAAGGGAAACTGCACACTTGGCTGTTGCATGGCCAGACGCTTCTATTCCCAATCCGTGGAACCATTCTTTGAAACTCCCCGTTACATAACGTGCGAAAAATATGTCTCCAACGCCATCCAGCATTTTCGGGCGATCCGTATAGGTAGCTTCAATTAACTTATTCCATGACCGTTCCCACCGCTTCACTTCCTCTTTTGCCAGTCCATACGAATATTCTGGATATCTGGTGAAGCCCGCAGCACCAATAAGGGCCAGCTTGGATACTTTATGTCCTGCATGCCGAGCCAAATACCGAATAGCAATGGCTCCACCCATCGAGTGTCCAGCAAGGGTGATATCCTCCAATCTTAGAGTATCAATCACGATACGGATGTCATCTGCCAACCGGTTGTACGAATAGCCTTTCCAAGGGCGATCCGACTTCCCGAATCCGCGTAAATCAACCCCAATGCAACGGTAGCCCATTTTTGGAAGTTGGTCGAATTGATATTCAAACATCTTATGATTGAGCGGCCATCCATGTATGAACAAGATGGGTTTGCCATGCCCAGGATCTGTATCCTCAACGAAAATTTTTACATTCCGTTCAACCGTAATGTAGTAACCCATCTGTACGCCTCCTGGATAAGTAGTCTCTTCTCTGTCCCACTATGATTTATCAGATGCTGTATTGTGAAGCATGGGTTATATTATGCAAAAAGAGCGAAATTGGACTCTTGTCTATGTAGGTAACCCACTACATGCCGTTTATCCAGGAGGCTCAACATTTTTTCAATTTCCTGCTGCTAGTATGAATCAACATTCATTGTACATCATATTTTCTTTCTCAAAGACTTGACAAAAAATGGGGAATAAATAGAGGTAAGACTCTGGGAATTTGATGCAATATAGGGTATGTAGGTAGAATGAATACGGGGCTTACTCAAAAGGTTAAGGGGCAGCCCCGTAGCGATACCCAGAAGAAAGGATTGTCGAGTGGAAGGTTTCGTACTGACGAAAATGCGGTTAATCAATGAAAAAGCTTTCTTTGTTGACACACCCACAGCTGAATCAGTGGGATTCTTGGATCGTTAGCGTCCGCAGTCCGTTTCCGTTATAGTGAGCGCCCAAGTTCAGGGGTGTGCCATCCGCATGGTTTTACCTAGTGGAAGAGATTTGTTCGCCACCTAGAACCCCATACCATGACATACATGGGAACTGTTCCTGCTACAAGCGAGGCAAGCACATCTTGCGCAAATATTCTATCACTTCTTGTTTGTCCTAACAATCTCCTTATGGGAATAGCAGAGCTGCCTTTAATCCCCAGTGGCTGTAAATAATGCTCCCCTTTTAATCAACAAGAAGAAAATAGGAAAGAATGAGACCTGCAATGGATGCAATCACAAGCGCAACAATCGCGTTTTTGTAGTCTTCCCATATTCCTGATGACTGTTTTTGAGATCGAGCGCGACTTAAAGGAGAAGTTTGGGGAATATATCTTTGTGCAAGGACTTCCTGTGATTTGGTTACTGGTTTCGTTGCATGTGGTCGATGAAATGGTTTGCTTGCCTGCTGACGATTCAGGCTCTCTTGTGACCTGGAATAATGAGACGATAAAGGTTTGGGATGTCTCACGCTGTTTGTCTGTTTATTGACAGAGTAAGGTGGTACAGGATCTTTTGGAATGGTGGATCGTGCTTGTAACAGGGCCTGTTTCATTTCAAATGCAGATTGAAAACGACGGTTCGGATCTTTTTCCAAGGCCTTGTAAATAATCTGACATAACTCATTGGGAATCATTGGATTGATCTTTTTCGGATCAGGGATGGGCTCCTGGATATGTTGTAAAGCGATGGCGATATTCTCACGACCATCAAAAGGGAGTCTGCCTGTAGACATTTCGTATAGAACCACGCCCAATGAATAAATGTCAGAAGGATAACTCACTCTTAAACCACGAGCTTGCTCGGGGGAAATGTAATGGACAGATCCCATCACCATTCCTGTTTTGGTAAAAGTGGATTGTGGTTTGACGAGACGTGAAATGCCAAAATCCGTAATTTTATATTGCCCATCATGCGTACACAAAATATTGTGAGGTTTAATATCCCGGTGGATAATGCCATTTTGATGAGCATGGGATAAACCGTCACAAACTTGAATGGCAATATTGATGCATTCATGAGGAGACAGGAAACCACGTTGCTTGATCAGGGATTTGAGTGATCGCCCCTCTATATATTCCATAACCATATAATGCGTTTTATTTTCTTGACCAATGTTGAAAACCTTGACGACATTTGGGTGGGATAATTTGGCAGTTGCTTTGGCTTCCCAAATAAAACGACGGATAAATTCATTATCATGGCTGAGTGATTCACTCAAAATCTTGATCGCAACAAATTGATTCTTTTTCAGATCGCGTGCCTTGTATACTTCAGCCATTCCGCCGCCGCCGACCAACTGGATGATTTCGTACCTCCCACCCAATTTTTTTCCCTTCACTGAAATCACCTTTCTTCTGATTACCTTGTACCGAGAATGAATGTTAAATAATACTCCTTTTTATTATATTGTATAAATAGTTATGGGCAATAGTAAGAAAATGTAATGATTGGTTTAAGTCTACATCCATTACTTCAAATGTATTAACGATCGAAGATATTGATTATTCTAGACAATTTGTCTGAGTTTGGATTACATCATTTCAATACCATGTACATGAAAAGAGTTTATCAAAAAACAGAGGAAAAAACCATGGATTTTGCTGTTTTTCCAGTAAATTGTCTTATTTTTTACAGATCGATAAAAAGGATGATGGAGACATGGATTTATTTGAACGTTTGATGCGTTGGGGTTATTTTCCGAGAGAACTGCCGCCTGTCTTTTCAACAGAGACATTGGCTGGCTGTTTAAGTAAAATCTCTCTTAAATTTACAGTAAAACCAAGTAAAAGTATAACTTTTTCTGTTCCGAAGCAAAAGCATTATCGGCGAACTGTCAGTATTCCACATCCACTGCACCAACTTTTATTGGCCAAGGAAATTTCTAACCATTGGTCTACCTTATCCGCTTTTTTTCAGCGCTCAAATCTTTCACTGAGCTATCCTGTGATTGACTCCAGTGATCAGCGAGCCGTTGAACGGGCTGAGAATTTTCAGTCTGTGCAAGAAAAACGATTCATTCGTTCAACAGCATCCCGTGTGGTGCTGTTTACGGATATTTCCCGTTTTTACTCAACGATTTATACACACGTTATTCCCTGGGCATTACATACCAAAGAGATTGGCAAAAAGAAAAGGAGGGACCGACAGTTACTGGGAAACCGGTTGGATTTTTGTGTTCGCAATACCCAAGAGGGACAAACGTTGGGCATTCCGATTGGCCCAGACACTTCACTGGTGATTGCAGAAGTCATTGCGTGTGCGATCGATGAACGATTACAGGAGAAAATGCCTGAACTTTGCGGATTGCGTTATGTCGATGATTTTTATTTATATTTTGACAGTATGGGGCAGGCGGAAAAAGCATTAACGATGATTCAGGAACTGTTAGCGGAGTATGAGTTGGAAATCAATCCACATAAAACCCAAATCGTTTATTTACCTGAAATGATTTTTGAACCATGGAAATTGGAACTCGATTTATATCAGGTTCGTTCAGATTCAGTTCAGAGCCAAAGAATGGATTTATTTAATTTGTTTCATAAAGCCATCGCTTGGTATCAAAAAGTGAAAAAACCAGCCATTATGAAGTATGCACTGAAGAAGTCAGTGCCAACCCACATGCATCCAGCTAATTGGGAAATCTATGAAAGCTGGTTGCTTCGAACATTGTTGGATGAACCGGGTGTATATCCAGTCGTGACCCATCTATTTTCCTACTTTCGTCGGCGAAAGATGCCGCTCGACCTGGATCGTATCTGTCAAACTTTAATTCAATCGATCACGGGACATTTGCGTTATAACCATGATTATGAAGTAGCCTGGGCTTTGTGGTTGGCTAAATGTTTAGGGATTCAGTTACCATCACCGATTGGTCAATCTCTCTCATCGATTAAAAATTCAATGGTAGCTTTACTTTCGCTCGATTTATTTCATTCAGGCCTTCTCAGTGGTGTAGAGAAAACATATTGGGAACAAATGGTGAAGCAAAACGGCAGTTTTGGTGAAGAATGGCTGCTTTCTTATGAAGCGGTTAAGAAAGAGTGGATCTCTGGCGAACTGGATCACCCCTTTTTCCAGGAGCTTGCCAAACACCAGGTTCATTTTTACAATGAGTGGGCTCAGATGAGTCCAGTGGCAATGGCTCATGCTACGACCATTGGTTATGAAAGTTGACAGAAAAGTAGAAATGAAACCTTTTCCGGAGAAAATGATTTATAATTTACAATAGATGAAATAGAAAGGGGGAAAAAGAGATGCCAACGATTGCCATTCAAGATACCTTTTTGGAATCTTTTTCGCAACTGCCTAAATCAGAGCAAAAAAGGACGCAAGAAATGATCAAAAAATTGCGTGAAGATTCTTTTTATTCCAGCCTGAATTTGGAACGGTTTAAAGAAGCGGCTGATCCGCGGGTATATTCCATTCGCGTGAACGATACATATCGAGCCATTGTTGTACGTCCAGAAAAAAGCGATGTGATGCTACTAGTATGGGTGGATCATCATGATGAAGCTTACCGTTGGGCGAAGCGCAAACGGTTTACCATCAATCCTGATACAGGTGTGATCCAGATGTGGTCACTTGAAGAAGCAGATCCCGAATCATCGCGCTTCGAGGAATCTTTTTTTATTTATGGTCTGTTCAGCCATTTAACCGATAAACAGATTCAGGCATTGGGTGTGCCAGAAGCATTGGTCGCTGAAGTTCGCAAGATCCAATCCATTCAGGAACTGGAGCAAAAAAAGGATTTATTGCCCTCTGATGCATGGGAGGCACTTCAATATTTGGCCCATGGTGAAGAATATGATGAGGTTGTACGGTTTATCGAAGAATTGCGGATGGAAGCCCAACAGTTGGCCAATCAGGCGAATGAAGCAAGCGCATTTGAAAAAGCCATCAAAAGTATACACTCCAGCCGACATATCGTGGTTATTTCGGATGACGAGCAGCTAAACGAAATCTTGACCAAGCCGCTGGAAAAATGGCGGATTTTCCTTCATCCCAGCCAAAAAGTATTGGTAGAAAAAGATTATAATGGGCCTGTTCGTGTATTGGGAGGAGCAGGAACGGGTAAAACAGTGGTTGCATTGCATCGTGCGCGGCGGTTGGTACGAAAAGTCTTGGAGCCTCACGAAAAGATATTGGTTACTACGTACAATTCCAATTTGGCCGATTATTTACAGGAATGTTTGCGAACGATGTGCTCAGACAGTGAACTAAAGCAAATGGATGTGATCGCAATTGATCAATTGGTGCGCAAGATCATTGATCACTATGTAAAAATCCCGATCAAAAAAGTGATGAAAGAACCCATGGAAGCAAAAGAATTGTGGTTAAAAGCATGTCAGTTATCTCATTATCCAGAGGAACAATTGGCTTTTGTTGTTCAAGAGTATGAGCAAATCATTCAAAATTATGGAATTGAGACATGGGAAGAATATGCTCAAGTCTCACGCACAGGACGGGGAATACGTATTTCCAATCGGGAGCGGGAGAGAATCTGGAAAGTCGTTACACTCTATCGGGAACAGATGGACAAGCTGGGATGGTATGACATCATTGATTTGTTACATATTGCCCGTAAATGGCTGGAGCAAAATCCAGGCCAGTTTGTGTATCGTTCAGCAGTAGTAGATGAGGCACAGGATTTTCATATGGAGGCGTTCAAGCTTTTGCGGGCTTTAGTACCTGCCCAGGCAAATGATTTGTTTATTGTTGGAGATCCGCATCAACGGATTTATTCACGGCAAGTTATTTTGCATCAATGCGGAATTAATATTCGAGGCCAGCGCTCAAAGCGATTGAGGATCAATTATCGAACCACCGAGCAAATTCGTGAGCAAGCGATGAAACGTTTACAGGGTTTTGAGTTTGATGATTTGGATGGAGGAAGATTGAGGGGAAAGGATACTTCGTTAATTTATGGGGAACCTCCAGAACGTTTGCATTTTGCTACAGAACAGGAAGAGCATCAGTTTGTGGTGACCAAGATCCAAGAGTTGTTGCAACAAGGAATCAAGAGTTATGAAATTGCCGTTCTGGCAAGAACCAACAAGATGGTGGAGAAATTGAAAAATGTATTAAAGAAATACCAGATTCCAGTTGTGACCTTAACGTCCCGTTTTGTTCAAAAAGAAAATGGAGTCAATTGTGGAACGATGCATTGCAGTAAAGGACTGGAGTTTCGGATTGTCTTTATTGTCGGGGTCAATAAGGATGTAATTCCGCCCAAATATACTCTTTTGGAAAAAGATGAAGAGAAAAAACAGGCGCTGGAAAAAAAAGAGCGCTCTCTTTTATATGTTGCCAGTACACGAGCAAGGGACAAGCTATATGTCACTTCGTATGGAACTCCCAGTCCATTATGGGGGTTGGATGGGTAACAGATAGATTGAAAAGCCTAGATCGTACAAACGGGCAGGTTCCTTTTCCGTTTTACCAAATAGCCGAGAGGGAAAAGGAACCCCAATTCACCAAAAACATGTATGAATAACGTGCAGAGCCCTAACTGAACATGAACCATTCATTACCATACCCAAGGTCTGGCCAAATCTTCCCCCCAGAATAACCATCTGCATAACTCTTTATGTGTGGATGTACCGATGGTAAAAGGATCATTCTCTCCTGTATTCAGCTCTAACAGATGCAGGGTACCGTTATATGTTCCAATGATCAATTGCTTTCCATTCTCAGAAATATCCATTCCAGAGATCGTGCCACCGATGAAATGTTCCCACAGGTTTTCACCTCTCTGATTATAGCAAAGCAAATAACCATAAGCATTCCCGAAGATATAGGCATCTTCCCAAGCAACTCCGGCATATACGCGGCTGTCTTCGTCCAGGATCCCTACACCATCTTTCATTTGACCATCAGGTGTAAAAAGATCAAAATCACCAAGAGGAAGGTTATCGAGTGAAATGACCAACGTTACTCCATGATAAAAGTGGCAGGCATTTAAAGCAATTTGTCTGCCATCTGATCCAAACAGGGCAAAATGAGGATATTCGGAATAAGGTTCGATTCTTGCGACCTCTTGGTAATGCTCATCCAAAATACGATGGTGACTGCACTGGTCCCCAACAGCGATCAACTTTCCATCTGGTGAAAGTGCCGCATGCTCCATGCTTAAATCAATAACAAATGGATCATTCAGTTTATATTCTTGATGCCATTTCCATTCTTCATGGATCCACTCCACTGACGGATGAATCCGTTTTGTACCCTTTTCATCGATAACAAATACGCCATACCTATTGTTTAGAAGAATTCTTTTACCATCAGGAAAAGGAATCAACGAAGTGATAAAAGGAATGGATGCATAAGGTGAACACTCTGTCCATTCCAATACAACCTCCAGATTTTTTGGCCAATAAAATTCCCGAACTTTTGGGCCATTCCATCCATCAAGCAAATCACATCGATTATCATAAGCCAAAGCATAATAACGTCGATCAGGCGACCGCCCCACGTACAAAACATCCTCTAGCACACGCCATTTTCCTTGCTCCACCAAATGTACAAAACCATTAATATGAACAAGAAATCTATTTTCATCTATAAATAAAGGTTCAACTCCCAACCCTTTCCCGCTATATTCATCAAATACTGGTTCACATGCAGGTGGAAACCACTTTCTTAACGCTTCTGTCTCCTTCTTATTGTTCGCTTCACGTACAATCTCCAACACAGAAGGCGCCAAGTTTTTCAGTTGCTTGATGTGTGTTTGAGGTGGGTTTCCGACCTGATCCCAACCTTCTTTTTTTCCTCGCTCTCTATAATCATTAATCGCCTGTACATGATTTCTGCTTTCATTGATCCATTGTTCTGACAAATGTCCATATCTGGACCAGTCCATCTTTTGCACTCCTTCATTCATACTTGCAAATAAAAACATAGGTCAGTCTATCCCAGGTCTGCTTCTGTTTTCGCCTCACGAATTTGTCGTTACTTTTCCTCGAATTTAATCTCAATCAATAACTCATTTTCCTTGATTTTCCGTTCTTGTTTGACATCAGCATTTCGTCGTTCGTAAATCGATTCGTCTGTTTTTTTAGTAATTCTTCTCTCGCCTCTGCTTCCAAAGCTCGCGCCATTTCAGGTGTCGGTTTGATCGCAGTGATGGTGATGGACTGAATTTCAACTCCCAAAGAGGAAAGGGCGATGTTTTGCTCACATTGTTTCATAACTTCCCGGCTTATTTCATTAGAAGCGTGAATGGCTTCTTTGAGTGGACGTTTTTGTACTTCGGTGCGAATGAACACTTGAATCAAGTTAATCAAGCGTTTTGGCAGTTTTTCAGGATCGTCCGAGGTATAGCGATTTCCTTTGCCGATGGTATAGTCAAGCATGGAAGCGACACATTCAGGATCGATAATTCGGTAAATACATTGTCCTTGTATGGTAAGGGGTTGGAAATCCGCTGTCATTTCGTTGAAAATAAAAGGGGTATCGGCACTCCCAATCGGAACAATACAGATGGTGGAAGACCGTTGGAAATAGAAAAAAGACAAGCCTTTTCCACTGCGTATTAACTTTCCTTTTTTATATTGCAGAACATATTGAGTAGGTTTTGCTTTTAGATAGCGAATTCCAAACAAAAGAATACTCCTTTCCATGATCAGATTGGAAAAGTGAGGGCGATATCGCTCTCTTTTTTATTTTAACAAGTTTTAAAGAATGTCCCCCTTTTTTGCTTGAAATATTTTTAAATTAAGGTAGAATATTGTTGCTTTGCGAATTTAATTTATTAACTAAAATAAGAGGTGTTCTGATGAAAAAAGTATTGACCTTATTACTCAGTGTGTTTTTGCTATCAGGTTGCTCCTTGTTTAAGGATTATTACAATGCTGATCAATTGGTTGCTGAAATGGAAAAACTGGTTACTCAAGAAAACAAAAATGACTCGATTATTAACAAAGCAACGGATTTGCGTAACCAGGTGATTAACGACTTAAATGCAATGAAAGAGCCAGATCAATCGAAGATCAGTGATCTGTCTGGAAAAATAGAGGAAGCGAAAAAATTGCTTCCGCAATATAAAGAAGAAGTGAAAAAAATACAAAGTCATTTCTCAGACCTCAAATCCAAATCTGCCAGACTGGAAGATGAAAATATAAAAAAAATGGCAGAGACTTTTATTAATGATTTTATGAAAACAACAGAAACAGAGTTGAAGTATATAGAAGTATTTGAAAAAGTGTTAGCTTCTGATGAAGAGTATATGAAAGATTTAAAAAATGGAAAAGAAACCAAAGATAATCAGTCTCAGTTAGACGAACTAAACAAACTGCACACTCAATTGCAAGATGAAATTAAACAATTCAATGAATCATGGAATCAATTTGTCCAGTCTACTACGGGTCAGGAAGTGAAGTAAATACGGATCACTTTTTGCCGGGCGACCTTCGGGTCGCTTTTTTCATTCAGCCATAAATAAAAAGAAAATTTTGTCATAAACTTCCAAGAATTGAATTGTGTTATATTATAAAAAAATAAGTGTTGGAATAGGGGTGTAAGAATGAATAAAGATAATCTTGTTCCTGAAAAAGGGATTCATACAAATTTTTCAAATCAGATGACGTATGGGGATTATTTAGCATTGGATAAAATTTTGACTGCGCAGAAACCGCTTTCAAATCATCATGATGAAATGCTGTTTATTATCATCCATCAAACCAGTGAATTGTGGATGAAATTGATTTTGCATGAACTTCATGCAGCTACCCGATTGATAGCGCAGGATCATTACCAGCCTGCATTCAAAATGTTGGCACGCGTATCAAGAATCCAGTCACAAATTATTCAATCCTGGGATATTTTATCTACCTTAACCCCTGCCGAGTATATGCAGTTCCGTGATAAACTGGGACAAGCTTCTGGATTTCAATCATTTCAATATCGGATGATCGAGTTTGCTTTTGGTAATAAAAGCAAACACATTTTAGAAATTTATAAGCATGACAAAGAATTGCATGATACTTTATATCAATTGTTACACCAACCCAGTTTATATGATGTAGCCATCCAAGCATTGGCAAAGGCAGGCTTTGAGATCAATCCGGCACGTTTGGATCGCGATTGGAGCGAGCCTTATCAGGAAGATTCAACAGTAGAATCAGCATGGTTGGAGGTTTACCGTAATGTGGACAAGTATTGGAATCTATATCAGTTGGCAGAAAAATTGGTAGACCTGGAAGACTGGCTCCAACAATGGCGTTTCCGCCATATGAAAACAGTGGAACGGATTATTGGCCATAAACAGGGAACCGGTGGCTCATCCGGCGTGACTTATCTGAAGAAAGTGATTGATCGTTATTCGTTCCCTGAACTGTGGAAAATACGTACGCAACTGTAATTCAGGAGATGGGAGGATCATCTATGACGTTTCAGGCGACTGAGGCATATGCCAAAGAATTGGACCAACGGGATCCTTTAGCCTCATTCAGAGAAGAATTTTATATTCAGCCTGGCACCATTTACATGGATGGGAATTCGCTGGGATTGTGTTCAAAACGGGCTGAGGCTGCCGTGTTGGAGTTGCTGGAATCCTGGAAGCGCTATGGTATTGATGGTTGGACAGAAGGCAAGTATCCCTGGTTTTATCTCTCAGAAGAATTGGGAGCAAAGATGGCACCGCTGATTGGGGCAAAGCCGGAAGAAGTGATCGCTACCGGTTCAACGACTGTGAATATTCATCAATTGGTTAGCACGTTTTATCGCCCAGAAGGAAGAAAAACGAAAATTATGGCAGATGAATTGAATTTTCCGACAGATATTTATGCTTTAAAAAGTCAGCTGCGTTTACACGGATATGATCCAGATACCCACCTGATTCGCATTAAGAGCCGGGATGGCCGCACCATCGATGAAAGCGACATCATTCAGGCGATGGATGAGGATGTGGCTCTGATTCTTTTACCAACCGTATTGTATCGAAGTGGGCAGCTATTGGATATCGAGCGTTTGACCAAAGAGGCGCATCAACGGGGAATCATCATCGGTTTTGATGCTTGTCACTCCATTGGTTCTGTTCCACATCGTTTTAGTGAATGGGGTGTCGATTTTGCCGTTTGGTGTACGTATAAATATTTAAATAGCGGCCCTGGAAGTGTAGCAGGACTCTATGTCAACGAAAAACATTTTGGAACTACACCAGGACTGGCTGGATGGTTTGGCTCTCGCAAGGATAAGCAATTTGATATGGATCATGAAATGGAGCATGCGGATACGGCAGGAGCTTACCAAATGGGAACTCCTCATGTGCTAAGCGTGGCACCACTCATCGGTTCGTTGGAAATCTTTAGAGAAGCAGGAATGGACCGGATTCGTGAAAAATCATTGGCGATTACTCGCTATCTCATGCAATTGATCGAAAGCGAGTTAAGGGGGTTTGGATTTGCCATCGGCAATCCCATGGAGGATCATCGGCGAGGAGGCCATGTTTGTTTGGAACATGAAGAGGCAGCGAGAATTTGCAAGGCATTGAAAGAACAACGGGTCATTCCGGATTTTCGTGCACCCAATGTCATTCGTCTGGCCCCAGTTGCATTATATACGTCTTACCAGGAAGTGTGGGAAATGGTGCAACGCTTGAAAATGATTATGACAGAGCAAACCTATAAAAAGTTTAAAAATGAACGTGGGGTTGTTGCCTGATGATCATCATCGATATTAGTGAACCTTTGCGCGAAGGAGTTGCTACGTGGCCAGGAGATACACCCTATCGCTTTCAACTGAACTGGACCAAAGAAGAGACGGGTTCTGTCAATGTAGGAAAAATGGAGATGAGTATCCATACAGGTACACATATTGATGCCCCTTATCACTTTGATAACGAGGGAAAAAAAGTGCATGAGCTGGATCTTTCACTTTATGTTGGCCCTTGCCGAGTCATTCATTTACTTGATTTACCGAGTATAGGAGCAGCTGAACTGGCCCATTTCGACCTAGGCGGTGTAAAACGGCTCATCATTCGTACGGATTCATGGAAAGATCGGTTGCAGTTTCCAACTTCGTTCACCTATATCAGGCCGGATCTGGCCCCTTTTTTGCAAGAGAGAGGAATTCAATTGTTAGGCCTGGATGTCCCTTCCGTAGACCTGCCCGACAGCAAGGAACTTCCTGCTCATCATGCTTTACATCAGCATGGAGTGCATATTTTGGAAGGAGCCGTTTTAAATCATGTGGAAGAAGGGGATTATGAATTAATCGCTTTGCCTTTGCCTCTTGATGGGGCAGATGGGAGCCCGGTTCGGGCTGTTTTGAGAAAATAACGAACGGAAAAAACGGGCTCGTTTATTTAAAAGTTCGGAATATATTAACAAACAAAGCGGTTTCTTTTCCAGTTGAGAGACTTTTGCCCGTTTTATTGAACGGGAGTGAAACGGAAAAGGAACCCTGGTGTCAAAAAGAAGATTTTGTCAACAATCTGTGGGCTTGTGATTATTTGCAAGCCCATTTTTTTATTCGATTAAAAATATTGTAATGAAATAAATTGATTTAATTTTGTTCATCCAACACCTGCTCATCGCGTCATGGTGATGGGAGCAGTCGACTTGGGTAAACGTGGATGGAACATTATCCCCATTGTGATCGGCCTGTTTCTGGGAGCGTTGTTTCAAAATCAGGTGCAGGCGGGACAAGCATATGCATTGGAGCAGAAAGTCAAAACATTACAAGAGAACGTGAAAAAACTGGAACAGGAAAAAAAGAATCTGGAAGCAAAAGGACAACAATGTGAAGCCAATAGCAAGAAGCTTCAGGAGCAGTTGAGTGCAGTGAAAGATCAAGATACCAAGAAGAAAACAGATTCGCCATCAAAAGATAAGAAATCATCTGCAAAAGGGGATGACAAATCAACAGATCATCGAACGGTCTCTTCATCGCGCAAAAGTTCCTCCGGAAAGAAATCAAGCAGTAAGCCCCCCCCTATAGAGGAACAAATGTAACGTGTGCTTCCTTTTCTTCAAGCGCAGAAGCAACAGCATATATGAAAGCGTATGGCGTAACCAAATTGGATCGGGATAAAGATGGAATCGCTTGTGAGTCAAAGTGAGGCCAACATGAAGGCCTCACTTTTCACAAATGCAAAAGCAGTTTTGCTGTGGTAAAGTAAATAATAAGGCCAGTTCCATCAACCAAAGTGGTAATCAATGGATTGGAAACAACGGCAGGATCGACTCTGAGACGGTGAAGTAATAGGGGTAATACAGCAGAAACAAGTGAAGACCACAGGACAATGACGAGAATGGAGATCGATACTACCCAGCCAATGTTTGTGTTGACCCCCATCATCATGGCTCGTAAGTACATGATCATTCCAAGTGAGAGACCAAGTAAAATACCGGTTAACAATTCTTTGCGAATGACACGGAAGAGGTCTTGAAACTTGACTTCGCCCATACCAAGTGCCCGAACGAGAGTGGTTACAATCTGGGAAGCAGTGTTTCCTCCTGTTCCAGTCAACAGGGGAATGAAAAAGGAAAGTTCCACAATCTTGCTTAATGTGTCGCTAAACTTTTCAAGTACATTAGCGGTGTAAGCTCCACCGATAAATAGGACCAGTAGCCAAAGGATCCGTTTGCGAAACAGCTCCCAGATAGAAGTTTTAAAGTAGGGTTCCGATAGCGGGGAGCTACCACCCATTTTTTGGAAATCTTCCGTTGCTTCTTCTTGAATAACATCAACGACATCATCGACAGTAATAATCCCGATCAACCTGTTTTGGTGATCAACGACCGGCAAGGCATAGAAGTCGTAACGGGACAAAATATTGGCCACTTCTTCTTGCTCCATGTCAGCGGGAACGGAGATAATGTCTTTGGTAGCGATGTCGCCCAATCGGGTATCGGGACTGGCCAGGATAATTTCCTTCAGAGAGCAAATTCCTACAAGCTCCCCGCGAATGTCGGTCACATAAATATAGGAGATGATCTCAGCTTCATGTCCCACTTTACGAATATGTTGCAGGGCTTGTTCCCCGTTCCAATGTGCTCGCGCAGATATATAGTCAACGGTCATCAAGCTGCCCGCAGTATATTCAGGATAAGTCATCAATTGATTGATTTTATCGCGATAATCTTCTGGAAGAAGATCGAGTAAACGTTGTGCTTGCAGAGGATGAATGGCCAGTAGCATATCAACTACCGCATCGCTTGATATTTGCTTCAAAAGAGGGGAAGCAACGGAATCTTTCAGGTGACGCAAGATATGATACTGCATTTCCGGTTCCAGATATTCCAACGTTTCAGCGGCAGTTGGAATAGGCAATTTGGATATCAAGTCAATCTGATCCTCTGGACTAAGACCCTTCATTACCTCAGAAATATCATATGGCCGTAATGAATAAACCAAATCAAACAGCTGTTGTGGATCTTTTGAGTTGTGTAGTGCAAATTGTATTTCCTTTTGAACGAGTGTGTAATCCATGCTTTCCCCTCCTTTTTACATTATGCCCAATAAAAAAACCTCTCTACTGAAGAGAGGGTTTCATCGCAAAATAAGCCCAATACAAGCCTTGGGCTTGACTTTGGATGTCCCCCTCATCGAGCTTTGGCACTGAACGGCATAGGTCAAAAGACCAGCTACATTAGAAAAGACCTTCCTTCCGATCTTTCCTGCTGACCCATTGGCGTCTCTCGACATTTTTGGGCAGTAGCGTATCTCCGAACAGGAACCTCACCTAACAGAGACATCAAATATGCAATTGTTGCATCAACCAAAGTATAGCCTCGTGATTATTCGGCCGTCAACTAGATTTTATAAGTTTTTTTCTTTTGACCACTCCCCATGCGTAAACGAAGGGGATTCTTGGGAACTCCCATCTACTGACAGGATATTGATCAAGCTCAACCCGCCAGACCAGCGGTAAAAAGTTTTTTCAAGATAGACTTGGTTTTCGTTTTTCGTCCTAGTGAAATTGCAACTTGCTTTAATGATACCAAAATATTGCCGAACTTGCGAGAAGTTTAACAACGCTTGCTCTCATCTCCATGGCTGAAGCCAAGGGTTTTTCGCTCGCATTCTATAAATTGTTCAACAACCCCCAAATCGCATGAATCTATGTTATAATATAAATATAAATCATGAAAAAAATAGTTCTGTTCAAGTATATCTGAATGATTTGTATACAAAAAATTTTCCAACTTAATCTTTGCAGATTCCCCTCCATCATTTCCCCACAGGTGTATAGGATGCATCGTTTTTAGGTGGGTGTTATATTTTCATTTCCTTGTAAAAAGGAAGGGGGCCCCATATGTCAAATGATCTCAAAGCGTTAGAACGTGCGATTGATGAGATCACGGAGATTGCAGTCGGATTTGGCCTTGATTTTTATCCGATGCGGTATGAAATTTGTCCAGCAGATATTATCTATACCTTTGGTGCTTATGGGATGCCGACTCGCTTTTCGCACTGGAGCTTTGGTAAAGCTTTTCACAAAATGAAACTTCAATATGATTTCAATCTAAGCCGAATCTATGAATTGGTCATTAACTCCAATCCGTGTTATGCTTTTTTGCTGAAAGGAAACAGCTTGATTCAAAATAAATTGATTGTTGCTCATGTCCTCGCACACTGTGACTTTTTTAAGAACAATATCCATTTTTCCAATACATCCCGTAATATGGTTGAAAGTATGGCGGCAAGTGCAGAGCGCATTCGTAGCTATGAAATGCAATATGGAAAAGACGTGGTTGAACAGTTTTTGGACCATGTACTGGCGATTCAAGAACATATTAATCCGAGTCTTTTTGATCAAAAGCTGGAATTTCGAAAACAGGAGGAGACAGAAAAAAACATCAAAAAAAGTTCCAACCCCTATGAAGATCTTTGGAGACTCGATCAGCGAGAGAAAAAAGAAAAGAAGAAGAATAAGAAGAAGACGTTTCCGGAAGAACCAGAGAAAGATCTGCTCCTGTTTATTATGAACCACAGTCGGGTACTGGAAGATTGGCACCAGGATATCCTGACCATCGTGCGCGATGAAATGCTTTATTTCTGGCCGCAAATTGAAACAAAAATCATGAATGAAGGGTGGGCTACTTACTGGCACATCCGGATTATGCGCGAACTGGACTTGACGGAAGAAGAAACCATTGAATATGCCAGGTTGAATGCTTCCGTCATACAACCCTCTGCGACTTCGATCAACCCGTATTATTTGGGACTCAAGATTTTTGAAGACATTGAGCGGCGCTGGAATTCACCGACTGAGGAAGAACAGAGAGAGTGGGGAAGAGTTCCAAATCAGGGAAGGAAAAAAATATTTGAAGTCAGAGAAATCGATTCAGATATCTCTTTTCTGCGTAACTATCTGACCAAGGATTTGGTCGAAGAGCTTGATTTGTATGTATTCGAACGTCGTGGTAATGACTGGAGCGTTACGGATAAAAGTTGGGAAAATGTTCGTGATCAACTGGTGACCAGTCGAATTAATGGTGGACATCCCGTGATCTTTGTCAAAGATGGGGATTATCTGCAAAATGGTGAGCTTTATCTGATTCATCAGTTTGAAGGAGTCGAGTTGGACATCAAATATTTGGAGAAAACTTTGCCACATGTTTATGCTTTATGGGGACGAAATGTTCACCTGGAGACAGTGATCGATTCACGTAAAGTGTTGTTTAGTTATAATGGGAAAAAGTGTTCTCGTCGTTATTTGTAAAAAGAGTTGGAGATGAAAAAAGCTACGGAAAAAGATCCGTAGCTTTTTAATGTGCTTACATGTTATTGGGGTGCTGGAGGGATGAGATTTGAATGACTTCTCTCATCTCATTGTGGTTGGGGGGAATTTCTGGAACAGAGAAGGGAGTAGGCTGTGTGGCAATCCAGAATATATTTCCTTCTACATGAAGTGGAGCATGGTTTGTTCTTTGAATATGAAGAGTAAAGCTTTCATCATTTTGACTGGATAGGCTGGCAATGCAGCCGGGTTGATCAGTCATGGCGACGACAATATAAGGAGGGGCAATCGTTCGGTTGAGTGGGATGTGAATCAATTGTTCAGTGTCTGTTTCTGATAGCGTAAACGGGTGTGTCCCAGCCAAATGAACAGGTACAAATTTGAGTTTTTCGGGACCGATGGAACCGTCTGAAATGTGTTTTTCTTCAATGGCCCCTTCTTGAATGTGATGGGAACCGATGGCATCTGGTGCGATTTTTTTAGACTGAACTGCTTCATCATCGAGCTTGTCTGTAGTAATGGATTTGTTTTGTAAATGATGGGTTTGGATCGCATCAATACTGATTTTATAGGAAGTAATGGCTCCTTCAACTAAGTGACGATTGGTAATTTGCTCCTCTTTGATATGTCTGGCACTGATCAATTGATCGGAAAGATGTTCTTCCTGAACGGATTGATGAGCCAGTTTATCTGAGGTAATGACTTGATTCGCCAAATGTTTGTTTTCAATCTGCCCTTCTTGAATGTGACGCGAAAGAATGGACTCATCGATCAGGTGCTGTGACTCAACAGAGTTTTGCGCAAGTTTATTTGCGGTAACCGCTTCATCGGCGAGATGATGATTGCTAATTTGTTCGTTTTGAATGTGCTTCGAAGAAATGATTTCTGGGTTCAAGTGCTGTTCCAGAATGATTTCGTGGGCCAGTTTATCTGTGGTAATAGCTTTATCCTCCAAATGTTCGGTTCCGATTTGCGCCGGTTTAATATGGTAGGCGAGAATCGCTTGCTCAGCAATATGTTTGGACTGTACTGCGTCTTTGGCCAGTTTGTTGGCAGTGACAGACTCTTCTGCCAAGTGATGGTTTTCGATGTGTTCATTTTCGATGTGGTGTGACTTGATTGCTTTTTCCTGAATGTGTCTGGAATGAATGGCGGCACTTTCCAATTTGTTTTCGGTAACGGCCCCATCTCGCAAATGCTCTGTGGCAATTTGATCAGGCTGGATGTGATCAGCCGATATCGATTGTTCTTTGATGTGTTCACCGGTAATGGCCCTTGTTGCCAACTTCTCCGTAGTAATGGCCTGATCAGCAAGATGTTCCGTTTCAATCTGTTCATTTTGAATGTGGTGGGACAGGATGGATTGATCAGACAAGTGGTGTGGCTGAATCATTTGATGAGCCAATTTGTCAGCGGTAATACTTTCAGGAGCCAAATGCTCTGTTTGAATTTGCTCAAGCTGGATGTGTTGGGACTGAATGGCACCTGGATGGATGTGCTCTTGCTGGATTGCCTGAAGAGAAATTTTGTTAGATGTGACTGCTCCATCGGCCAGCTTGTTTTCGGTGATGGAAAAATCGATCAGTTTATCTGTGGATACAGACTCTGGAGCCAATTTGTCTGTGGTAATTTGCTCCTCTTTGATATGTCTGGCACTGATCAATTGATCGGAAAGATGTTCTTCCTGAACGGATTGATGAGCCAGTTTATCTGAGGTAATGATTTGCTCCCCTAAATGTTCGGTTCCGATTTGCGCCGGTTTAATATGGGAGGCCAGAATCGCTTGCTCAGCGATATGTTTGGACTGTACTGCGTCTTTGGCCAGTTTGCTGGCAGTGACAGACTCTTCTGCTAGGTGATGACTTTCGATTTGTTCATTTTGGATGTGGTGTGACTGGATTGCTTTTTCTTGAATGTGTCTGGAATGAATGGCGGCACTTTCCAATTTGTTTTCGGTGACGGACTCATCTCGCAAATGTTCCGTGGTAATTTGATCAGGCTGGATGTGCTCAGCCGATATTGATTGTTCTTTGAGGTGTTCACCGGTAATGGCTCTGGTTGCCAACTTCTCTGTAGTAATGACTTGATCAGCAAGATGTTCTGTTTCAATCTGTTCATTTTGGATGTGGTGTGACTGGATTGATTGATCAGACAAGTGGTGTGACTGAATCATTTGATGAGCCAATTTTTCAGCGGTGATACTTTCAGGAGCCAAATGCTCTGTTTGAATTTGCTCAAGCTGGATGTGTTGAGACTGAATGACACTTGGCTGGATGTGTTCTTGCTGGATTGCCTGAAGAGCAATTTTGTTAGATGTGACTGCTCCATCGGCCAGCTTGTTTTCGGTGATGGAAAGATCGATCAGCTTATCTGTGGATACAGACTCTGGAGCCAATTTGTCTGTGGTAATTTGCTCCTCTTTGATATGTCTGGCACTGATCAATCGATCGGAAAGATGTTCTTCCTGAACGGATTGATGAGCCAATTTATCTGAGGTAATGATTTGCTCCCCTAAATGTTCGGTTCCGATTTGCGCCGGTTTAATATGGGAGGCCAGAATCGCTTGCTCAGCGATATGTTTGGACTGTACTGCGTCTTTGGCCAGTTTGCTGGCAGTGACAGACTCTTCTGCTAGGTGATGGTTTTCGATCTGTTGATTTTCGATATGGTGAGAGTGAATGGATTGATCACAAATATGCTTATTCTGTACGGAATCTTTAGCCAGCTTGCTCGATGTTACTACTTCATCTGACAAGTGCCGGTTCTTGATTTGCTCATTTTGGATATGGTAAGCGTGAATGGTTTGGTGATCGACATGCTCACTTTGGATGGATTGAGGTGCCAGCTTATCTGAGGTGATGGCTTGATTTTTTAAGTGATGGTTTTCGATTTGTTCATTTTGGATGTGGTATGACTGGATTGCTTTTTCTTGAATGTGCCTGGATTGAATGGCGGCACTTTCCAATTTGTTTTCGGTGACGGACCCGTCTCTCAAATGTTCCGTGGTAATTTGATCAGGCTGGATGTGATCAGCCGATATCGATTGTTCTTTGAGGTGTTCACCGGTAATGGCTCTGGTTGCCAACTTTTCCGTAGTAATGGCCTGATCAGCAAGATGTTCCGTTTCAATCTGTTCATTTTGGATATGGTGTGCCAGGATGGATTGATCAGACAAGTGGTGTGACTGAATCATTTGAGGAGCCAGTTTTTCAGCAGTAACACTTTCAGGAGCCAAATGCTCTGTTTGAATTTGCTCTAGTTGAATGTGCTGAGACTTAATGACTCTGGGATGAATGTGTTCTGGATGGATTGCTTGAAGAGCAATTTTGTTTGATGTGACTACTCCATCGGTTAGTTTGTTTTCGGTGATGGAAAAATCGATCAGCTTATCTGTGGATACAGACTCCGGAGCCAATTTGGCAGTGGTAATCGAGTGATCCTTGAGTTTTGCGCCTGAAATCGAATGATTAGCGATGTGTTGCTCGTAGATTATACCATCTTGTAGATGACGATGATTAATCGATCTTTCTTGTAAATGATGTTCTTTAATAATGTGACTTTGCAGATGTTTCGTTTCAATGGATTGATCTTGAATCATGGCAGATTGAATAGAACGTGGAGCAATTTTCGTTTGTGTAACACACTCGTCAGCAAGGTGTTGGGTTTTAATCAGTGCATGATTGAGATGCCTGGTATCAATGCTTTGTTCTTGGAGTTGATCTTTGCCTACCGATAGTGGAGCCAGTTTATGTTGAGTAATCGCTCCATCTTCGATATGTTTTGATTGAATAATTTGTTCTTTTAAATGATGGGACTTGATCGCAGAAGAAGCAATCTTTTCTGTGGTGATGATTTCATTGTCTAATTTTTCTTGGGTAATGGCATGATCCTGAATTTTACTGGTGGAAACGGAAAAATCAGACAATTTTGCGTTATCGATAATATCATTGGCCAAATGAATTCCACTAATGGAGCCACTTTTAATTTTTTGACCACTAATCGACTGATCTGCTAGATGTTCATTTTGAATATGCCCAATCCCAATATGATGGGCTTGAACAGACCGATCTTTCAATTTGCTGGCATCGATACTGCGATCTAAAAGACGATTGCCGGGAATTCCATTTTCTTTAATGTGTATGGCTGAGATAGCCGCGCGTTTGATTTTATCACCTGATATGGAATCTATATCTATGTGATGTTCTTTTATCGCTTTTTCAGCAATTTTGGAAGAGGTCACTGCTTCTGGGGCCAATTTGCTGGTGTGGATGCTTCCATCTTGTAAATGATCGGATTGAATGGCTCCCTTTTTGATTTTTTTTGTGTCAACTGACTGATTGGCTAGTTTTTCAGTGGTGATCACATCATCTGGTAAATCGTCGGTATAAATAAATGGTTTTCTTTTTTCATCAGGATTTCGTACTTTTTTTAGAGTGGATAGCCTAGAAGGTGGCTCGATGACAGATTTTATTTTTTCCTCTTGGACTGCCATTTCCTCTTTTTCCTCTTGGATTGCTATGTCCTTTTTTTCCTCTTGGACTGCTATTTCCTTTTTTACCTCTTGGACTGGTATCTCCTTTTTTACCTGTGGGAAAAAGGGCTCTTGCTGTTTTTGTTCAAACTCCAGTTGTTCCAGATGCATTAGCTCATCTAAAAAAAGCTCATCGTGAAAATCGTGGCGAATTGTTTTTCTGCGTGATGACGTTTGTCTTTTATTCTTCAATCTTCATTCCCCTTTCTAAACCATCGTGCCTCTTTATATAGGTATATTCATTAATATTAGACATGGAAACCCATAAAACAAAAAATAACCCATCAAAAGTGATTTGAAAAAAATAACCATTTAATGAGCTTGATTGCCTCATATTACTTCTAATGGCGATATTTACATAATCCAAACGGGTTTTTTTATGTTACTATTGTAAACGAGTCAGGCAATAAGCCAAAATTAAGATAAACGGTAAGGGGGATTTGATGCTTACACGTAAACAAGTAAAAAAATTGGTCATATCTTCGATAGCTTCTTTTGTAGTAGTTGCAGGTATTCCGCTTAGCACGAGTCATGCAGCAGGTAAGAACGATCCATTCGAGAGTATCTTTGCAAAATTTGGATGGGAATATACCAACGGAAATGTTATTACGCAACCAGATAATTCTCAAAATTATGAAATATCAAAACCAACAATTCCAGCCAGTGAATCGCCAACAACATCCAAACCAAAACAGCCTGCACAAACGAGCGAACAATCAAATACTCTCGCTGACAGAATTATTAAAACAGGGGAAAAATATTTAGGAACTCCTTATAAATTTGGAGCCCCATCTGGTCAGACGAAATTATTTGATTGTTCACTATTTGTAAAACAAGTCTTTAAGGAGAACGGCATTTCCCTTCCGCGCACTTCCCGTCAACAAGCTAAAGTAGGAAAAACAGTTTCTCGTTCAGAGCTTAAAAAAGGTGATTTAGTCTTTTTCAGTACCAAGTCATCAGGCGGGCGAATTGCGCATGTAGGGATTTATGCTGGGAATAATCGGATTCTGCATACTTGGGGACCTGGCGGTGTACGTTACGATTCCTTAAGTACTCGTTGGCTTGATCAAGGGTATGTGACAGCCAAGCGTGTCATTAACTAATGAATGAATTAAACGTTTGCGATATCTGTCGCAATTTTTTTAGTAATATTTGGTATAATATGAAAATACGGTAATATTGTGGTTTATGCAGATCAGATAGACAACCCCTCTTTGTTAAAGAGAAGAGGGGTTGTTATTTATAGATGAAAGATTTTTCATTGCAAGATCGAGATCTTGACGCTTCCAATTTCCTCCACCAAGCCATAAAGTGGGTTTGCCAGTAGGGCCCTTCGTTAATTGGAATGCAGTAAGTCCACAGGCGAAACATAATTTCAGACTGGGAATGTTGTCACAGGCTACACGTGTGTATACCTTATCCAAATGGGAAAGAACGAATTTGACCAAAGCTTCGCCAACTCCCCGTTTTCGATACTGCGGATGGACAACGATAAAAGATTCTTCCAGTCCATAGTGGCCAAAGGCGATCAATCCAGTACATTTTTTTTGATCAAAACTGATGGCTATTACAGTCCCTGGCTTATCGTCCGTTAGTTGAAGGCGATTGAGCCAGCGGATGGCCCGGTGTGTAATTCGACCATCTCCTGCGAAACGAATCAAGCGAAGAAGGGCAGGACGAAGGCGCTCTAGATCCTGTTTCTTGAGCATATGGAGATTCACCCTTGTACCTCCTCTGTTTTCGCTTGTGTTTGGTACAGGAATTGGCTGTATTCGATAATCCTTTTCAAAGAACGTTGTCGGATTTCGGGCTCATCAAATTTCATCGGTTTTGCATTCGCTTCAAAAAACCATAGCTTTGCTTTTTGATCAATCCCAATGTCCATTGATATTTCGCCAAGCATGGTATTTTGCTTGTTTTCAATGCCTTTGGCAAAAGAAAGAGCGTGTTTTTCCAACTTTTCGTAGATGGCTCTGTGAAGTGTGCCGAAGACAGATTTTAAAACAACATGAATGTTCTCTATTTTTCCGCCCATTGGCACATGAGTCGAAATCGCCTCTTTACCTGCAACCCGAACCCCGATCCCTGTCACACCCCAATTTCCTGTTCCATCCTTTTGCACCAAGATGCGAATATCAAACGGCCTTCCCTGATAGGTAGCGAGTGGTATACCTTGCTGGATCAGATAGGGAGTGTCCTCGCATAATTGTTTTACTTGCCCCCATGTATCTTGAAAGGAAGAGAGATAAAATTTTTTCTTTTGTTTTTTGGTTTGATAAATCATTTCATATTTTTTGTCTTTCATCATAATTCGGATCATACCAACGCCAGCTAGACTATGAATTGGTTTGAGATATAGAAGAGCGTATTTAAATAACATGGATTTTAACGAAGTTGGAAAATGAAGAAGAACGGTTTCGGGTAGAAATGGGTGAAGTGTATTGATGGAAGACAATTGCTGGTACAATGTCCATTTGTCAAAAAAGTGAGGGTTGAATAAATGGATGTGTGGGATGGATTTTAAGGTTTCCAATGCATGTTGTACCTCTGGTGTTTTCTCCAGTTCACGATTGGGAACACGATTATATACGACATCAGGCATGGGGAAGTGTGCTTTTTTCCATTTTCTTTTTCCTTGTGTCTGGATTGGGATGTATCCAGTGACAAATGATCGATCATCATGCAGTCCTTGAGGAGTCAGAACAAATACTTGGCATCCCATCTTTTTACCCGTCAAGATGATATCGATAAAATTTTGGCGATTACCACGAAAAAGGGAACCACCATCTGCTGTAAAAATCGCGATTCTAGGGTTTGTTTTCACTGACACCCTCCTTTTAAACGAATTCAGCCAGTTTTAGACTATATTCAGTAATATATTTGGCAGATTGGCGTCCGGCTTCACGCAAACTTGGATGATGAAAGATATGACGTCCTGGCTTGGAATTAACTTCAAATAGCCAGATCTGATTCTGTTGATCAATGCCCATATCCATCCCCAGTTCGCCTAAAGGTCCACTTAGCTTTTCTTCCAAAGCTTCGGCAATCTCTATGGCAGCTTCGACTAAGGATGATTTTACATTTTTTGCTTTTTCAGGAAAAAGATGATTCAGAATATCATCCGTATATACGGTTCCACCTGTTCGAACATGAGTAGTGATACAGCCTGAGCCTGCCACTTTTGCTGCGATACCTACCACTTTCCAGTTTCCTGTACTGTCTTTATGCATATGCACGCGAAAGTCAACCGGACGTCCATTCACTTTTAGCAGGCGAATGCCTTGCTGTACCAGATAATTTTTAAAACGATGAGGCTGATGGCGGAAATAATACTGAAGCAGTTTCTCTACCGATTGAAAGCGATGGAGAACATTTCTTTCCCCTTGATGAAAGCGGCAGAAATAGCCATGCTTCGGATGGTAAGTGATACGGAGAATTCCCATCCCCAGACTGCCGCCGCTGGGTTTTAGATAAACCATGTGATATTTGTCGAGCATATATTTGATGGTTTCAATGGAAGGGGCGAGATGTGTTTCTGGCGTAAACCCTTTTGTTCGTTGTTCATCTTTGAGGAGTTCATAGATGGTCCATTTGTCAAAAAAGCCTTGATTAAATATACGACAGTTTTCTTCTTCCTTTAAACGAAGCAAGCATGAGCGAACACGAGTCAGCGACTCTGCTTTGCGGTTAGGTACCCGTTCGTAAACAACATCAGGCAATGGTGAAACATGTCGCACCCATTGTTCTACTCCAGCTGCATCTTTCTTGTAATACAATCCGGTTACGGTTTTGGTTGGCCAATGGATCATCTCTGGAGTAAATACATAGATAAAGGGTTTTTCAGATGCACCTGCTGTTAAAAAATTTTGAAAGAATACAGTCCTGGCTCCAAAAGGTGTGGCTGGATTTCCTGTATAGCCTGTTGTTAGAATGCCAATCACCGGACCTAGACGCAGTTTTTGGTTATGGAAGTATGCCCGGGTTTGACTGGCGTAAGGAAAAGAAAGCTGTCGGGCTAATATAGCAGGTAGTGTAATGATATGACCTTGTTGTTTACCTTGAACGACCCGAGCATGGACTGATTTATTGCCAAGTTCGATCTGGATCCATTGACCGTGTTCACAGTTCCAGTTTTTTAAGAGACGAGGGGATAGAATGACCGCTTTGGCTGCAAATTGGTCGGTAATACGTATTTGGCAAATCATCGAATTCATCCAGCTTTCCCTCCAGTAAGTAGGGAATGTGCATAACGAATAGGAAGTTCAACTGCTCGTTGTCTGAGCTCAACGTTTCCGGTTTTCAAAAAGATCGCACGACCCGGTTTGGAATTGACTTCGAGTAGCCATACTTTGCCTTGAGGATCAATTCCGATATCCAGACCAAGTTCCAATAGAGAGCCGTGATTTTCCTCGATAAAGGCAGGAACCAGCTTGGTAAGCTGTTCCATTTGACTTATAATGTGACGAACCGTTTTCGGGGAGTACCGTTGATCGAGAAATGGTTGTAAAGCAAGTGCTTCTCCCCCTCCATGCAGATTGGACGTAATTGTAAGTGGTTGGCCTATGCGTACGGCCATTCCAGTGGTTTCCCATTGTTGTTTCTCGTTTTTCTGTACGAGAATACGGACATCAAATGGGCGGTGATCGCTGGTTGTTAATTTTAGAAAAGGCTGAATAATATAGCGTGTCCCTTGGACTGAGTGTTGGAGCCAAGTCTGCAATTGTTTTTTACTGGAAAAAATATGTTGAATCACCTGGTTTGTTTTACTGCGGCCACGGACAAGAAATCCGTTTGAAATTTTGAGGATGGCAATGACTCCACATCCCAGGCTACCACCATTCGGCTTCAGTAGGATCGCGGGCCAAGTCTGTAGGTAAGAGAAAATGGACGACCCGGATCGATAGGGGAATGTTGGTGGGAGGAAAGGAAGCAATTTCGGATTTTGTTTGAGCAGGAGATATGTTTGCCATTTTCCGCTCAAAGGACGGCCAAGTAAGCGAATGTGTGGATCTTGGGTGATGCGAAGGATATAAGGCTTATAAGATAAATATTGCTTTTGATTGGCATAGAAGCAGCGATCATAGATGAGATGTGGGAGAGGCTGAACCGATGAAGTCCACTTTCCAGAAGGCAGGATATGCCATCCTTTTACAGTTCGAGTGGACCAGTCGACCTCCTTGGGGTTAAAAATAAAGGTATGCATTTGCAACTGTTTTCCGGCTTGAGCGAGTTGTTTGAAATAGAGTGCTTCTTGAAAAGGAGGAGATTTAGCTGGAGAGTCAAAGCAACTGATTACACCGAGAGTATATTTGTGACTGGCTACGATCGTCATATGGATGTCCTCCTCTGAAGTGTGAGCGTCGCTGATTTGGTTCTTGCTTTGGATAAAGAGTTCCCTCTCAGTCCAGTCAAATAATGTGTATACTCGATCAAGCGATATACGGATGGTCGAGTAGATGTTGAGGGAGACATGATCGAATCATCTGTTTTCGAAGGCTTGGAATTAATCTCCAATAACCAGATTTTCCCTTTTTGGTCAATGGCCAGATCGATTCCTAACTCGGCAAAATGACCTTCTGCAAGAGTTTCAAAGATTTGAGCTACTTCCAGGGAGGTGGATTTTAAGTGGAATAAGCTGGGTTTGTTGGATATATGTTTTAGTTCCTTCAATAAATCAGATGCTTTTCTAAGCGTACCTCCTTTGGCAAGATTGGAGACAATGTGCTGGCTATTGGCAATCCGCCCAACAGCAGAAGTCATCGTCCAACGTCCATGCCTATTTTTCTGTACGAGTACACGAAAATCAACGGGACGACCTTCATAAGTAGCTAGATGTAATCCTTGTTGGATCAGATAGGAACTGTTCTTGACTTTCCTCTGCAGATGACGGATGATCCCGTGGATCGTACGAGTTACCCGTGTGATGGTACCATTGGGTGTTGCTGATTGATAAATAATTTTCCCCTGACTGCGAATCAGACGGATAATACCTACACCCAGGCTTCCATTGGTAGGTTTTAGATAGAGCGTGGAATAACGACTGAACATTTCTTTTAGTTTGGAGAAAGTAAAAGGAGCTGTTTCCGGTAACATTTGCTGCATTTTTTCATCTTTATTCAAAATCTGATGCACTTGCCATTTGTTTAGAAACATTTCGTTAAAAATGGGGATTTGGTAGATATAACGCAAATTCTTTAATTTTTGCTGTAAGTTCTCTTGCTGTTCTACTTTCCGAGAGGTAATTCGGTTATAGATGACATCCGGTAACGGCAAGACCGTTTGTTTCCATTTCCCTTTTTCATGTATCCATCCAATCATGGAATTCTTATCCACCCAAATATTTTCGGGAAAAAAGATAGCAACTCGAATACCTTGTGCCAAACCATAGTGAGCACATTCTTCGAGGAAACGAGTCATGCTTCCAAAAACAGAATCCTTATTTTCTGCAGGTGGAGGGTTAATCAAGATCCCAAGCAATGGACCCAGTTTTAAACGAGGAACTTTGGGATCAAAGTGGGCATAGATAGCTGGTTGATTGGTTATTTTGAGTTGAGATGCCAGCTGTTGGCTGATACAGATGATAGCGTTTTTCCGTTGGTGAAAGTCGAAAGAACCCATTTCGGAAGTAGATCCAAACACAATGGGTATCATATGACTTTTGATCCCCAATTTTCTGGCTAAAAAACGGCTGATGGTAATATTACTGTGAACTGGAAAATGGCGTTCAGGCATAATTTGAATTTGAACTCGTGATTGCCCCATGACAATCCCCTTCCGCCAAAAATAACTAATGTATAGTATGTAGGCATGTATATTTGGGTGATAAAAAACAGGCTTGCCCAAACTACGGTATTTGCCTGATGAAATCCATCACCTTGATCAAATGGCAGGCAGGACATCGTCAAAATCTGAAAAAGTGTGATATAAAATAATTGAGCAATATACGGAGGAGGAGTTGAGAAGTTCTATGCAAAATCCTTATGATTTTGCACATAGCTTGGCACGTAGCATTCGCCGATCCGACGTATACAAAGAGTTGCAAGAAGCTCAACAGGAAGTGGAAAATAATCCAAAGTTTAAAGAGATGCTCATCAATTTCCGTAAATTGCAAATGGAAGTACAATCGCTGATTATGCAAGGAAAAGAGCCAACCCCGGAGAAAAAAGAACATATGGAAAAACTGACGATGGCAGTACAGGGTGTTCCGGCAATTATGAAATATTTACAGGCTGAAGAGCGTTTTGGTATTTTTATGAATGATATTCAAAAAATTATTTTGGAGCCTGCAAACGATCTCTTTAAAAAATGGGAGACCAAGGCTGAAAAATAAGGAGGCTACCTACGATGAAAATTACCTTTTTGGGACATGCTTGTGTACTGATTGAACACGAATCCCACCGTTTGATCATTGATCCGTTCCTTAGTGGAAATCCTGCAGCGAAACTTTCGCCCGAAGAAGTAAAAGTCGATTATGTTCTGGTCACCCATGGTCATGGAGACCATCTGGGAGATACGGTCACGATTGCCAAAAACAATCAGGCTACGGTCATTGCCAACTTCGAACTGGCAACATGGTTAGGATGGCAAGGTGTCCAGGCTCATGCCATGCACATTGGTGGTAGCTATGCCTTCGATTTTGGGCGTGTAAAATTAACTCCTGCATTCCATGGTACTGGTCTTACCATTGAGGAAGGGGACAAAAAAGAAATCATCTATTTGGGGATGCCAACAGGAATTCTACTCACCCTGGGAGACAAAACCATTTATCATGCAGGAGATACCGCACTTTTCTCGGATATGAAGTTAATTGGCATGAGAAAACCCGTTGATTTAGCCTTTTTACCCATCGGAGACAACTTTACCATGGGACCAGAGGATGCATTACTCGCAGCTGAATGGGTAAATGCGAAACAAGTGGTTCCCATCCATTACAACACGTTCCCATTGATTCAACAGGATGCCCATCAATTTGTCCAGGAGCTGGAGAAAAAGGGGATCAAAGGAATTGTGATGGAAGCGGGAAATAGCATCACTCTGTAATTGGACAAGGAAATTCCTGCCGAATTCTCCTTTGAACTATATCCGACTTTTGGTAAAGCAATAGCATAGGGGAAAGATATAAGATTCCTTTGCTCTGATCGTACATGAATACTTGCCAGGCAGAAGATATAAAAATGTAAAGCGTTTGTAATTATACTGTAATGTAAATAATCTAAAATAAGATCAGGATGAAAACCCCCTTTGGTAGAGACGGCCCCGGAAACCGTCTCTTTTTTTATGTCCTTCTTTCTTGATATAATACAGCTTAAGAGCCGATAAGGGAGAAGGTGACCGGTTTGACTACCAAACATGAACAGATTATTAAATATATTGAAAACTTGGAAGTGGGACATAAAATTTCTGTCCGTCAAATTGCAAAGGAATTAAATGTGAGTGATGGAACCGCTTATCGCGCGATTAAAGATGCTGAAGCACAAGGCTTGGTCAATACGATTGAACGCGTAGGAACGGTACGGATTGAAAAAAAACAGCGTTCAGATATCGAGCGCCTCACCTTTGCTGAAGTAGTCAATATTGTCGATGGCAATGTGTTGGGAGGAAAAGCCGGGCTGCATAAAACGTTGAATCGCTTTGTCATCGGTGCAATGAAACTGGAAGCGATGATGCGCTATGTCGAGCCCGGCAATCTGTTGATTGTGGGAAATCGGGATAATGTCCATCGCATCTCTTTGGAACGTGGCGCGGCTGTTCTCATCACGGGCGGCTTCGATGCAACCGAAAAGGTAAAGCAACTGGCAGATCAATTGGAACTACCTGTGATTTCCAGCAGTTATGATACCTTTACTGTGGCGTCCATGATTAACCGTGCCATCTATGACCGATTAATCAAGAAAGAGATTTTGCTTGTGGAAGATATGCTTTATACCAAGCAAGAGCTCATCTATTTGCATGAGCATGATCGCGTTGCCCGTTTCCATGAAAAGGTAAAAGAAACAGGGCACAGCCGTTATCCGGTGGTTGATGACTCCAAACGGGTGGTTGGTATTGTCACGGCCAAAGACGTGATGGGGTATACGGCTGATGACCTCATCGAAAAAGCGATGACGAAAAATCCCATCGTGGTAACACCCAAAACATCACTGGCATCTGCCGCTCACGAAATGGTTTGGGAAGGAATTGAAATGCTGCCAGTAGTGAATGAACAAAAACGTTTGATTGGTGTCATTAGCCGCCAGGATGTCATTAAGTCCCTGCAATATATGCAAAAACAACCACAAGTGGGCGAAACGATTCAGGATCTCAGCTTTCGTGGCTTTGAGGAAATCAGTGACCGGCAAGGGAATATCATGTTTCGCGGCCAGGTCACTCCACAAATGACGGATTCACTTGGAACGCTGAGTACCGGTGTATTAACTTCGATCATCACAGAAACTTCCCTTCGTGTTTTGCGTCGCCTCCGCCGTGGCGATATGTCTGTGCAAAACTTTAGCTTGTATACACTGAAACCGGTACAGCTGGAAAGTACAATTGAAATCGCTCCCAAAATCCTTGATCTTGGCCGCAAGCAGGCCAAGCTGGATATCGAGGTCATGCATGAAGGCCAGGTCGTGGCCAAAGCGTTGATGACTGCCCATACCATCGAGCGTTAATAGAAAAGACCATTGACTGGGAAAAGTCAGTGGTCTTTTTTGTGTAGAGTAGATCTAAATATCAGCTTGCTGAAAAAGCTTCCGTAATATGCCTTAAGTATAAAACTCCATGTCCTTTTTCGTATCTTTGTAATACTGAATCCGGTCTTCACGTGTTCCTGTATGCACTTCAAACTTGTGCCCATCTGGGTCAGTAAAGTAAATCGACTGTTTTTCACGATCATCCCGTTTGCGGCCTTCCAGGATGGGGACACCATATTTTTGAAGTTTTTCTTCCCAGAGTGGGATTTCTTCATCGGTAACCGTAAAAGCAATGTGAGTATAAGAGTGATGGATTTCATTACGGGGGATCTCTTTTTGCACATTTAATGCCAACCAAAGTCCATCCAGATCAAAGTAGGCGGTTTTTTCGCCTTTGACTAGCAACTTGGCTCCCAGTACCTGTTCATAAAAGCGGATGGACTTGTCGAGATCGGAAACGGAGAAGGTAATATGATTGATTCGCATCCGATTCGCCCTTTCTATTTGAATCAAGTAATAGACAAGTGAAGAAAAAAGAAAACCTGCGGCCGATGGATAGAGGGAATCATCGAAGCAGTCAGTAAGAGTCTGCATCGGCTTCGATGAAAGAAAAGGCTACGGCTACAGGTTCATCCTTTAACTTGTTTCCTGGTTGTTTTCTTGACTTAACAATCGTTTGTTTTTGATGCCATAGTACAGATTGATCATCCCCAAGAGGAAGATCAGCGAAATGAGAACAAGGCGCCATGCTCGGTAATCAGGAGCGAGTAGGAGCAGGATGGCAATAGAGATAAAGAGAATTCCCATATAAATATTCATCCAGGCTTGATTGAGCTGGCGCTTGATGCTGACGGATTTGCGTTTCATGATGCTATGATAGATGGTACCAAAAGTGCTTAGAATAAACAGAGTGATAATGATGATGAGAACCAGATTCATAATAAAGCCTCCTATGCAATTACGATCAACAGGCTAAATATGTATAGGAATAAATGATAGATAGCGCCTTCATCTTGAAGATGAGGCGCTGAAATAGCATGATCATTAGTAAGTGTGTTCCTCACAGTTTGACGCTTCAGGGATAAACCAACATCCAAGCGGGGTACGGTCAATGTGAACCGTCATGTCCAAAGAAGAAAGCTCTTTTTCAATGTAGCCAGCGACTTCTTCGGTTTCAGCATAAACTGAATAACCTTTTTTAAGTTCTTCCAGCTTTTCTCTTGCCAATTGTTTACGACTAATGATCATCATTAGTTCCCCCTTCCGTTGGTTTATTTTTGGGTGTAAGACTTAAAACACCTGAAGTGTTAAAATACAGTATACCACAAAATCAAGATTCAGTTCATCCCTGTTGATCGAAGCATAGGTTTGTGAAAGTGAAAACATTCACGACTTCCTTTACAAAGAAAAAGCCCTTTTGAAGAACCAACATATTAGCGATGTTTGAATTGATAAATTAAATATACCATAAAATGAATATTTTTTCATCTATTTTTGATAATTTGTCAAATCTTCACCAGTATTTTCTTCTGCCTTTACCCATATTTTTAATGTTTCATTATAAAAGGATAAGTATTTGACGTGCACTTGTACTTTTTGGGTCTGTTCGGCATCAATGGGAATCGGTTTTTTTTGTAAAACGGATTCAACGAGTTCAGGATTGTTGCTAATGAGTTGCATGGACTTGTCCAAAAAGGGTTCCAGCATGGCTTCGACTTGAGCTTTAATCATTTCAGCACCAAAACGATATGTGCTGTCTACTTCCACGATGATTTTTTTGATGGTTTCCTCTCGATTGGGAGATGGTATTCTGTGCTGTGAAAGTTTGGCTAACTCTTGTTCCAGTTTGCGAATCTGTTTGTATTTTTGGTTGTTTGCGTAGTATATCGCATCTCGTTCCAAGTATAAGCTGTCCAGCTTTTGGCTATACAAAAAAAGAAAACTCGCCGAACCGACAATATTTCCAATTAGAAATAAAATGATTGAGCGACCGTGTTTTTTTATATTTGAAAGTGATTTTTTTACCATTTTATATCTCACCTTGGAAAAACCAACGAATGAACAGCACTCCGATATGAGCTCCGATAAATGAACTCACGATAAAAGCAAGCTGCTGTCCAGCCTGGCCGAGTTGTCCACCTAACACATTGACTTCGATCGCTCGAATGGTATCAAAGGTCCCTCCCAATGCGGCTACCATTGCCCAAATCTTCAGCTGTTCAGCAAGGCGAAGCATGCGTTCTGTTGGATAGTCATTGGTCAAAAAGGCCCCAAGTCCTCCCAGGGCTACACCACCAAGTACCACTCCTAACGCGATAAAAAAGTCCAGAATCGTTGTTTGCCAGAATTGTTGTTCCATTCCACAAAACCTACCTTTTTGTACGATTTAGTTCATAGTTATGAGGGACTTGCTGGTAATATGTGGATGAGATAGTGGAGAAGATGTGTTCGTATGCTTGTTCATTTCATGATAAGATAGTAAAAAGAGTGAATGAATAGGTTGGGTGATCAAGATGAATAAGGACTTTGTTCATCTTCATGTGCATACCGAATACAGTTTGTTAGATGGTGCGGCGCGGATTGGAGAATTGGTGAAAAAAGCAAAAGAGCAAGGAATGAAGGCTTTGGCGATTTCGGATCATGGAGCCATGTATGGAGTGGTTCCTTTTTATAAGGCGTGCAAACAGGAAGGTATTCATCCGATTATTGGCTGTGAGGTATATGTGACCAACGGTGATTATCGGGAGAAACCAAAGCGGAGTGAGCAAAAGATTTACCATTTGCTCTTATTGGCTGAAACGAATGAGGGATACCGCAATTTGATCAAATTGACAACGGAAGCGCATCTGCATGGCTTTCATTATAAGCCACGTGTTGACAAAACGTTATTGCGCAAATATTCAAAGGGGATCATTGCGACAAGCTCCTGTCTGGCTGGAGAGATCCCACAGGCGATTTTGGCCGGAAAAATGGAGCTTGCCAAACAGTTGGTATGGGAGTATCTCGATATTTTTGGGAGAGATCATTTCTTTTTTGAACTGCAAGATCACCAAATGAGAGAACAACAAAGAGTCAATCGCCAACTGATCGCTTGGTCGAAGGAGATGGGCATTCCACTGATTGCGACCAATGATGTTCACTACCTGGATCAGGATGATCATCAGGTGCATGACTGTCTATTATGCATTGGGACAGGAGCGAAATTGGCAGATGAAGAACGTCTTCGTTTTCCATCGGATCAGTTTTATCTGAAATCCCCTCAGGAGATGGCCCAGCTTTTTTCATATGTACCCGAAGCTTTGCATCATACAGTAGAGATCGCAAAGCGATGTCAGGTAAGCATTCCACTGGGAGGAAGATTGTTGCCGAAATATCCCGTTCCAGAAGGTTGGACGGCCAAAGACTATCTCCATGCCAAATGTTTGGAAGGGGCAAAGGATCGGTATGGAACGTTAACCAAGGAAATCGAGGAACGATTGTACTATGAACTTGCCATCATTGATGCGATGGGCTTTAACGATTATTTTCTGGTCGTATGGGATTTTGTGAAATTTGCACATGAAAGAGGAATTGCAGTCGGACCTGGACGTGGTTCTGCTGCGGGCAGTCTTGTTTCATACGTACTCAAGATTACAGATGTCGATCCCATTCGTTACAACCTGTTGTTTGAGCGTTTTTTGAATCCAGAACGGGTTACCATGCCGGATATTGATATTGATTTTAACTATGAACGCCGTGATGAAGTCATTCGTTATGTAAAAGAGAAATATGGAGATGATCGAGTTGCTCAGATTATCACTTTTGGAACCATGGCCCCGCGCGCTGCTGTACGTGATGTAGGGAGGGTTATGGGGCTGCCTTATCAACAAGTGGATCAAGTGGCCAAAATGATTCCAGCCAGTCCGGGAATGACTCTCGAACGGGCTTATGAGGCAGAGCCGCGGTTAAAGCAATTACACCAGCATCCACAGCTGGCGACATTGCTTGATCATGTAGCCAAGGTAGAGGGAATGCCACGTCACGCATCTACTCATGCGGCAGGTGTTGTCATATCGCAGACGCCGCTTACGGATCATGTGCCATTACAGGAGGGAATCGATGGCATTCCACTGACGCAATATCCCATGGAAGTACTGGAAGATATCGGGTTATTAAAAGTGGATTTTCTTGGTTTACGCAATCTGACTGTGATTGAACGGGCGATTCAGCTGATCAAAAAACAGACAGGAAAGACTGTTTCATTTAAGGCTTCCAATTATGATGACCCTGCTACTTATGAGCTCCTGTCCAGCGGTGAAACCACTGGTGTATTTCAAATGGAGTCAGCGGGAATGCGCAAAGTGTTACGGGAACTGAAACCATCCACTTTTGAGGATATTATTGCCGTACTTGCGTTGTATCGTCCAGGTCCCATGGAGCAAATTCCGCGCTTTATCCGGGCCAAGCATGGTTTGGAAAAAGTAGAGTACCCTCATCCTGATCTGGAGGAAATTCTCAAAAATACCTATGGCATTATTGTCTATCAAGAGCAGATTATGCAAATTGCTGCCAAAATGGCTGGATTTAGCCTGGGGCAAGCCGATATTTTACGTCGAGCCGTGAGTAAAAAGAAGCGGGAGCTGTTGGATGAACAAAAAAACGCCTTTATTCATGGCTGTATCCAAAATGGCTATGATCAGGAAACTGGGGAAAAAGTGTATGAGTTAATTCTGCGTTTTGCCAATTATGGCTTTAACCGCAGTCATTCAGCTGCATATGGCGTTTTGGCATATCAAACCGCCTATTTGAAAGCGAATTATCCTCTTGCTTTTATGGCAGCACTGTTAACGACGGTGGTAGGTAACCAAAACAAGATGACAGAGTATATTCACGAAGCCAAACGAATGGGAATCCAGGTTCTGCCGCCAGATATCCACACGAGCGATGAAACATTTACCATTGAAAAACAGGCGATTCGTTTTGGGTTGGGTGCGATCAAAAATGTAGGCTCATTGGCGATTCAGTCTATACTAGAGGCGAGAAAACAAGGGGCTTTTCGTGATTTGATTGACTTTTGCCGGCGTGTCAATTTGCGGGTGTGCAATCGCCGGGTATTGGAATCGCTCATCCAATGTGGGGCGATGGACTGTTTACCCGGACATCGGGCACAAAAATTGGCGATGTTGGATGAAATCATGGAAATAAGCTGGATGTTTGAGCGTAGAAAATCCGATGATCAACTGAGCCTATTTCGTGAAGAGATGGAAGAGAGCGCGAATTTGCAACATCGTTATGACAATATCAAGCCCTATACACACAAGGAAATACTGGCTTTTGAAAAAGAATTGCTAGGACTCTATCTATCTGGCCATCCACTGGACGCTTATCAGGCGGTTATACGTAACAGAAGAACGCATCTGATCAGTGAACTGGCTCATGAACGTGACCAACAAACCGTTACCATTGCAGGTGTCATTACCCATTGTCGGCAGGTGCAGACAAAAAAAGGAGAGCTTATGGCCTTCCTGGAAGTGGAAGATGAGGTTGGAACCGTGGAAGTGGTAGTGTTTCCACGCGTATTTACGTTGGCACGAATGTTTTTGTCTGAGGATCAACCATTGTTGGTTACAGGGGTAGTTCAATTGCACGAAAATGGAGTCAAAATCATTGCAGAAACGTGTCAGGACTTAAAGACCATCACGAAAGAAGCTCCAGTCGCAAACAAATGGCAGGTTTACATTCGTATCTCCAAACAACATGAGCAAACTCACACCCTCGAAGAATTAAAACAAATTCTCTTATCCCATCGAGGTCAGGCTCCTGTGTTTTTGTACTATGAAAGTAAGAAAAGGTTATTGGAGCTTCCAATGCAAAAGTATGGAATTTCACCATCTCAGGAATGTATTCGTCAAATTGAGGAACTCTTAGGATATCAAGCTGTTCACTTGAAAAAGATTTGTCAACAAGTATAAAAACATCGCATATGATGGGATATTATCGACTTTAGAATAGAGGGTGACACATTTGTTTTACCAGCATGTGGTGCAGTGTTTGGAAAATCGTGGGGTAAAAATTGAAGAGATTGCCCGGTTGGTCTATGAGCTCCAAGCTCCTTACATTTCTGAGCTGGAGATGGAAGAGTGTATAGAGAGCGTGCAATCGGTCTTAAAGAAACGAGAAGTTCAGCATGCGATTATTACAGGCATTTCATTGGATCAATTGGCTGAGCAACGATTGTTGCCTGAACCATTGCAGACCATTATGGAAGTGGATGAACCATTGTATGGCGTAGATGAAATTTTAACGCTAAGTATCATCCATGTATACGGCTCGATTGGATTAACCAGCTTCGGCTATTTGGATAAAGATAAACAAGGCATCTTGAGGAAACTCAATAATCATGACAAGCAAATCCACGTGTTTCTCGATGATTTGGTAGCAGGTGTGGCTGCTGCTGCCTCTGCTCGTATTGCCCATGATTACCCCGATGTGGAAAGATATTTTACGGATCGTGCACGAGATCAACAGGGTTCCTTCATGAACTGAACAGCGATGAAATACAATGCAATAGATCTGTCATACAATTATCCCAGCCGTCTATTTTTAAAAGGCTGGGATAATTGTATGATAAAAGTATGTTGTTTTGAAATAGTCTGGAGGGATCTATGGGGAAGGTAGTTATTGGGGCAAAAATCACGGGTTGGGTGGGGATGACCGCTTTTCTTCTGTTGGTATGTGGTTTGTGGCTCGAAACTATCTTCAGCGTCGTGATGGGACTGGTCTTTGTACGTTTTACGATCTTTGTATTCAGACGTTCTTTTTCTGTTCAGTTAGCAAGCATTTTGCTCATCATAGCGAATATGGCAGCCATTTGGTGGGGAGTCCGATTGTCCCTGGAGTACAATAATCTCGCAATCATAAAGAGTAAAGGGTTTTACACCTATTTGGCGGGTTCTTTTCATGGATTCTTTTCAGAGGAAGGTCTTTGGTTTACGCTGGTAACGGGTGCCATCACCTTTTTAGAACGACTGATGATCGATGTGCATTACAGTCGGAAAAAGCTGGCGATCTTCAGAAGATTACACTAGCAAATGATTACACTTCCTCTTCATCATCTGAAGAGACTGGTTCCAGTTTTATGGCATCCGCTATGACTGGACCATTGGCGTTGTTGGATAGAATGATTTTGTTTAAACCAAATGCAAATTCATATGAGCCGATCTCCACCCATGTACCCCCATTTTCCCGTTGGTTCACCTCTTTGGTTACAGCCCCATTTTTTGTGTAAATGGTATAAGGTGCATTGGTTGCCTGACCGATTTCATCTGGATACCAAACGAAAACACGGTATGTTCCTGATACAGGCAAGCGGAAATTCCAGACAAATTGATGACTTCCTTTTCCTTCCGAACTATATTCATAACCATCGTTATATTTGGATGACTTCTGTGCCTGGGTATTCCACTGACCGATGCGGACGTTTTTAGTGGATCGGTTATCGACGATGATCTGCTTGGGGGTTAATTTTTTTGCCGTTTGTCGGCGAAGCTCAGGAAGATGAGCTTTCAGATCCTGACCGGGGCAGCTAGTAGAAGTACGGGGTAGCAGGCCGTGGCCAGTCAGTGTCGGAATATTGGGATCGACTTTGGGTACATTGGCGTCTTGATAGGAATGATGACGAATATAATCTCTGGTTGCTAGCGGATCAATCTGGTTCAGGCTGGCTACATAAGCAAGGAGATTGACCAGCGGCTTTTTCATGTGTTTGGGCAGCTTGGCCTCGTCGTAGTTTCCCATCATTGATACGCCGAAAGTGTGATAATTAAAGGAATAAACATGTGCACCAACGACTCCATTGGTTAAAATTTCCCCATCTTTCCCATGGCGTCCCTCGTAAATCTTTCCATCACTGCCAATGATGGCATTATACCCAATATCACCCCATCCACGTGTAACTGTATGAAAAAAGTAAATGGAGCGAATGCGAGCAGCAGGATCCGGGTCGTTATTGGGGCCAGCGGTATGATGAACAATCATATGGGTAGGCGCTTTATAGTCACCGTTTGATTTCGTAGAGGGAAAAGTTGCAAGGGAAATCCGCTTCTGATTCCCTTGATAGGCGACCTGTTTCCCCTCTTCTGAGTTAATGAGGGTAAGAGTGAAATCCATAATCTCTGGTTGCTCATGTGACTGGCCATGAAACAAGATCTGATACTGAATATATTTACCACGCAGTCCGAGAAGGAGCTCGCCAAATATGCGCTTGTTGGGGGCATTCTCTTTTTTTTGAAATTCGTCGACTTGAACCGTTTCCCATTTTGTCCAGGTTTGTTGGTCTTTGGAAGCGCGGATTTGTACTTGGATGGCTGTATTTATACTTGTTCCACTTTGTTAGCCAGTGAGCACCCACATCGGTAAAAGAAATCCTGGAAGAAAGGATGGGAGATGTGTAAATCGCTTTTTCTTTTGGATCACGAATGGTTAGCTTTGCTTGTTCTGCTTGTTGTTTGATCAGGATGTTCTGGTTACTGCCTTTAAAGTCCGAAACCGTGCGGTGGCGAATCTCGTCATGCAATATTTTGATGGCTTTAGGCTTGGCCCAAGCTTCTGGGAACATGGGAAACGAAAAGATCATGAGAATCTCTCTCACTTTACTTTTGATTGAGTGGCTGGGGCATCGAAACAAAACGGCATTTTCACACATGTTGGTCGATCTTTATATGTCTAATATTTTCTAATATTCATTTTATTACAACACCTTTATGAAATCAACATGAATTATTATGCAATATTTATCAAATAGTATGTTTATTTTGATGCTTAAATGTGATATATTTATTCTTACATATAGAAAATGGGTAAATTGAATAATCATACATCTCTAGTTATCACTCTTTTAAAAAATATTTGACTAATACTGCTCAGTATTCCTTTGCTTTTTAAGTAAAATTTAATCAGATTAATTTAAGTTTTATATTTAAAAAGGAGGTGATTATCATGAAATGTAGTAGTAAAGAATCAATAATTCCGTATATTCTATACTGATCCCTCTCTATCTACAATTCACATATATTTCTAAAAATTCGACATTTATCAAAATGAGATAATATAAAAAGATATGTATAAAATGGCAACGAGCTTATTTTATTCCAGTGACTGTTCTGCTATAATGTTGGTCAATAGCTGGAAGTAGAAAAAGGAGCGATGAAATTGGCGAACTTGCGTGAACAAGCTTTGCATATACATCGAGCGCATCGCGGAAAGTTGTCCGTTCAATCCAAAGTACCTGTAGATAATGCACATGATTTGAGTTTAGCTTATTCTCCAGGAGTAGCCGAACCGTGTCGTGAAATCTATAATCGCCCAGAATCTGTTTATGAATATACCATCAAGGGGAATTTGGTAGCTGTTATTTCAGATGGAACAGCTGTACTGGGACTTGGGAATATTGGTCCGCACGCTGCTATGCCTGTGATGGAAGGAAAAGCGGTTTTGTTCAAGGCTTTTGCTGGGGTTGATGCCTTTCCGCTCTGCCTGGATACGACAGATGTAGACAAAATTGTAGAAACGATCAAATTGTTATCGCCAACGTTTGGCGGAATCAATTTGGAGGATATTGCAGCTCCCAACTGTTTTATCATAGAAGAGCGCTTGAAACAGGAATTGGATATCCCCGTTTTCCATGATGACCAGCATGGGACGGCGATTGTTACACTGGCGGGACTGATCAATGCGTTAAAAGTAGTAAACAAAAAAATGGATCAAATCCGTGTGGTGTTGAATGGAGCTGGTGCTGCTGGAATTGCGATTGTAAAACTGTTACTTCGTTTAGGTGTACAAGATATCATTATGTGTGACAGTCGGGGAACCATTTATGAAGGACGTCCTTATGGCATGAATGCGGTGAAAGAAGAGATTGCGAAATTTACCAACCGTGATCGTATTGAAGGGGACTTGGCCAAGGCGATAAAGGGAGCCGATGTATTTATTGGAGTATCAGTGGCAGGAGCAGTAACGAAAGAAATGGTTCGCTCCATGAATCGTGATCCGATTATCTTTGCGATGGCCAATCCCGTTCCGGAAATTATGCCTGAAGAAGCATATGCAGCTGGAGCAAAAGTTGTGGGCACAGGGCGCTCAGATTTTCCAAACCAGGTAAACAATGTATTGGCTTTCCCTGGAATTTTCCGTGGAGCCTTGGATGTTCAAGCACATAAAATCAATGAGGAAATGAAAGTGGCGGCAGCTTATGCGATTGCGAGCCTCATTAGCGAAAGAGAACTTCGGCCTGATTATGTCATTCCGGCTCCATTTGATCCGAGAGTGGCGCCAACTGTGGCGAAAGCAGTGGCAACAACGGCTATGGAGACAGGAGAAGCAGGCATTCATGTAGATCCGAATGAAATCTATGAAAAAACATTGCGTCTGACAAGAACGGCTGTCGGGTAATCAAGAAGGAGGCTTTTTCCCCATCCTTTCAGCAAAGCTGTTGACAAGTGAAGGGATTTCTTTTCCAGTTGCATGACTTTTGAATATAAAAGACAAAAGGACAAGCCGGAAAAGAAAGATCCATAAAGAAAGAATCATTGTCAACAAGCTATCCAAACATGAAAGGGGAAAAAGCCTCCTAACCATTTTTCTTAAATTTACCTTTTTTAAAAATATAATTCTATGAATTGTAGATAATGCCTTTTTTACGATAAAATAAGAATGGATCATAAAAGTGAGTGTAAAATTTAAAAAAATTAAAGAGAGATCATTCCTTTCTTGTCAGTGAGAAGTTGCTCCTGGTTGATGAATGACGGATCATTGGATATAATGCGCTTTATTACTGTAAGCAAAATGGAATAAAGTAGAAAACTGTTGATCAGGAAAGACCTGTTCACTTGTCCGACAATTGAAAATGGTATAAACTAATTCTAGCTCCTCTTTATATCGTAAAAAGTTTTGATGAGGCATCCTGTTTCATGAATGCATGAAGCTCGGGTACTAAGGGATGAGGCAATTATTTTCCAATAAAATTTGTTGTCTTTTCTTTTGAGAATGTGGTCAAGATTTGTCACTTTTACAGATGATGGGAAACCGCAAAATTTGTTTTTGGCTGATGAAAATGTGGAAGAAAATGTTTGATTGAGTTTCTATCCAAAAGAAGTTTGGAGTTTTCTTCAAAACACTATGTGCTTATTTTTGTACCCTTAATTTTGAAAGTTAAACGCTTTTTTACAGGATAAACCTACCACTTTTCTTTTCGTCTAAAGCTGGACTATGATGGCGAGAGAATGATGCAACCTGTTTTCGTTGGTGACAAGAATACTAATAAGGAAAGTTTCACTCAGATGAGGTGTTACACTTGTTTAAGGAGTTATTTCGCAAACAGCGTAAATATGCAACCATTCCGTCTGAACAGGCAAAAAAAGAGATCCCAGAGGGTATTATGCAGAAATGCCCGAGCTGTGGAACCATTTTGATTGCGAAGGAATTAGAGAAGAACTTAAAAGTATGTAAGTCATGTGGTTATCATTTTCCTATGTCTGCTCCAGAAAGAATTGGTTCGATTGTAGATGTGGGGCGTTTTTTTGAGTATGATGCAGAGTTGTTGTCTGAAGATCCTCTTTCTTTTCCAGACTATACGAAAAAGCTGAAGCAGGATCAGGAAAAGACAAAGCTCAATGAAGCTGTTGTTACAGGTGAAGGAACGATTGGTGGATACCCTGCGGTGATCGGTGTAATGGACTCTCGGTTCCGTATGGGAAGTATGGGTTCCGTTGTAGGCGAGAAAATTGCTCGGGCTGCAGAAAGAGCGACAACGAAGCGTTATCCATTTATCTTGTTCTGTGCTTCAGGAGGGGCACGGATGCAAGAGGGTGTGTTATCGCTGATGCAAATGGCGAAAACCAGTGCAGCCCTCGAGAAAATGAACCGGGAAAAGGTTTTGTTTGTATCCGTTTTGACGAATCCGACTACAGGTGGAGTTTCGGCGAGCTTTGCTTCACTGGGTGATATTAATATCGCTGAACCAGGTGCGTTGATTGGGTTTGCAGGTAGGCGTGTAATTGAACAGACTGTAAGGCAAAAACTACCTGATGATTTCCAAACAGCAGAGTTTTTGTTAAAGCATGGTCAGCTGGATATGGTTGTTTCACGTCTCGAATTGCGTGATACGTTAATCAAAATTTTGGAGTTCCACGCATAAGGGAGGATTTAAGAGAACTCATGACAAATGGTTATTTACCTTTTGAGAAACCGCTTATAGAGTTAAGAGATAAAATTGTGGAGCTAAAAAAATTTACCGAAGAAAAAGCCATTGATTTAAGTGAAGAGATTGCTACCCTGGAAAAAAAAGCGGAGAAGTTAGAGAAGGAAATTTATGGCAATCTCACTACCTGGCAAAAGGTCCAAATCGCTCGTCATACGAGCCGACCGACTACCCTTTTTTATATTCGCTCGATTTTTACCGATTTTATGGAAATGCATGGGGATCGCTTGTATGGGGATGATCCAGCGATTATTGGAGGAATTGCCAAGTTAGATGGGCGTCCGGTTACTGTGATCGGCCATGAGCGGGGGACTGATACCAAAGACAAGATTGCCCGTAACTTTGGCTTGCCACATCCAGAAGGTTACCGGAAAGCGTTGCGTTTAATGCAACAGGCAAATAAATTTGGACGTCCGATTATTACCTTTATAGACACGCAAGGAGCTTATCCTGGAATTGAAGCAGAGGAACGTGGACAAAGTGAAGCAATTGCTCGAAACTTGAGAGAGATGGCTGGATTTTCCGTACCGATCATTTGTGTTGTGACAGGTGAAGGTGGAAGTGGAGGTGCACTCGGAATCGGTGTGGGCAATCGATTACTGATGCTTGAACATGCCTATTACTCAGTGATTTCTCCAGAAGGTGCTGCTGCGATCTTATGGAGAGATGCAAGTAAAGCGCAGCAAGCAGCAGAAGCCCTCAAAATTACTTCCGCCGATTTGAAATCCTTGGGCGTCATCGACGAAATAGTCCCTGAGCCTAAAGGAGGAGCACATCGGAATCCAGATCAGCAAGCTGCCTATATCAAGAAGGCCATTGTCAAACACCTGAACTCGTTGCTAAAGTTGACGCCTGAAGAGTTAGTAGAAGATCGCTATCAGAAATATGCTCGAATTGGAAGGTATTTGGAGCCAGCATCGAAAGGAAGCCGCTAGTCGGTTTCTCTTTTTTACTATTCGTTGGTCGTTTTTTGTCCCTGTGGGACAGGATATTTTAGTATCAAGGAGTTGATTTGACAATGAAGCGGATTGGTGTACTAACAAGTGGTGGAGATGCACCTGGCATGAATGCGGCGATTCGGGCCATCGTACGTAGTGGGATTTATTATGGTTTGGAAGTATATGGTGTATACAGGGGTTATAGTGGGCTTATTCAGGGAGATATAAAACCTCTTTCATTGCGTGCGGTAGGAGATATTATTCATCGAGGTGGCACGATTTTGTATAGTGCACGCAGTGATGAATTTCGTACTGAAGAAGGGCAAAAAAAGGCAGTCGATCAGTTGAAGAAGCATCAAATTGATGGTTTGATTACGATCGGTGGGGATGGAACATTTCGTGGAGCAAGACAATTGGCAAGGTTAGGAGTTCCAACGATTGGAGTACCAGGAACGATTGATAATGATATTGCCGGAACCGATTTTACGATCGGTTTTGATACAGCGATCAATACAGTTTTGGACTCATTGGATAAAATTCGGGATTCTGCATCTTCTCATGAGCGGATCTTTGTGGTAGAAGTAATGGGTAGAGATGCAGGAGATATCGCTTTATGGGCAGGTTTGGCCGGTGGAGCAGAATCAATTATCATCCCTGAATCTCCTATGCAATTGGATGAATTGGTTACTAGGTTGGAACAAAGTATAGCGCGTGGGAAAAAACATAGTATTATCCTGGTGGCTGAAGGTGTAGGTAGTGCCGTTGATATTGCCAGGGAGTTGAAAGAAAGAGGTTTGGATACCAGACTGACGGTGTTAGGGCATGTTCAACGCGGAGGAAAGCCTACCGCTTTTGATCGTGTGCTTGCAAGTCGTATGGGTGCAAAAGCTGTTGAATGTTTAATGCAAGGAAAGTCGGGGCAAATGATTGCGATTCGCAATAATGAGGTGATTAGTGTAGACTTTGAAAAGGCATTGCAGCAAAAACATGAGCCAATTATGTCACTCTATGATTTGTCTAAAATACTGTCGATTTAAAGGGGCGGATACAACATGGTACGGAAAACAAAAATCGTTTGCACTATCGGCCCAGCCAGTGAACAAATTGATGTACTACGCAAATTAATCGCCAGCGGGATGAATGTTGCCCGTTTAAATTTTTCACATGGTACGCATGAGGAACATGCAAAACGGATTCAACATATTCGCCAAGCAGCAAAAGAAGAAGGGAAAACCGTGGCGATCTTATTGGATACAAAAGGTCCAGAGATCCGCACAGGGGATTTGAGTGTTCCACAAGTCGAATTGCTGGCCGGATCCAAGTTTATCTTGACAACGGAACCGGTTCTAGGTGATGAAAAGCGTGTATCTGTTTCCTATGAAGGCCTAGCGGAAGATGTGAAGCCGGGATCAAAAATTTTAATTGATGATGGTTTAATTGGTTTAACTGTCGATAAAGTCGAAGGGACAGAAATTTACTGTACCGTCGAAAATGGTGGAGTTCTGAAAAGTAGAAAAGGGGTTAATCTTCCAGGGATAAAAGTAAATCTGCCCAGTATCACACAAAAAGATGCAGATGACATTTTATTTGGCATTGAGCACCAGGTCGATTTTATTGCCGCTTCTTTTGTCCGAAAACCTGAAGATGTGTTGGAGATTCGTCGCATTTTAGAAGAGAATGGAGCAGATATTCATATTATCGCAAAAATAGAAAATCAAGAAGGGGTCCATAATCTGGATGCCATTTTGGAAGTGTCAGATGGTCTGATGATTGCTCGGGGAGATTTAGGGGTAGAAATTGCTGCCGAAGAGGTTCCGTTGGTTCAAAAAGAAGCGATTCGCAAGTGTAATCGATTGGGTAAGCCTGTTATTACCGCGACACAGATGCTGGATTCAATGCAAAAGAATCCACGGCCTACAAGGGCAGAAGCCAGCGATGTGGCGAATGCCATATTTGATGGAAGCGATGCGATTATGCTTTCAGGAGAAACAGCTGCAGGTAAGTATCCAGTAGAATCGGTGCAAATGATGGCTCGGATTGCTGAACGAACAGAAGCTGCCTTGGAGTATAAAGAGCGGTTTTATTCAGGAACGAGAGAATTTCATCCGGGAATTACCGAATCCATTAGTCAGGCAGTTGTACATACTGCAACCCATTTGGATTGTGCGGCGATTATTACCGCTACAGAAAGTGGTTATACGGCACGGATGGTATCGAAATATCGTCCAAAAGCACCGATTATTGCTGTTACACCCAATGATGCGGTGATGAGAAAATTGTCATTGGTTTGGGGAGTTCATGCTGTTCTCGGACCTAGCTGTGAAACAACAGACGATATGTTCAAGACAGCAATTGCTGCTTCATTGACAACAAAGTATGTGAGCCAGGGCGACTTGGTTGTCATTACAGCAGGAGTGCCCGTAGGACAACCTGGTACGACGAATTTGATGAAAGTGCATGTCATCGGTGGAGTATTGGCTCAGGGACAGGGTATTGGAAAGCAAGTGGTCTATGGGAAAGTAGTGATCGGAGAAACCGCTGAAGAGATTCGCAAACAGATGGTAGATGGAGCCATTATAGTGACTCGCTCGACCGATAAAGATATGATGGATTCTTTTGTGCGAGCTGGAGCCGTTATTACAGAGGAAGGTGGGTTGACTTCTCATGCGGCAGTAGTGGGAGTCAGTTTGGGAATTCCTGTGGTGGTTGGTGTTCAGGATGCAATGAATCTCTTGAAAAATGAAACGGAAATTACAGTAGATGCAGAGCGAGGACACATTTATTCGGGACGAGCCAATGTATTGTAAATGGAAAAAGCGCTGGCTATAAATCCAGCGCTTTTATATGACCTGTTCATGGTAAATTATGAATATTTATATCAACCGTAACCGCGGATAGATCCACCAACGAAGTTTTTTCCTTCTTTGCTTTCTCTTCCGAAGTTTCATAAAAATACCTCCTTCCCTCTGGCTTTTCATATCGAAAGGTTTGTTATTGGCTTTTTGCTTATATTCTAACCGGATAAAGTAAGTTTGGCTATTCTCATTATGTGAGATATATACGTGAAATATGTGTATCCATCTGATCATGTCAATGATGGATTTTTTTTTATTTGCTTTCTTTTGATATAATACCTATTTGAAGGCAAAATAGGGGAGGTACAACTGTTGGGAATGGAAAAGGGAAAAATGATTTCAGAATCAACGATACGTGTTCGTTATCAGGAAACAGATCAGATGGGTGTTGTTTATCATACAAATTATATCGTTTGGTTTGAAGTGGGCAGAACAGATTGGGTTCGTAAACTGGGGATCTCATATAAGGATTTGGAAAAACTGGGATTGCTTCTCCCATTGGTGGAAGTGAATTGTGTATATCGCTCTCCCGCTCGTTATGATGATGAGGTAATTGTACGAACGCAGGTGGAAGAGATGAATGGTTCAAAAATCATTTTCCAGTATGAAATATTGCGGAAAGCAGATCATAAATTATTAGCCACAGGTTCAACCAAGCATTTATGGGTCAATCGGGAAATGAAACGGGTCAGGTTGGATATAGACTTTCCGCATATATATGAACAGTTGACACAAACCTTAGTCGAAAGAAGTTGAGTGGGATGTTTTGGATTGGGGTTTTCATCTTTATTTTAGTGCCAATTATTGAACTGTGGGGTCTCATTTCTGTTGGACAAATGATTGGTACAATCCCTACCATTTTATTAGTGATCCTGACAGGTGTGCTAGGTGTCTATTTGGCCAAGCGTGAAGGCTTTAAAACAATCCGGGCTGCTCGCGAGCAGATCTATCGAGGAGAGCCACCTGGTGAAGCGATTTTGGATGGAGCATGTATATTAGTTGGTGGAGTCATGCTGCTTACTCCCGGTTTTTTAACCGATATTACAGGTTTTCTTTTAGTTTTTCCGTATACGCGAAAGGTGATCAAGCGTTTGGTCGTAAAATGGTTACAGAAAAAAATGGAGTATCGTATATATCGTCCATAATTTGGACTGCGATGTAAAGCTTGCATCTTGACATAGACTTGGCTTGTTTAGAAAGTCTCCTTTTGGATGTCAGGGCTCCTTTTCCTTTGGTGAATGTTGAATGAGAACGAAACGGAAAAGGAGCCCCATTGTTGTTTATGAATGTTTTGTTTTGCCTACAATAAAGGTCCAAATATCTCTAAAAACATTTGCCTGGTTTAAGGTCAATAAAACGACAGTGATTACAGGCCCGATAATAAGCCCCAATACACCAAACAGATTAAGTCCCACAAATAAAGCGATCAAGACGATCAGGGGATCTAGCCCCACATTGTTGGCTACCAGTTTGGGTTCCAAAAATTGACGTACAACAATGATGACCGCATAGATAATTAACAGTCCAAACGCCAGGCTAAACTGATCCGTCAAAAATAGATAAAGACTCCAGGGAACGATGGCAGCACCTACTCCTAAATAAGGGAGCAAGTCGATAATGGCGATAAAAAAGGCAATACTTACCGCATGTTCGATTTGAAGGATGACAAGCCCGACTAACATGATCAAGCCAGTGATGGTGATCAGGACAAGTTGGGCACGAATGAAACCAAACAGCGCTTTTTTCAAGCCATAAAAAACCATGCCACCCGTTTTCTTCAAAGGTTTGGGAGTGATATGATACAACTTTTGTTTGATTCTTGGCCAGTCCAAGCTTATAAAAAAGGTGGCTAAAATGATAAAGATTAGCACGGTGATAAAATAAGGTAAATTGCTTAAGAATGTGCCAATGCCAGCTAAAAGCTCCGTAATGAGCTCACTCACTTTTTTGGCCATGAGCTCGATGTTGTTGGAGATACTATTGACTATATTTTGCTGGTGTTGCGGGTTATGCGTCAAATAGTTTTGTACGGTTTCCACAATTTTTCTGATATTCTGGTTGTCTTGGAAAGTGTCCATGAACAATTGTGTCATCTTTTTGAAAAAGTCAGGTAGTTCATCGGCTAATCGAGCCAAGGCAACAACAAGTTCACTGATCAAGAAAATCAGGAAGATACTGATCAGACTAAGTAAAACCAACAATACCAGGGTGACGGCTAACCAACGGGGAAATCTGGCTTTTTTTTCCAGCCAATTGACCATGGGATCGAGTAACATAGCGATAACCCATGCAATGATAAATGGATAGACAAGAGGCAGAATAAAATACAATGCGAAAAAAATGGCAGTAGCAATCAATAAAACGAGCAAAGTTCTCATGCAAATTTGAAACCAGTATGTTTGGGACATGAACCTACCTCCGATATCAATCAAACCAAACTCTATTATACCATTTTTTTCTTTCTGATAGAACGTTGACCATTTTCTCATAAAACACATAAGATGATAATAAAACTATTTTATGATAAACTAAAAACAACTAGACAAGGGCAGAGACTTTATCATCATTTAGAGTCCGTCTATGGCGCAACTGCCCAATAGAGATCCCACACTTTGTGAAGGAGTGATCGTATGACCGTAGCAAAAGGTTTAGAAGGAGTAGTAGCACTAGAGTCCAAAATCAGTTCCATTGTTGATGGAGTTCTTACTTATCGCGGATTTAATATTGATGATTTGGCAGACCATGCGCAATTTGAAGAAGTTATTTTTTTGCTTTGGAAAGGCCGTCTTCCCAAGCAAGCAGAACTGGATGAGTTAAAACGGACATTGGATGAGCATGCTTCTATACCTGATGTATTATTGGAACAATTGCGACAGTATCCCAAAGATGCGCATCCAATGGCTGTATTGCGTACGACTGTTTCTGCTCTGGCGATGTTTGATCCAGATGCCGATAAAAATGACCCGGAAGTCAACTATTTGAAAGCGGTTAAACTAACAGCTAAAATTCCAACAATTATTACCGCTTTTGATCGTTTGCGTAAAGGATTGGAACCTGTTGCACCAAAAGCAGGTCTAGGCTTTGCAGGAAACTTCCTCTATATGCTTACTGGAAAAGAGCCAACGGAAGTTGCAAAAAGAGCATTTGACAAAGCGTTGACATTACATGCAGATCATGAGTTAAATGCTTCTACGTTCACTGCACGTGTAGCAGCTGGTACTCTTGCTGATATGTATTCGGCTATTACAGCAGCTATAGGCGCATTGAAAGGACCATTACATGGTGGGGCTAACGAAGCGGTAATGAGAATGTTGGAAGAAATTCAAACCCCTGAACGGATCGAATCCTATATTAACGGAAAACTGGAACGCAAAGAAAAAATCATGGGATTTGGTCATCGTGTGTATAAAGATGGTGATCCACGTGCGAAGCACTTGAAAGAGATGTCTCGTCAGCTTGGTGAACAAGTTGGAAATACCAAATGGTTCGAGATGTCCAAACAAATCGAAAGTCTTGTTTATGAGAAAAAAGGCCTGAAACCCAATGTGGATTTCTACTCTGCTTCTGTATACACCTATCTTGGCATTGACAAGGACTTGTTTACCCCTATTTTTGCCATGAGCCGGGTTACGGGTTGGACTGCACATGTGATGGAACAGTATGCAGATAATCGATTGATTCGTCCACGTGCTGAATACACTGGATTGACCAATCAGTCATATGTTCCAATTGATAAGCGCTAAGCGCTGGTTTATAGCCGTCTTGTCTACAAAGATTGCAGTGGCCAAGACGGCTTTGCCATAGCCAATCATAAAAATGGCTGATGTGGGAGATCGATTTAGTCATGGCGGTTGATGGTTAAGTTATGTATAATTATTATCGAGTTCTACATAATTAATTTTTGCCCGCTCACACAAAAATTTTTTAGAGAAAAAACCGCTCACAAGTTCAAACTAGAAACAAAAAGATGGGGTGTGTTTATGTCCAAATTCCAACATTTGCAACCGCCAGCAGATGGTGAAAAAATTACCGTTGAAAACGGAACATTACGTGTACCAGATCGTCCGATTATTCCTTTTATCGAAGGAGATGGAACCGGTCCGGATATTTGGGCAGCTGCCCAACGTGTTTTGGATGCTGCTGTAGAAAAAGCTTATAAAGGTAATAAGAAAATTGTTTGGTTTGAAGTGTATGCTGGAGAAAAAGCCTATAATAAATTGGGCGAATGGTTGCCAGAAGATACACTCGAAGCAGTTCGTGAGTATTTGGTGGCCATCAAAGGACCATTGACCACTCCGGTTGGAGGCGGTATTCGTTCTTTAAATGTTGCCTTGCGTCAAGAATTGGATCTGTATGTATGTTTGCGCCCTGTTCGTTATTTTGAAGGAGTACCAAGCCCTGTGAAACGCCCGCAAGATGTGGATATGGTCATCTTCAGGGAAAACTCTGAAGATATCTATGCAGGGATCGAATGGGAAGCTGGTTCTGAGGAAGTAAAAAAAGTGGTTCGCTTCTTGCAAGAAGAAATGGGTGTCAAGAAGATTCGCTTCCCAGAAACATCCGGTATCGGCATTAAGCCTGTATCCCAGGAAGGTACGGAACGTTTGGTTCGTGCAGCGATTGAGTATGCGCTTCGTCATGGCCGTAAGAGTGTAACCCTGGTGCATAAAGGAAATATCATGAAGTTTACAGAAGGAGCTTTTAAAAACTGGGGTTATGAACTGGCTGAACGTGAGTATGGAGATCGTGTATTTACTTGGGCCCAGTATGATCGAATCAAGGCAGAGCAAGGAACCGAAGCAGCAAACCGTGCACAGGCTGAAGCGGAAGCTGCCGGTAAAGTGATTGTCAAAGATGTCATTGCTGATGCTTTCTTGCAACAAATCCTTACCCGCCCAAGAGAATATGATGTGATTGCAACCATGAACCTCAATGGTGACTATATTTCCGACGCTTTAGCGGCACAAGTGGGTGGAATCGGTATTGCCCCAGGCGCCAATATCAACTATAAGACCGGACATGCCATTTTTGAAGCAACCCATGGAACAGCACCAAAATATGCCGGTTTAGATAAAGTAAACCCTGGATCAGTGATTTTATCCGGTGTCTTGATGCTTGAGCACCTGGGCTGGCAAGAAGCGGCTGATCTGATTTATGAAGCGATGGGCAAAACCATCTCCCAAAAAACAGTAACTTATGACTTCGCACGCCTCATGGAAGGTGCAACAGAAGTGAAATGTTCGGAGTTCGCTGATCATCTCATTAAAAATTTGTGATCGATCAAACAAAGAAATTGGACAGGAGGAAAAGGGAATGACGATTCGCCGTCGTAAAATTTCTGTAATTGGTGCAGGTTTTACGGGTGCAACCACTGCATTGATGTTGGCGCAAAAAGAATTGGGAGATATCGTGTTGGTTGATATCCCACAAGCAGAAAACCCAACAAAAGGTAAAGCTTTAGACATGCTGGAAGCAAGTCCAGTGCAAGGTTTCGATGTGAACATTATTGGAACCAGTAACTATGAAGATACAGCTGATTCTGATCTGGTGATCATTACAGCAGGTATTGCCCGTAAACCAGGTATGAGCCGTGATGACCTGGTATCTACCAATGCCAAAGTCATGCGTGCAGTAACGGAACAAGTGGTGAAATACTCACCAAACAGTATCATTATTGTACTGACCAACCCGGTTGATGCCATGACCTATGAAGTGTTCCGTACTTCTGGTTTCCCAAAAAATCGAGTTATTGGTCAATCCGGTGTACTGGATACCGCCCGTTTCCGTACTTTCGTAGCCCAAGAGCTAAACGTGTCTGTTGAAGATGTAACCGGTTTTGTCTTGGGTGGACATGGAGACGATATGGTTCCGCTAGTACGTTATTCTTATGCAGGTGGAATTCCACTGGAAAAACTGATTCCAAAAGATCGTCTGGATGCGATCGTCGAACGCACCCGCAAAGGTGGCGGTGAGATCGTTAACCTGCTAGGAAATGGAAGTGCTTATTATGCTCCGGCAGCTTCGCTCGTTCAAATGGCTGAAGCGATCTTAAAAGACAAAAAACGTATCCTCCCAGCGATTGCTTATCTTGAAGGGGAATACGGATATCATGATATGTATTTAGGCGTTCCAACCATTTTAGGTGGTAACGGTTTGGAAAAAGTCATCGAACTCGAGTTAACAGAAGAAGAAAAAGCGGCACTGGATCGTTCGGCTGAGTCGGTTCGCAAAGTCATGAAAGTATTGGATAAACAATAATGAAATGGATCCCAGCAATCAAATGGTTGCTGGGTTTTTTTTTATGATCAGGATGGGGATGAATCAGCACAGGATCGATAGACGGGAACGGGTTTTGAAATGGCTGTGATATGTTATGATGAAAGTATAAAAATGAACCCCCTGGGAAAACCATTCCCTCAACATAGATTGAATAATGAAAAGTGAGGTTACCTTGCATGGCAAAAAAAGTGTTGGTTGTAGATGATGAACTTACGATTGTGAAATTAGTACAATTTAACTTGGAAAAAGAGGGTTTTTCGGTAGAAAGTGCTTTTGATGGAGAAATGGCTTTAAACATGATCGAAAATCAAGTGCCTGACTTGATCATTTTGGATCTGATGCTTCCGAAAGTGGATGGATTGGAAGTATGTCGACGAGTCCGGAATAAACAGAAACATATCCCGATTTTAATGTTAACAGCTAAATCTGATGAATTTGATAAAGTGCTTGGCCTGGAGTTAGGTGCAGATGATTATTTGACAAAACCATTTAGTCCGCGTGAATTGACTGCCAGAGTGAAAGCAATATTGCGGAGAATGGAAGCCCTTAAAGAAAGAGAAGAATCGGAGGAGACAAAAACAGAGTTACGTGTGGGAGATTTGATCATTGATCCAGAAGGATATGAAGTGATGAAACATGGAAAAGTGATTGATTTGACCCCGAAAGAATTTGAGCTTTTGCTTTATATGGTCAATCATCGAGGAAAAGTGTTATCTCGGGATCAGTTATTAAATGCTGTGTGGAATTATGATTATATTGGTGATTCCAGGATTGTCGATGTTCATGTTAGCCACCTTCGGGATAAAATCGAAGAAGATTCCCGAAACCCAGCATATATTAAAACAGTAAGAGGGATCGGGTATAAATTTGAAGGTCGGAAGGATAAATGAGGTCGTTACGTTCGAAAATTATTTCCATGTGCTGGCTACTCATTGGGTGTTCAGTAGTTGGAACGGGAATCTATGTGGCGATTTTACTCAAGTCCTCATATATCGATTCATTAACCAATCGTTTGGTAAAAGAAGCACAATTAATAGCCAAACTGATCCCGTGGGAAGAGTATGAAAAAAATCTGAACCAGTTTCAGGTACAGTCCGAGCTTTATAAAAAGTCGTTAGATGCGCGGGTAACCTTGATCGATGCGCAGGGGCGAGTGGTTGGGGAATCAGGAGATGATGAGGTACCGAAAGGGAAAAAAGGAAACCTGCAAAAAGTATCGGAAGTAAGTGACGCATTGAAAAAAAAGGGGAAAACATTGGTTGAACGAAGAGATGATGATATATATGTAGCTCAACCCATCATACGGGACGGACAGGTGCTGGGAGTTGTTCGTTTGGCGATCGATTTGGATGATGTGAATCAATCGATGAAAGAAGTGTGGATTTCGTTAATTGGTGGGCTGGCCATATCCCTTGTTTTAGCGGGATTCGCCAGCTCCCGGATCGCCAAAAGCGTTTCACGCCCGTTGGAAGAAATGACCCAGGTAGCCGTAGATATTGCTAAAAAAGGTTGGCATCATCGTGTACGACCAGAAGGAAGCGCGGAGGTTGTTCGCCTGGGTCAAGCGATCAATCGGATGGCATACAGTTTACAGCGGCAAATGGAAAAAGTGCGGAAAAATAAAAGACGTCTCTTAAGTGTCATCGAGTCGATGGAGAGCGGCTTGCTGATGATTGATGCAGAGGGAAAAATTAATTTGGCCAACCGGGCATTTGAAATCATGTTTGGCCTTCCAGCAGCGGATCTGATTGGATCTTCCTATAAAGACCTGTCGTCCACTTATGATCTTTCTTCATTCATTTCGGAAGTAGCTGAAAAAGGAATCAAACTGCGCCGTCAATTGCATCTGTATTATCCGGAAGAACGGATTCTGGAAGCGAGTTTTACACCGATGTGGATGGAAACGAGCGGCTGTGGTGTTGTTGCTGTTTTCCATGATCTGACGGCGATTCGCCGTTTGGAGCAGTTACGAAAAGATTTTGTAGCCAATGTTTCCCATGAGCTAAAAACACCGATTACATCAATTCGTGGATTTGCTGAAACCTTATTGGATGGAGCCCATCAGGATCCAGCTGTTTGTCGGGAGTTTCTGGAAATTATTTTGGATGAGAGCATTCGCCTACAGCGTTTGATCAGTGATTTGCTTGATCTTTCACGAATTGAGTCGAAGAAACTGCATCTGAATAAAAAATGGGTTTCGGTTCAATCGCTCATTCAATCCGTAATAAAAACGATGGAAGATCAGATCCGGGAAAAGGAAATGACTTTGGATCTCAATATTCCGGAGGATTTCCAGATCGAAGTGGATCCCGACCGTTTCCGCCAGATTTTCATCAATTTACTTTCCAATGCCATTACGTATACTTCGCCTGGTGGCAAGGTGATGGTAGCTGCATGGAATAAACAGGATCATTGGGTTTTAAAAGTAGCAGATACAGGAATCGGGATTCCACCTGAGGATTTGCCGCGGATCTTTGAACGCTTCTATCGGGTGGATAAAGCCAGAGCACGGGCATCAGGCGGCACGGGATTGGGACTGGCCATTGTCAAACATTTGGTTGAAGTTCACGATGGAAAAATTCATGTGGAGAGTGAAGTGGGCAAAGGAACGACATTTACCCTTACATTTGAGAGAAAACAGCCAGAAACGGAAGAAAAATGAGGGCTAAACGGAAAAGGAAAATCGGCATATAACGAAAACTTCGCCAACAAGCTGGGCTTGGTGTTTGAAACCAAGCTCTTTTTTTATTTCATTAACGAAGATGAATAATATATTTTGGTTTGTTTTTCTGTAATCATTTAAGCTTAACGTAATCTTTACAATAGATTCATTAAGATACAAAAAAAAGAGTTTATAGTACTAAGTGTTGAGGGATTCATTGATTTTTATAAACTAGGGGGTTCATTATGTTTAAAAAGGGAATGCTGCTCAGTGGGGTAGTAGCTCTAGTATTCACCGCATTGACAGGATGCGGTTCAGCAACCAAACAAAGCAATGGCAGCGGAAGTGAACAGAAAAAACTTTCCGGGACTCTAACCGCTGTAGGTTCAAGTGCAATGCAGCCTGTGATCGAAGAGGCAGCGAAAGAATTTATGGCTAAAAACCCTGGTGTTCAAGTAACCGTTCAAGGTGGCGGTAGCGGGCAAGGTTTGACCGCTGCGATGAATGACACAGCTGATATCGGTAACTCTGACGTATTTGCGGAAGAGAAAGATAAAATTGATCCACAAAAAGTGGTTGATCATAAAGTATTCGTTGTGGGAATGGCTCCAGTAGCTCATCCAGAAGTAGGAGTCGATAACCTAACCCAACAACAATTGATCGATATTTTCACAGGAAAAATTAAAAACTGGAAAGAAGTCGGCGGTAAAGATCAAAAAATCGTACTTGTAAACCGTCCTGAAAGCTCCGGAACCCGTGCAACATTTGCTAAATGGGCTTTAAAAGGAAATAAGGAATTCCGTGGTCAAGGCGGTTTGGAAGAAGAATCATCGGGTACAGTTCGCAAGATTGTAGCAGAAACACCAGGAGCAATTGGTTATCTTGCTTTCTCTTACTTCGATAAATCCATTAAACCACTCAAATTGGATGGTGTCGAACCAACGAACCAGAATGTTTATACGAATAAATGGAAAGTTTGGGCTTATCAACATATGTATACCAACAAAAATGGTAAAAACAAAGAATTGGAAGATGCTTTCATTAACTTTATCATGTCACCTGATGTTCAAAAAGGATTGGTTACCAAATTGGGTTATATCCCAGTAACGGATATGAAAGTAGAACGTGATGCAAAAGGAAATATCACTCAAAAATAAGGGATGGGGACGCTAAGTCCCCTTCTTAATTGAGGGGTGAAAAAATGGCACAGCCATTATCCAATGAAACGGTGGAATCAAAACCATCTCTATCAGAGGAACTTCGAAAACCATTGCCCAAGATATTGCAAACCGAAAGAAGAGGAAGGATTCTCACATTTGTTAGCAGTTGGGTATTGATTGTGATTCTCTTTTCTCTGCTTATTTTTATCACTTCCAAGGGAATTGCCCCATTTATCAAAGGAGAAGTCAGTTTTTCCAACTTTTTCTCAACGACTTGGAATCCAAGCGCAAATGCTTATGGATCTTTATCTTTTATTTTAGGTTCTCTGATCGTCAGTGTTTGTGCAGCGCTTGTCAGTGCACCACTTGGTATTGGAGCGGCCATCTTTATGACCGAAATTGCTCCGAACTGGGGACGAAAAATTCTCCAGCCAACCACAGAAATTCTAGTTGGAATTCCGTCCGTTGTTTATGGATTTGTGGGATTAACCGTTATTGTTCCTTTTATTCGTGAACAATTTGGCGGTTTGGGATTTGGACTGCTTGCTGGCGTGATTGTTCTTTCAATTATGATTTTACCTACCATTGTCAGTATTAGTGTCGATACCTTTCAATCCATTCCCCGTCATATTCGAGAGGGTTCTTATGCTTTGGGTGCAACCCGATGGCAGACCATTTCCCGTTTGTTAATTCGCACTTCGCTACCTGGCTTGATGACAGGCGTCGTTTTGGGAATGGCCAGAGCTTTTGGAGAAGCATTGGCTGTCCAAATGGTGATTGGAAACTCGACAAATTTACCTTTTGATCTGTTCACACCAATCAGTACATTAACCAGTATCATTACCCTCAATATGGGAAATACCGTACAGGGTTCTACTTATAATAGCGTCCTCTGGTCAATGGCTCTTATCCTATTGATCATGACCTTGCTCTTTATCGTACTGATTCGTTGGATGACGAAAAGGAGAGACCAACTGCAATGAATGCGAAATTAGTAGATCGGATTGCGACGGTTGTTTTTTACCTGATTACCTTTTTGATTGTAGGAATATTAATTGGCCTCATTGGCTTTATTTTATATCGTGGTGTTCAGGTGATCGATTGGGAGTTTATTACGGAGGCACCCGGATCGTTGTTAACCGGTGGCGGTGGCGTCGGTCCGCAGCTGTTTAACTCCTTTTATCTGCTGGTTTTAACGATGCTGATTACCATTCCGCTTGGACTTGGCGGCGGGATCTATATGGCAGAGTATGCAAAGCCAGGACGTATTACACAAATGATCCGGACCAGTATCGAAGTCTTGTCTTCTTTGCCCTCTATTGTTGTGGGTTTGTTTGGTTTATTGGTTTTTGTTCAGTATACCGGATGGGGATTTTCACTCATTGCCGGAGCGTTGGCTTTAACGGTATTTAACTTGCCGCTTATGGTTCGGATTGTAGAACAGGCATTAACCGCAGTGCCACGTGAACAAAAAGAAGCGGCTTTGGCTTTGGGAATTACCCATTGGCAAACGATTTTACGGGTTTTGCTGCCCGCAGCATTACCAGGGATTGTGACAGGTACGATTTTGGCTGCAGGTCGTGTATTTGGAGAAGCGGCGGCATTGATGTTCACAGCAGGGATGACTTCGCCCATGATCGACTTTACGGACTGGAATCCAGCTTCGCCTACATCACCACTCAATCCGTTCCGTCCTGCTTCTACATTGGCTGTTCATATTTGGAAGGTAAATGCAGAAAGCATTGTAGCTGATGCGAAAGAGGTAGCAAGTGGCGCATCTGCTTTACTTGTGATTGCTGTGCTGATCTTTAACCTGTTTGCGCGTTGGTTGGGACGTTTTATTCATGCCCGTTTGACCTCGAGCTCCAAAGCATAAAAAGGGAGAGATTTCTTATGGTTCCAACGAAATTCAAGGTTCAAACGCAAAAGAGCAAAGTACGGATAAACTCTGAGTCTTCTTTCGTTCAATTGGAGACCAAAAAGTTAAATGTTTATTACGGAGATAAACATGCGGTCAAAGATGTGAGTTTACCATTTTATAAAAATACCGTGACCGCATTTATCGGTCCGTCAGGTTGTGGGAAATCAACGGTATTACGTTGTTTCAATCGTATGAATGATACGGTTCCGGGAGCCAGAGTAACCGGTGAGATTTTAATTGAAGACGTCAATATCAATGATCCGGCCATTAATGCAATTAACCTCAGACGCCATGTGGGGATGGTGTTTCAACGTCCCAACCCGTTTGCCAAATCAATTTTTGATAATATCACATTGGCTCCCCGGCTCTATGGTGCATCCAAGCAAGATCAGGAACAGATGGTCGAAGAGAGTTTGAAAAAAGTGGGATTATGGGATGAGGTCAAGGATCGTTTGCATCAGTCGGCATTAGCTCTTTCCGGTGGACAACAGCAACGTCTTTGCATTGCCCGGGCGATTGCAATGAAGCCGAAAATTCTGCTTCTGGACGAACCAACCTCAGCCTTGGATCCCATTTCTACGGCCAAGATTGAGGAGCTGGTTCAGGAGCTAAAAGAGGAGTTTACCATTGTCATCGTTACGCACAATATGCAGCAAGCAGCACGGATTTCAGATTATACCGCCTATTTCTATATGGGTGATCTGATTGAATGGAGCCCGACCGAACAATTATTTACTAGACCAAAACGGAAGGAAACGGAAGATTATTTAACTGGACGATTTGGTTAATTTGACCCGAGAGGAGTTGTTGGTGTGTGGCGGACAAAATCGTGGTTCACGACTTTAACCTGTATTATGGAGAGAATCAGGCACTGAAAGATATTGAACTGAACATAGAAGAAAAAAAAGTGACGGCTTTAATCGGTCCGTCAGGCTGTGGCAAGTCCACCTTTTTACGGAGCATTAATCGCATGAACGACTTGATTCCAGGTGTACGAACAACAGGATCGATCAAAATCGATGGAAAAAATGTATACAGTGAAGAACAGGATTTGGTTTTGCTCCGTAAACATGTAGGAATGGTTTTCCAACAGCCCAACCCGTTCCCTTTGTCCATTTATGACAATATCGCTTACGGTCCACGCATTCATGGAATCAAGGATCGCAAAAAGTTGGATGAAATTGTTGAGCGCACGTTAACACAAGCCAACTTGTGGGATGAAGTGAAGGATCGTCTGCATAGCTCGGCCTTGGGCTTGTCAGGTGGACAACAACAGCGTTTGGTCATTGCCCGTGTATTGGCTGTACAGCCCGATGTGATTTTGATGGATGAACCTGCGTCAGCCCTGGATCCGATTTCAACCGAACGCTTGGAAGAACTTATTATCCAGCTCAAAGAAGAATATACCATTGTGATTGTTACGCACAACATGCAGCAAGCAGCACGTGTATCCGATATGACCGCTTTCTTCCTGAATGGGGAAATTATCGAGTATAGCGAGACGAACAGGCTATTTACGAATCCGAGCGATTCGCGTACAGAAGATTACATTAGCGGACGTTTTGGTTAAAGGGGAGCGACAAAGATGTCTCGTGTTTTTGAGGAATCGTTAGCGAAATTGAAACAGAAACTATTGTTAATGGGAGAAAAAGTAGAGGTAGCGATCAATAAGTCAGTACGATCCTTGATGAATCAAGAAACATTTTTGGCTCAGGAAGTCATCGAAAAAGATACCGAGATCGATCTATTGGAAGAAGAAATCGATGAATACGTAGCCAAGCTGATCGCTACCCAACAGCCTGTGGCGAAAAACATGCGCAAACTGGTAGCCGCTCTGAAAATTGTGAATGATTTGGAACGAATGGGCGATTTGGCAGTGGATATCGCTGAAGTTACGATTCAAATGCGTGAGCAAAAACTGACGATGTTCAAAGAGGCACACGGGATTCCGGAGATGGCGAAAAAAGTGCAAAATATGGTGCATGATGGCATTAACAGTTTCATTACAGGGAATATTCAATTAGCGAAGAAAATAGCGAAGCAAGACGATGAAGTAGACCAAATGAACTATCACATGATCAAGGAAACCACCAAAGCGATTCATAATCAGGAATATCCAGAATCCTATTTTCTTCTCTGTTTTGTTGCCCATTATTTAGAGAGGATTGGTGATCACGTAACCAATATTGCGGAGAGTGTGATCTATATAGAGACAGGTAAATATGTGGATTTGAATTAATGGGAAGCTGTATTGTTCGCTGTACGAAAATCAAGAACAAGTACAGCTTTTTTTATTTTCCGCATACAATGGGATGTCGACAGTCTTTGGCTCATGAGAGGAGAAGTGAAGATGTGCGTAAGCTGATTATTTTATCTTTAATTGGCTTTGTAGCTCAGCTTGTGGATGGTTCACTGGGAATGGGATATGGCGTGACCTCTTCCTCACTTTTGCTCCTGTATGGGATTACCCCAGCGCTTGCCTCTGCTTCGGTTCATTTTGCAGAAGTGGTGACTACAGCGGCCTCCGGGATTTCCCACCTTCGATTTGGCAATGTAGATAAAGAAACAGTTTGGCGATTGATCATCCCTGGCTCGATCGGTGCGTTTATCGGAGCATGTTTTTTAAGCCATTTACCAGGTAACGAAGTAAAACCCTTTGTTTCGATGATTCTCTTTTGCTTAGGCGTTTATGTGTTATGGCGCTTTTTATTTAACAAAAATTATTATAAATCAGATAATACGAAAAAGAAAGGAAGATTTCTCGTCCCGTTAGGTTTGGTAGCCGGTTTTTTGGATGCAACAGGCGGAGGAGGATGGGGGCCAATCAGTACTCCCGTTCTACTTAGCCAAAATCGCTTGGAACCTCGTAAGGTCATTGGCTCAGTTGATACCAGTGAATTTGCCATTTCGCTATCTGCTTCCGTGGGATTTTTTATCTCATTGGATTGGACACAGATCGATTGGCTCTGGGTTTTTACGTTAATGCTGGGGGGACTATTTGCTGCTCCATTGGCTGCATGGATTGTAAAAGTGTTTCCAACGAGTCTTCTTGGCGTAGCTGTAGGTGGAGTCATTTTGTTGACCAATGCCAACGTGTTGCAAAAAACGTGGGGATTAAACATGACAATGTCCACGATCTTTTATGGAGCAATTGTACTCGTATGGACCATCAGTTTTGTCTATGCCTTCTGGAAGATGAAAGGAACGAAGCTAATGAAGAAAGAAAAGCAGTCAGATGGAATATAACAACTCCTAAAGAGTACTGGATCCTTTCGGGAAAAGGGTACGTTCAGGCACCTTTTAGATGAATTGAACCGACTCTCTGTACGTTACGGAGTCGGTTTTATTTTTAGAGCTTCATTTTAGTGAGATTTTTTGTCCGAAGCGGCCGCAGGTTATTGAAATGATTTTTAAATAAATATATCAACTTTTTTTGATTTGTCTATTTACAGATCAAAATATTTTGATGTATAATTATATCAAGAAAAGTTGATATGAGGTGATAGACAATGCAAAGTTGGTATGAAGTAGAGCAACTGGCAAAAATCCGTCAACGAGAAATATGCCTAGAGTTATGTAATAGACCTCAACATTCAAAGAAGAGTATGCTAACTACGTTTATCCAGCAGGTGAAACAGTTACTTCATCAGCGCTATCCTGAATATTTACAAGAGCAATTATGTTGCTCGGACAAAATCTAACCGATCAATAAAAAGGAGAGTGCCAGCATGATTTTAAAACCTCACCTGGCGATTAATGTCAAAAACTTGGAACTATCCATCCAATTCTATACGAATCTTTTTGGAGTTCAGCCTGTCAAAGTGAAACCAGGGTATGCTAAATTTGATTTAGAACAACCAGCACTCAACTTTACTCTCAATGAAGGTGGAGAAGTGAGTGGTGGAATCAACCATCTGGGCATTCAAGTCGCTTCTACTCAGGATGTCCTGCATGTCAGAGAACGACTGCAACAGGCAGGACTCGCTACCTTTGATGAGATGAACACAAATTGCTGCTACGCCAGACAAGATAAAATCTGGGTAACGAGTCCAGATGGACATCGATGGGAAATGTTTACCGTTCTAGAAGATGTGGAACAAAATGATGAGCCTGCTTCCTGTTGCCTTGAAGACCCAAAATCGTCACAAGAAAATGCCTCATCCTGCGGAAGCTCTAAATAACTCATGATGAATGTAAGGAGTTGTAACGGATGGCTCTTACCACAGAACAAATCGCTGCCATTTCGAAAGCATTGAGTGATCCCATTCGCCTCCGCATATTGGATCTCATTCAAGCAGGATATGATCAACTGTCCAGCTCTCCTCCAGTGACTTGTTGTACTGGGGGAGTCTGTGTTTGTGATATTCAGGATGCGCTAGGGATGGCTCAATCAAAAGTCTCTTATCACTTGCGGGAACTAAAAAATGCAGGATTAGTGAATGAAACCAAAGTAGGAAAATGGAATTTCTACATGATTAACTATTTCACTTTGAAAATGTTTCAAGAAGAGCTCCAACATCGATATAACGGGGGGGCAGAAAACGATGCAACCAAACTGGGTGATTCGGAAAGCAACAGAGCAGGATCTGCCTAGAATCACGGATATTTACAATCAGGGAATTGAAGATCGGATTGCAACACTGGAAGTACAGATCAAAACAGTGAAGGAAATGTCTCAGTGGCTTAAAGAACGTTCCGGGCGGTATACCGTTTTAGTCATTACGGACGGACAAGATATCCAAGGATGGGCATCGCTAAATCCTTATTCCCATCGTTGTGCATATGCAGGCGTTGCAGATATTTCGATCTATATTGACCGCAATTGGCGAGGAAAAGGACTCGGTTCCAAATTGCTTCAAGCTTTAGAAAAAAAGGCTAAAGATAATGGTTTTCATAAACTCGTCTTATTCACCTTCCCATTTAACCCAGGACAGGGTTTGTATCGAAAAGCCGGGTTTCGAGAGGTTGGCATATTCAAGAATCAAGGAAAGTTGGATGGGCAATTTGTCGACGTCATGGCGATGGAAAAATTGCTGGACGATCTTGAAGAAAAACGGGCAAACTTTTTTAATGTGCTCCCGGAATGATAATGAAAGAAGGGAAAACGAATGGCGAAGACAACCATTCACATTCGTATACCGGTTCAGGGAATGATATGTAAGGGCTGTGAAGAACATGTGACAAAAGCAAGCGAAAAAGCTGGTGCCAAACAGGTAACAGCCGATTTTTGTAAAGGAGAAGCGACTTTTCAGATCGATCTACAAAATGAAATTGAAAATGTGAAACAAGCGATTGACAATATCGGATACAAGTCGGGTGATCCTGAAATCGTTTATGTCGATACTCCTGAATCGACTAAAGAGGGAGATTATGGCTTACTGATTATCGGATCGGGCAGTGCCGCATTTTCCGCAGCCATTGAAGCTTCTAAACATGGAGTGAGGGTTGCGATGGTAGAACGCGGCACCATTGGCGGGACTTGTGTCAATATTGGTTGTGTTCCTTCAAAAACCATGCTGCGTGCCGGTGAAATTAACCATTTGGCTCTGAGAAATCCTTTCATGGGACTTCATACTTTCGTCGGTCCAGTTGACTTGGCACAATTGGTTGAGCAGAAGAATGAACTGGTCAACCAGCTTCGACAACAAAAATATGTAAATCTAATTGATGTTTACGGTTTTACCTTGATTCAAGGGGAAGCTCGGTTCGTTGATGGACAAACGGTTGAAGTGAATGGGCAAAAAATAACAGCAAAAAGCTTTCTCATTGCAACGGGCGCTTCTCCAGCGATTCCGGACATTCCTGGCCTGCAGGAAGTCGATTATCTGACCAGTACCACGGCTCTTGAGTTAAAAGAAGTTCCCAAACGGCTTGCTGTCATCGGAGCCGGGTATGTAGGATTGGAATTGAGCAACCTTTTTCATCATTTAGGATCTGAAGTCACATTACTGCAACGAGGTTCGCGTATTTTGCCGAAGACCGACCCTGAAATTGCCGATGCGGCAACGAAAGCATTAAGCGAAAAAGGAATCCAACTGCTCACTAACGTGACATTTGAACGAGTAGAAATGGAAGGAACGATCAAACGCGTTTATATCTCGGTGAATGGCGAAAAAAGAGTGGTGGAAGCGGAACATCTCCTCATTGCTACAGGACGAAAGCCCAATACAGAATCCCTCAATCTCGACGCCGCCGGAGTGAAGGCTGGCTCCCACAATGAAGTCATCGTTGATGAATACTTACGTACAAGCAATCCGCGTATTTACGCCGCGGGAGATGTGACGATGGGACCACAGTTTGTTTATGTTGCAGCCTATGAGGGAGCAATTGCAGCAGAAAATGCGTTAGGTGTGAATCAGCGAAAAATCGATCTTCGTGTCGTCCCTAAGGTAACATTTACAAATCCAGCTATTGCTACTGTGGGACTGACGGAAGAGCAAGCGAAAGTAGAGGGACATGAAGTAAAAACATCCGTGTTGCCATTGGATGCCGTGCCAAGAGCTATAGTGAATTACGAAACAACTGGTGTAATTAAATTGGTGGCTGATGCAAAAACGCAAAGAATACTGGGAGTTCATATGGTAGCGGAAAACGCAGGAGAAGTGATTTATGCAGCTACTTTGGCTGTCAAATTCGGTTTGACTGTCAAGGATTTACGGGAGACGCTTGCGCCTTATTTGACGATGGCTGAAGGATTAAAATTAGCGGCTCTTGCGTTTGACAAAGATGTAAACAGGCTATCTTGTTGTGCTGGATAAAGAAATAAATGGTTCATATATAAGACCGGTTTCTTAGCGTTGCAAAAAATCGACTTATTGGATCAGTTAAACACTTAGCGTAGGTTTTTTGCAAAATGCTGGCGGTACTCCAAGTAGGAGTTTATGAAAAACACGGAAATTTAGATGGAAAATGGATAGACTACTCTCCCGGTTCAGGGCCTTCGATAACGAGTGAATGCATGTTGGCACGTACCAAATAAATGGCTGCTTTTAATCCTGCTGGTTCAGCCCAAGCTGTTATTTTCCTTCTTTAGCAAACTGGATAATACGAGCTTCGATTTGATCTCTGACTCGACGAAATACTTCCCATACCTCTTCTTCCGTTCCCTGTGCTTTGGCTGGATCATCGAATCCCCAATGCATCCGTTTTACATGAGGAGGTGTCAGGGGACATTTATCATGGGCATCACCGCAGAGAGTGATCACGTAATCGGCTTTATTTAACAATTCGGGATCAATGATATCTGAAGTCTGTTTGGAAATATCTATACCTTTTTCCGCCATCACTTTGACTGCTTTTGGATTTAAGCCATGTGCTTCAATTCCTGCACTATATACATCATAATGATCACTCAGATATTTTTTTCCGAACCCTTCAGCCATTTGGCTACGGCAAGAGTTACCCGTGCAAAGGAAGTAAACGATTTTTTTATTCATAAGGAAACCTCCTAAAAAGTTACTATCGTTCAACAAAGCTGTTTTTGCTGAAAATATTTACGTTGAAACCAGAACGCTACGTTGACAAGTCCAATCAAGACTGGAAACTTCTACAAGCGGACCGATTACAGCTGCAAAAGCGGCACCCGAGTTGATACCAAACACCCCAATCGCCACGGCAATCGCTAACTCAAAGTTATTGCTTGCTGCAGTAAAGGAAAGAGAAACCGTTTTGGAATAATCTGCGCCCACTTTTTTCCCCATGTAGAAAGAGACAAGGAACATCACCACAAAGTAAATCAGTAGAGGGATGGCGATTCGGATGACATCGAATGGCAAACGGAGGACCAAATTCCCTTTCAGAGAAAACATGACAATGATGGTAAACAATAAGGCGATCAGGGTAATGGGACTGATTACTGGAATGAAACTTTTTTCGTACCATTCACGTCCTTTGGCTTTTACCAAAATGAGTCGCGTGATCATCCCGGCAAAGAAAGGAATCCCTAGATAGATAAGAACACTTTCTGCGATTTGGCCCATGGTGATATCTACAACAGCACCTTTGAGCCCTAACCACTTTGGAAGAAGTGTGACGAACAGATAGGCGTAAACAGAATAGAAAAGAATTTGGAAGATGGAGTTGAAAGCAACGAGACCCGCCGCGTATTCACGATTTCCTTTTTGCTAGATCATTCCAAACAATGACCATCGCAATACAACGAGCCAATCCAATGAGAATAAGTCCAATCATGTATGGCGGGTCATTTTTCAAAAATACAATGGCAAGCACAAACATCAAGATCGGGCCAATCACCCAGTTTTGAATTAGAGACAACCCCAGAATACGGACATTGCGAAAAACTTGACCAAGCTCTTCATAACGGACTTTGGCCAAAGGAGGATACATCATTAAAATCAAACCGATAGCAATGGGGATTGAAGTGGTTCCCACCTGATAACCGGTAAGAGCTTTTACCATTCCTGGAAACAGATAACCAGAACCTATACCAATGATCATGGCGAGAAAAATCCACAAGGTTAGATATCGATCCAAGAATGAAAGTCTTCGCATCACTCCACTCATTCGTACACAACCTTTCCAGATAAACGGTAATGTTAATCACAACTGACCTTGAGCCCTTTTTTCTTCAATGCCTCAACTTCATCCCTCATATCTGGAAGCGTGTCTAATACGGACTCGATGAAAGGGTATATAGAGCCATCCAGGGAGTAAAACACCCATTGTCCGTTTCGACGTTCCTTTACCAACTTGGCGTTTTTGAGTTTACGTACATGCTGGGATACTGCAGGTTGAGTCATTTGAAGAATTTCAACCAATTCACATACACATAACTCCTCAACTTTAAGCAAGGCAAGGATGCGTAAGCGGGTTTTATCTGAGAGGGCTTTGTGAAATTCGGCTAATTGCTCCCAATCCATTCTATTCATCACCTCATCAATATATAATCATATGCTTATATGATTGTCAAAGATATAATGGAGCTAAATGAGACGAAAGAGGGATGTTTATCATGGTATTATTATGGTTCCTACTTGCTGGATTAGCAGAAATCGGTGGAGGATATCTAGTCTGGCTTTGGTTACGAGAAGGAAAGCCTTGGTATCTAGGAGCATTAGGTGGCGTATCTCTCTTTTTTTATGGGATTATCGCCACCTTTCAATCGTTTCCTTCTTTCGGTCGTGTCTATGCGGCGTATGGAGGCGTTTTTATCGTGCTTTCGGTTCTCTGGGGATGGGGGATTGATAAAAAAACTCCAGATTTATATGACTGGATCGGAGCTAGTATCTGTCTAATTGGCGTTATAGTTATGCTGATACCTAGAAGCTAAATCATATGCATATAGCTAAGAAGAAAATCACTGGCAAAATCCAGGGATTTTTTACTCGCGTGTGTAATCTGGTTTTACATTCAGAAGACAATCAGTCCAAGTAAGACACTGACACTTAATCCTTCTTCCAATATTTTTATCATCATGTCGATTTGTTTTTTTTTCTTCTTAAGTTCTGTACATTTTTTTATTGCCATAGTATGCCAACGTTCAGAAGGAGGGATCTTATTTTCAAATCCTTCTAAAAGAGAGTTGATTTCTTGAACGGTAAATCCTGCTTGTTGAGCGATCTTATGAACTTGATTCGATTTAAGATGTCATCAGAATAACGTCGCTGACCATTCACTCTTTTTGGCTCTGGAAGTAATCTAATTGATTCATAATACCGGATGGTAGAAGGATTTACTTTCGCTTTACTCGCTATCTGTCCAATCGTGAGATCCACCATATTTTTACCTCTTTGACTTAAAGTTTACTTTAAGTATTATACTCAACTATATCTTGGTTAGGAGGGATTTTCTATGAAAGAGGATCATATGAGCGCTCATATTCCTATTGCATGTGTACCTTCGGCAATGACCGTAGAACAAAGAGAAAAATATGAGCAACTTATAGAAGAGATGTCAAAATGTCGGTTGGAGACATACGAACTTCCCAACGGATATGCTGTTTGTTATCCAGCAGAGTCCTCTATGATCATAAAGCTTGCTGAATTTATCTCACTAGAACGTTTATGTTGTCCATTTTTAAATTTCGAATTACGTGTAGAAGCCAATCGTCCAGTTTGGTTACACTTGACAGGGGGCGAAGGAGTAAAGGGATTTTTGAAGGAAACTTTCACTTGGATATCTTCAGACTGAGTGTATGACCCTTAAAAAGCTCTTTTTTTGTCTATTAGGGAGTATCTGGGGGTTTAGCTCGGGCGTTAGATGGAGTGATTGCTACTTTCCAAGCTTTTCCTTTTTTTTGGTCGTGTATATGCAGGCTAGAGAGGGGTTTTTATTGTGTTATCTGTTTTGGGATTGGGGAGTTAATAACAGATCTCTTTACATCCCCAAAACGAAAAAAATACATCCTTTCTACAACATAGCCCATTTTTTTCGTTTTGGGGGTACTTTTTCTTAGCTTGATGGGCATTTACGGTGGCCACTATAATGGATTTAAACATAATAGCTAATCATCCTTTCTATAGCTTGAAGTCAATGAAAACCAGATATCTCTTTTATATCGTAATGATTCCTATTTACAAATCGTAATCATTACGATATAAAAGAGATAGACAGTAGAAGAAAGGAAGAAAGATATGAAGAAAATACCCGTAACAGTCTTGAGCGGTTATTTGGGAGCAGGAAAAACGACGATTTTGAATCATGTGTTAAATAATAGACAAGGGCTTAAAGTAGCTGTGATTGTGAATGATATGAGTGAAATCAATATCGATGCCGATTTGATTGATCGTGAAGCAAGGTTATCGCGTACAGAAGAAAAGTTGGTGGAAATGTCAAATGGCTGCATCTGTTGTACATTGCGTGAAGATCTGTTAAAAGAAGTGGAAAAGCTGGCGAAAGAAGGAAAGTTTGATTATATTCTGATCGAGTCCACAGGCATCAGTGAACCGATTCCTGTAGCACAGACATTTACCTATATGGATGAGGAAAATGGAATTGATCTTTCATCTCTTTGCCGATTGGATACCATGGTGACAGTGGTTGATGCCTATCGTTTTTGGCATGATTTCTCTTCTGGAGAAACGCTGTTGGATCGGCAGCAGGCGCTAGGTGAAGAAGATACGCGCGATGTTGTGAGCTTGCTGATTGACCAGATTGAGTTTTGTGATGTACTGATTCTTAATAAGTGTGATCTGGTCAAGGAAGAAGATTTGAGACAGTTAGAAGCAGTCTTGCGAAAACTTCAGCCAGAAGCCAGAATCATTTGTGCGGAGCATGGAAAAATCGATCCAAAGGATATCCTGAACACAGGTCTCTTTGATTTTGAAAAAGCAAGTCAATCGGCTGGATGGATCAAAGAGCTGCAAAATGAGCATACACCTGAAACGGAGGAATATGGGATTTCTTCTTTTGTTTATCGGAGACGTCGTCCGTTTCACCCAGAGCGTTTGATGAAATGGTTTGATGAATGGCCGGAAGAGATTGTAAGAGCGAAAGGGATGATTTGGCTGGCTACACGACCGAGTTATGCGTTTAGTCTTAGCCAGGCAGGACCGTCGATTCAGATTGGATTGATGGGAAAATGGGTCGCCGATCTGCCACAATCTGAGCAGGAAGCCATTCTTCAGGAACAGCCTGAGCTTCAGGAAAGCTGGGATGAAAGGTGGGGGGATCGGATGACGGAAATGGTGTTTATCGGGATTGATCTGGATCGAGAGAGAATCGTTCGAGAATTGGATAAACTATTGCTAACGGATGAGGAAATGGAGGATGATTGGACCCGATTCCCAGATCCGCTGCCTTCAGTGATGGAGGAAGAGATGGTATCCTGAAAACGAAAAAGCATAGGCGAAAAACCGGTTTCTCTTTAGTTAGGAAACCGGTTTTTTTGCTTTGTGCATGGATGTTAATACCGAAAACGTTTGTTCGTTAAATTCTCATGTATATAACTGGAAGAATAGTGGGAACACATGTTACAATAAACTTGTTTTTAACGGGTACGGAATTAATTTTGAGTAAAGGTGCGATGAATCCAGTGAGTAAATTGGTTTTGATTGATGGAAACAGTATTGCCTATCGTGCGTTTTTTGCCTTGCCACTTCTGTCGAATTCCAGTGGAGTATACACCAATGCGGTTTACGGTTTTACAACCATGTTGTTAAAAATATTGGAAGAAGAAAAGCCTACCCATCTGTTAGTTGCTTTTGATGCGGGAAAGACAACTTTTCGTCATAAAGACTACCAGGAGTACAAGGGGAAAAGAGAGAAAACACCAGTAGAACTGTCTGAACAGTTGCCTTTGATCAAAGAGGTACTGGATGCCTTTGGGATTCGCCATTTTGAAATGGAAAACTATGAGGCTGATGATATAATCGGAACGTTGGCCAATCTGGCGGAAAAACAACAGGTAGAAACATTGATCATCAGTGGAGACAAGGATCTGCTGCAGTTGGTAAGGGATCATGTTCATGTCCTGATTCCGCGTAAAGGACTTTCGGATACCGTTCGCTATGATAAAAAAGCGGTGGATGATCGATATGGCTTAACGCCTGAACAGATCATCGATCTGAAAGGTTTAATGGGAGATCCGTCTGACAATATTCCAGGCATTCCTGGTGTGGGTGAAAAAACGGCTCTCAAACTGTTACATCAATTTTCAAGTGTAGAAGAGATTATTGCGCATATTGATCAGATTTCCGGCAAGAAGCTGCAGGAAAAAGTACGGGAACATCAAGAGCAGGCTTTGTTAAGCAAAAAGCTGGCGACCATTTATTGCGATGTTCCTTTGGAGATGAACATCGATGATTTGATTTATACGGGATATCATTTGGAAAAAGTTTTGGAGATCTTTAAACGTCTTGAGTTTAAATCCTTATTGGAGCGATTTGCCAAAGACTCGGACGAGGCAGCCGTTATAGATGTGAAAGAAGTGAAATATATGATGGCTACTGAGGATAACCTGGAACAGCTCGCTCCCTTCTTTCAACTGGAACGATTGGCTGTCTTCGTTGAAGCAACGGCTGAGAATCCTCATCGTGCAGAGGCAATTGCGTTTGCCTTGTCAAATGGGGAAGAAAGTGTGTATATTCCCGTATCACTTGCCTTACATTGGCCAGAATTTCAAGAGTGGTTAGCGGATCCAAATCGATCTAAAGTCGTTTATGATAGTAAGAAATCAAAGATTTTACTGGAAAATATGGGCCTGGATATCCATGGCATGCAGTTTGATGTCCTGTTGGCTGCTTATTTGCTTGATCCATCCGAAACCCAGCTGGAACTGAGTGATGTAACAGATAAATATCTGGGACACATCTTGCCGAGTGATGAAGAAGTATATGGCAAAGGAGCCAAACGCCAGATCTTGGAAGGAGAAGCGTTAGCCCAGCATCTGGCGAGAAAGGCTCAGGCTATTTATCAGCTTTGTCCTGTTTTGCAACAGGAGATCGAATCCGCTGGACTTCGTTCGCTCTTGCATGAGTTGGAAATGCCGCTCGCTCTTATTTTGGCGGAAATGGAGCAACGAGGAGTCAAGGTGGATCAGGATCGTCTCCACGAATTGGGGGAGGAATTAAAGAAGACACTGGATCAGCTGACAGAAGAGATTTATGACATCGCTGGAACAGAGTTTAATCTGAATTCACCCAAACAGCTGGGAGAGATCCTGTTTGACAAGTTGGGACTGCCGGTCTTGAAAAAAACGAAAACAGGCTATTCGACCAGTGCAGATGTGTTGGAAAAGTTGGCACCGCAACATGAGATTGTCGAAAAGATTCTGCATTATCGTCAAGTAGGCAAGCTATATTCTACCTACATCGAAGGATTGAAGAAAGAAATTGGGGCAGACGGAAAAATTCATACCCAATTTCATCAGACAATTACGGCAACGGGTCGGTTGAGCAGTGCAGAGCCTAACTTGCAAAATATCCCGATTCGCCTGGAAGAAGGACGACGCATCCGGCAGATCTTTGTCCCTTCCGAAGAAGGTTGGTATATGCTGGCTGCTGATTATTCGCAAATTGAGCTGCGAGTGCTTGCACATCTGTCAGAAGATGCGGCGTTGCAAAAAGCATTTCAGGAAGATCAGGATATTCATACACAAACAGCCATGGATGTATTTGGTGTGAGTAAAGAAGAAGTAACTCCACTGATGAGAAGACAAGCCAAGGCAGTTAATTTTGGGATTGTTTATGGCATTAGCGACTTTGGCCTGGCGCAAAATTTGAATATTCCACGCAAAGAGGCAAAAACATTTATTGATCGCTATTTTGCTACGTATCCAGGTGTGAAGAGGTATATGGATGAGGCCGTAGAGAAAGCAAGACGTGATGGTTATGTCACTACCCTCTTCAATCGTCGCCGCTATTTACCGGATATTCACTCTTCCAATTACAATGTGCGCAGCTTTGCTGAACGGACGGCCATGAATACACCGATCCAGGGTACTGCTGCTGATATCATTAAATTTGCCATGCTTCATTTGGACAAAGAAATGAAAGAAAAAGAACTCAAAAGCCGTCTTTTGTTGCAAGTGCATGATGAACTGGTTTTTGAAGTGCCTGAAGATGAACTGGATCTTATGAAGCAGTTGGTACCGGAGATTATGGAAGGAACCATTTCCTTATCTGTACCGTTAAAAGTGGATATTCACTATGGTAAGAATTGGTATGAAACAAAATGAAAGCAGGGGGAAACATCATTGCCTGAGTTACCAGAAGTTGAAACAGTTAAGCGTACACTTCAGAAATTGGTTGTAGGAAAAACAATTCGGGATGTGACTGTTTCTTTACCACGAATCATCAAACATCCAGACGATGTGGAACGCTTTCGTTCCTCTTTACGCGGAACAACAGTAACGGATATCAAACGGAGAGGAAAATTTTTGAAAATCTGCTGTGAGCCATGGGTGTTGGTATCCCACTTACGCATGGAAGGAAAATATCGAGTCGTCGCCCAGTCAGAACCGCTTGAAAAACACACCCATGTGATTTTTCACTTTACGGATGGAACCGAACTGCGTTATAAAGATGTTCGGCAATTTGGGACCATGCATCTGTTTCCATTGGGGGAAGAGGAAAAACATGCTCCGCTGAATAAATTGGGAGTGGAACCTCTGTCAGATGCGTTTGATCTGCAGTGGTTCAAGGAAACTCTGGTGAAGAAAAAGTCGAAGATCAAAGCCGTATTATTAAATCAGGAATATCTTGTTGGTTTGGGCAATATTTATGTGGACGAGTCTTTATTTATAGCTGGTATTCATCCAGAGAGAAGTGCGTCTTCCTTGACCGAGGAAGAAATTGAAAAATTGTATGTGGCCATTCGTCAGACATTGACAAAAGGCATTGAAGCGGGAGGTGCCTCCGTTCGCTCTTATCTCAATGGCGAAGGGGAGATGGGCATGTTTCAATTGCAGATTCAAGTATATGGCCGAAAAAATGAACCCTGTCTTCGTTGCGGCAACCCCATCACCCGCCTGGTTGTTGCTGGTCGAGGAACCCATATTTGCGGACATTGTCAAAAATAACTCATTTATTTTTCATTCCTTCATAAGATAGGATATTATTCCCTGTCTGATGAAGGAGTGGCCGCCATGTGGCAAAGCTTGTCCATCATCTGGTTAGCTTTTGCAGTAAGTGTAGACAGTTTTGGCGTAGGTATTACTTATGGTTTGCGGAAAATCCGCATTCCTTTTGTATCGAGTGTGATTATCGGCATTTGTTCGGGTGTTGTCATTTTCATGGCCATGAATGTCGGACGATGGGTAGCTTTGTGGTTTTCGCCCGAATGGTCTAAGTCCATTGGAGCGATGATTCTTATATCTTTGGGAGCCTGGACTCTCTATCACCAATATTCTCCAACAGGTGAGAGGACGAACAGGAAACCACAAGTGGCTTCGGTGCAAGTTTGGACATTGAAACTGGAGACACTGGGATTGATGATCCAAATTTTAAAGACGCCGGTGGCAGCAGATATGGATGAATCTGGTGTCATTTCTGCGGCAGAAGCCTTTTTGCTTGGAACTGCTCTATCTTTGGATGCTTTTGGAGCCGGGATGGGAGCCGCTTTTATGGGACTGCCACCACTGGCTGTAGCAGGGACAATCGCCGGGATGAGTGTGTTATTCTTGCGGATCGGTATGTGGATGGGCTTCCGCTGTTTTCAGGATTCATGGCATCGATGGCTTGTTTGGGTTCCAGGCATCTTTTTGATGTTAATGGGGGTTATTCGTTTGCTCTAGAAAGGAAGTCATGTCATGCGAGTTGGATTAACAGGTGGTATTGCGACAGGAAAAAGCACAGTCTCCCAGATGTTTCGAGCCAGAGGGGCGTATATCGTCGATGCTGACCAAATTGCTCGCGAAGTCGTAGAGCCCGGAACCGAAGGGGCCCGAAAAGTTCGGGAGCAATTTGGGGATCACGTATTTTTTTCCAATGGGCAGCTGAATCGGGCAGTGCTGGGAGAGATGATATTCAAGGATCGTTCGCTTAGGTTCAAGTTAAACCAGATATTACATCCCATTATCATGAAAGAGATGGAAAAGAGAACAAACCTTATTTATAAGCAGGATGCACAAGCCATCGTGATCTGGGATGTACCTTTGCTGATTGAAGAGAATTTGACCAAATTTGTTGAAAAAGTTATTGTTGTATATATACCTGAATCGATACAGTTAGAACGATTGATGAAACGAAACCAACTTTCAAAGGAGGAGGCTTATCACCGTATTGCCGCACAATTATCCATTGAAGAAAAAAGGCGTTATGCAGATTTTCTTATTGATAATAGCAGAACGTTGGAAAATACGGAAAGACAGGTTGATCAGATATGGAATTATCTAAAATCAAGAAGTGGATCAAGCCAGCCATAAATGCATTACCGTCCAAGAGGGAATTAACGATTCTGTTCATTATTTTGCTCATTTATCTGTTTGTCATGACGCCGATATTAAATAGATGGATCTATCCTCTGGAGTATGAAGAGTACATATTTAACAGTGCCAAACAATACAATACAGACCCATATTTTATCATGGCCATTATTCGGGTAGAAACCAAGTTTGATCCAGAGGGCAGATCACGTGTAGGAGCGCAGGGACTGATGCAGATTATGCCGGAAACGATGGATTGGGCGATATCGTATGGCAATTTCTCCCCTTCTCTTAAAAGTTATATCCATGATCCGGCGACCAATATCCAGGTGGGTAGTTGGTATATTTCGTTTCTGATGAAAAAGTTTAAAGGAAATAAAGTAGCCGTGGCAGCTGCCTATAACCGTGGGCCTACAAAAGTAAAAGGATGGTTGGACAAAGGAATTTGGGATGGCACCCGAAAAAATTCACATCAAATCCCTGTAAAGGAAACGCGTGATTATGTCGAGCGGGTTACTTACTACTATGACAAGTACCGAACCATTTATAGTGATTTGGCAGAAAAATACAACTATAAGCCATGAAAAAAGACCATTTTGTCTAAAAAATGGTCTTTTTTATTGTTAATTGAATTATCCTGTTTCGCGTTGGAAATGTTTTTTTGCTTTATTTTATTGCAAAATGTGTCATACTGATTATAATATTAGTGGATGAATAGTATGGATGATAACTGGGAAGGAGAACTTTTATCATGAAGTTACGTATCGCGATTAATGGGTTTGGACGTATCGGAAGAATGGTATTCAGAAAAGCAATCGTTGATCCTTCCATTGAAGTTGTGGCGATCAATGCTAGCTATCCAGCGGAAACATTAGCCCATTTGATTAAGTACGATACAATTCATGGGATTTTCAATGAAGAAGTAAAAGCTGTAGAAGATGGAATCATTGTCAATGGTCATTTTGTGAAATTGGTATCGAATCGTGATCCCAAGCAACTTCCATGGAAAGAGTTGGATATAGATATTGTTGTAGAAGCAACAGGCAAGTTCCGTGACCGCGAGGGAGCCGGGCTGCATCTGAAAGCTGGAGCGAAAAAAGTGGTAATTACAGCTCCAGGAAAAGATGAAGATGCCACGATTGTAATGGGAGTTAATGAAGATATTTATAATGCTGAAGAGCACCATATTATTTCCAATGCTTCCTGTACAACCAACTGTTTGGCACCGGTTGTCAAGGTATTGCATGAAAAATTTGGGATCGAACATGGCTTGATGACCACTGTTCATGCTTACACCAATGATCAGAAAAACCTGGACAATCCACATAAAGATCTGCGTCGGGCTCGTGCTTGTGCACAGTCGATTATTCCAACCAAAACAGGTGCCGCCAAGGCCATTGGAGTTGTGATTCCTGAGCTGAAAGGGAAACTGAACGGAATGGCTTTACGTGTACCTACTCCAAACGTTTCAGTTGTCGATTTGGTGGTTGACCTCAAATCAAAAGCAACCGCTGAAGATGTAAACCAGGCGTTGAAAGAAGCGTCTGAGACAACCATGAAAGGTTATCTGCATTATTGCGAAGAGCCGCTTGTATCCTCTGACTTTAATGGTAGCTCTTATTCTTCCATTGTTGATGCATTATCAACCATGTCCATTGGTGAAAATCAGGTAAAAGTGTTAGCATGGTATGACAATGAATGGGGTTATTCCTGCCGTGTGGTCGATTTGGTCAAGCATGTAGGAGCTCCAATGGTGTCTAAAAAAGAAGAAGTTGTTACGGTTTAAATGGTGAGTGAACGGGTCGTAAGCGGATCGGTTTCTTGTGAAGAAGTGAAGCGGGCATATGTAGAACCACAAAGAAATTGATTCTTTGCTATCTTGAAAGCTACTTGTTAACCAAGTAGCTTTTTTTGTTGGTCTGTTAAAAATTGATCGAAAATTGTATTTACAAAGAAAAGAACAGATTATACAATATAAATCGTAATTATTATGATTTATATCGCGTGTCATCGTACATTTTCAGTTCATATTGATTTAATAAATCGTTATAAATACGAATAGTGGGGTGAATTTGCGAATCATTTGCCCCGATGACTGGAAATGAGGGCTTAAATTAAATTGGCAAAAGTAAAGGAGTTTTCGGTTTGGTAAACACATTGGTATTACGTGAAAAGAGCAAACAGTTGATATCTTTGATTGTCAAGGTACATCAAAGCTTGAAAGAAGAAAGGGATTTATCTCCACGAAATAATCGAGTGAACCAACTGTTAACATTGTTCGTGGATCAGGTGGCTGATGTTTATAGTCGCGAAGAGATAATTTATATTCTTCAACATCATGCGATCAAATCCATCCAATCAGAGTTGTATCAATTGTTAGGACAAGCAGAGACAGAGATGGAATTTTATTATGGAGCCGCTTATGCAAACAGGGATCCATTGAAATGGGATGATTTGAAGCAATTTATTTATTGGAAAAATTATGTTGAACTGTCATGCACTGAATTGCAAGAACTTCAGCGTTGTGGCTGGAATACATCCAAAATCGCTTTTGTTGGTGCAGGTCCTCTTCCGCTAAGCTCGTTTCTCTTTCAACAGCAAACAGGTGCCCCTGTCACTTGTATCGATTTGCATACAGAAGCATGTGACATTTCTAGAACCCTGATTGGAAAATTGGGGCAACAATCGCACATAGAAGTGGAAAATATAGCTGGAGAAGAAGTGGATTATAGCGGATATTCGCTTGTGTTTATTGCCAGTTTAGTACCCAATAAGCAAGAAATACTGAAACAGATTCACTGTACGAACCCAGGTGCAATCGTAGCTATACGAACCGTTGAAGGATTAAAGCAACTACTGTATTGTCCAGTCGATGAAAAAAAACTGATTGAAGAAGGATATCAGATCATCGGGAGAACCATTGCCAATAAAAATATCATTAATACAACCCTGTTTCTAAAAGCGAAGATGACTTCTGATCTTTAACTCGGGGTTATAAAGAACCCTTATACATGACGAAGGGTCTGGACTCCTCATCGCAAGAAACCTTGCTTTCTAGCATTAGCGCAGGTGAAGCTGGTTCATCCATAATAGGGTTTCTTTGATTCCTGTTTCCATGGGGGTAAAGGTTAAATAGTCAAAAGTCCGTCGAAAGGCTTGGCTATCCAAAATAAAACGGGAGTCATAAAGATAAAACATTTCGGTAAGTTCCCTCATATCCCGATGAAACCATCCCATGAGTTTGAGCATCCAATAGGGTATTTCCTGTACTTTGGCCTCGTATCCCAGGTATTTTGAAGCGATGGATAAGATCTCTTTTCCTGTAATCGTTTCGCCGCTTGAGATATTCCAGATCGTATGCTTTAGTACAGGTTGTGTTTCAAGTTGTAAAATGGCTTTAGCGGCATCAGGAACATAGATATACTCACGTTCCAGCGAGGTTGAGCCCAACCAATAGGCTGTTTTCTTTTGGAGAAGGGATGAAAGAATCATATAAAGAAAAGTATTTCTGGCGTTGGGACCGTAGAAATCGGGCAAGCGAATGATTACTCCTTCGATTTGCCCTTGTTCATATGCTTGCATGAGCATTTCTTCCATTTGTTTGCGGATGGTTCCTTTTTTCGTGTGTGGTTCAGTGGGGTGTTGCTCTGAAACGGTGTCAGCTTGTGAACGACCGTATGAATATACCGGATGTATCAGAACAAGGCGCTTTGCTAAGCCGATGGTTCCTTTCAGAATAGATGTCATCATCGGAATCTGTTTGCTTTCCCATTCACGATAAGGAACATTCACTGCATGATAAACAACGCTGGCATTTTTACACGTTTGTTGGACGGTTTCTTCATTCATCACATCCCCATGGATGAATGAAAGTTCTGGATGGTTTGGAAACAACTGTTCCAGGGACGTTTGGCTTCGAGCTACAGCACGTACGTGATATCCATGACGGAGACATTCTTTGACCAGCCAGTAACCCATACCGCCTGTTGCTCCCAGTACTGTTGCAATTTTTTTCATCATGATGTCATCTCATTTTTGACCATTGGTCAAATGTGTTTAAAAAAAATTATTGTTTTTTTAATCCCTGTATAACCATGTCAATATAATGTTTAGCCAGGGAAGAAAGAGCTTCCCATGGTGTTTGATCGGCGATGTTTTGAGAGATAAAGCCATGTGCTGCCATAAAAATCATCCAGGCGATTTGATTAGGCGGCAAATCCTGCAATTCAGCAGCTGCCTGATGAACCATATCCAGTAAAATCTGAAAGGTTACATCTGCTTCTTTTAATTGGAAGATAGCGAAATCGGGATCCTTTTCGACAAACATCAGACGATAATGATGAGGATGATCAATACCAAAGCGGATAAATGTATAAATCACCGTACGCAACTGGCTGATGGGTTCTCCTTGTTTTTGCGTGGCTTGTGTCATCTTTTCTCTCATATGGGCAAAATCTTGCTGTAAAATTTCGTGAATCAGTGATGCCTTGTCTTTAAAATGGTAGTACAATGTTCCATGAGAATATCCTAAAACATGGGCGATTTTCCGCATGGTAACGTACTGATACCCTTCCTCAACAAACAGGGAGCGGGCTACCTGAATCACTTTCTCACGTTGGAACTTCATGTTCTACCTCAATCTTTTGACCAATGGTCAAATTGTTGTTGAAATAAATGTATACGATAAAGATTGGACTGTCAAGCAATTTATCATAGAAATAGTCATAGAATATTTTTTATGCTGTTCGGTATTTTTTTAAGTGAAGGAAAATCACAAACGAATTGCAAATTTATCTATAACATTTCTTTACTTTTAGGTTAGTGATCAGGGACTGAAGTATCAATAAGGGATTTTGCATGAAATTATGTTAAAATATATGAGCCCTCTTCTCTTGAATAAGGGAGGGAAAATGGGAGGGGGAACTCAAGATGAGGTGTCCTTACTGTGGCAATAATGGATCTCGTGTGCTGGATTCACGACCGATTCATGAAGGAAAAGCCATTCGCCGAAGAAGAGAGTGTGAAAGTTGTGCACAGCGTTTTACCACATTTGAAATGATCGAAGAGAAGCCTGTGATTGTGATAAAAAAAGATGGAAGTCGTGAAGAGTTTAATCGTGAAAAGCTGCTTAGAGGATTGCTGCGTGCGTGTGAGAAACGCCCAGTACCGATCGAGCACTTGGAAGCATTGGTTATGGATATTGAAAGGACATTGCGTGAACGGGATCAATTGGAAATTTCGACAAATCACATAGGCGAAATGGTATTGGATCGTTTAATCAATGTTGATGAAGTGGCTTATGTTCGTTTTGCTTCGGTTTATCGGCAGTTTAAAGATATTAACGTGTTTGTTAAAGAACTGGAAGATTTGCTGAACCGTTCTCGACGGAGGCATAAGACCGAAAAAAGAATAGATTCTCAGGTCTAATTGGTTAAAAATAACGTTTGTATCTTCCCGGGTTCCCTGTGGTACAATGAACGAACGATGCTTGGACCTATTGGAGGAGGACCTATTCATGGCGATGTTTTGGCAGGGGTATGGATGGCGTTGTCGTACACATAGACCATTACATAGCACGGATTTGCTCGTGCTCACTCATTTATATCAGCCGATTGTGGGAACGTGTGCGATTGGTTTATATATCACATTGTATCACCAATTACCATTGCATCGTGCGGGAGTATCTGAAATCCATCCACAGTCCTATCTTCTTAAGTTACTATCTCTTTCTTCCAAGCAAATCATCGAGGCAAGGCATTTACTCGAGGGAGTGGGTCTATTAAACACTTATGAGAAAAAAGATCTGAAAGATGGCTGCTACTATGAATTTGAATTGATTCCCCCACTGTCACCTGTGAAGTTTTTCCATAGTGAAATCTTTAGCCTGACATTGTATAACCTGTTAGGCAAGGATCGTTATATGGAATTACAAAAAATGTTTATTCAACCCAAGTCGGTTGAATCCATTCAGTCAAGCAAAAATATCACCAAATCCTTCCGGGAAGTGTTTGGCAGTCTGTCCCCTCGAGAGATGCAAAAGGCTGCGGAAATACAAAAGGATCTGGAACCATGGGAACACATGGATGATCATTTGGCCGAAGGCAAATTTCCAGAGTGGAGTGATGATGATTTATCCGTGATCAAGCTGCATTTAAGTACGCAGCTGGATCCGAGGATCTGGACGAAAGAGCTGGAAGCCGAATTGAAGGAAATCTGTTTTCTTTACCAACTGGATGCATGGGATTTGCTGAAAGTATTGCAAGATCCAACGATTACAGGGCGAGGCAAGATCGATATGGATCGCCTGCGATCGTTTGTCAAGAGTGAATACCAGTTTCGATTTGGCAATTCCCCAATGGTTTCAAAACGAATTCATCCACGCCAACTGGAAAGTGCCAAACCAAACGTGGATGACTCCCCAATTCAGGAGCCATTGACGGAAGAAGACCGCTACTTTCAGCAGCTCGCAACCATTTCGCCGCTCGAGTTGTTGTCTTTTTACCATGATGGAGCCAAGATCCCTGATTGTGACGTTGATTTGGTAGAATCGCTTATTCGAGACTATGGCCTGCCACATGGTGTCGTCAATGTTTTACTTGATTATGTTTTGCAAAAACATGATCGGAAATTGCCACGTTCTTTGGTACAAAAAATAGCGGGTCACTGGAAACGGTTGGGGATTTCAACGGTAGAACAGGCGAGAGAACAGGCACGGAAAGAGATGCGAAATGGAAAAAGGCAGCAACAGGAAACGAAAAGGAAAGAAAGACAAGGTGTGATTCCGTTGGCCAAAAGCAAACAACTGGAGCGCCCAAGCAAAGTCTTGCAGCCTATGGAGCCTGTTGTACAGATGTCGGATGAAGATTTGTTAAAAAAGCAAGCACAAATTAAAGCGAAACTGTCGCTGATGCGCGAGCAGCAGAAGCGAGTCTGGCGGGAAGAGGAGCGTACACCATGAAACAAATTGGTGAAGTGGTGAAACCATGGTTGAATCGAGGGAAGCGGATGGCTTTGGCAAAGGAATTTGAGCAGATCATGCAACATCCTTTGTTACAGGCTTATATCCGTGAGCATCCAGAAATTCCATTGTCCGTTTATAAACACTCCGTGAATGCACTCAAACAATGGCTGACTGAAAAAGAGAATTGTCAGCGTTGTCCCGGTTTGGATACTTGTCCCAATATGATGAAAGGCCATTTTACAAAATTGGTGGATGAACTGGGTTATTTGGAATTCCGTATGCAACCTTGTCGAAAATGGAAAGTCCAGCAGGAAATGTTCAAGGTTCAATCGCTGATCCGTAGTTATCATATTCCAAAAGATGTATTGGAGTCTTCATTCGAAACCTTGGATTATGATATGGGAAGGATTCATGCCATTGATGCCGCTATTGATTTTTGTAATCAGTTTGCGAATGGGAAGCCCAAAAAGGGATTGTATTTATATGGCCCTTTTGGTGTTGGCAAGAGTCGGATCGCCGGTGCGATCATGAATGAAATCATTCAGTATAAAAAAAGCTCTTATATGGTTTATCTTCCTGATTTTATGCGTGATATCAGCGATTCGATCCATGAGAACAACTTAAGTGAGAAGGTGGACTTTTTAAAAAAGGTAGATGTTTTGATTTTAGATGATATCGGTGCCGAATATTTGACACCTTGGAAACGGGATGAGATTCTTGGAGCCGTTTTGCATTACCGCTATGCAGAACGATTACCGACCGTTTTTACTTCGAACATGTCGCTAGATCAACTGGAAGAACACTTAGCCTATTCCTCCAAAGGGAATGCTGACTGGATGAAAGCGAAACGGATTATGGAACGTATACGGCATTATGTCATTCCGCTTGCGGTAAATGGGCCTAACCGCCGTGAATCGTTATCGAATTAGGCCCAAAAATTTTTTTTAAAAAAGTTATTGCGTATAAAAAATAATCATGATATAATCTTCTTTGTCCGGTTCGGTAGCTCAGTCGGTAGAGCAGAGGACTGAAAATCCTCGTGTCGGCGGTTCGATTCCGTCCCGAACCACCAGTGCGGAAGTGGCTCAGGGGTAGAGCATCGCCTTGCCAAGGCGAGGGTCGCGGGTTCGAATCCCGTCTTCCGCTCCAATTGCAAACTTGCCTGGGTGGCGGAATTGGCAGACGCACAGGACTTAAAATCCTGCGGTAGGTGACTACCGTGCCGGTTCGAGTCCGGCCCTAGGCACCAGATCCCTCATCGTTTATAAACGATGAGGTTTTTTTATTTTGGTTCTTGGATGGCCGATATTCGAGGTAACAGCCTTCATGAGTGAAGCGAATCGGACAAGGAAGGGTTTTTATCCTCTCGCCAGTCAGATCTGTTTTTGTTAAAATTAAAACAAGTTATACGATGAAAAGTGGATAGCACAAGCAGATGATAAGGTTTTTTGTTGGGAATAGAATGAAAATGATAATCTTTATCGAATAATAGATGTAGTAGACGCAGATGATATAGGAAGAAAGGGGGAACACTGCGACAGATGAAAAAAGGTTCACAAATCTATTTTTGATCCATAAAGATGTGAGCATGATTCATCTGGTAGCAGTGGACAAAATATGGATGTGTTTGAAGCGATTCGCACACGAAGAAGTGTTCGAAAAGTGAAACCGGATCCAGTACCCCAAGATTTAATCGAAAAGGTATTGGAAGCAGCTACTTGGGCGCCTTGTCACTTTTTGACAGAACCATGGCGGTTTATCGTTTTGCAGGGAGAAGGTCGTGAGTTATTGGGCGAAGTTTATGTGGAACTGTTGAAAGAGCAGTTGGAAAACACGGCAGAGGAGGAAAGCCAGCTGAAACTGAATCAGCAAATGGAAAAGGCTTTTCGTGCACCTGCCATTATTATTGTGATTTCATCTCCTTCTGTGAAACCACATGTGATACCAAGGGAAGAATTCGCTGCAGGGTGTGCGGCCATTCAAAACATGCTATTGGCCGCTCATGCATTGGGATTGGGAGCCATCTGGCGAACCGGTCATGCTTTGACACACCCTCGCACCAAAGAAATATTCCAATTAAAAGAACATGAAGAAGTTCTGGGCTTTATCTATCTCGGTTTTCCAGATCAGCGAACGATTCCGGTCAAGCGAACGCCCTATCAATCCAAAACCACCTGGATTCATCATAAAACGACAAAAAGTGAACAAACCGTCACATAGGCAATCAACTCCACTCTTATGGTAAAGAGATGGAGTTTTTTTGTGGACTTGTGATAACATAAACATGATGACTTTTTTAAATCCATGGGTTGATGGTTAGATAATGGTGGTGAGATATATGTCAAACATTGATGCGATCCTAAAGAGAGCGCTCGATGGTGAGCGGTTGGGATTGGAAGAAGGGATTGCGCTGTGGGAAAGTGATGAGATTGAGAAAATCGGTCAGGTAGCCAATCAATTGATGGAGCGAAGACATCCGGAACCAATTGCAACCTTTGTGATTGGTCGTAATGTCAACTATACCAATGTTTGTGATACGTATTGCCGTTTCTGTGCTTTTTATCGTAGACCTGGACATCAAGAAGGTTATGTCCTGTCTAACGAGGAGATTTTCAAAAAAATACAGGAGACTGTGGATGTAGGCGGGACAGAGATTCTCATGCAGGGAGGAACCAATCCAGACTTGCCTTTTAGCTATTATACCGATTTATTGCGTGAGATCAAAAAACGTTTCCCTAATATTCATATGCATTCTTTTTCTCCTGCTGAAATCATGAAAATGGTTGAAGTATCTGGCCTCACCTTAGAGGAAGTGATTCGCGAATTGCGGGATGCAGGGTTGGATTCCATTCCAGGTGGTGGCGCAGAGATCCTGGATGATCGCATCCGCATGAAAATCAGCCGGCTAAAAGGCTCATGGCGTGACTGGATGAATGTCATGCAAACGGCTCATCGCTTGGGTATGCATACGACTGCAACCATGGTCATCGGTTTTGGTGAGACCCTTGAAGAAAGAGTCCTGCACTTGCTGCGCATTCGGGAAGCACAAGATGAAACAGGCGGTTTCCTTGCTTTTATTGTTTGGACTTTTCAACCGGATAATACGAATCTTAAACGGGAAAAATTGCCACCAGAGGAATATTTGAAAGCAGTGGCGATTTCACGGATCATGCTGGACAATATCCCGAATCTGCAAGCCTCCTGGGTAACGATGGGACCTGAGATCGGTAAATTGTCATTGCATTATGGCTGTAATGACTTTGGAAGTACCATGATTGAAGAAAATGTGGTTTCAGCGGCTGGAACGACCCATAAAGTAAACAATAACCTGGCCATTCAACTCATTCGGGAAGCGGGAAAAATCCCTGCTCAGCGAAATACCAAATATGAGATTTTACGTATCTTTAAAGATGGAGAAATGGCAGAACGCGATTTTGTGATGCAGAATTAGGGAAGGCGATCCTACATTCAAGGTCGTTAACCATATAAAGAGAATAGAGAATGTTGACAAACCCGTTTTTCCTTTTCCAGTTGGACGACTTTTGCTTGTATTTATTGGGCGGGAGTGAAACGGAAAAGGAAAATCAGCATATAACGGAAACTTTAAGCTCACCTAACATCCAAATTTCCTTTTGGGTGTTAGGTTTTTTTATCTTTTTTCCATAATGGGCGCATGCCAGTTAAAGGAGCTGAATATCTTGATATCACCATGTATAACCAATGAGTTGGTGCCATATACTATCAGAAATATTGGGTGTGAAGGCGAAAGGAGTGGAAGGATGGATTATCAATTATCCATCTCCCTTCAAGATCCGGAAAAAATAACACAGCTGCGTAGGCGTTTATCCAGTTTAATTGCATTTTTACGGGAGATCGGTATTTATTGCTGGTATGATGAAGATATTTTGAAGGACCGTCACCTTTTTTTATGGCAAACAGTGAATCAAGGCAAAAAGACTCACAACGAGATTCGATCTGAATTGAGTCAGTTGATCGCTGAATTTATTTGCGATATTGAAGAGCCTGAAATGATCCGTGAACTCATTCACCAAAATTTCCAGTTTCATTCTCCGGAAATGAAAAAAATCGAGCAATATGTAAGCCGGATGATTAGCAAAAAACAACAAAACCCGAAGCAGAATCAAGTTTACTATAAAGAACAATTGGCAAAACAGATTACCTGTTTTTTGAAGGAAAGAAATCGGTTGGCAATTGATGGATTTACTCGATTTCGTTTGGGATGGAGGCGAAAAGAGCTACTCACATGCATTAAAGAAGCGATTGAAGAGTACTTATTGGATCGAGAATACAAGGAGTTCATTCAGCTTCTCAAATATTTTGTTTCGGTGCAGACTTCCAAGATTGACTTTGTTCATGTGATTCATAAAGGAAAAAAGAGTTTTCAGTTGTTAAAGGAAGATGGAAGTCCGCTGAAATTAAGAGAAGTGGATGGCGTTTTGCAAGAAGTCGTCGAACAAACCTCTTCTTATGAAGATTTTATTGTGAGTACGCTCTTAACCATTGCACCTGAGCGTATGATTCTGCATACAAAACATCCGAAAGAAAATGTCATTCGTACCTTGTTGCAAATTTTTGAAGGGCGTATTGTCATTTGTCGTGGTTGCAGTGAGTGTGGAATCTCTTTCAATTTTCCAGGGGATGCTTGACGATGGAAACCTTTTGGTATAATATACATACAATAATAAAACCAGATGGACTTGGGAAACAGCGATGATGAGGGCATGAATGTGTTTCCACGGTGCAAGAGAGTAGGGGTCATTGGCTGGAAGCCCCTTCACCCTCTGGAAAGACATTTACCACCTCTGAGCTGCAATGGAGAACCGGGGCTGACCCATAGTAACCATTGTCGGTTGCAAACCGTTATGTGTGCATAGAGGATCTAGACTGGCTTGTTCATTGGCTGGTTTAGGTTGAATTAGGGTGGAACCACGGCAAAAACGCTCGTCCCTTGCGGAACGGGTGTTTTTTTATTTTGACATAAAAGTGAAAAAGGAGGACTTAGGATGAGTGTAGCGGTCAAATTACCTGATGGTTCAGTCAGAGAGTATGAACAACAAGTAACTGTTTATGATGTGGCAGCATCGATTAGCAAAGGTCTGCAAAAGAAAGCTGTTGCAGGGATGGTCAATGGGAAAGTGGTGGATTTGTCTACCCCTGTTGACAGTGGAGCAGAAGTGAGAATTTTGACCTTGGATGATCCGGAAGGTTTGGAAGTATATCGTCACAGTACGGCACATTTGATGGCACAGGCATTAAAGCGGCTCTATCCCGATGTAAAACTGGGGATTGGGCCTGTAATCGAAGATGGTTTTTATTATGATGTTGATTTACCGGTCAGCTTGACACCGGAAGACTTGCCTAAAATCGAAGCTGAAATGCAAAAAATTGTGCAGGAAGACCATCCGATTGTCCGAAAAGTTGTATCCCGTGAAGAAGCGATTCGGATTTATGAAGAAATCGGGGATGAGCTAAAGCTAGAAATCATTCGTGATTTACCAGAAGATGCAGTGATTACGATTTATGAGCAAGGGGAATTTTTTGATCTGTGCCGTGGCCCGCATTTGCCATCTACCGGTAAAATTAAGGCATTTCAATTGTTAAATGTAGCAGGAGCCTATTGGCGTGGTGATGCCAATAACAAAATGCTGCAACGTATTTATGGAACGGCTTGGCCCAAAAAATCGCAGCTGGATGAGTATTTGCACTTCCTGGAAGAAGCAAAGAAAAGAGACCATCGCAAGTTAGGAAAAGAGTTCAAACTGTATATGTTTTCCGAAGAAGCTCCCGGTATGCCTTTTTATTTGCCAAACGGCATGACGATCCGCAATGAACTCGAGAAAATGTCCCGTGAGTTCCAGTTAAAAGCAGGATATAAAGAAGTTCGGACACCATTTGTGATGAATCAGCGCTTGTGGGAACAATCCGGTCACTGGGAACATTATCGTGAAAACATGTATTTCACTGAAGTGGACGATACGATGTTTGCCATTAAGCCGATGAATTGCCCTGGCCATATGCTGATTTATAAAAATGAGCTTCATTCATATCGTGATTTGCCACTACGGTTGGCAGAGTTTGGACAATGTCACCGCCATGAGCTGTCTGGAGCTTTGAATGGAATGCTCAGGGTTCGGACGTTTACACAAGATGATGCTCATATTTTTGTGCGACCGGATCAAATCGAAGACGAAATTAAAAATGCGATCAGGCTAGTGGATCAAATCTACTCCGTTTTTGGCTTCCCTTATTCTGTTGAGCTGTCCACTCGTCCTGAAGATTCGATGGGATCTGATGAATTATGGGAAAAGGCGGAAACGGCACTGAAAAACGTACTGGATCAATCCGGATTGGATTATCGTATTAATGAAGGAGACGGTGCCTTCTATGGACCAAAGATTGATTTCCATATCCGTGATGCACTGAAGAGAAGCCATCAATGCGCAACCATTCAGCTGGATTTCCAAATGCCTGAGAAATTTGATCTCACTTATGTGGGAGAAGACAATGAAAAACATCGTCCTGTAGTTATTCACCGTGCCATTTTTGGATCGATTGACCGCTTTATCGGTATTTTAGTGGAGCATTATGGTGGAGCTTTCCCATTGTGGTTGGCACCTGTTCAAGCACGTGTATTGCCGATTTCGCGTAACTTTAATGAATACGGTCAACGAGTGGTGGAGCAACTGCGTGAAGCCGGTATTCGTGCGGAGTTGGACCAACGTGATGAAAAAGTGGGGTACAAGATTCGGGAAGCACAAGTACAAAAAATCCCATATATGCTGGTCATCGGAGAAAAAGAAGTCGACGCGGGTACTGTAGCGGTCCGGAAACGTTCCGAAGGAGACCAAGGGGCAAAACCAGTCGCAGAAGTGATTGAAGAAATGGTACAAGCCATTCAGGAAAGAAGAAATAACTAGAAGCTATTTCAAAGTTTACCTGAAAAGGAAAAATCGTCTCCAGCCTCTACAAAAAGCTTTTTCCAACCATTGGATCTGGCATATCATGTAAAATAGAGAGGATTAGAGCTTGACGTTGAAAGATTGAACATGATAAGATATACTCATCCGTGCAAGAAGAAGCGCCCGCTTCTCACCTAGTCGACGCTTCAGGCTGTTGCTAGGTTACCGATGAACATCCATGATGTGGTTGGTAGGAGGATTCGTGTGGGCGCAATGTGTGTCCACACTTTTTTGTTTTCCGAAAAATTTTTTGGAGGTAGGTGGCAAGTTATCAGCAAGGAACAACATCAAGTCAACGAGGCGATTCGCGCTCGTGAGGTTCGGTTGATCGGTCCCGATGGTGATCAATTGGGTATTAAGCCGTTGAAAGAAGCGTTGAAGTTGGCGCAGGAATTGAATCTGGATCTTGTGAATGTAGCTCCTCAAGCGAAACCACCTGTATGCCGGATCATGGATTATGGTAAGTTCCGTTATGAACAAAGCAAGCGGGAAAAAGAAGCACGTAAAAAGCAAAAAATCATTCAGGTGAAGGAAGTTCGGCTCAGTCCGACGATCGATGAGAATGATGTGCAAACAAAGCTGAAAAACGTGAAGAAGTTCTTGCAAAAAGGCGATAAAGTGAAACTGACCATTCGCTTCCGTGGACGGGAGATTACACACCAGGAGCTTGGTCGCAGAGTATTGGATCGGATGGCAAATGAGGTAAAAGATCTGTCAGAAATCGAGCGTCACCCGAAAGTGGAAGGACGTCAAATGATTATGATCCTAACGCCCAAACAGCAGTAGTCGTAAGGAGGAAGTCGCAGATGCCAAAAATGAAAACCAAACGTGCCGCTGCGAAACGTTTCAAAAAAACCGGCACTGGCAAGATTAAACGCAATCACGCTTTCCACAGCCATCTGTTGGAAGGAAAAACGATGAAACGTAAACGTAAGTTACGTAAAAGTGCAATCATGCACAAAGGTGATGTTAAACGCATTAAGCAACTCATTGCTTATAAATAGAAATGACTGAAGTAGGTTCTTAGCAGGAGGGATTGACTGTGGCAAGAGTAAAAGGAGGTACAGTAACCCGTCGCCGTCGTAAAAAAATTCTGAAGCTCGCACGTGGTTACTTTGGTTCGAAACATAGATTGTTCCGTACAGCAAAACAGCAAGTGATGAAGTCGTTGATGTACGCTTATCGTGACCGTCGTCAACGCAAACGTGATTTCCGTAAATTGTGGATTACTCGGATCAACGCTGCTGCACGTATGCATGGTCTTTCTTACAGCAAATTTATGCACGGTTTGAAAGTGGCAGGCGTAGATATCAACCGTAAAATGCTTGCTGAACTGGCTGTGTCGGATGAAAAAGCGTTCGCAGAACTTGCTAACATTGCGAAAAATGCACAGTAAACGAACACATGAGCAAATAAAAATGAGACCTGTACACGAGTACATGTGACAGGTCTCATTTTTATTGGTTACTTTAACTTGCGGAAGATCCGTAGCAATGTTACCAACTCTTCCGTCGTCAAGTTATTAAACTTTTCCTGGAAATATTTTCGCTTCTTTCTATCAATTGTCTCCATTTTTTTCATACCTAGTGGTGTAATGTAAACTTCGACGACACGTTTATCTTGCACGGATCGTTTGCGTTCAACCAGCCCTTTTTTCTCCAGTTGATCAACGACATGAGTGATATGGCTTACAGATACATGGAAATCTTGTGATAACTCCGTAATGGTTTGTGGATTTTTTTCGGACAAACAGTGAAGAAGTGTATCTTCAGCTCCAGTAATATCATCTTGAAGAATGCGTTTAATATCTTTTTTAAACTCACGGAAGACTTGAAAGAATGTTTTTTCCAGTTCCAGGAAGATCGTTAATCGCTCTGACATATGCTTCCGCTACTAAAAACACAGACACACGCATGTTGCCCATGTTTATGGCTAGTTGCCTGAATGGGAGCGGATTATGTGTCTATGTTTAAAGTAACAGATACCCTCCCATATTAAATATTTTACTAAGTTAAATTTTAGCATAAAATATATCATATTGTGGGACAAAATACAACCATCTGGCAGTGAAATATATAAAATCAGTAAATTAGCAATAAAAAATGATGAAATACTATTGACAATGGTAAAAAGAGATGTTTATAATAACAGCTAAATAAAAGAAAAATGATGAATCTTCATTCGTACAATCTGGATTTCGTTTTGTGGATAATATTTCGTTGATGATAAAGTGGATAAAGTGAAGATGATGAAGAGGAGCGGTAGCTTGCCTGCGCGATTCAGAGAGTCCGGGGTTGGTGCAACCGGAACCGCAGCTTGCTACTTTCTCACCTTGGAGTCGAGTGTCGAAAAGTGGATGTCCACTGAGTAGAACACGTCCGGTCGTTGCCGTTATCAACGAAGTCTGAAGAGTGATTCTTTAGACTTACTGAGGTCGAGTTCTGCGAAGACTCGGCGAAGTTGGGTGGTACCGCGAACCTTTTTCGCCCCAATGTTACAGAAATATTTTTTCTGTGGGGTGAAAAGGGTTTTTTTACATTACCCAGATATTTCTATTCAGTAGCCGTTCTTTGACAAGGGTAAATAAGTTCAGTCGAATCAGTCAAGTTATTATTTACAGACTAAATAGAAAAGAGGGAATATTCAGCATGAAAGTGATTCAAATTTTTGATACCACATTGCGTGATGGCGAACAATCTCCTGGTGTCAACTTGAGTACAGAAGAAAAAATCGAGATCGCAATGCAATTGGAACGTTTAGGGGTCAATATTATCGAAGCAGGTTTTGCAGCCGCTTCCCCAGGTGATTTCCATTCTGTACAAGAGATTGCCAGACGTCTCAAGGATGTATCGGTGTGTAGTTTGGCACGGGCTGTGACCAGTGATATTGATCAGGCATGGGAGGCTTTGAAAGAAGCAAGTGAACCAAGATTGCATGTATTTATTGCGACTTCACCGATTCATCGGGAGTATAAATTACGGATGACCAAGGAACAGATTCTGGAACAAGTGGATCAAATGGTCCGCTATGGAAAGAAACGGTTCCCAATTGTGCAGTTTTCGGCTGAAGATGCTGCCAGGACTGAAATCGACTTTTTATGTGAGGTGGTGGATCAAGCGATTCGTGCTGGGGCAGATGTAGTAAATATTCCAGATACGGTCGGCTATTTGACTCCGAATGAGTATGCAGACATTTTCATTCAGCTGCAGGAACGCGTTCCAAACATCGATCAAGTCATTCTGAGCGCCCATTGTCATGATGACTTGGGGATGGCTGTAGCCAACAGTCTGGCGGCAATTCAGGCTGGAGTGAGACAAGTCGAAGGCACCATCAATGGAATTGGTGAACGTGCAGGAAATGCTGCCATTGAAGAAATTGTGATGGCGATCAAGACGAGGGAGGCTTATTTTAACAAGCGAACCACCATCAACCATAAGGAGATCGCTCGAACCAGTCGATTGGTCAGTAAGTTGACAGGGATGTTCGTTCCACGAAATAAAGCGATTGTTGGCGATAATGCTTTTGCCCATGAGTCGGGAATTCACCAGGACGGTATGCTCAAACATAAAGAAACCTATGAAATTATGACTCCAGAAACAGTGGGATTGGATGAAAGCCAGCTGATTCTGGGGAAACATTCCGGACGCCATGCCTTTAAAAAGAAACTGGAAGATTTGGGATATCCGCAAAGTGATGAACAGGTCAATATCTTGTTTGCTCGTTTTAAAGAGTTGGCGGATCGGAAAAAGCAGATTACTGATGAAGATTTGATCGCATTGGTCGAAGAAAGAGTCGGTGAGGGGAAAGAATTTTTTACCTTGGAGTCAATTCACATTTCTTACGGAAGCCATTCACTTCCAACTGCTTCGATTCGGGTCAAAAACCATCAGAATAACCAAGTGTTAGAAGAAGCTGCTTGCGGCAATGGTTCGGTGGATGCCATTTTTAATACAGTGGATCGGATTGTCAAAGAAAAAGTGGAGCTGACTGATTTCCAGATCCACTCCGTTACGAGAGGGAAAGATGCATTGGGGGAAGTTTCTGTTCAGCTACAGCAAGAAAAGCTCACCGTACGTGGTCGTGGAGTAAGCACGGATATTCTGGAAGCTTGTGCTCGAGCGTATTTGGATGCAATCAATCGCTTGTTGCAGAGAAAAGAACGGAGAACCGTTAGTTGTACTCATTAAGGGAGGATTCATATGAGAGGCGTAAAGAAAATAGCGGTAATACCTGGAGATGGAATTGGACCAGAAATTATGAACGAAGCAGTAAAAGTGCTGCGTCAGGTTGAACAGAAATTTGGTTACTCTTTTGAGTTCCAGTTTGCAATGGCTGGTGGTGGAGCGATCGATCAGGTCGGCGTTCCGCTACCGGAAGAAACCTTGTCGCTATGTAAAAGTGCCGATGCCGTTCTGTTAGGAGCGGTCGGTGGACCCAAGTGGGACCACAATCCACCGGAACTGCGCCCGGAAAAAGCATTGCTGGGTTTGCGGAAAGAATTGGGTCTTTATGCAAACTTACGTCCGGTGACCCTGTTTGATGGTATGGAAGATCGTTCGACGTTACGACCTGAAGTGATCGCTGGTGTGGATTTGATTGTGGTGCGTGAGCTGACAGGTGGCATTTATTTTGGTGAGAAAAAGCGAACGAAAACAGAAGAGGGGGAAATCGCCAGCGATCTTTTGATCTATCACGAATATGAGATAGAACGAATCGTTCGTCTCAGTTTTGAAATGGCGATGAAACGCAAAAAAAAGCTGACTTCTGTGGACAAGGCCAATGTATTGGAAAGTTCGCGTTTGTGGCGATCCGTAGTGGAAAGGGTTGCCGAAGAATATCCCGAGGTGACTGTCAGTCACATGCTGGTGGATAATTGTGCCATGCAAATCGTACGGCGTCCAGCCGATTTTGATGTGATCGTCACGGAAAATATGTTTGGAGATATTTTAAGTGATGAAGCAGCAGTGATTACGGGTTCGATCGGGATGTTGCCATCGGCAAGCCTGGGACAGGGAAACAGTGGTTTATATGAACCGATTCATGGTTCGGCACCCGACATTGCCGGACAAAAAATTGCAAATCCGAGTGCCATGATTTTATCTGCGGCGATGTTGTTACGGTATTCATTTGATGATGAAGAAGCGGCACAAGCGGTCGAAAAAGCAGTGAAAGCGGTCATAAAGGCAGGGCATTGTACACCCGATCTCGCTGCGAGTGGGCAGAAGGCAGTGAGTACCGAAGAATTTGGGGATTTGGTTGCTGAGCAGATTGAAAAAGCAGAAAGAGAAATGAGTAGGGGTGAACAGAGATGAAGCCACGAACCTTGTTTGAAAAGATTTGGGATGCACATGTCGTGAAGCAGGAGAAAGGGAAGCCAGCCATTTTGTATATTGATTTACATTTAGTGCATGAAGTTACATCGCCTCAGGCATTTGAAGGTCTACGTCTTGCCAATCGGAAAGTGCGGCGCCCTGACTTGACCTTGGCCGTCATGGATCACAATGTTCCAACAACTGATCGCAACATGCCCATTCAAGATCCGATTGCCAAAAAGCAAATGGACACGCTGGCGCAAAACTGCAAGGATTTTGGCATTCAATTGTTTGATCTGTATAGCCCTCAGCAAGGAATTGTCCATGTCGTAGGACCTGAACTGGGTCTGACTCTCCCGGGAAAAACGATTGTCTGTGGAGACAGCCACACTTCGACTCATGGGGCATTTGGCGCTCTAGCATTTGGCATTGGTACCAGCGAAGTGGAACATGTATTGGCTACGCAATGTTTGCAACAAATCAAACCGAAAACGATGGAAGTTCATTTTAAAGGCCGTTTGCAACTAGGGGTTACCGCCAAAGATGCCATTCTCGCTTTGATTGCCAAGATTGGCACGGCAGGAGCGACTGGACATGTGATTGAGTATACAGGGGAAGCGATTCGACACATGTCGATGGAAGAACGAATGACCATTTGCAATATGTCGATCGAAGCAGGAGCCCGTGCTGGATTGATTGCTCCAGACGAAACGACGTTCCAGTATCTCAAAGGTCGCCCTTATGCTCCAAAAGGTGCAGAATTTGAACAGGCAGTTGAAGAATGGAAAAAACTTCGTACCGATGAAGGAGCAGTCTATGATTGTCGGGTAGAAATTGATTTGGATCAGGTAGCTCCGCAAGTCACTTGGGGAACAAGTCCGGGAATGGGAACAGATATTACGCAAGTGGTGCCAGATCCTGATTCTTTTCCCACGGAAACAGAGCGGAATGCGGCTCGCCTTGCCTTGGAGTATATGGGCTTGCAACCAGGAACACCGATTACCGAGATCAAAGTGGATCGTGTCTTTATTGGTTCATGTACCAATTCGCGAATTGAAGATTTACGGGCAGCAGCTCGTGTTGTGAAAGGTTATCAAGTGGCACCGCATGTTCGCGCAATGGTCGTACCTGGTTCCCAACAAGTAAAGAAACAGGCAGAAGAAGAAGGACTGGATCAGATTTTTAAGGAAGCTGGATTTGAATGGCGTGAGTCGGGATGCAGTATGTGCCTGGGGATGAATCCGGACATCTTGCAACCTGGAGAGCGTTGTGCATCGACATCGAATCGGAACTTTGAAGGTCGCCAGGGTCGGGGAGGACGTACACATCTGGTCAGTCCGGCGATGGCCGCGGCTGCCGCGATCAAAGGTCATTTTGTCGATGTGCGCAAGTGGGAATACAAAGAGGAAGGGGCGAAATCACATGCAACCATTTAAGCAGCATCAGGGAATAGTGGCTCCTTTGGATCGGGCCAATGTTGATACAGATGCGATTATTCCCAAGCAGTTTCTCAAGCGCATTGAACGTTCTGGTTTTGGACAATTTCTTTTCTATGATTGGCGTTTTCAGGCAGATGGGCAGCCGAATCCCGATTTTATCCTGAACCAATCCCCCTATGATCAAGCAACGATTTTACTGGCACGAAGCAATTTTGGCTGCGGTTCATCGCGTGAACACGCTCCGTGGGCCTTGCTTGATTTTGGTATTCGTGCAATCATTGCCCCATCATTTGCGGATATTTTTTATAACAACTGCTTTAAGAACGGCATTTTGCCTGTACAGTTGACGGAAGAACAAGTGGAAGAATTGTTTCAACGTACACGTTCTTGTCACGGTTATCAATTAACGATTGACCTGGAGAGAAAAATGGTTTCAGATGCCAATGGTTTGTGCTTTTCTTTTGATTTGGATGAATATCGTCGTTATTGTTTATTAGAGGGACTGGATGATATTGGAATTACCTTGCAATCTGAACAAGCGATTGCACAATATGAACAAAACATACCGAAGTATTATTCCATTTCCATCAGTGTGAAATAAGCATGGAGAATGGGTGAGATTGTTGGAATACAAAGGGGGTTCTTTCTCCTGATGAGCGACTTTTAGCGGACGAGCAGAAGCTAGAGGAACCCACCTGATCCCAAGAAGAAGGTTGTTCATATGCTCAAAAAAATCAGTTTCTCGCCTGTATTCAATAAGTATAGCGAGAAACTGATTCTTTGTTCAAAACGAGGAAATGTCGCTTAACTGGAAATCAGGATTGTCAAAGACTCTCGCCTTGCAACACCATCAGAAAAAGGTTTTCTGTTTTTATAAAGAGAAGGGATGGGTTCTTTACGGAGTGACTGTGATGGTACAGTAATTGTCACGGAGGAAGGAACCCATCCGGAAGTATGGGAGAAACGTATCCATATTTTCTGGATAGACGCTCATAATCCTTGTCAATCGTGATTAAATGGTTCCCTGGTTGTTGCTGGGGTGTTTTATTTTCGAGCTAAAGCAATTTGTTCAATAAACCGTTGCGTCGCCTTTAAGGGGGATTCAGCTTGGGTAATCGCTGAAATCACAGCGACACCATCGGCCCCGGCAGAAATGACTGGAGCTGTGCGTTCTGGTGTTATTCCACCGATTCCAACAATAGGGAATTGTGGCAGATTCTTGCGAATATGCTTGATCGCTTCAGGGCCAATCGGAGCAGATGCATCTGGTTTGGACACAGTCTCAAACATCGGTCCTACCCCAATATAGTCAGCGCCGTTTTGAACCGCTTGATGTGCCTGTTCGGTTGTTTTGGCCGAAACACCGAGGATCCGATGGGAGCCGATCAATTTTCGTACCTCAGCAGCAGGCAAATCATCTTGCCCAACATGAATGCCATCCGCTTCCAGGATCATTCCTAAATCAACCCGGTCATTGACGATAAAGGGGATCTGATGGTCCGCGCATATTTGCCGCAAGCGTTTACCAAGTGCAATGATGTCCGCCCAGGAGCGACCTGAATTTTTTTCGCGAAATTGAAAGCAGGTAATGCCTCCTTCAATTGCCTGTTCGAGGATGGTAATGGGGTCATGGTTCGGACAATCTTGACTTCCCATCACCAAATACATAGATAAATCAAGCATATCTATTCCCTCCGCATCCGATGGGCCCAATGATTCGTTGGCCCATGTCCTTTTCCGATCTGTAAGGGATGACTGATAGCCTGCGAAATAAAGGTTTTCGCCTGATGTACGGCTTCCAGTGGTGAAACACCTTTCGCCAAGTAAGCGGTGATCGCAGCGGAAAAGGTGCAGCCTGTTCCGTGAGTATGTTTTGTTTCAAAGCGTTCCGCAGATAAGGTGACAAACTCTTTGCCATCATAAAAAAGATCTTCCGCTTTCTCCTTGTTTTTGTCATGTCCCCCTTTAATCACAACATGTTTGGCTCCCCAATCAATAAACATTTGTGCAGCTTCTTTACGGGCTTCTAATCGATCAAGTGGTTTCCCGATTAACACTTCGGCTTCTGGAAGGTTAGGAGTCACTACCATGGCTAACGGAATTAAAAGCTCTTTCAGTGCTAAACGTGCTTCTTCCTCAAGCAGAGAATGTCCGCTCTTGGAAACCATTACGGGATCAACAACGAGGTTGAGGATCTGATATTGTTTTACTTTTTCAGCGATGATTTGCATAATTTCGATGTTCGCAATCATACCGGTTTTGGCGGCATCCACGCCGATATCGGAAACGACGGCGTCGATCTGTTTGGCGACAATGTCGGGATCGATTTCTTGAATCCCTGTCACTCCCAGTGTGTTTTGAGCCGTAATTGCTGTAATGGCACTCATCCCATAGACTTCCAGTTCCTGAAAGGTTTTGATGTCCGCTTGAATTCCAGCTCCTCCACCACTATCTGAGCCGGCAATGGTCAGGGCACGTGGTATATGGTTCATCATTTTTGTTCTCTCCTTTGGAAATAAATCATGCGTTGATAAAAGTACATCTTGTTGACAAAGATTTCTTCATATGCCGGGTTTGCCAACAGACACTCAGTTGCCGAGCAACACCATCAGAGGGATGCTATTTTCTATAAAGCGGAAGGGTAGGTTCCTTAAAGAGTGACTGTGATGGTACAGAAGTGTCACGGAGGAAGGAACCCATCCTGAAGCGCAGGAGAAACGTTTCCATACGTAGCGGTTCCTTTTTCACTTCAAATTAAAAGGAATTTTTGTTTTTAAATATAGGTTCTATCAATTTTATATCAATTTCTCTTTGATTATATCAAATGAAATGTGAGAGTAGCTGATGCCATGGAGATAAAACCTGAGATGAATAAAGAAGGGGGGAAATAAAGTCACTAAGTTACAATAGATTGACGATGAAATCATAGGCTGGAGCTGATATAATTTCATATGTGTATGTGATGTGCTCAGATTCTTTGAAGGAGGTATTTGATGGCGAATCAAAAGAAAAAAGGAATAGATATGCAGCTGGTGACCGTTGTCACAGTGCTGCTCGTTGTATTAGGGTTTGGCTTATATGCACTTGTTTCTAACCTTTTGGAAAATTCAACAGAGGCTGGATCGGAAAAACAGGCCAAAGAACAAGTCAGTGAGTTAACAAAAGATCAACCTGCGATCGGTAAAGCGGATGCACCTGTGAAATTGGTCGAGTTTGGTGATTTTAAGTGTCCGAGTTGTAAAAGATTTCATGATGAGATTTATCCCCAGTTGAAGAAAGATTTTATTGATACAGGTAAGGTACAACTTCATTTTGTCAATATGGCTTTTCTGGGGCCAGACTCCATTACAGGTGCAATGGCTGGAGAAGCGATTTACAAGCAAAATCCGGAAGCATTTTGGAAGTTTTATGACGCCGTTTATAGCAACCAAGGTCCAGAGAGTGAAGCGTGGATTACACCTGAACGCATTGCCGAATTGGTGAAAAAGCATGTTCCAGGCGTTGATGCGAACAAGGTCGTTCAAGATGTGAAAAACAATACGTACAAACGCTCCGTCGATACAGATAACCTGTTGGCGCAAACCCATCAGGTCGACTCTGTTCCTACTGTGTTTGTCAATGGCAAAAAACTTGATTCTGCCTTGAAGTATGACGAACTGAAAAAAGCGATTGAGGAAGCGTTGAATAAAAAATGAGCCAGATTTTTCAGCGGTTTGGTCTATATTTTGCATGGATTGTATCGATGGTAGCGACGTTTGGTAGCCTTTATTTTAGTGAAGTAGCCGGTTTTGTTCCTTGCACATTATGCTGGTATCAACGGATTTTTATGTATCCTTTCGTGATTTTGCTAGGAATCGCTTCATATCGGAGCGATGTACGGATCATCCCATATGCTTTGCCTTTGTCAATCATTGGCGGGAGCATCTCTCTTTATCATTACTTGATACAAAAAGTACCGGCACTCGCTGTATTGGAGCCTTGTAGAGTAGGGGTTCCTTGTTCGAAAGACTATATCGACTGGTTTGGGTTTATTACGATTCCTTTTTTGGCACTGGTAGCCTTTATCCTCATCACCTTGTTCTTATGGCTTTGTTTCAAGGCAAATCGTTCTGTAAATAAAGCCAAGTAAAGATTAGAGATTTTTCCATATTTTTTCATTAAATGCCGGTTTTCCTTTTCCGTTTCACTCACGTTCTATCATTACGAGCAACGTTTGACTGGAAAAGGAAAACCGGTTTTTTTGAGAGTGGATCCTCATTTTGCTGAGCAACACCATCAGAAACCATCGCGAAGGCTGTGGAAACGTATCCATATTCGAAAGTTTAGGCATCTTCATATTGTATAACTGTCCAACCCGTTTTTTGGATGTGACATACATTAATAGGGAATGGTTGGATAGAAAGGAGATGCACATGACGAAAGCGAAAACCAAGGGATTGTTTGGAGGCTTTGGATTTGGGCTTTCATGGTGGGTAATTGTTGCTATCATCGTGTTTTTGTTAATCTTCTTTGGCCTGTTCTGGTTGGGAGGAGGGGCTTGATGGCGGCTATGGTGGCTTTGGCCCTTTTTGTTAATAGCAAATGACAAAAGCCCCGAAACAGCGGAATCTGCTGAATTTGGGGCTTGTTTTTGTCATAGTTTGGCAATGGGAGAAGGAGCTGGCTGGTTGCTCAATTGCTGATGAAGGGTTTGGATCATTTGCTGTTGTTGCGTAGGAGAACTGTTTTTCCAGATCACTTCAAAAATGACGCCCAGTCCGGGTAATAATTTCTCCTCTCCTTGCTGGATGGAGTCCTGGACAAGATCTTGCAGCTCCTGGGTGCTCAAATTCCGGATATTATGAATGACTGCACCACGTACATTAAAGTTCACCGTTTTCCCTCCAAACATGTCAATTTGTTCATAGCTTTGGCTATTTCCTTCCCCTTTATCCAAAATTTGAGTTGGATATAATAAAGTTATACATAATGGGGGTGTAAACGTGAACAAACAATTTGCAGTGATCGGTTTGGGGCGTTTTGGTGGCAGTGTGGCGCAAACATTGCATTCCATGGGATATGAAGTATTGGCCGTTGATCGCGATCCCAGTCGTGTACAGGATATGGCGCAAATCATTCCCCACGTCATTGAAGCGGATTCGACGGATGAAAATGCTTTAAAGGCGCTAGGGATTCGTAATTTTGATGTGATCGTGGTTGCGATTGGTGAAGATATTCAATCCAGTATTATGACCACCCTTATTTTAAAAGAGATGGGTGTTAAAAAAATTGTGGTCAAAGCGAGAAATGATTTGCATGGGAAAGTGTTGGAAAAAATCGGGGCAGATAAAGTCGTCTACCCTGAACGGGATATGGGGGTTCGTGTTGTACACCACCTTATTTCCCCGAATATTTTGGACTATGTAGAGTTATCCAATGATTACAGTATTATTGAAGTAAAAGCCGGAAAGTATTTTAATGGAAAGACACTGCAGGAGTTGAATATTCGCCAGCGCTTTAACTGTAATGTAATGGCCATTAAGCGGGAAGGCAATTACAATATTAACCCATCAGCCACGGATGTGATTTATGCCGGGGATAATCTGGTAGTAATCGGTCACAATAATGATTTGCAAAAATTGGAAGAGGCGACTGTGAGTGACAATGAATAAGAAAGTAATTCAGATTACTTCTTCGCACAATGAACAAATGAAGCGTTGGAAGAAGTTGCATTCCCGAAAAGGGCGCATGAAATATCAGGCCCTGCTGGTTGAGGGTGAACATTTGGTCTCCGAGGCCATTCGAGCCCAGGTGCCGATCCGTTCCTTGATCGTTGATGAGAAGCAGGAAGAGAAAGTAAAACAGCTGAATACATCCGCACCCATATATATGCTTTCCTCTTCTCTATTTCATTCATTGATGGAAACAGAATCTCCTCAAGGGATTGCGGCAGAAATCCATATGAAAGAGTGGAAAGAAGAGGAGCTATTGGCCCATGCACCATCACGATCCATTTTTCTGTTACTGGATGCCATTCAAGATCCGGGAAATCTTGGAACCATTTTGCGGACAGCAGAAGCAGCAGGAGTAACAGGTGTTTTTATCGGGAAAGGAACCGTTGATCCTTACAATCCCAAAGTGGTGCGTGCGGCTATGGGTTCCATCTTTCGACTTCCACTGGTGCAAGTCGACCTGTCTTTATGTTTGCCTCGCTTGAAAGAACGGGGAATCCATATTATTGGCACCTCTCCACATGCAGGGAAATGGCATTTTGAATATACCTTTCCATCCAAAGTTGCTATTTTGCTGGGGAACGAAGGAAGAGGAGTGGATCCTGCCCTGTTTTCTTTTGTGGATGAACAGGTCATGATTCCGATGCCGGGAGGCACAGAATCATTAAATGTGGCGATTACGAGCGCCATCCTGCTGTATGAGCGTATTCGCCAGCAATATCTTCGTGGGTAAGTGATTCAGTCGGTTGCACCGTGTAAATATTTTGTATATAATGTAGTAAAAATTTTAATATGAAATGGTGCGATGATAGAGACAAGTAGGCAGTGCGCCCTTTCAGGGAGGAGATGCCAGCGACTGGAAGCATCTCTAAGGAAGCGGCTGTTGAAATTCACTCTGGAGCAGTCCCTTGAACAGCTGAAGTGCTTAGTAGAGGGTACCGGGTTAACCGTTATCACAAGGAAGTGGGAAAGTGAGGCATTTTTTCACTTTCCAATAAGGGTGGTACCGCGAATCTCTCGTCCCTTGGGACGTGGGATTTTTTTATTTTATAGAGGTTTTTTGAAAGGAGTATCCGGGATGCAAGAGCGATTGAAAGAACTCAGAAAAATGGCAGAAGCCAAGATCAAATCAGCCCATGATCTCGAAACGCTCAAAGAGCTGAAAATCAAATTTCTTGGTAAAAAAGGTGAACTGACCAGTGTTTTAAGGGGAATGGGAAGTTTATCCCCTGAAGAACGGCCGGTAGTAGGCGCTTTGGCCAACGAAATTCGCAATAGATTGGAAGAACTGATTTCCTCCAAAGAGGGCGAATTGGAAGAAGCGAAATTGGAGCAAAAGCTGAAAGAGGAAACCATTGATGTGACTTTGCCTAGCGTTTCTTTTCCGATGGGAGCCATCCACCCATTGCAGGCTGTGATTGAGGAATTGGAAGACATTTTTATTGGAATGGGATTTGAAATCGCTGAAGGTCCAGAGGTTGAGACAGATAAGTTCAATTTTGAAATGCTTAATTTCTTGAAAGATCACCCTGCGCGTGATATGCAAGACTCTTTTTATATCACTCCGGAAATTCTGCTCCGAACACATACTTCCAGTGTACAGGCGAGGACGATGTTGGCCAAAAAGGGAGAAGTGCCTGTTCGGATCATCTGTCCGGGTAAGGTGTATCGAAGAGATAGTGATGATGCGACCCATTCGCATCAATTTATGCAAATCGAAGGACTTGTAGTGGATCGAAACATATCAATGAGTGAATTGAAAGGCGTTTTATTTACTTTCATCAAGAAAATATTTGGAGAAGATACTGAAGTTCGCCTGCGTCCCAGTTTCTTTCCATTCACAGAGCCCAGTGTAGAAGTAGACATTTATGATCCGAAAAAAGGATGGCTCGAAATTTTAGGAGCAGGCATGGTTCATCCACGTGTATTGGAGAAATCCGGGTATAATCCGGAACGTTATACAGGATTTGCATTTGGTGCGGGCATTGAACGGATTGCCATGCTCAAGTATGGAATTGATGATATTCGTCATTTCTACAACAATGATTTGCGCTTCTTGCGCCAATTCCAATCGGAATAGGAGGGAACAAAGATGCTTGTTTCATATGAATGGCTGAGTCAATATGTCGATCTCAAGGGAATTTCGCCAGAGGATATCGCAGAAGAACTGAACCGGACGGGAATTGAAGTAGAAGTGATTTACACCCGAGATAATGGTGTGAAAAATGTAGTGGTGGGAAAAGTATTGGCAGTAGAGCCTCATCCCGCAGCCGACCGATTGAAAGTTTGTTCCGTGTTGGTTGGTAAAGATGAGATGTTACAAATTGTATGTGGGGCTTCCAATGTAGCAGAAGGGCAACATGTACCTGTTGCCTTGGTAGGCGCGACGCTGCCAGGTGGTGTCAAAATCAAAAAAGCAAAACTGCGCGGAGTGGAATCACAAGGGATGATATGCTCAGCCAAAGAACTGGGCATACCCGATAAAATGTTAATGAAAGAACAGCAGGAAGGTATTCTGGTATTGGGTAAAGATGCACCCATTGGCCAAGATGTGAAAAAGTACTTGGGCATGGATGATCAAGTGATCGAATTGCAGCTGACTCCGAACCGGTCAGACTGTCTCAGCATGATTGGAGTGGCATTTGAAATCGCGGCTATTTTTGATCGTAAACTGACACTGCCTGATGTAGAAGAGCAAAAAGTGAAAGGAAAAGAATGGCCTGTCCGGATTCAGATTGAAGCCGAAGAGGATTGTCCGTTCTTTGCAGGACAAGTGATCCATAACGTCAAAGTGGGACCCTCGCCGCAATGGATGCAAAATCGCTTGATCTCCGCAGGCATTCGTCCGATTAACAATATCGTTGACATTACGAACTATGTAATGATTGAAACGGGACAACCCTTACATGCGTATGACTATTCCAAGATATCAAATGGCAACATTGTGGTCCGCCGGGCGCGTGCGGGAGAAAAGGTGGTAACTTTGGATGGAGTAACCCGTACGTGTGACGATGAAACCTTGTTGATTACAGATGGCAAAGAGGCTCTGGGAATTGCGGGAATTATGGGAGGTCAATCGTCTGAAGTGACTCCTGAGACCACATCGATTCTGATTGAATCGGCTTTCTTTGATCCCGTCATTACCCGAAAAACGGTTCGGAAATTGGGACTTCGTTCTGAAGCAAGTCACCGGTTTGAAAGAGGAGTGGATCCAGATCGCATTCTTCCGGCATTGACTCGGGCTGTACAGCTTATTCAAAAGATTGCTGGAGGAACAGTCGGCTCCAATGTTACCATGGAGCGGATCGGTGATGTAGAGGATGTCGTGGTTTCCCTGCGCCATGACCGTTTGGTCAGACTGTTGGGTGTACCCATTGAGAGCCAGGAAGTGCTTGATATTTTCCGGCGTTTGAACTTCGAGGCCAAGTTCAAAGATGGTGAGTATATCGTACAGGTTCCCACACGACGCCAGGATGTGACCATTGAAGTGGATCTGATTGAAGAAGTTGCCCGTATTTATGGCTATGATCGGATCCCTTCCACATTGTTGTCAGGTAAAAACATGCCTGGCAAATTGACCAAGGAACAAAAGATCCGCCGTATTATCCGGCAGACCTTGCGCAGCCTGGGATTAAATGAAGTGATTACTTACAGTTTGACTTCGCCTGAAACCAACCAAAAAGTGGCTTCTTTCCATCCAGAAGCCCGTCCGATCGCATTGGCCATGCCGATGAGTTCGGAACGCTCTGTACTTCGGACGACATTGGTACCCCACTTAATTGAAACAGCTGTATATAATATCAATCATGGAAATCAGGATGTAGCCATTTTTGAGATGGGATCGACCTATCTAACCCAAGATGCAAAGATCACAAAGTTGCCAGAAGAGCGTTATGAGTTAGCGATGCTAATCACTGGAGCATTTCGGCCTGCTACCTGGAATTTAAAAGCACTACCAGGTGGAGACTTCTTTGTGATGAAGGGAATTGTTGAAAACTTGCTTGCCCGCCTGGGGATTGACCAATATGAAGTGAGAGCCGCATCCCCAACAGGAATGCATCCAGGACGTTCGGCAGAGTTACTCATCAATGGAGAAATTGTAGCTATTTTTGGTCAGCTGCATCCAAAGCTGGCGAAAGAACATGATTTAGGGGATACAGTGGTTTGCCAGATCGATTTGGCCCGTCTGTGCCAGGCAGCAGCTGAAACCATTACGTATCAGTCGCTGCCTCGCTATCCCGCGGTCACACGTGACTTGGCGGTCGTTGTCAATGAAGATGTGATTTCCAGGGAAGTAGAAGCAGGAATTAAAGAAGCTGCTGGTGAATTATTAGAGTCTGTAAGACTTTTTGATGTGTTTACAGGTGAACAAATTGGAAAAGGGAAGAAAAATTTAGCTTACTCCCTTGTGTATCGGGCAAAGGATCGCACCTTGACAGATGATGAAGTACAGGCTGTTCATGACAAAGTGATCAATCATCTGGAAAAAACAGTGGGAGCAAGGTTGAGATAAAGAAGGAGACGACAAGAGGGATCATTTCGTTGTGGTGAACAACATGATCCCTCCTTTTTGAATACGGGTGTCTCACAGTGGGAAGGGGGTTATTTTCATGACCAAAAACCGATTGAATGTAGAAATTTATGGTCAACAGTACCAAATTGTTGGCAAAGCCAGCCCAAGTTATATACGACGGGTAGCCAATCATGTAGATGAAAAAATGAGAGAAATAGCGAATGTGAATCCTCGGCTCGATATGACACGACTAGCAGTCCTGTCTGCTGTCAATATCGCCGATGAGTATTTACGTTTGAAACAGGAATATGATGAAATCTTACATTTGGTAGAAGATGAACAACCTTAAAGGATTTGAATGATGAATATGTTGGATATCTTCCTGGTCATCTATATATTCTTTTCAAGTATAATGAGTTATAAACAAGGCTTGTTTTTACAGCTATATTCTTTGCTATCCTGGTTTATTGCACTCTGGTTTGCTTATATGTTTAACGACGATTTGGCTCCTGACATCGGATCATTGATTTTACCGGAGAGAAACGGATTGTCTTTACTGGCAGTGGACAAGCTTTTGTCGTCGATTGTTGCTTTTTTCCTTATCTTTTTGGGCATGAAGTTCCTGCTTAGACTCTTTGGTCCAATCGTCGGACAAGTATTCAAGCTGCCTGTTTTGCGACAGACGAATCAAATCGGCGGTTTGCTGATTGCTCTCATCAAAAACCTGATCGTCTTGATCCTCTTCGTTCATATTCTGCATCTTTTCCCTTGGGAAACAGGGCAACGAGCGGTAGAAGCTTCATGGATCTCTCAAGGTATTTTAAAGATCACTCCCGACTTGACTGAAGGATTAAAAAGCCTGTTTTTGTATAAAAATAATTAATATCAACTTTTATTTATATGGGTTCAAAATGTTTAAGCTGATTTGCAACGTTGGTTAACAATCTGATTTGCGTTATACATCTGGAGTCGGTATTATGCCGACTCTCGTTTCTTTCAAGGGGAGAAAGTGTATGAAAAACAAATACATAGCGAATATTCTTCATCAACTGGCTGATTTATTGGAAATTAAAGGAGAAAACACTTTTAAAGTGCAAGCCTATCGCAAAGCAGCCCGAACCGTCGAAAACAGCCGTGTGGCGATTGCGGAGATCGAAGACCGTTTGGAAGAGCTATCGGGTATTGGAAAGGGAACAGCAGCAGTCATTCGTGAGATCATTTCGATAGGCCATTGTAAACAATTGGAAGAATTGAAGGAACAATTGCCCCCTGATCTCCCTGATCTGCTCCATTTGCCAGGTATTGGCCCCAAGACAATCGCTACTCTTTATAAACAGCTTCAAATTACCAATCTGAATGAGTTGAAAGCGGCTGCAGAAAAACAGGAAATTCGCTCTCTTCCGGGATTTGGCCCTAAAAAGGAGCAAAAAATCCTGGAGGCGATTGAGCAGTTTTCCAAAAGACCGGAGCGATATCATTTGCATGAAGCACGAAGAGTAGCGGAGAAAGTACAGGCATATTTAAGCGAAATGGAAGAAATTGAGCGTTTTGAATTGGCAGGGAGTATTCGCAGATGGAAGGAAACGATTAAAGATATTGATTTTGTGGTAGCAACTCGTGATCCCATCGTGGTTGCGGAAAAAATAATAGCCATCCCGGAAGTAAGGCAAGTGGTGGGACAAGGAGAAACCAAGGTGAGTATCGTGGTGGAAGTGGAAGGAATCGTGATGGGAGTGGATATACGGCTGGTTCGTCCGGATCAATTTGGAAGCGCACTTCATCATTTCACGGGATCAAAAGAGCACAATGTGCGGATTCGCCAGCGTGCCAAACAACTTGGTTGGAAAGTCAGTGAGTATGGCATTTATGATCCTGAGACCCATCAAACGATGAAATTTGCTCAGGAAGCCCAATTTTTTGCTCAATTGGGGTTACCATGGATTCCGCCTGAACTGCGGGAAGATCGGGGTGAAATGGAAGAAGCCGAAGCGGGAAGGCTCCCCACATTGATTCGTTTGGAAGATTATCGGGGGGATTTGCATCTGCATACCCTATACAGCGATGGAACCGACACGATTTATTCCATGGCGAAAGCGGCTCAGGAACGCGGGTATGAATATATTGCGATTACGGATCATTCTCGCTCTTTAAAAGTGGCCGGTGGATTATCGATCGATGAAGTTTATGAACAATGGGAGGAAATCGAACAGGTCAAACGGCAATTACCTGGCATTGAAATCTTGAAAGGAACGGAAGTCGACATTTTGCCTGATGGAACATTGGACTATCCAGATGAATTGCTAAAAGAGATGGATTTGGTTATCGCCTCAGTTCACAGTCAATTTCATCAGGATGAGAAAACGATGACTCGCCGTATTGTGAAGGCCATGGAAAATCCATATGTTCATATCATCGCTCATCCAACAGGACGGCTACTTTTGCGTCGAGATCCCTATGAAGTGGATGTGGATGTGATTTTCCGTCATGCCAGGGAAACAGGAACAATTTTTGAGCTGAATGCAAATCCGTACCGGCTGGATTTATCGGATGAGTTGTTAAAGAGAGCGAAAGAGGAGTACGGGCTCAAGTTTACGATCAACACTGATGCACATGCGACGGAAGGATTTTCACAAGTAATTTTTGGCATTGCGACAGCACGTAGAGGATGGCTGGAGAAACAGGATGTGATTAACACCTATTCATTTCATCAACTAAAAAACGCGCTCAAAAAAAGCTAGCTTGCGTTCATGATGAAAAAGGTGTTCTCCTGCCTCTGCATATCCCCACCGATTAAAGGCATAATAACAGCAGAATTCCAACCTGGAAAGGGTTGAAATCCTGCTATGATATGGCGAAGGTTATTGATCGGCATCATGTTTTTTGCGCTGTTATCTACAGAAATGGTAGTGCAAAAAGTAGAAGCCTTCCCTTTTTCCAACACATTCGTTTCTTCTTTTGGCCCAGGGACTTTAAAAATAGGTTCTCGTGGGCGAGATGTCAGGGAATTGCAAGGACGTCTACAGTTTCTCGGGTATTACCGTGGCAAGATCGATGGGTATTTTGGATATCAGACACTGAAGTCGGTTCGTTGGTTCCAAGGAAGATTTGGTCTTCGGGCAGATGGGATTGTGGGTTCCAAAACGAAATTAAAGCTGTGGCAAGCGACCAAAAACTGGCGCCCAGGCATCACTTCTGTCTCCACTCCTATTTTAAGGCGCTGGGCGCGTGGCGGCTATGTATGGGAAATGCAAAATCGCTTGAAGTTTCTCGGGTTTTATACAGGGCCTGTCCATGGTGTATTTGACGAACGGACAGAAAATGCGGTTCGTTTATTCCAATATCGTTTTGGCCTGAAGGTGGATGGACTGGTAGGGGCAGAAACGAAGCGCAAATTATACTTAGCGACAAAGAATTGGAAACAACAAAAACCGGCTCCCAAGGTACCAGCGAAAGGTACGAACCGACCTCGACCGGTTAAAAACTCCTATGGATTGTCTCAACAGGATATTGAGTTGTTAGCCAAAACCGTACATGCCGAAGCCCGTGGTGAGCCATATGTTGGTCAAGTGGCAGTTGCGGCCGTCATATTGAATCGACTCGAAAGTGAGCTGTTTCCCAATACCATCACAGGGATTGTCTTCCAACCGTTGGCTTTTGAAGCTGTGGCAGATGGACAAATATGGTTGCAACCCGATGAATCGGCGAAAAAAGCCGTGATGGATGCCCTGAATGGTTGGGATCCTTCTGGGGGAGCACTATATTATTTCAATCCTGCTCGCGCAACATCCAAATGGATTTGGAGCCGTCCTCAGATTAAACGAATTGGAAAGCATATTTTCTGTAAATAACAGCGTTGCCTGAAAAGAAAAATCGAGCCAGTCATCTGGCTCGATTTTTCGTGTTAGGAAAAACGGGCACGTGCAGGCACAAACAAATCGATGAAGCCGATGATCAAAGAAGCAATCAAGGCGCCAAAAAAGGTAATACGGATGCCTGGTACAAGCCATGCGGTTACATAAATGACTGCCGCACTTACAATAAAACCGACAACGCCACGTGCAAAAGGAGAAATATCTTTGCCGAAAACCGATTCGATCACCCATCCCAATCCCGCAATGACAAGGGATGCAAGAAGAGCGGTCCAAAATCCGGTAATCGAAAAGCCGGGAACGAGTGTACTGATCGTGAGAAGCACGATTGCAGACACAGCAAAACGGACAACATGACGGAAAAAGTTCATTCTTTCACCTCCTGTTTAAATTAAGCCTGTCGTTCTGCCTATTCCATAACGCCGAAGAATCTGGCGCTATCGACGTTGTACAGGCGGTAGCGCAACAGAAATCCCGACGCTAAAAAATGAAGCTTTTGTCAGCAAACTTTATGTATCGTTATTTTGTATCGAATGAAATCGGTTTAGTCAGAAATAGAGGATGGAAAGTCGTGTTATAATAAGTGGAGCTAAAAATAAAATAAAGACGGGGAGATGGAGGCGTGGAGAACTGGACATTAAAGCCATTGGAATACAGTCAGGTAAAAGAGATGTTAAAACAATATACATCATCTACCTTGGGGAAAGAAAAAGTCGAACAAATCACGCCTTCGGCTGACTATCAAGAAGTCCAGAACCGATTGCAAGCTACAGCGGAAGGCTTTGATTTGATTCGTTTAAAGGGAGATGTATCTCTTGGTGGGATCCGGGATATACGAGCCTCTTTACGTCGGGCACGTGTGGGAGGCATGCTTTATGAAATGGAATTATTGGATGTCGCCAGTACGATTCGAGCGGGGCGTAAAAGCAAATCACTCCTGAAACAAATTGATGAAGAGCGAGCTGCTTTGCCTGTTTTGCGCAGTTTGACAGAGAAAATCATTCCTTGTGATACCCTGGAAGAAAGAATTCTCTATTGTATTGATGAACAGGGAATGGTCGTCAATCATGCCAGCCCGGTATTAGCCAAAATTCGTCACGAAATGGATCGCATAAAACAGCAAATCACCAATACACTGCAACAAATCATTCGTAATCCACATTACCAAAAAATGATGCAAGAACAAATTATTACACAGCGTTATGATCGTTATGTGATCCCCATTAAGCAAGAATATCGGGGTGCATTTGGTGGGATTGTTCATGACCAATCTTCATCGGGAGCCACCCTGTTCATAGAGCCTGAAGCAGTAGTTCAGTTAAATAACAAATTGAAAGAATGTGAATTGAAGGAAAGAAAAGAAGTTGAACGTATTTTGCAGGAATTGACCAATCTGGTGGCTGAAGCAGCAGATGCTTTGGAACAAAATGTAACCATTCTGGCTGAGTTGGACTTTATCTTGGCTAAAGCACGGTTTGGAAACGCTATGAAAGCGGTCGTACCTGTCTTGTCTACAGAGCGAAAGCTGAGGTTGAAACAGGCCCGTCATCCACTTATTCATCCCGAACAGGTTGTTCCAATTGATGTGGAGATGGGAGAGAGTTATCAAGCCATTATTATTACAGGTCCGAACACTGGAGGAAAAACGGTTTCGTTAAAAACGATTGGATTGCTGGCATTGATGGCCCAATCCGGTTTCCCCATTCCTGCAGAAGAAGGAAGTGTAATACCTGTTTATAGCGGTGTATTTGCAGATATTGGCGATGAGCAAAGCATTGAGCAAAACCTGAGTACATTTTCCGGTCATCTTACCAATATCATTCGCATTTTAAAGCAATTGGATGAGCGAAGTCTTGTATTGTTTGACGAATTGGGAGCAGGTACAGATCCCACGGAAGGGGCTGCACTGGCGACTGCCATTTTGGAGCATGTGATTGAAAAGGGCTGTTCGGTTGTGGCCACCACACATTATAGTGAGCTCAAATTATTTGCACACACACATCCGCGCGCGATCAATGCAAGTGTGGAGTTTGATGTTGAAACACTCAAGCCCACTTACCGACTGCTGATTGGAGTGCCTGGACGAAGTAACGCATTTGCAATTTCCAAGCGCCTGGGGCTACCTGAGTCGATCATTCAAGTCGCCAAGTCGCACCTCTCACAGGATGAAAATCGATTGGAAGAAATGATTGCCGCACTTACTCAGGAACGTAAAACATCTGAAGAAGAGAGAAGTAAAGCAGAACGTTTGCGCAAGGAAGCGGAACAGCTTGTTCGTGAGCTCAAGGAAAAATTGCAACATTGGGAAGAAGAAAAAGCCCGTTTAAAAGAAAAAGCGAGACAGGAAGCACAAGAGATTGTAAGAAAAGCAGAACGGGAAGCAGAAGAGGTATTAAAAGAATTGCGTGAATGGGCGAAAAAACGTCCGCAAGAAATCAAGGAACACCAATTGTTTGAAGCGAAAAAACGATTGTCTGAAGCTGTTCCGGATGTGGAATATCCTGAGCAGATCATTAGCCAGCCACAACAGGATCAACCATTGGAGCCGGGTGATGAAGTTTTTGTCCCTCGTTTCAATCAAAAAGGAACCGTTGTCGAAAGCTTGGGACAAGATGAGTATCTCGTGCAACTGGGTATTCTTAAAATGAAATTGCATCATAATGAATTGCAGAAAAAAGCTTCAGCAGGCTCTTCGGTCACAACGAAAGTGATGACTTCGGTGCAGCGGAAATCAGTCGATGTCAAACCAGAACTGGATCTGCGTGGAAAAATGGTTGAGGATGCGATTGTGGAAATTGACAAATATCTGGATGCCGCTGTTCTGGCAGGACTCAAATACGTTTCACTCATTCATGGAAAAGGAACAGGAGCTCTCCGTACAGGGGTACAAAACTTTCTGCGCAACCATCGGAGTGTGAAATCATTCCGCTTGGGCTCTCATGGTGAAGGTGGAGCAGGCGTTACCATTGTGGAGTTAAAGTAGGATCGAGGGGGAAAGTGATGAAATATCTGCCCAAAATTCTAGGCATTGTCAGCGTACTCTTTTTTATTGTGGGGATTATTTGGTTGTTCATGAATTCCTGATCCCTTTCCCTTCCAGTTCATTTTGAAGAGAATTTAGTACACATGAAGAAAATGAAAAAACGTCCACCTGACTTATAATGGGGTGGACGTTCAGTTTGTTGACAAAGTATCGGTTATATGCCGATTTTCCTTACTGGAAAAGAAAAACCGGATTGTCAACAGGTTCTCATGTTGCCGAGAAACATCATCAGAGGGATGAGTTTTCTATAAAGCGGAGGGATGGGTTCCTTACGGAGTGACTGTGATGGTACAGAAGTCGTCACGGAGGAAGGAACCCATCCCGAAGCGCGGGAGAAACATTCAGGATAGCCTTGACGTCCACCTGTCTTATAATGAGGTGGACGTTTCTTTTCTTTTACTTCTTCGCTTTTACTGCTTTTTCCGCATTAAGCCTTCCGTATTTCCAATATTGTCCAGTTCCGGGGATGGGATCTGCTGATCTTTCGAGTGTTTCTCGAATTTGCTTTCCATTTTTTCCTTGGGAAGCGAGAAGGCTGGCAACTCCAGTAACAAAAGGAGCCGCCATCGATGTTCCTGATTCGAGTTGATAAGTTTTATCAGACCAGGTCGATAAAATATCTACACCTGGAGCGACGATATCCACCCATTGGCCATAATTGGAGAAGTCCGCCTTTTCATCATTCGCATCTGTTGCCCCTACAGCAATGACATTGGGATAGTAAGCAGGATAAAGAGGGAGGGAAGAATCATTATTTCCAGCAGCAGCGACGACAACAACACCTTTATTGACAGCGTATTGAATCGCTTCTCTCATGATACGACTATCATCTGTGGAACCCAGACTGAGATTGATTACTTTTGCTCCTTGGTCAACTGCATAGGTGATCCCATCAGCTATATCCGATAAATATCCTTCTCCATCTGCATCAAGCGAGCGAACAGCCAGTATTTTCACTTTAGGAGCCATGCCGGCAATACCTATCCCATTATTCGTAATAGCGGCAGCAATTCCCGCACAATGGGTTCCATGGCCGTTTTCATCCATCGGATCCCTATCATCGTCAACAAAATCTTTACCTTTTATTACTTTTTCTTTTAGATCAGGATGTTTATAATCAACTCCGGTATCGACGGTGGCAATGATTGTATTGGCATTTCCTTTGGTGACCGTCCAGGCCTGTTCTGCCCGAACTTTTTTCAATCCATATTGTTGGCTGAACTTGGGATCATTGGGCGCTTTGGTTGTATGGAAAACCATGTTTTTTTCTGCATAATCCACAAAGGGTAATTGTTCAAGCTGTTGAATCGTGTCGTTGATCGAAGTAGAGGTGGTGACACGAAGCACCGCATATCCCAATGCATGATTTTGAGAGACGACTTTCCCAAATGATGCGAGGGAAGCTTCGTGCTTAAGTTTTACAATAATTTCGTGACTCTTTACGGAGGCAGGATTTATACCACTAGCATAACTGGTTGAAAAAAATAGGGTTAGAGTGAAAAAAAGGGGTAAAAATAACTTCAAATACATCAACTCCTCTGTCTGTTCTCTTGCCATTCCATAGAAATTAATATTCCTGATAGCTAGGTCATCTTCCTTTAAATTTTTTGGCAAATATTTGTACATTCAAAAAATAATAAAAAATAATCGATAATAAATAAAAAAAGTTATATGTAAAAGACATGAGCGTTTATTGAGTTGTGCTGATGATCTGGAAAGAAGGGGAAGGAGGGATCAGAAACTGGCTGATCCATTTGGATTGATATACAATGAGTCAGGGAATATGAGATCATACATACATTTCATAAAAGGTGATACGATATGAAAATTGGATTTCGTGTGATCAAGACGGCCATTGGGACAGGTTTGGCCATTGCTGTAGCCAGTTGGATTGGTTTGAAATTTTATTCTTCTGCTGGGGTCCTAACAATTTTATGTCTTAAAGAGACGAGAAAACGCTCCATCGAAAGTGCAATTGAAAAGATGATTTCTTGTATCATCGGTGGACTGTTTGCAGCCGTCTCATTCAAGTTATTTGGTTTTACACCTTGGACGATTACACTCATTTTATTGATGGTGATCCCGGTCCTGGTGGCATTAAAAGCGAAAGACAGTGTGGCAACGAGTTCAGTTGTGATCTTGCATCTTTATATGCTTCATAAAGTGGATGGGATGACACTTCTGAATGAACTGGGGATTATTGTAGTGGGCATTACTTTTGCATTGATGATGAACATCATTATGCCGAGTGCTGAGAAGCAATTAAAAGCATATCAGGAACAAGTGGAGGCTTATTTTAAAAAGATTTTTATGGAATTTGTTATTTATTTACGTCAGGGAGAAAGCGATTGGGATGGTAAAGAAATTCTCGAAGTGCATAAAGTGTTGCAAGAAGCAAAGGATTTAGCGCTAAAGGATATCGAAAATAATTTGAGATATAATGACAATCACTATTTCCATTATTTTGAGATGCGCGAAAAACAGTTTGAGATCATTCAGCGTATCATGCCATTGGTGAGCTCTTTGGATGAAACTTATGAACAAAATTATATGATTGCCGACTTTTTGGAGAATCTCGCCCATGCGATTCATCCTGGAAACACTGTAAGTATTTATTTGGATGAGCTCCAGAAAATGAGGCAGAAATTTAAAACCTCTCCGCTGCCACAAGACCGAAAAGAATTCGAGGTACGAGCCGCTTTGTTTCATTTTGTCAATGAAATGCAGCGTTATTTGCTTATTAAAAAAGCTTTGTTTGACCAACATACAAAAAGGAAAAAGAATCAGTGGAGTCTTTTTATAAAGAAAGAGAAGACATCAAATGAAGGGAGTTAAATGATGGAAGACTTTTTGCGACAAGAAAATGAAAAAATAGCAAGTATATTCAGGGAATGGATGCAGGCAAGCTGGATGGTAAATACAACGGGAGAGAAAGAGTGGCAAGAAAAAGAAGCCAGAGCTGAAGCTGAGTACCGGCATTACTGTTCGAATCCTGAACGTTTCAAACAGATTCAACATGGATTGCAGACAGCCGAACCGAATTCGCTTGAACATCGTCAATATCAGCGCCTGTATCAAGATGCCTTGGCCAATCAATTGCCCAAAGACATGCTTGAGAAAATGGTGCAACTTTCTTCTGAACTAAGCAATATTTTTAATACCTTTCGTGGAGAGATGGATGGAAGGAAGATTTCTGAAAATGAAATCCGTGATATTCTTGTAAACAGTGTGGATCAAAAAAAGAGAAAGAAAGCATGGGAAGCAAGCAAACAGATTGCCCAGAAAGTGACACCCGGTTTACTTCAATTGATCCAGTTAAGAAATGAAGCAGCCAGAAAGCTGGGGTATGAGGATCATCATCAGATGGCTTTTGAGCTTAATGAGTTAGATCGTGATGAAATTTATGGCATTTTTCAGCGGCTCAAAGAATTAACCGATGAGCCATTCCGAAAAATCAAAAGCGAAATCGATCAAGAGCTGGCAGAACGATATGGCATCAAAGTGAGTGAACTTCGACCCTGGCACTATCTGGACCCCTTTTTCCAGGAAGCTCCTCCCATCCCAGGAACGGATATAAGTGCTTACTTCCAAAATAAAAACATTGAACAGTTAACTGCAGACACTTTTCGTGCATTAGGTATGGATATTACTGATTTGTTGGCAAATAGCGACTTATATGAGCGAGAAAGAAAAAACCAACATGCCTTTTGCATTGATATGGATCGTGAAGGAGATGTCCGGGTACTCTGTAATATTCGAAACAACCAATACTGGATGGAGACGATGCTGCACGAATTTGGCCATGCGGTGTATGATAAATACAATGATCCAAGCCTGCCTTTTATCCTGCGAACACACGCACATATTTTTACCACAGAAGCAGTAGCCATGTTCTTTGGACGGATGGTTAAAAATCGGGAATGGCTCCATACCTTTTTGGGACTGGATGATCAAACATTGGATCGAATCATGCCCAATGTAGAGAAAATGCTACAAAGACAGATGCTCATAACGGCACGTTGGGTGATTACATTCGTCTTTTTTGAAAGAGAACTGTATCGTAACCCGGATCAGGATCTCAATCGTTTGTGGTGGAAGTTTGTCAGCGAGATTCAATATGTACATCCACCAGAAAAAACGGATTATCCGCACTGGGCAGCAAAAATCCACTTTACGATTGCTCCCGTATATTATCAAAACTATTTACTGGGAGAATTGACAGCTTCCCAATTCGATCAATATATACGGAATCATATATCGCCATCCATTTTCAATCAGGAAGTCGGTAAATTCTTTATTGAGAAGGTATTTAAACCAGGGGATCGCTATGGATGGGAAGGAATGATTGAGCGGGCAACAGGTGAACCACTCAACCCCGAGCATTTTGTCAAACAGTTTGTGAAATGATCAAAAAACCCGACTTTGAATGATGAAGTCGGGTTTTGCCTTTGCTATGGTTTTGGAAAATATTGTCATGACGAATCGGAAAAACGGAGTGGGTGCCCAATTCGATTTGTAACTTCGGGACTTTGAAATGACCTAATATTTATCCCAACGCAACCACTTTGGATAGTGATTTTTAAGCATACCGCCTGATGCTTTGCCCCATCCAAGCGGGAAATCATCAACCGTTACCAAGACCCAGCCTTTGCCTTGGGAGAACGGAAGTGTTTCGCCCTGGAGATAAAGATACAACTCCGATTGATCCACTTTAAAATGATGCACTTGTTTGACTGAGTCAGGTGGAATGGATAAGGCTAGTGCATGTGAAGGGATAAAGTGTTTTTTCTTTACCTGTCCCAAATATCGGCCAGGTCTTTCTACCCGTAATCCTTTAAGTGAGGGAAGTTCTTCGGGAACCAGATAGAGGTGCTCACCGTATAAAGTCAGGGTTCCGTCTATCATGTTTTGGTGAAAAGTTTCCCGCATAAATTGTTGAAACAGCTTGATCGCTTCATGATGTACAGGTGGATATTTTCCCGCTTTTTTTTTGTGCCCCTCTATACCATCCCTCTTTTGCAGGACTGCAACAAAGTGGCCTTCCCCTCGTAAATGATGGGGCCACAGTCTGGCAGTATGCGATAGTTCAGGATGAAAAGGAGTAGCCCAGTCAGGATGGCCTGGCTGGTAATGGACATGCTGTGGTACAGGTAACAGTTCAAATTCGGGATGTTTTTCCAAAAAGTGAGCGATTACCCCTTCATTTTCAATCGGATTGAAAGTGCAGGTGGAATAAACAAGGCGTCCTCCTGCACGTAACATAGGGGCAGCAGCTGTCAGGATTTCGATCTGTAGCTGAGCGCACTTTTCTACCGCACGTGGACTCCAACGTTCACAGCTGTCTGGATCTTTCCGAAACATTCCTTCGCCTGAGCAAGGCGCATCAATCAGGATTCGGTCAAAAAAGTTCACGAATCGACTGGACAGATGCTCTGGATGTTCGTTAAGAACCACGGCATTGGTGACGCCACAGCGCTCCAGATTTTCGACCAAAGCTTTAATGCGTTTATTGTCGATTTCATTGGCGACCAGTATACCCTGGTTTTTCATTTTGGCGGCAATTTGTGTGGTTTTTCCTCCTGGAGCTGCACATAAGTCCAGTATTTTTTCACCAGGTTGGGGATCCAGTGCTTCGGCAGGAGCCATTGCACTTGCATCCTGAATGTAATAAAGTCCAGCGGCATGATAAACATGCTTTCCGGGACGATCTAGCTCATGCTGGTAATAATAAGCTTCTTTACACCAGGGAATGGGTTCCAAATGAAAAGGAACCTTTTGCTGAAGATCTTCCGCTGTGATTTTTAGTGTATTTACGCGCAAAGAGCGAACGGGAGGTTCTTCATAGGTTTGGATAAAGGATGGGTATTCATCTTTTAATAGCGTTTGCATCTGTTCCAGGAATGCTTGGGGGAGTGAATTCATTCACCTCTTCCTTTCACTTGTTCTTTCAAGTTGAATCAAATATCTGCTATTTTTTTCACCGAAGTTTGAACAGGGATCTCCTACCACCGTTTAAAGAAAATCATTCAGTGGGAAAGTTGGGATTGAACTTTTAGAGCCGCACTTTTTCCAGCTACATATCCAGTACAAGATGCTGCCGTGATGTTATAACCACCGGTATAACCATGAATATCCAAGACTTCTCCACAGAAATATAGCCCTTCCATGAGTTTTGATTCCATGGTTTTGGGATGTATCTCCTTGACATGAACACCACCGCCTGTTACAAAAGCTTTTTCCATCGGGAGCGTTCCATTCACTTGTACAATGAATGCTTTTATATGCCTGCAGATGTCCAATAGCTGTTCTTTGGATAAATGGGCACAGGTCAGCTCTTCAGATAGATCCAGTCGCTGTAGGATAATGGGGACCAGCCGATCAGGAATGGAAAGCTTGAGCGTATTTTTTACTGTTTTCTTTGCATGTTGTTCCACTATCTGCCTGGTTTGCTGAAATAATGTATCCAGCGATTGGTCAGGAAATAAGTCGATATGAATGGGGACTGTCTCTACCGCAAACTTTTTTTGCGTTTTAATCACAAACTGGCTGCATCTTAAAGCTGCTGGACCAGAGAGGCCAAAATGGGTAAAGAGCATATCCCCACGATGAGTGACCAGTTTTTTTCCTTTGGGGTTGTAGACAGACAGAGTCACATCACGTAAAGACAAACCTTGCAATTCTCTGGACCTGATAAAAGGTTCAGGCGAGGTAAGAGGGACTTCTGTTGGAAATAATTCGGTAATGGTATGACCTGCTTCTTTCGCCCATACATATCCATCACCGCTGGATCCAGTATGCGAAGCCGCTTTTCCTCCTGCTGCCACGATCACAGCAGGTGCATAAAAAACTTCCCCTGTTTTACATTCAACCCCTTTGACTTTGCCGTTTTCATATAGAACACGTTTGACAGGTGTATGGACGCGAATATCGGTTCCAACCATTTTTACTTTTTTTATCAATGCTTGGACGACTGATTTGGCACTGTCCGAAACAGGAAACATTCGCCCATGATCTTCTTCTTTTAGAGGGACACCCAAATCTTCAAAAAAACGGATCAGATCACGATTGTTAAAAATGGAGAACACGCTATAGAGAAAGCGACCATTTCCGGGAATATGCTTAATCAGTTCGTCAATTTCCTTGTTATTTGTGACATTGCATCGGCCACCGCCAGAAATGGCGAGCTTTTTGCCCAGCTTGTCGCCTTTGTCCAACAGCAGGACTTTTGCCCCATGCATGCCGGCCGAAGCGCTCGCCATGAGCCCGGCTGGACCTCCTCCGATCACGATGACATCGTAGTTCATATGATTGACTCCTTTATAATCACCTTTAAGGGTATGTTCACCAGACTTTCATTATTTTAGTTGAGAGTGGATGGGATGAAAAGTGGGTGGAAACTGTAAGTAGCTGTAGCTACCCATGAAAAGAATAAAGAAGAGATAAAAAGAGCCGGTTTCCTCTTCCAGCTCTCTGCTTGGTGACAATGATTCTGTTATATGCCGGCTTTCTTTTTCCGTTTCACTCCCGCCGAGCAAAAGTCGTTCAACTTGAAAAGGAAAACCGGGTTTGAAGCGGCTTCAGAGCTGGTTTGTTCCAGCTCCTTTTTATAAAAATTGTTGCAATAAATCCCACAGGTCTATTTGCTGTACCAAATCCCATAATTGATCAATCAGGTAGATCGCAAGGATCACACCAATTAGCAGTAAACACAAGAGAATGATAACGATGGTGAGCATGATCTTTTTCAATCGAGCCATGGCTTTTCACCTTCTAGGCAGGTAAGTATTTTCCCTTTTATTTTACCTCATTTTCATAGAAGTGCACATTCGGAGAAATGTTGAGCCGCTTGCATGACTTGGGAGCATGTATAAAAAATAAGAATATTCATATGAATATTCTCTTTTATTTTATAAAAAACCTAAAATAAATTATGTAAAATGCATAAATAGAGATTCAAAAAATGAATTAAATTAGATAAAATATAATTGTCATATTTTGTTCATCTTTGAGTCGATTTGAATGAGCGGTCATTCATTTTGAACCGGGAGATAGGAGGATGGGTATGGGAGCGGAGAATAAGCCATGGCTGAAACACTATCCCAAACAAATCCCTGAGTCAATTGAGTATCCTGATATTTCGATTGCTCAACTGTTAATTGATACAGCTAAAGACTTTCCCAATCATGAAGCGATTATTTTCATGGGAAAACGATTAACATTTCAGCAATTGCTTGATCAAGTGTATTCGTTTGCGAATGCTTTAAAAAGATTGGGAGTAAAGCCAGGTGAACGTGTATCGATTATGTTGCCGAACTGTCCACAAGCAGTTGTTGCTTATTATGCGTCCTTGATGATTGGAGCAATTGTTGTCCAAACGAATCCGTTATACATGGAACGTGAGTTGGAGCACCAGTTAAATGATTCGGATGCCGAAACAATCATATGTCTGGATTTGGTTTTACCCAAAGTATTGAATGTGAAAGAAAAAACAAAATTACAACGAGTCATTGTAACGGGAATTGCCGATGTATTGCCATTTCCAAAGAATTGGTTATATAAGCTCAAATTAATGAAAGATGGCATGAAAGTGGAAATTCCGACAGGACCCGAATTTTACTCCATGAAGCAATTGATTGCAGAAGAAGTGCCAACACCCTTGAAACCTGTATACCATTCCAAAGATGATGTAGCTTTGCTGCAATACACGGGTGGAACGACAGGATTATCCAAGGGAGCGATGTTAACCCATCGCAATTTGATCAGTAATACGTATCAAATCACCGCCTGGACGTATAAAGCAAAGCGTGGACAGGAGAAGGTGTTGGGAGTATTGCCATTTTTCCATGTTTATGGTTTAACGACGTTAATGCATTTTGCCATTCATCTTGCTTCAACGATGATTCTGGTTCCGCGTTTTGATGCCACCATGATTCTGAAAGAAATTGAAAAGCATCGACCCACGTATTTTCCGGGTGCACCCACCATGTATATTGGTTTGATCAATCATCCGGATATTGGTCGATATGATTTGTCTTCGATTGAGGCATGTCTGAGTGGATCTGCACCGCTTCCCGTAGAAGTCCAAGAGGCATTTGAAAAATTGTCTGGTGGAAAGTTAATTGAAGGTTATGGTTTGACAGAAACCTCACCTGTAACACATGCAAACCTGATTTATGATCGGGTGAAACATTCTACGATTGGTTTACCTCTACCAGACACGGAATGCCGGATCGTCAATCCGGATACTGGAGAAGAGGTCTCTGTTGGTGAAGCCGGTGAATTGCAAATACGTGGTCCACAAGTGATGAAGGGATATTGGAAGCGTCCAGAAGAAACAAAAGCGGTGTTAAAAGATGGATGGTTAAATACAGGGGATATTGGCAAAATGGATGAAGACGGTTATTTCTATATTTTAGATCGGAAAAAAGATGTGATTATCGCTGGTGGATATAATATTTACCCGCGTGAGGTTGAAGAGGTTTTATATGAACATCCAGCGATCCAGGAAGCTGTCGTGGTAGGAGTGCCTCACGAATATCGCGGTGAAACCGTAAAAGCATATATTGTCTTAAAAGAAGGACAGAAATTGACAGAAAAAGAAGTGGAAAAGTACTGTCGGGAGAAATTGGCGGCTTACAAAATACCACGGATTGTAGAGTTTAGAAAGGAATTGCCGAAATCCAATGTTGGAAAGATCTTGCGGCGAGTTTTACGGGAAGAAGCAGTACGAGAGTTTAAGAAGAAAAAAGCGAATTAATGAGGATCAACCGGCATTGTATATGTCTATTTTAAATATTTTTATTGTATACGCTTACAGTTTCTTGCTGAAAATGGTTGACAAATGGACTTGGGCGTAATAGACTTAAAATGAATGATTGTTCATTCATTTTTGTCTAGATTCACAGAGAGGAACATGATTCATGGTGAAACGGACCGGTGACAAATACGAAGCAATTATCAATGCTGCGGTACGTGTAATTGCTGAATATGGCTATCATAACGCCCAGGTTTCCAAAATTGCTCGTGAGGCGAAAGTGGCAGATGGCACCATTTATTTATACTTCAAAAATAAAGACGATGTACTGATCTCGGTTTTTCGGGAGAAAATGGGAGCTTTTATTACAGAAGTAGAACAGGAATTGGAAAAAGTATCCTCGCCTGTAGAGCAGTTGTATCATTTGATCCGCCTTCATTTAAACAAATTTGACCAAAATAAGCAGCTGGCCATCGTAATGCAGATCGAACTTCGTCAATCCAACCCTGAGGTCCGTAAAGGCATTGGGAAAATATTGAAGAGATATACCGATGTGATTGACAGAATTGTTGAATCAGGAATCGAACAAGGGGTTTTCCGGCCTGACTTGGATGTTCGAATTGTACGCCGCATGATCTTTGGCACGCTTGATGAAACCGTTACATCCTGGATTATGAATGATTATAAATACAGTCTGGTGGAACAAACAGAGCAACTTCATCGTTTATTTGTGCAGGGAATTGGGAAATGAACATCATCGGAAGCGAAATGAAAGGGGATCAACTACATGAACATTTTGGTATGTCTAAAACAAACATTTGACACCGAAGAAAAAATCACCCTTGAAAATGGTCGCATTAATGAAGAAGGTGTAGAATTTGTTATTAATCCTTATGATGAATATGCTGTCGAAGAAGCAATTAAATTAAAAGAACAATTTGGAGGAGAAGTCACTGTCATCACCATTGGTCCTGAGCGGGCTGAACAAGCTTTGCGTACAGCCATGGCGATGGGAGCAGATAAAGGTGTGATCGTGGATATCGAAGATTTGGGAGATAACGTCGATGAACATACGATTGCACAGGTATTGGCCGCTACCATCAAGGAAGAGGATTTGGCATTTGATATCATCCTTTGTGGTTATATGGCGATTGATGATGGATCCGCACAAGTTGGTCCACGTCTGGCTGAGCTGTTGGAAATCCCGCACATTTCGACCATTACCAAACTTACCATTGATGGCAATAAAGTCACTGTCGACAAAGATGTGGAAGGCGACGTCGAAGTGATTGAATCTACCCTGCCCATTCTGGTTACAGCACAACAGGGTCTCAACGAGCCACGTTACCCATCTTTGCCTGGGATCATGAAAGCGAAGAAGAAACCGCTTACTCGCCTCGAACTCGATGACCTCGATCTGGATGAAGAGGAAATTGTCGCAAAAACAGAAACCATCGAAGTCTTCTTGCCGCCTAAAAAACAAGCAGGAAAAATTCTGCAAGGGGAGCTTGTCGATCAGGCTAAAGAATTGGTCCATCTACTAAGAAATGAAGCAAAAGTGATTTAATTGGGACTTGAGGGGGAACTGTAGGATGAGCAAAAATGTATTGGTATTCGCAGATGTTCGGGACAAAAAGTTGCGTAACGTGGCTTTGGAATGTTTGGCTGTGGCACGGAAAGTGGCAGATGGCGGGGTTGTTACGGCTGCTGTATTTGGCAGCTTTGCGAAAGATTTCGTCGATCCCTTGGCTCATCACGGTGCAGACCGGGTGATTACCGTATTGAATCCGGAATTGGATCAGTATACGACCGATGCTTATTTCCAGGCTTTTAAACAAGTAATTGAAAAAGTGCAACCGGATGCCATTTTCACCGGACATACGGCTGTAGGTCGCGATGTAAGCCCACGCATTGCCGCTCGCCTAGGCTTGGGACTCATTTCCGACTGCACAAATGTTGAAGTTCAAGATGGACAGATTGTGTTCACTCGTCCGATTTATGCTGGTAAGGCTTTTGTAAAAAAGGTAGTGAAAGAAGGCACTGTTTTTGCGACAATTCGTCCAAACAATATTGAAGCAATGAACGCAGATCCAGGTCGGAAAGCAGAAACGGAAGAGCTGCAAGTAACCTTCGCTCAAGACCTGCTGCGCACCATTGTAAAAGAGGTCGTAAGAAAAACAGCTGAAGGTGTTGATCTGTCTGAGGCACGTGTGATTGTTGCCGGCGGTCGGGGTGTAAAAAGCGCTGAAGGATTTAAACCATTACAGGAACTGGCTGATTTATTGGGTGGAGCCGTTGGTGCTTCTCGTGGAGCGTGCGATGCTGGATATTGTGACTATGCACTGCAAATTGGCCAGACGGGTAAAGTAGTAACACCTGACCTGTACATTGCTTGTGGAATTTCTGGAGCAATCCAGCACTTGGCAGGGATGTCAAACTCCAAAGTCATTGTTGCGATTAACAAAGATCCGGAAGCAAACATTTTCCAAGTAGCTGATTATGGAATCGTGGGTGACCTTTTTGAAGTGGTTCCATTGTTAACAGAAGAATTTAAAAAGGTATTGGGGAAATAATATAGTCAGGTTCATTTTCTCGGTGCGGAAGAGGAAGCCCAAGAGAACAAGGAGCTATTTTCCAGAATAATAATTAGCATCTGGAAATAGGCTCCTCGTTTTATCGTTTGATCCAGTCTCACTTTCTCAACAGATCTTTTGCCACCCGAAATACTTGGAACTTTTTTCATCTAGTGATATACTAGCACTGAAAACGATGCCTCTGTCAGGTCTGACTTTTTAGCGAATGATAAGGAGGATTTATTTATGGCCGTTTTGGAAATTACTGATCAAACCTTTGCCCAAGAAGTTGAGGCAAGCGATGCAGGTACAGTAGTAGTCGATTTCTGGGCGCCATGGTGCGGACCTTGTCGTATGATTGCTCCAGTTTTGGATGAAGTGGCTCAAGAATTGGGCGATCAGATAAAAATAGTAAAAGTAAATGTAGACCAAAATCCAGAAACTCCAGGGCGCTTTGGAGTCATGGGAATTCCTACACTCATTTTGTTCAAGAATGGAAAAATGGTTAGCAAAGTAACAGGATATCAGCCGAAAGAAGCTTTGCTTCAATGGATTAATGAAGCTAAGTAAACAAAATGAATCCAGCGAGACTTTGATTGGTTACTCACTTTGCTGTTGATGATGGCAAAGTGAGTTTTTTGTTTTGAGTTTGATTGGCTAATAAAAGCTGTTTCCATTCTCATTTGGGAAACAGCTTTATGCGTTCAGTCAGTTTAAGATGTATCAATATTCATGATTGGATCTCCGGTCGAACGGGGAACGGGAGTTTGTGTATAAAGTCGAGACCATAATAAAAATAGCTATAAAGAGAAGCACGATTTTCTGTAACTACATCAATACAGATCCCATAGGAAGAGCTGATATTGAAAGAAAGGATGAAACAGAGAAACGATGCGCTTACCGTTCCGCATAAGATGCTTCCTACACTCGTTTCGGGCAAATGGAAAAAATAAAGGAATACATCAAAGGCCTGAAGTTTGTGAACAGACGCCAGGCTAAAAAGGTATTCTCCAACTAAAAAGTTTGTGAAGGTCAAGATACTTTTTGCCAAGGTTAATAATGTCATCCCTAATAGATGAACAAGCCAAAGCTTGAGAAAATGACGTTTTAAAAGAGAAAAAAAAGAATCCATGAGGAATTCCTCCTGAAACATGCGATGCACAACGTGCGATCATTTGATGAAGTGTAGATCATGATCATGAAAATTCAAAGGAGAAGCATAAAACAGAGCGTCTCCTTTGGATTGGGATTCATGTCTTTAGTGCGGTTGCTGAGGTGGAAACGGGTTAGACGGAAAAGGCTTTTGATTTGGCTGTTGATAATTTGGTGGAGATTGAAATGGGTTCGGTTGCTGATAATTTGGTGGTTGAATTGAACCCATCGGGTTTGGATTAAAGGTAAAAGGTGGTTGTTGTGGGTTCGGATAAGGTTGTTGAAGGTTAGGCATATATGGGTTTCCACCTTGACCCCCACCCGGATAAATCGGACGAATAAACGATCGCAAATGTTTAAAGTAACGATAAACGATGATCAGCATCGTAATCGTCATAAATAATGGTGTGATAATGAAAATCATCAACAGCATTCCCGAAACATTGAAGTCAGGCATTTTGGTAACTGGATCAATAGCTGTGTCATCAGGAAGCATGAAAAATGCGTAACAGATGTAATAGATGATAACCGCCGGGATCATGAGAAGAGCTGTTCCCAAGACTTTGCCAAACGCTTGGCTTAACAGGCTGATGGAAAGTCTTATCGACTTAAAAACGCCTGTTCTTTCTGTCATCATGATAACAGGTGCATGCATAATCGATATGGAAAATAAAAAGAAGATAATGAGAAATATGATAACAGATAGAATCATGGAGCCGGAACTTGCGTCATTAATCCCCATCATTGCAAGAACCATGATAAATATAATTTCGATTGCGATGAAAATGAATGAAGTTAACAGGCTATATCCAAACATTTTGAACAAGAATTTGAATCCATACTTGAAATAGCTGCTTACACGTGAACGATTGCTCTCAACGGATTCCACTGTCATGCCAATGCTGCCGGCGATTGGGAATGAGAAAATAAGAGAGAATGTGAGTACAGCAATGATACAGAGAATGATCAGCCCAAACCCGGCATCAGAAAAAGCTTCCATCATTTGCTGTTCTAATGCTTCAGAACCCAGCATGGCATTATGTAAACCAGAACCCAAAACGGTAGTTGCAACAAAAATGGTAGCCATGATGGTTAAAATGAAGAAGGCAATGATGGAAAGAATACTTGTGATAATGATACCAAGTAAGTTACCTAGCCATAGCTTGAAACCATGCTTGGTAAAAATGGAAGAAAAACTTTGCACTACCATCCCTCTTCCTAAAGTATACTCTTTTTCTACAAGATACTATATCATTTTTGTATAGCAGGATGAACTTATTTCCTGTTTTGTAATAAAAATGCCTTTTCTAGGAGAGTGAAATCATGAACCTCATAAAAGAAAAGCTCTCTCTCCTGCCTGATCAACCCGGTTGTTATTTGATGAAAAACCAGGAACAAGAAGTGATTTATGTAGGTAAGGCAAAGAGTTTGCGTCATCGTGTTCGCTCATACTTTACGGGAGCGCATGATGGGAAAACGGAACGGCTGGTAATGGATATTGCCGATTTTGAATATATCGTAACCAGCAGCCCCTTGGAGGCGCTGATCCTGGAGTGCAATTTAATTAAAAAATATCGTCCCCGTTATAACATCATGCTAAAGGATGACAAGTCCTATCCATATATTCGCTTAACGAAAGAAAGGCATCCGCGCCTGGAAGTAACGAGAAAGCTGATCAAGGATGGTTCGAAGTACTTCGGCCCTTATCCGCATGCAGGAGCGGCTAACCAAACGAAAAAATTGCTGGACCGTCTGTTTCCGCTCCGCAAATGCCGTCAATTGCCGAAACGTGTCTGTCTTTATTATCATTTGGGACAGTGTGTCGCTCCCTGTGAATACCCAGTTCAACCTGAACAATATGAGGAAATGACTCGGAAAATCGTCCGTTTTTTAAATGGCGGATACCCGGAAATTCAGCAGGAATTGAAGAAAAAAATGGAGGAAGCAGCCGAGGCACTGGAGTTTGAGCGGGCCAAAGAACTGAGGGATCTGATTCAGGACATTGATGCGGTGATGGAGAAACAACATATTGTCTTCAGTGATCAGGTAGACCGGGATATCTTTGGATTTGTTACGGATAAAGGTTGGATGTGTGTACAGGTTTTTTTTGTTCGGCAAGGAAAACTGATTGAACGGGAAGTGTCGATTTTCCCACATTATCATGAAGCAGAAGAGGATTTATTATCTTTTGTGGCTCAATTTTATTATGACACACCTGCTTTGCCGAAAGAGATTATTCTACCGCAAGGAGTCGATCAGGAGATGATCAGGCAGTTGGTGCCTCATGCACATGTTCATGTTCCTCAGCGGGGAGTAAAGCGGAAACTGGTGGAGATGGCAGAAAAAAATGCTCGCATTGCTTTAGAGGAGCGCTTTGCCTTGATTGAAAAAGATGAAGAGAAAGCGATGCAGGCATTACGGGATCTGGGAGAAGCTTTGGGAATGGGGATTCCCAGACGCATTGAGGCTTTTGACAATTCCAATATTCAAGGGACTGATCCGGTTTCAGCCATGGTGGTCTTCCTCGATGGAAAGCCCGCCAAAAAAGAATATCGCAAGTATAAAATTCGTTCCGTCGATAAACCGGATGATTATGATACGATGCGTGAAGTGATTCGCCGACGATATACCCGGGTACTGAAGGAAAAGCTGCCATTACCCGATCTGATCCTGGTGGACGGTGGGAAAGGACAAATAGCCGCTGCACTTGATGTGTTGGAAAATGAACTGGGGCTTTATATTCCTGTCGGAGGGATGGTTAAAGACGAAAAGCATCGTACAGCCAAACTGCTGGCAGGAGAACCGCCAACAGAAATTCCTTTACCTCGGGGGAGTCAAGGATTTTATCTGGTACAGCGGATCCAGGAAGAAGTGCACCGATTTGCGATTCAGTTCCATCGGCAAACCCGCGGAAAAACCATGATTCAATCGGTATTGGATCAAATTCCTGGCGTGGGCCCAAAACGGAAACAACTCCTGTATCGACACTTTGGATCCATTGAAAATATGCAAAGAGCAACGATTGAGGATTTTCGCCAGGCTGGAATTGGCAATCAATTGGCGAGAACGATTATCGAAGCATTAAAGAGGGAAAAGAAGAAGTCAAATTAAATGAAAAGAAAGCCGTAATCCATGCAAGCTTTAGTGGTTACGGCTTTCTTATTGTTATCTGCGTGAAAATGGTTGCTGAGGTGGGAATGGTTGTTGAGGTGGATATGGATTCGGCCCAAAAGTCGGCTGATTGGAAGGAGGCGGAAATCCATTGGGCTGCTGGTTAAAGGGCTGATTGGGTTGAAAAGAAAATGGTGGTTGTTGGACATTCGGATAGGGTTGGTGGTTGAGATGAACATATGGATTTCGGTCCTGGCCTCCACCTGAATAATTTGGGCGAATCTGGTGACGCAGATATTTATGGTAACGATAAACCATGAGCAATGATAAATGGGCTTGATATAATGGTGGAAAAATGATATAGCCAAAGAGCAAGAAATAGAGTACAGCTAAAACTTCAGATGTATCTTTCAAAGCCATAGCAGGTAATACAGTGGCTAATACTTGAAAAATCACATAAGCAATGATGCTGAGAAGTAACAGGATTGCTGTTTTAAAGACCTTGCCAAACGATTTGCGGGCCAGTTGGATCGAGAGTTTTAGGGATTGGATAATTTTGGCCTGCTCAGTAATCATGATTATGGGACCATATGATACGCCCAGGGCCGCGAAACCGAAAACGATGATAGCTAAAAGAATGGATAGAAAAATCATGAACCCGGATGCTGTATCATCGATGACGCCTGTCACAGCAAGGAAAATGAGAAAAACAATCCCTAAAGCGATAAACATCAAGCCCACCAATAAATAGTAAGCGAATATTTTAAACAGGTATCGAAAGCCATAATTAAAGAAATGACCAATACGCGGACGGTCAGTGGAAACAGCTTCTACTGCCATGCCGATGCTGCCTGCATGATAAAAAGCTGAAATAAGAGGAATGCTTACATAAATGAGTACAATTAGGAAGACGATTCCAACCCCAACACCGGCATAAATTTGCTCCATTTGCTGCTTTAGTCCGAGCTCGCTATTAGCAGCAGCAGTTAGTCCAGCAAAAAAGCCGCTTAAAAATAAGGGAAAAAGGAGCAGAACAATGAAGACAATTCCAGCTAATATCCCACCGAGTAAGTGACCCGACCATAACTTGAATCCATGTCTTTTAAAAATTGATGAAAAAGTTTGCACAATCCTTCTCCTTTTCTTTTGTAATGTTTTCTATTTTTTTATAAATTATAGTCCAAACGCACGTTTGATGTTGTGAACATTTTTGTAACAATTTTACAAAATGGTTTCGAAATAAATGATTGGATCTGATAGAAAGCCATCATGGCAATAAAAAAGGTCGATCAGAAGGACCAGCCTGATCGACCTTTTTTGATGAATCACTACTGAATCTATCTCATTCTTCTTTCTTTTTCTCTTTATTTTCTTCACTATCTTTACCCGAAACGGCCTGACGGAATAAACGTAAAGTCTGTCCCGTTGCTTTTCCGAGCTCAGGCAGCTTTTTTGCTCCAAATAACAAGATGACAATGACGAGGATGAGAATGAGTTCAAAAACTCCGATGCTCCCAAACATAAAAATCACGTCCTAATCCTATTTGTGCAAGAATCCTCTTGTGACCTAAAACCTATTATATCTTGAATGGCAGCAGAAGGCTAGCTTTTAAATTGAGTAAGCATGTTAAGATGCTGTTAAGTTTCTTTTTTTGATATATAATATCCATCGATCGATTTTACGGTTTCCGAAATAACATGGATTTTTTAAAAAAATAGTGCTACTTTAAACATAGACTCTCCACCTTTGGGATGAATTGACATCGATTCAAACATATTAAGAGTAGTCAATCAGATGAGGAGGAAAATGTATGGATCGATTAACACAAATGATGAAAGTATTAACCGAAGCCGAGGGAATTCCCGGTTATGAACATGAAGTCAGAAAGGTGATGGAGGAGTATCTTTCCCCTCTCTCCGATGAGTTGCTAAGAGATCAATTAGGTGGAGTGGTTGGAAAGAAAGCGGGAAATCCAGATGGACCACGAATCTTGCTGGCGGGCCATTTGGATGAGATTGGCTTTATTGTCACCCACATTACGGATAAAGGATATTTGCGTTTTCAACAATTGGGTGGCTGGTGGACACACACTCTTTTGTCCCAGAGGGTAAAGGTAAAAACGAAAAAAGGTGATTACATAGGATTGGTTGGTTCGAAGCCGCCACATGTGTTAAAAGCGGAGGAACGGAAAAAGGTATTGGAACTGAAAGATTTATTTATTGATGTTGGAGCAAAAAGCCGGGAAGATGCTGAAGAAATGGGGATTCGATTGGGCGATCCCATTGTTCCGGTTTCAGAGTTTTTTACGATGCGTAATGACGAACTTTGGGTAGGAAAAGCCATTGATAATCGGGCTGGTTGTGCTTTGGCCATCGAAGTGTTGAATCGTCTGCAAAATGAGGAGCACCCAAATGTGGTATATGCCGGAGCCACTGTCCAGGAAGAAGTTGGCCTGCGTGGTGCTCAAACGTTAGCGAACCTGGTACAACCTGATATTGCTTTTGCATTGGATGTAGGAATTGCCAATGATACACCAGGTTCGGATCAAGATCAATCACCCAATTATATGGGAGAAGGACCTGTCATCACATTGGCGGATGCATCGATGATTGGGCATCCCGAACTGCGCCGTCTTGTCATGGATGTAGCAGAAGAAAAAGAAATTCCGGTTCAGCTTGAAGTTCTCATGGGTGGTGGAACTGATGGAGGAAAATTCCACATTAGTGGAACCGGATGTCCTACTGTTGTGATCGGGTTTGCCACTCGGTATATACATAGCCATAACGCAATCATGTCACGGCGTGATTTTGAACAGGCTGCTACCTTGTTAACAGAAGTAATCAAGCGGCTTAATCGGGAAACGGTTGATCAAATCACCTATCGCTAAAATGGGTGAAGGGCTCTGTTTTTGTTCAGAGCTCTTTCTTTTTGGACTTTTTACCAGTATTGTTTGGTTTGGATCAAGTCGGGTATTAAGTAATGGACAAGTTGGTGAGAGAGTTTCAGGAAGGGGTGGAGAGATGAGAGGCGATGTAGTGATCAATGAGATAGTAGAGCGAATTTTTTCAGTCTTTTCGTTTCAAATAGAAGAATTGGAACCATTGGATCAAGGATATCAGAATAAAAAATGGATTGCCGTAACAGATCAGGGAGAGAAACTGTTTATTAAAAGTTATTCTCCAGTTCGATATCCACCCGAAAAATTGCGATGGGTTCAAATCGCACTCAAAATGCAACAGCAGCTATATGAAGAGGGAGTTGTCTGTCCCAAACTTTATGGAAATGATCAGGAATATCTCTTAAGAACACCTTCGGGATTTGCTTTTTGTCTCATGGAGGTATGTGATGGAACTGTCATTTCACCTGGTCAGGCAAATTGGCTGCAAATGTATGATCTCGGACGTGTAACGGGATATATGCATCAAATATTAAGCCGTTTTCCATCTGGGCAGCTGTGTTGGGCTCCCACACGTTTACATTTACTGCAAAAATGGAGAGGAGAGTGGGAGCGGGCTTGTTCAGAGGAACGATCGCTTCGTGTGCGTTTTCTCTTGAAAAGACAAAAGGAAATCATTGAGTCCATAGATATGCAGGAGTTTAAAAAATGTCCAACAGGTTGGGCACACCAAGATTTATGGATGGACAATATCCTGTTTCAGGGAAACCTGATTTCTGGCATTCTGGATTTTGATCGCTTGAACTATGGATATCCAGATTTGGATATTGCCCGTGTCCTTCTATCTGGGGCATTTTCATCTAGCAGTGGCATGAATATGGAAAAAGTGACTGCATTTGTAGAAGGATATCGCCAATACCGGGAACTGACTACACATCAGCTTGCCCGTGCTTTCCGTTTACTATGGTGTCAAGAGTCGCCTAAGTGGTTTACAGCCGATATTGAAGACCGAAGTGTGAATCCGCAACGGTTTTTTGAAGAAGTGTGTTGGATTTTGGAGCATTGGTGGGATTTGGAGGACGTTTTGAAAATCGACTAGAAGCAAAAAAAGCTGGACACTGGCTTTACATTGGTTAAGTCAGAGAAAAATGAATGTTTTATATACAAATAATAGAGGGAATAATATATAAGTTATATGCTAATTTAAAATGAAAGCAGGGATTTGATGGATTCTTTAGAAAAATTAATGAAAGATTTGATAGAATCAGATGGGACATCTGGATTTGAAAGAGATGTTGCCAAAAAAATGGAAGAATATATGATTCCATATTCCGAAGAAATTGTAAAAGATCGTTTAGGGAGTATTGTTGCCAAGAAAACAGGACATCCCGATGGTCCCCGTGTCCTGATTGCTGGACATATGGATGAAATTGGTTTTATGGTCACTCATATTACAGATGACGGATTTTTAAAGTTTCAACCCATTGGATTTTGGTGGACACATAACCTGCTTCATCAACGTGTAAAGGTGAAATCAACTCACGGGGATTATCTGGGGATTATTGGCGGGAATTCGTTGACTTATGCTGTATCCAAAAAATCAAATCAGTTAATGGAAATCAAGGATATGTATATAGATGTGGGGGCAAATAGTAAAGAGAGAGTAAAAGAAATGGGCATTCGTTTGGGAGATCCTGTAGTGCCTCTCTCTGATTTTTTTACCATGCAAAATGGAGAGATATGGGGCGGAAAGGCCATGGATAATCGGGTAGGATGTGCGTTGGCGATCGAAACACTGCGGCGGTTGCAGAAAGAAGAGCATCCCAACGTGGTATGGAGTGGGGCTACTGTCCAGGAAGAAGTCGGTTTGCGTGGAGCTGCTACTCTCGCTCATCTGGTTGATCCGGATATTGCATTGGTCGTCGATATAATTGATGCCTACGATACACCCAATTTCAGGGGATATGACGGGAAATGTCGCATAGGTGACGGACCTGTTTTGGTGATGAAAGATGTAACCATGATTGGGCATAGGGGATTGCGTGATCTGATTGTAGATACGGCCAAGGAGCTGGGTATTCCCTTACAGTTTGATTCCATTACTTATGGTGGAACGGATGGCGGGAAATTTCATGTTCATGGAATTGGTTGTCCAACGATTTTTCTGGCAATTCCGACCCGGTATGCCCATAGCCACAATACGATTATGTCTCGTCAGGACTTTGAGCAAGCGGCAACTTTATTGACAGCAGTTGTAAAAAAATTGGATCAGAATACTTTTAATCAGATGATTGGGTGATATTCTTGGAAGTCATTTTTTGCGAGTTTTTCTATATAATTAAGAGAAAATTTATACAGATTTAAGATAAAAATCGCCTGATGCATGCTAGAATAATAGAAAAGAAATGGAAAGGAACCTTGTGAATGAACATCATTGTTGTATTTGTGATTTTGACGGTGATGATTGCGATTGTCGGTTTGGCATGTACAGGTGGTTCCAGAAAAAAGAGGAAGAAAAAGAGATGGGGCTACTTTGGTGGAGGTGGCTCCAGTTGCAGCAGTTCCGGCTGCAGTAGTTCCGGTTGTGGAGGTTCTGGTTGTGGAGGGGCTGGGTGTGGTGGTTCCAGTTCGTAGAAAAATCTCTGATTTCTTGGTGAAAAAGTAAAAAAGGTGTTTGCCATTTCCAAATAAATTATGTTATTATATTGAAAATAATTCAATATCCATGGATAATTGCTCGCAATGTGAAGTAGAGGCGCGACTTTCAAGAGTACTTGTTTGGAGATGAGGGGTCGATGAAAAGCAGGGAAAGGGAAAGATCGCCGAAGTTCTCTCTAAGGCCCATCACTTGGGAGAGCTGGGGCTGTACTCGAATAGGGGCAGCACTGTCACAGAAGCCGCTAGCTTTTGTGGAGCACTATCTTTACAGTGGGAGAGCATGACGGTCGTGTACACACGGCGACAGCAGGCTTCTCTGCTGTTGCTTTTTTTATATGTAGCGGCGTGCGAGACCAGCAAGGAGGGAACATAAATGGGATTGGTTGTGCAAAAATATGGTGGGACATCGGTTGGAAGTGTCGAGAGAATTAAAAAGGTGGCTGAAAAGGTAGCGAAAACGGCAAGAGCCGGGCATCAATGTGTGGTTGTGGTATCAGCGATGGGACATACAACCGATGAATTGGTTTCATTGGCGCAGCAAATCAGTGACCATCCATCGCCTAGGGAAATGGATATGCTTCTTTCTACAGGAGAGCAGGTTTCCATCGCCTTGTTGACGATGGCACTGCAAGAACAGGGGCTTGCGGCCCGTTCGATGACGGGTTGGCAGGCAGGCATTCAAACCAATGCTGTGCATGGGAAAGCTTTGGTTCAGCATGTAGATACTTCCATTATTAAAAAGTATCTGGATCAAGGTGAAATTGTCGTCGTTGCAGGTTTTCAGGGAATTTCTGAACAAGGAGAGATTACGACACTTGGTAGAGGTGGCTCGGATACTTCAGCCGTTGTTTTGGCAGCTGCCTTGTCAGCTGACTGCTGTGAAATTTATACAGATGTAACGGGAGTATTTACCGCCGATCCTCGTGTGGTCTCACAAGCGCAAAAATTGGAAGAAATTTCGTATGAAGAAATGGTCGAGCTGGCACGTTTGGGTGCAGGTGTATTACACCCACGTTCCGTCGAATGTGCAATGGCGCACAGAATGCCACTTGTTGTTCGGTCCAGTTTTGTAGATGAACCTGGTACTTGGGTAAAGGAGGCTAATCGAATGGAAACAACACTGGATGTCAGAGGAGTCGCTCATGATTTGGAAGTTGCCTGTATCAAGGTAAATGGGCTTCCTAAATACAACCAATCCATGCCCCAATTGTTTCAGGCATTGGCAAAAGCCCAGATCAATGTGGATATGATTGTACAAAGTGAAAGAGATGAATCTGCTTTGGATCTGGTTTTCAGTGTCGATGAGGCCGATAGTCCATTGGCATTGCAAATTTTGGAGGAAGCCAAATCCACGCTGGGATATGAAAGCATTTCATGTGAAACAGGTTTGGCCAAGGTTTCAGCTGTTGGTGTAGGAATGATGAAACAACCGGGTGTCGCTGCCAAAATGTTTCAGACTCTAAGTGAAGCAGGAATTCATATTAAACTGGTAAGTACATCCGAAATTAAAATCTCTTGTGTAGTGGAAAAAGAATATGCATTTGAAGCTGTCAGACAATTACATACAGCGTTTGGGCTGGATGTAAAAAAAGAGCAGGCAGTAACGATCTAATGGCTATTACCGCAAGGTGTCATCATGCCTTGCGGTATTCGTTTTTTCATCTGCAAAAGGAAAATCAGCATATAACAGATATTTTGTCAACAAGCTGATGAAAATGCTTTTATTGGTGAAAAATGCAAGATATAACCAAAATTTCATTGTATGAAAAGGAAATTCAAATAAAAGTTGTCGATTTCTTGACGCTTGAAAGTCATTGGGAGTAAAATAGGCATTGATATTTATAAACTCTTTCCATCCTTTATCTGTTGGAAAGAGGGCTAATTTCCCATTTTAAACATAGATAGAATGGAGGCACATGATGAGTAGTCAGCGGAGTTTTTTTAACCGTCGGGTACACTCCTTGTTAGGCGTTATACCGGTGGGATTTTTTTTGCTCGAGCATTTGATCAGCAACTACAAAATGACGTATGGCAAGGAAGCATTTGTTGAACAGGTCAATTGGATTTGGAGTCTGCCTTTTTTACCATTCCTGGAAATCTTTTTTATCTTTTTGCCTTTACTTTACCATGGTGTTTACGGCCTGTATATCGCTTTCCAAGCAAAACACAATGTCAATCAGTTCAGTACATTCCGCAACTACATGTTCGTTTTGCAACGGGTTACCGGTGTTATTACATTGATTTTCGTTATCTGGCATGTATGGCAAACACGGATTCAAATTGCCTTGTTCCAAGACGCATCCGCTGCACAGCTTGCGGATCAAACCATACAGCTTTTCCAGAATAACTTCTTTGTAGCCATTTATATCATTGGAATTATTTCAGCTATCTTCCATTTCTGTAATGGTATGTGGTCTTTCCTGGTGAGCTGGGGTATTACAGTTGGACCGCGTGCACAAAGAGTTTCCACCTATGTTTGGATGGGGGCTTTTGTTCTGATTTCATACGTAGGTATTCGTGCGTTACTCGCATTCAAAGGTATATGAAGACAAAATAGAAATCTTTGGCACAGCATTAGAAGGGAGCTTTTGCCAATATGAACGAGAAAATAATCATTGTTGGTGGCGGTCTTGCAGGATTGATGGCTACCATTAAAGCTGCAGAAGCAGGTGCAAATATTCAGCTGTTTTCAATCGTTCCTGTGAAGCGCTCACACTCTGTCTGCGCACAAGGTGGGATTAATGGTGCAGTTAACACCAAAGGTGAGGGAGACTCTCCGTGGGAGCATTTTGATGATACTGTCTACGGGGGAGACTTTTTGGCAAACCAACCACCAGTAAAGGCGATGTGTGAAGCAGCACCAGGAATTATTTATTTGTTGGATCGGATGGGAGTACCATTTAACCGGACACCAGAAGGATTGATTGATTTCCGTCGTTTTGGTGGAACGCAACATCACCGGACTGCATTTGCTGGAGCCACCACTGGTCAGCAATTGCTATATGCGTTGGATGAACAGGTTCGTCGTTATGAGGTAGAAGGAAAAGTAACGAAGTTTGAGCATTGGGAATTTCTCTCGATCGTACAGGATGATGAAGGACGCTGTCGAGGGATCGTGGCCCAGGATCTTCGCAGCGGTAAAATTGAAGCATTCCCAGCGGATGCAGTGATCCTGGCTACAGGTGGCCCTGGCATTATCTTTGGTAAATCCACCAACTCCATGATCAATACTGGTACAGCTGCCAGTGCCGTCTATCAGCAAGGAGCCTATTATGCCAATGGTGAGTTTATCCAGGTTCACCCCACAGCGATTCCTGGAGACGATAAATTGCGTTTGATGTCTGAGTCTGCTCGGGGTGAAGGTGGACGGGTTTGGACATATAAAGACGGAAAACCATGGTATTTCCTTGAGGAATGGTATCCAGCATATGGAAACCTGGTGCCAAGGGATATCGCTACCCGGGCGATCTTCAAAGTCTGTGTGGACATGAAGCTCGGTATCAATGGGGAAAACATGGTTTATCTTGATTTGTCCCATAAAGATCCAAAAGAGCTCGACATTAAATTAGGTGGAATTATCGAGATTTATGAGAAATTCATGGGTGAAGACCCACGTAAAGTACCAATGAAAATTTTCCCGGCTGTTCACTATTCGATGGGTGGCCTCTGGGTTGACTATGATCAAATGACCAACATTCCTGGATTGTTTGCAGCAGGAGAATGTGAATATCAATATCATGGTGCAAACCGTCTGGGTGCAAACTCGCTCTTGTCCTGTATTTATGGTGGAATGATTGCAGGACCGAACGCGATTCGTTATGTCCGTGGTCTGGAAAAATCGGCGGATGATCTCAGCAGCACGATTTTTGAAGCACAACGCAAAAAAGAAGAAGAGAAATATGAAAACATCCTCAAAATGGATGGAGACGAGAATGCTTATCTCCTGCATAAAGAGCTTGGAGAATGGATGACGGATAACGTTACCGTGGTTCGTTATAATGATCGTCTGCTTAAAACCGATGAGAAGATTCAAGAGTTGATGGAGCGTTATAAACGGATCAGTATGGTTGACACCAGCAAATGGAGTAACCAGGCTGCTTCATTCACTCGTCAGCTCTGGAACATGTTGCAACTGGCTCGTGTGATTACGTTGGGAGCTTATCACCGGAATGAAAGCCGTGGTGCACACTACAAACCAGAATTCCCAGAACGGAATGACGAAGAGTGGCTGAAAACAACGAAAGCGAAATTTACTCCAGATGGACCCGCTTTCGAGTATGAACCGGTTGATGTTTCCTTAATCAAACCTCGCCCACGTCGTTATGATGTGAAAAAAGACGAAGTCAAGAAGGATAAGCAGGAGAAGGGTACAGCAATTCAGGAAGCGGGTGAGAAAAAATGAGCGAACAACAAACGATTCATCTGATTATTACTCGCCAGGACGGTCCCGATAGTCAACCCTATCAAGAAGAGTTTAAAATCCCTTATCGCCCCAATATGAATATTATCTCGGCATTGATGGAGATTCAGCGCAATCCTGTCAATGCACAAGGCCAAAAAGTGGCACCTGTGGTTTGGGAATCGAACTGTTTGGAAGAGGTTTGCGGTGCTTGCTCCATGGTCATCAATGGCCGTCCACGCCAGGCTTGTACGGCTTTGATCGATAAATTGGAACAGCCAATCCGCGTGGAACCGATGAAGACGTTCCCGGTGATTCGCGATTTGGCTGTGGATCGTGGCCGGATGTTCGATGCCTTGAAAAAAGTAAAAGCTTGGATTCCAATCGATGGAACACACGACCTGGGGCCTGGGCCACGCATGCCAGAAAACGAACGGCAATGGCGTTATGAATTATCCAAGTGCATGACTTGTGGGGTTTGCCTGGAAGCATGTCCAAATGTAAACGACAAATCGAACTTTATGGGACCATTTGTCGTTGGGCAAGTCAATTTGTTCAACACGCATCCAACAGGTGCAATGAACAAGGAAGAGCGTTTGGAAGCATTGATTAGTGATGGTGGCCTGCAAGAGTGCGGAAACTCTCAAAACTGTGTACAAGCTTGTCCGAAAGGCATTCCGCTGACTACTGCGATTGCCAATATGAACCGTGAAGCAACGAAGTATATGTTTAAAAAATGGCTTTCGTTCTAATCCGTTAAAAAGCCTTTCTGTCTGCGGACAGAGAGGCTTTTTATCTATCGAAATGATGAAGGGTGATTCCGACCATGTTTCAATCCGATTGGAAACCCAATAAGCGTTCATCCATACCCGTATATATGCAAATCAAAGAGTATATTCGTCGAAAAATTGAACATGGAGAGTGGACGGTAGGCAGTCGTATTCCAACACAGCGTGAATTGGCGAAGGCATTTGGAGTGAATCGAAGTACGGTTGTTACGGCGATTGATGAGCTGGTAGCCGAAGGATTGCTAGAAGGAAAGGGAAGAAAAGGAACCTTTGTCATTAATAATTCCTGGTCTTTACTTTCCTCTAGACGTCCTCCGAATTGGCATTCCTATGTACAAGCCGGTTTATATCGCCCCAATCAATGGACAATCCAACAGATCAACCGGCTGGAATTTCAAAGGGAGATCATTCGATTAGGGACAGGTGAACTGACACCTGAACTCTTTCCAAAGCGAAGGATGGAACGGATACTCCAGCAACTCATGAGAAGGATGGATTCTTGGGGTTACGAAGAACCAAAAGGGTTACTGTTTTTACGCGAGCAAATTAGCCAATATCTCCGCTCCTTTGGCATTGTTGCTTCTCCCCATTCGATATTGATAGTTTCCGGTGCTTTACAGGCTTTACAGTTAATTTCCCTGGGCTTGTTAAAACATGGATCCACTCTTTTAGTCGAAAGGCCCTCTTATCTCCATTCTCTTCATCTATTTCAATCGCTTCAGATGAAATTGCGAAGCTTGCCAATGGATGAAGAAGGCGTGATCGTGAAAGGATTACCTGAGCTAAAGCGAAACGACCATGCGACTCTCTTATATACCATTCCTTCCTTTCACAATCCAACCGGGATCCTGATGTCATCTGAACGGCGGCGAGATTTACTCGAAGTGTGTGAAAAGATTCAACTTCCGCTGGTTGAAGATGACGTTTATCGTGAGCTGTGGTTAGATGAGTCGGCACCCCCACCCATCAAAGCGAATGATAAGAATGGATTGGTTCTTTATTTGGGTAGCATGTCCAAAATATTAAGCCCTGGATTGCGTATTGGTTGGGTCGTCGGGCCTGAAGCTGTGATTGAACGTTTGGCAGATATCAAGATGCAGGTAGACTATGGCTCAAGTTCACTGTCTCAGTGGGTGGTGGCGAAGTGGCTGGAAAGCGGTGAACATATACCCTATACCGAAGAAGTACGGTCCGAATTAAGGAAGAGAAGGGAGATCGCATTGGAAATATTGGAGAAGGAATTTTCTGATTTGGGAATCTGGAATCAACCGAAGGGAGGATTTTATATTTGGTTGCGTTTATTTTCCGATATCTCAATGAAGAAATTGTTTGAGGAGGCATTGCGGCAGAACATTCTTCTCAATCCTGGTTATCTTTACGATCCTTTTGAGAGTAACACTTTGCGTATATCGTATGGTTACGCCTCCTTAACGGAATTGATCACAGGATTACGTCGCCTGGCTATTTTGATCAGAAAAGCATGTTAATTTTGGTTGGTTGGTTTTCCAACCATTTGGTTGGAGACTTTTATGGGTTTCCCGATTAAGATGATAGATAAAAAAAGGGAGGAACCCAATGCATTCTTTTATCCATGGATTTTTATTAGCTTTTGGATTGATTTTACCTTTAGGAGTTCAAAATGTATTTATTTTTAATCAAGGGGTATTGCAAAAACAATTTCGCTATGTTCTTCCAGCGGTTATTACGGCATCTCTTTGTGATACGATTCTGATTTTGTTCGCCGTTTTTGGCGTATCTGCCATGGTTTTCACTTCCATTTGGCTAAAAACCGGTTTATTGGTGATAGGCATTATTTTTTTACTTTATATGGGTTGGAGTACATGGACAGCCGATCCTGTAAACGGGAACCATGAGAAAGGGGAGATTTTTTCACCTAAAAAGCAAATGGTGTTTGCTGCTTCGGTATCCCTCTTGAATCCTCATGCGATCATGGATACCATCGGTGTCATTGGTACAAGTGCGCTTCATTATCAAGGAATGGAAAAGACGGTGTTTACTTGCGCTACCATTCTCGTATCATGGTTATGGTTCTTTGGACTGGCCTTTGCAGGGAGGATCGTGGGGAAGATCAACCAATCGGGGAAAGTTTCCCGTCTGATCAACAAGGTTTCTGCTCTCATCATTTGGGGAGCAGCGCTTTACCTCATGAAATTAACCATCGGGGAAATGTGATCCCATTCCAAGGTGGTTTTATCGAATGAGCACCACAAACAAAGGGGCTCCTTTTTCAGTTGAGAAACGGAAAAAGAGCCCCGGAACCAAAAAGGAGACTGGGTCAACAGGTGATCCCTAGTAACCTCTTCTTTAAGAGTTTTGTGTACTTATTTACTGGAGAAGAAATCCCCGATGGAGTTGAAAAGATCTTCGAACCACTGAATGATGGAGTCAATAATGCCTTGAGCTTCCTTGGATTGAAGGACATTACTGATCTCTCCACGCAGCTTGGATAATTGGTCGGAAAGCTGATCAAAGTCGATATTTAAGTTCGCAAAGTTTTGGGCATAAACGACTAACTGGTTGATCGTTTCATTGTTCAGGTTAATGTTGAACTCGTTAGAGATGTTAATAATGATGTTCTTGAATTCTTCTGCTGTCTGTGGCTGTTGTTTGGCGATTTCCTCTTTCAGGCGCTTGATAAATTGGGCGGCTTTATTACCGTCACCGATTTCCTTGGCCAGATCCGCCGTACGTACGATTTCTTCACTGGCTACCTGCTTTTTATTTTCATCAATCTTTTGTCCGGTTGCTTGCTCGAAGGCTTTGATGATCCCAGTGAGCCCTGCTGTTCCCGATACAGGGAAAGGTGCTGTGACGTAGATATCCGCATCCTTGATGCCAGCTGTAATCGCAGCATTGGCATACATACTTTCAGTTACAGTGGTGATGTTTTTGGTTTCAACCAAAATCCCTTCCTCTTTTTTGTTAAGAGAGATTTTGGCGGAAGAAATGGCCTTTGTCCCAATCGTCTGTTTATCTAAGTATTTGCCGAGATATTGATGTTCTTCCTGATTGGTTACGTCAATGACCTGTACTTTGCTGGGATCTACGTTCATTTCTTTCAGGATCGCATCTCTTTGTTGTTGTGTCAGATCTTTACCCAGTGTCACAACAGTTTCGGCTTGATCTGCAAAAGCAGAGCCAGGAAGCAGAAACGCAAGAGCCATGATCAGCGAGAGTGCGATCATGCTCAGCTTTTTCCATTGTTTCATGATGAAACCCCCTTGGATTGAGTTCGTGAAAGTTATATGGTTGTTGCCCGAAGATCCATATGGCGAATCGTTCATTGTATTCTGGAAGTATTCACCATCACCCGCATGGAAAAGAGCAACAACCAAATCCTATCACAGTATATACCCCTTTTTCATTGTATCTTTTCTACTAATTTCTGTGAATAGGTAGAAAGATGGAACCTGGTACTAATTACTGGACGGATCGTTTTGCATTTATAAAAAAGCCAAAAGCACTTCCGGCTTTATGCCAGACAAGCGCTTTTGGCTGGGAATCCGTTTTTTCCATTACTTGAATACGGGTTCCTTGAACTGGGCCAATTTCTCCAGTGAAGTTTTATCCACATCAGCATGCAAACTGTTGCCGTGAGCATCCATGGTAACAATGGCGGCAAACCCTTTCACCCGAAGGTGCCACATGGCTTCCGGTATACCGAACTCGAGGAAGTCGACGCCTTCTACTTTGGTAATACAATCAGCATAGTATTGGGCTGCTCCTCCGATGGCATTGAGATAAACCGCTCCATGTTCTTTTAATGCCTGGAGTGTTTTGGCTCCCATTCCACCTTTACCGATCACTGCCCGAATGCCAAACTTCTTGATAATATCAGCCTGGTAAGGTTCTTCCCGAATACTGGTCGTAGGACCCGCTGCTTTTACATGCCAGTTGCCATCTTGATCCTTGAGCATGACAGGACCACAGTGATAAATGACACCATTGGTCAAATCAACAGGTGCATCATGATCGATCAGATATTTGTGCAAAGCATCCCGACCGGTATAGATGAGCCCGTTCAAGATCACAACGTCGCCCACTTTTAGCTGACGGATTTGCTCTTCTGTAATCGGGGTATTGAGTACAATTTCACGGGCTCCTTCTTTTTTCACTTCAACGGCAGCAGGCGATTTCGCTTTTTTGTTCTCTTCCTTTTCTGGAACCTCTTTATATAGCCAATCGATAATTTCCCCACTGTTTGCATCAATATGGACACCTTGCCGGCGGAACGCCCAGCAGTTATAAGCTACAGAGACAAAGAAGCTGGCGGGAATCCGGTTGATGGCACCGATTTTGCAGCCAAGCAAGGTGACATTTCCACCAAAGCCCATGGTTCCAATGCTTAGCTGATTGGCTGCTTCCATGATGTATTCTTCCAATTTGGCCAGTTGCGGATTGGGATTGGTATCCCATACTGGGCGGAATAACTGCATTTTAGCCAATTCGTATCCAGTGGTACGATCCCCACCAATACCGACACCGATAAATCCAGCACTGCAGCCTTGACCTTGTGCCTGGTATACCGCATGCAGGATGCATTTACGGATTCCATCAAGATCTCGACCTGCCCGGCCTAATCCTTCCAACTCACAGGGGAGGCTATATTGAATGTTTTTGTTTTCGCAGCCGCCCCCTTTTAGGATGAGGCGTACTTCGATGTAATCCTTTTCCCATTGGTGATAATGAATGACAGGGAGACCAGGGCCCAGGTTATCCCCACTATTTTCTCCAGTCAGGGAATCAACTGAGTTGGGACGCAGTTTTCCCTGTTTGGTTGCCTCTCTGATGGCTTCGCGAATTTGTTTGGTCATTTCGATTTGGTTGGCGCCAACAGGGGTATAGATGATAAAAGTAGGCATGCCTGTATCTTGGCAAATCGGGGAAACATTTTCTTCAGCCATGCGAATGTTATCGGTTATGGTCGATAGTGCCAGGCTTGCTCGTGTACCGGCATCTTCTTTTTCTTTGGCTTCACGAATCGCTTGCCGTACATCTGGTGGCAGATTGGTCGATGTTTCAGTGATCAATTTCAGCATGGATTCTTTAAAAGCTTTCATATTTGGCTCTCCTCTTCTACTTAAATGCTCTCACTTCATATTATTATACTAAAAAAAGTGAAAAGGATAGAATAATAGAGTATGGCAGGAAGTTGGCCCAAGAAGTGGTTCCTGTTTTTGATCCGATGAGTGTTTATCATGCTTTCCGGTACAATCATATTCTTCCCATTCCCATTCAGGATTTGACGATCAATGACTGTGATTGTTGGATTTTTCCATGCCAGTCTTTTGTGTAGCCATTTTTCCTCATTTGATTATTTATTTAGGCAAGCTGGTTCTTTTTCCATTTATTGCCCTATTTTAAAAATGAAAAGAAAATACAGCTTGTTGATAAAGTATCCGTTATATGCCGGTTTTCCTTTTCCGTTTCACTCCCGTTGCTTTAATACGAGCAAGAAGTCGTTCAACTGGAAAAGGAAAACCGGGTTTGTCAACAGTCTCAAAATAATTCTATATAAAGTTAATTTTTTAGGGAATTCCGGTTCTTTACCCTGTAATTTGTATAATTTTATTTCTAACTCCTTTCCTAATATATAACATTCTGTATAATAAAGGATAAAATAGGCGAAAGGAGGGAGAAGAAAAAATGCTGGTTCAAAAAAACAGTCCTTTTTCCCATAAGCTTTTTCCTTTGGGAGATCGTGCTGTAACCATTGAGTTAGGACAGCAGATCAATGAAGAAGTTCATCTGCGTGTGAAAAAATTGCATGATGAACTGGAAAAACATCCTTTTCCCGGCATGAAGGAAATGACCCTTGCTTTTACGACTCTAACGGTCTATTATGACCCGCTGAAAGTATGGGAAGAGAAAAAGGAATCTCCTTATCAACAGGTCTGTTCATACCTGGAACAAGCCATACAGCATCTCGACGATTCGGCCTCATCCACATCACGCCTGGTAGAAATTCCGGTTTGTTATGGTGGAGAGTTTGGGCCTGATTTGGAAGAAGTGGCCAAATTCCATGGTTTGACACCCGAAGAAGTGATTCGCATTCATACAGAAACAGACTATTTGGTTTACATGATTGGATTTGCACCTGGTTTTCCTTACCTGGGCGGGATGTCTCCTAAAATTGCCACTCCACGTCGTTCCTCACCACGTCTTTCCATTCCGGCAGGTTCAGTGGGGATTGCTGGTTCACAAACCGGTGTGTATCCGATTTCAACTCCGGGAGGGTGGCAAATTATCGGTCGCACTCCGCTTTTGTTATTCCATGTCGATCGAAACCCTCCCAGCTTACTGCAGGCAGGAGATCGGGTACGTTTCCGAGCGATGGGTGAAGAAGAATTTTATTCTTGGAGAGAAGGAGTATAATGGGAATTCATGTTATTCAACCTGGACTCTTGACGACCATTCAAGATGGCGGACGGTTTGGATTTCAAAAGTTTGGTGTGGTAGTTGGGGGAGCGATGGATTCATTCGCCTATCGAATCGCCAATCTGTTGGTAGGAAACAGGGAAACTGAAGCGGCTTTGGAAATCACCTTGATGGGGCCAACACTAGCCTTTCAGGAAGACGTTGTGATTGCGATCTGTGGTGGAGATTTATCTCCCAGTATCAATCATCAACCCATTCCCAATTGGCGTCCCATTTATGTGAAAAAAGGAAGTATTCTACGCTTTGGACCTTGTGTGTCTGGCTGTCGGGCTTACCTGGCAGTAGCTGGCGGCATTGACGTTACTCCTGTATTGGGAAGTTACAGTACTTATTTACGTGGACAGTTTGGCGGATTTCATGGGCGAGCGCTGAAACGGGATGATGTCTTGCCACTGAAGTCACAACCGATTTGTAATCGGGTGAAACGTTTTTCGATCAAAAAAGATCAGCCTTTTGTTTTGGCCGATTTTTTTGTAAGCCCTGACATTCTTCCACGTTATCAAAAAGATCCGGTCATTCGTTTTCTTCCTGGCAAAGAATATGATTTATTTACGCCAGAAGCCCATGAGATATTTGAGCGTTCATTTTTCCAGGTGACCCCTCAGTCTGATCGCATGGGCTATCGTTTGGAAGGACCTGTCTTATCGCTAAAACAGTCAGTCGAAATGATTTCGGAAGCGGTTACGTTTGGAACCGTTCAGGTTCCAGCGGATGGCAAGCCCATTGTCTTGATGGCAGATCGTCAAACGACAGGGGGGTATCCGAAATTGGCACAGGTTATTACCGTTGATTTACCCGTTCTCGCTCAAGTCAAGCCAGGTGAAAAAATCACCTTTTCTCAAGTGACTATATCTGAAGCAGAAAGGCTTTATTTGGAGCAAGAATCCAATATCCGTTTATTGCAAGCTCGAATCCAACTGTATTGGAGCCAGGGAGGGATATAGATGTATGCGGTTGACTTGAATAGTGATTTGGGGGAAAGCTTTGGTGCTTATCGGATGGGAAACGATGAAGCGATATTGGAGATTGTTACCTCTGCCAATATTGCTTGTGGTTTTCATGCCGGAGACCCCACGACGATGCGCAGGACCGTGCGTTTAGCGATGGAAAAAAACACAGCGATAGGAGCCCATCCGGGATTGCCAGATTTGGTCGGATTTGGACGCCGTCATATGGCCATTACCCCTCAGGAAGCATATGACCTGGTGGTCTACCAAGTGGGAGCGTTAATGGCCTTCGTCAAAGCCGAAGGAGGCCAAATGCAACATGTCAAGCCGCATGGTGCTTTATATAACATGGCGGCATCTGATGCTGGTTTGGCTGAAGCGATTGCACAGGCCGTTTACGATGTGGATTCTACTTTAATCCTGTTTGGCTTATCCGGCAGTGAATTGATTAAAGCCGGGAAAAAAGTGGGACTTCAAACGGCAAGTGAGGTCTTTGCAGATCGCACTTATCAGGAGGATGGTACATTAACGCCCCGTCGTTCTTCCAAGGCGTTGATCCACGATGCAGAACAGGCGGCACAACAAGTGATTCGCATGGTGAAAGAAGGAAAAGTTCGTGCTGTAACAGGAAAGGATATTCCACTTCAGGCGGATACGATTTGCATTCATGGTGATGGCCCAAAAGCGCTCGAAATGGCTCAACAAATTTACCAGCGTTTAAAGGAAGAAGGAATTTCTGTCCAATCGATGAGATAAAAATCACAGATGAATTGGGGGATAAGATGTTTACTTTAATTGGAATTCTGATCGTCATTATCGGATTTGCTTTGCGATTTAATCCTCTCCTCGTTGTAACTGTAGCTGGAGTGGTCACTGGCATTGCGGCAGGATTATCTGTGGAAAAAATCCTGACAACATTCGGAGAAGCGTTTGTCAAAAACCGCACCTTGTCGATTGTGTTTTTGACACTCCCGATTATTGGCATTTTGGAACGTCATGGCCTGAAAGAACAAGCCCAAAAACTCATCAGTAAAATCAAAACAGCAACAACAGGCCGTCTCCTTGTCATTTATTTGTTTATTCGTGAACTGACAGCGGCGCTCGGTTTGACTTCAATGTTTGGGCATGCTCAAACCGTCCGGCCTCTGGTAGCTCCCATGGCGGAAGGGGCGTCACAAAATAAATATGGAAAATTGCCACAATCATTGCGGGACAAGATTAAATCATATTCAGCAGCGACAGATAATGTGGGACTGTTTTTTGGAGAAGATATTTTCATTGCCTTTGGTGCGGTTCTCTTAATGGTAGGATTTTTTGCACAGCATGGGATGCAGATAGAACCACTACATATTGCGATATGGGGAATTCCCACAGCAATTGCCGCATTTATCATTCATGCGACACGTCTTTTTGTATTGGATCGGCAAATCCAGCGCGAGATGGAAAATAAATCGGCTCCAGAAAATGAAGTGACGGGGAAGGAATGATGATCGATGATAAAGGTGCAATATATTTACATCCTGTTTGGGCTATTGATGGCATATGTGACGTTTCTTTCTTTTCGTGATCGATCCAATCCAAAAAGGTGGCTGACAGGAGCCTTTTGGGGATTATTTGCGCTCATATATTTATTGGGTGATGTCATTCCTCCGATGTATGCAGGAATCATGGTTATATTAATGTCCCTTATCGCAGGTTTGGGTGGTGTGCGTGCTGGAAAACATCAGGAAAGCAGTATAGAGGAACGGGAGAGTCGCCTCAAACGGTTGGGCAATAAAATATTCATTCCGGCGATCAGTATTCCGCTTGTCACCGTTATTTTTGTGCTATTTATAAAAGATATGAAAATAAATGGTCAAGTGCTATTGGATGAAAAGAATGCAACATTGGTCAGTTTGGGTATCGCTTGCGTCATTGCCCTGATTTTGTCTGTGGTCATGTTAAAAGATAAATGGACACAGCCATTCAAGGAATCCCGCCGGTTGTTTGATGCGATTAGCTGGGCGGCTGTGTTGCCCCAAATGCTGGCAACTTTGGGTGGATTATTTGCGGTAGCAGGTGTAGGTGGTGTAATTGCGAAACTGTTGAGCTCTGTCATTCCCGTTGATAATCGCTTTGTGGTGGTCCTTGTTTATGCCGTGGGAATGGCTCTCTTTACCATGATTATGGGCAATGCATTTGCTGCGTTCCCTGTATTGACTGCAGGCATTGGTTTGCCGCTCATTGTGATCAAACATGGTGGAGATCCAGCCATCATGGCAGCGATTGGCATGTTTTCAGGCTATTGTGGTACATTATTGACTCCCATGGCAGCCAACTTCAATATCGTTCCTGCGGCCCTGCTTGATTTGCAGGATCAACATGCCGTGATCAAAGCACAGGCTCCCACTGCCATTTTGTTGTTAATCGTAAACGTGTTTTTAATGTACTTCCTGGTTTTTTAAATGGATCAAGCGAAAAAGGAAGGATTTGTAATGAAAAAAGTATTATTGACCGGATTTGACCCATTTGGAGGAGAAAAGATCAATCCATCCTGGGAAGTTGTCAAACAGTTTCAGTACATCTCGATTGAAGATGCCAATGTCTATGTCGAGCAAATTCCGACCGTATTTCGTCGATCCATCGAAGTACTGGCAGAAAAAATGGAAGAGATCAAACCAGATATTGTTGTTTGTGTGGGACAGGCAGGAGGCAGAACGGGCATTTCAGTAGAGCGGGTTGCGATTAATATTGATGATGCCCGCATACCTGATAATGAAGGAAATCAACCCATTGATGTCCCCATCGTTCCGGATGGGCCAGTGGCTTATTGGTCAACGCTACCCATCAAAGCGATGGTGGAAAATATTCGATCAGCTGGGATTCCGGCCAGTGTTTCCCATACAGCTGGTACGTTTGTCTGTAATCATCTTTTCTATGGTTTGGCCCATCTGATCGCAACCGAATATCCGTATGTTCGGGGTGGATTTATCCATATTCCTTATTTGCCTGAACAAGTTGCACATCGTCCTGATCAACCGAGCATGAGTCTGGAAACGATTGCGAAAGGACTGCAGATTGCTATTCAGACTTGTATGGAGAGAGAAGAAGATATCCAAATCACTGGGGGACAAATCTGCTAAATCATCTAGATGAATCCGGTTTTCCTTTTCCAGTTGAGCGAAAGTGAAACGGAAAAGGAAAACCGGTATATAATGGGAACTATGTCAACAAGCAGTATGATACATTGGTTTGACAACTGGAGAATGTGTTTGGCAAAGGGGTTCCTTTTCATCCATGTTGCTGTCTTTGTGCATTTCGAATAAATAGCTCCTCGGCTTCAATCATTCCACAAACCCCACACTGTACCCGATAGTTTTCGCCACGATAGGTGTATTGAAGAGGATCGTTTTCATTTATATATTCCATAATTTCACCTGTATGGGGATCTTTTTTGACTGCTTGTACCACTTGCTTGATCAGATTGAAGCGACTGCGGTTGGTTCCGCATGCCGGACATAGATAGGGAACAGAAAGATCCACTGGACCATACCTCCTCATTGAAAGTTACTCCTCTTAAGATAACCTGTTCCTTATTTCAAACATGTATACGATAATTTTAAACAGGAATTTGTCTAAAAATAGAGAAGAAAACTAATCATCCAGAAAGAACAAGAGGAGGCTGCAATGTGGAAGCCACAACTTTATATCTAACCGAATACGTTTCGCTTTATCACGAATGGTCAACTGCATATGACGCTTATCTGTCAGCCAGAAATATTAAAAAAGAAAAAGAGTGGATGGAAAAAACCAGGCAGTTCTATCGCTGGTTAGCGGATTCGAAACGGTTTGCCCAGCTGGCTGAGAGTGATTCTGAGGAGCTTCGGGCTTTATATATTCGAATGGCCTGTTTTCAGATAAATTCAGAAGAACTGGAAGAGCTCTTGAATTTGGAGGCTCAGCTCCTTCGCATGTATCTGGCAGCTCAAGAGAAAAATCAAACAATCAGGCAGCAATTAATGGGTGAAACCAATACATATCAGCGAAAGGCATGGTGGAAGGAAAGCAAGGAAGCAGGGGAGGCCATTGCTCCGATTTTACTTCGTTTGAAGGCATTAAGAAATCAGACCGTAGCCAGGCAAGGTTTTGACCACTATTCTGCATGGAGTTTAGCTTATCTGGGATTGAAAGAGGAAGAAGTCGCATTATATTTGCAACAATTGAAACAGGTAACCGATCCGCACTATTCCAACTTGAAAAGTGAACTGGACAAACAATTGGGGAAACAGTTTGATCTTCGGCCAGAAGGTATTCGCTTTTGGCACTTGGATGACCTGCTGGGTTACTCAGCCCCTCCCACTTATGTGGATCATTCCTTATATCGCTTTTTGCAGGAAGATCATATCATTCCCTTGCTTCAGAAAACGATCCAGCACTTTCGGCTGACAGGTACAAAAGAAAAAATGGTTCATTTCCATCCTTTCGAGCAGAGGATTTCAGGAGCTGAAGAATGTGTCGTGTTGGGGCAGAAGGAGTCAACCCCTGAATCATTGGGACGCCTCCTTTATGATATCGGGCGCAATTATGTATATGCACAACTGCAACCATTGTCGCTGATGGGTAAAATAAGGGATTTACCCATTCATCATGCATGGGGCATTTGCCTGGAACAACTTGTCTATCAACGGCATTGGCTCAAGGAAGTGGCTCAGGTTTCAGATGAGGATTTGGAACCAGTAACCGATGAGGCATTGTTAAAACAGGCCCAGTTCGCCCATTTGATGAAACTGCGTTATCACTTGGCGGTGGCAACCTTTGAACGTGATTTTTACAGTCAGGAAGACCAGGATTGGCACCAGCACTGGTGGGATCTTGTAGAAATGATGCAGTTTATTCCACGTCCTGAGACCTATCGGGGAGCAGATTGGGCTGTCAGTGCCTGGATCGGTTTGGAACCGAATCCCTCCCTGGAATATTTAAGTGGAATTTTGCTAGCGATGCAATTGCGTGAGCAGGCTGAGCAACAACCATTGTTTGCTCCAGTCACGATGCAAACAATCGAAAAAGTAACTCCTCTGATTTCGCAAATGTATTACCCTTCCTTTCAAAAGGAAGAGATGGAAACGATATTATTGCGCCACTGGCCAAAGCCTGAGCCTAAGCCGGCACCCAAGCCACGGCACGCGCCAGCCAAATCATGATCCATAGCAGCTATGGGATCTGGATAGGGATTTTGAGAAAAAGGTGATCTGTTTTCTAAAAGCGGAGGGATGGGTTCCTTCCTCCGTGACAACTTCTGTATCATCATAGTCACTCCGTAAGGAACCCATCCCGAAGCGCGGGAGAAATGTATCCATATTTTCAGGATATCCTTAACCTGGGAATACTCCTAGGTTTTTTCTTCATGATCAGAATTCAGAGGTTCATGGTTTGCGATGGACTTCAGCGCTTCAAATCGTTTGCGAATTCGTTGGAAGTTTTCGCGAATTTGCCCGCGTCCCAAGCCTTGATGAAGCGAAAGTAGCAGATGGTCCAATAAGAGTGGAGACCAGGGCAATTCCATCGAAACTTGTGTGAAAGTATGGGCCGCAATTTCCCGTGTGCGATAAATCGATCTTTTCAATGAAATAGGTCCCCATTGCTTTATTTTTATTTTGGGCAAATGGAGATCCGTTCGTCCGTATTTTTTCTCCTCTAAATAATGAAACCATTCGTGATATAAATGCAAAGCAATCAGTTCTTCGACACCAATGGATTCTTTACACCGTTGGTGAAAAAATTGTTGCAGTTGATTAATGGATGAGCGATACACTTCAATGGTCGATGACTGTTGGTGATATTGGGCACGAATCCATTCGCTGGAGGGGTGCTTATCCAGAAAGCGAACGCGCACCCCCTCTTGCAGCAAAAGATTGCACAGTTCCTTTAATTCGTGATAAGGAGGATATTTACTCGCCACTTCTTTTCCATACTCTATCGCTTCTTGAATAAACTTAAAAATTTGTTCCGGAGGGATAAAAGAATAAAATTCATCCTGTTCCAATTCAAGAAAGGCAAGGGTTTCAGGAGATAAATAGGGCCAGATTTTCCAAAAAGTCAAGGAATTCAACTTTTTCTTGAGATGATCACGTGGATAAATAGGCTGAATTGGTTTCATGGTCTCTCCTCATTTCTGTATATAAAGGGGTAATCATTTAGAAGGTATGAATTTATATGCTTGGCCCATGACAGAAAAAAACAGGCATATAACTATATCTGTGAAGATGTTTACGAGCAAAACATAAGAGGGATGAAAAAGGTGTTCTGTTTTCTAAAAAGCGGAGGGATGGGTTCCTTACGGAGTGACTGTGATGATACAGAAGTTGTCACGGAGGAAGGAACCCATCCTGGAGCGCGGGAGAAATGTATCCATATTTTCAGGGTATTGCTCAACATATAACTACGCCTGTTTGATCTGTTGCAAGATCCATTCTTTCAAGTCAATCTGACGAAGACATTCCGGTTTTTCCTTAGGGCCACAAACAATCATGGGTACCAGGGAATCGGCAGCATGAAGAGAACCATGGCATGCTCCTTTGTGTTTGGGAGAGCTTTCGGCAATCATTTCGTAACCGGGTAAAACCGTCAATACAATGACATCATCAGCTGCTTCCATTACGCCGTTTAAACGAGCGAGGACATCTGGATAATCTCCATACTCAATCCGTTTTTGGCCAGAAACACGGATGTCCAGCAGTGCTGGATCACCTCGAAGGGTCCAACTTTGTTGATAAATATCCTCATGGTCTCCTCCGGCTCGGTAGGATAAACGCCCATTCTGCTGTCCGCTTTCGACGTGGATCCAGCTATCCTCTTTCCAGGCAATGATATCCAGTCGTTTTTCCTGTTTGAGGGTATGAACGAGTTCTTGTTTGGTGATCTGTCGATCCATGATATACACATAAGCCATGCGCTCATTTACACACAAGACCAATTGGTCTTCGGGTAAAGGTTGAGATCTTTTCAGTGGCATGATGGTATAACGCTGGAGAAGTTGACGAAGATCGACATACATTTGACTGCGATCCGATGTCATCGCTGTTTGTCCACTGTCACCGATGATAATCCAGGTGACTTGTTTCAACGCTTCTTCCCAGGAAGGAAAAGCATCCAGAATTTTAGCCAGTTCTTTGTCTACCTTACGAATGCCTTTCGTGGTAGAGGGGCCTTTGCGATGCACAATTTCGTCATTATCGGACAAATAAGCAAAAGTAAAAACAGGTAACCGCTGGTTTTTGATCAGGGATACCAATTCCATTCGGGCAAATCGGCTATTGAATCCACAGCGTAAAATCAGCTGATCATAGTAGGAATCTGGATCGATTTTGGCCAGAGAGCCATAGGAAAAGATAGCTGGGCCTTGTGTTGGAATCTTGAATGGCAAGATTCCAGACAGAGTCGCCAATAAAGGCGGTCTCAAGATGTGTTTTGTTTTTCCCCGATAGATCAAACCATTGATCGAAGCAGTGGGTTCGTCCAACTCTTCATGAATGGTTTTGACCTCTTTGCTTAGAAAGTGCTGGTTTAAATGTTCCAAACTATCCTTGAATACACGTTTCAGACCAAAAGCAAACGATTCGCGCGGACCTGTACCAAAATTGACCATGCGCTTTCTTTTTTGGTGAAAATAAGATAAACCAAAGATTTGATGCTGATTGGGAAAGGCGCCTGTTAACAAGGTAGAGTCAATACAGACGGACATCGTTGGAAAAGAGGTAACCATTTTGGGAGAATAATGTCCGTTTTCCAGCAAAAATTGAAGGGCTGGAGCTTGGCCTGAACGAATCGCCTTTTGCAGTGGTTGATCCATGAGTGAGTCGATAATAATCATGATGATTGGACGATGCTGTGGTTTCAGTGGAGGAATGGTTGGAAGTTGTGCGTATTTTCTTTTGTTTAAATGATAGAGAATGGTACTTCCCAATACAATGATCCAGATAAGGAAAAACAAAATGTTGTACATGATCAAGACCTCATTGCGTTTTTATCTAGGCTAACACGAGTCGGCTTCTTTTATGCACATGAAAGGATTTATCCTTTTTGAAAGAGAAAGTATTGATAGATTGATAACAAATGGAGAAAGGAATGACAGGGGAATGCATCCATTGCCCAAAATACCCAAAGAAGAAATAGAATCACGGCTTGGCCGTTTTCAGGATTTTTTGCAACAGGCAGGTATTGACGGAGCATTGATTACACAAAATATCGATCTTTATTATTTAACAGGCACGATGCAAAATGGTGTATTATTTGTTCCGAGTAGTGGAGAACCTTGTCTTTATGTAAAAAAGAGCGTAGAACGGGCCAAATTTGAAGCATCTGTTGCTGTTGAAGAAATGGGACGTTTCAAAGAATTGGGTGAGAAATTAAAGGCACGTTTCAGGAATGGAAAGCGTTTGGGGATCGAAATGGATGTATTGCCTTATGGTTTGGCCATGCGTTATCTTCGTTTCTTCCCAGAAGCGGAACCTGTAGATATTTCCTTTTCCTTGCGTCAGCAACGAGCTGTGAAATCTTCCTATGAAATCGAGCAGTTAAAAGAAGCAGCGAAGATGGTCCACCAGGTCATTGAATCTTTGCCGAAAATGATTCGTCCAGGTGTGAGTGAATTGGAACTGGCAGCCAACATCGAATACCAACTTCGCAAGATGGGGAATTATGGGCTTTATCGAATGCGAGCTTATAATCAGGAATTGGTGTTGGGAATGGTTGCCTCAGGGGCGGCAGCGGCAACGCCTACCTATTTTGATGGACCAGCTGGGGGACTGGGTCTGTCCACAGCGCATCCCCAGGGAGCGAGCCGGAAGATTCTTGCAGTGGGTGAGCCGATTCTTGTCGATATCAGTTCGGTATGGGAAGGGTATATCGTTGACCAAACAAGACTGGTTGTTATTGGTGACTTGGAAAAAGATCTGGAACAGGCCTATCAAGTGGCCCGTCAGATCCTGAAAGAGGTTGAGCAAATGGGAAAACCAGGCGTTGCATGGCAGGATCTCTACTTACGTGCCTGTGAGATGGTGAAAGAAGAGGGGTTGGAAAAGCATTTCATGGGATATTGCGCTGATCAGGCACGTTTCTTGGGACATGGAGTGGGCCTGGAGCTGGATGAACTGCCTGTTTTGGCGAAAGGATTTGATCAACCATTGGAAGAAGGAATGGTGATTGCGATCGAACCGAAGTTCACTTTCCCTCAGCGTGGAGTGGTCGGGATCGAAAACACTTATCTTGTGACGAAAAACGGCCTGGAAGCGATTACATTTGCTTCAGAAGAGATCATTCGCTTGGATTTGTAATTTGTCAAAGAATTATAAACAAGCTTATAATGTTTCAATGTGAGTAGGTAGGGCTTTCCGGACAAATCCCTGCCTTTTTCTTATATATTGAAATGAAAATGAGTAGAGCTTGGAAATCACATAGAGGAGGGAATGGATTGGGCAAACCATATATACACAAGCTAAGCAAAGGCTTCTCATTTAAGCCGCAGACGTGGATGTCCATGCAGTTTTTTGCTTTTTTCTTTACATGGGGCATATATATTCCTTATTGGGTGCCTTGGCTTACAAGTCGAGGTTTTTCTATTGCCGATGCCAGCATGCTCTTTTCCATCGGCTTGGTTGCGCGTGCTTTTTCGACGATGTTTATATTCCCAAGATTATGTAAGCATTTGTTATTACCAGATTTGGCCAAATGGATCGCCTGTTTGTCCGTGATATTTGCCAGTTTTTTTATTATTCCTTTTGAAGAGTTTTATATCGCGTTGATTTTTATGATCTTATTTAATCTCATTTACCCCATTCATCTGGCATTGAATGAATCGTTTGCCAATGCATTCATGAAAAAAGGAAAGCTTGATTACGGAAAAAGCAGATCCTGGGGATCCATTGGTTACGTTGTTGCCGTCCTAATCATCGGATGGGCCATCTCCAGGATCGGTGATCAAGCTGTGATTGATGTCATGGTCGTAGGCTGCCTGTTACTGCTTCTCGGCACCTTTATTGGCATTCCCGAAGAGGCAAAAGTCAGGAATGACTCTGTTCGCTTGTCTTTGCTGTCCTTGTTCAAACTGCCAGGATTTGCTTTATGTTTTTTCATTTGTTTTCTTACGCAAGGAGCTCATGCCGCCTACTATAACTATGGCGTTCTCTATTTGAAGGACTTGGGAATCGGCGATACATGGATTTCTCTCCTGTTGGCCTTGCAAATCCCGGTTGAAATTTTGTTCTTTTATATCTCTGATCGACTACTCGGTCGGATGCCTGTTTACAAAATGTTGGGGATTTCCATTATTTTTTCCATTGTCCGATGGTCGTTCGTGTTTTTCTTTCAGGATCTATTTATTTTCATCTTCACACAGCTGTTACATGCCATTACGTTTGCCCTCACGCACTATGCTTTTGTCAGGTTTACCATGAACAGGTTCCGAATGAGTATATTCCATCTGCTTTTGGCAGTTATTCGGCCCTTGTCATGAGCCTGAGTGTGGGCATGTTGGGTGCAGTTGGCGGCTGGTTGTCCCAGTATTCGATCCGTCTTCCATTCCTGGGAATGGCTTTGATCTGTATCCCCTGTTTGCTTTTGTGTTACCTGTTCATGAAAAGAGAGGAAAGATTGAAGTTTAATAAACACGTTTATCATGATCCAGGAGTGAAACGGAAAAGGAAAACCGTCATATAACGAATACATTGAATGAGATCCGTACAGTATCCGGTACGGATCGTCTTTTTGGGTATCGAATTTTTCAAAATGCATAAGGAGACAAAACCGGGCATATAGTGGAAACTTTGCCACGAATGAAAAGTGGCTGGTTAAAAACTGTAGAGAAGATGGAAGAATAAAGAGGGTCCGTACCAAAATTACTGGATACGGACCGCTTTTTTTGGACAGGCACAAAAAAAGAGTTCATTGTACAAAAAGCATTTGCGAAACTTTTTGAGTATATTACAATCATAATTTTGCTCTTGGAAGAGAGAGAGATAATGGTTTTCTGCGCGAATGTAATTGCCTTTATCAAACCATTGCATGAAACGATTGCTGAAGGGACGAGCCGCTTCTAAATAAGGTTCCATCACAATAATGGTTCCAGTTGGCTTTAGAACGCGCTCAAACTCGCGGAAGTAATCAGTCAATTCTTCAGAAGAAATATGGTGTAAAACGGCAATGATCAAAATGTAATCAATGCTCTGGTTCTCGACAGGTAACTGATGCCCTTCCAGAGGGAGAAAGTTGTATCCCGGATACAACCTTTTGGCATAACGAATCCGCCTGGCATCAGGATCGACCCCAATATAGTTTTCAGGAGAAAAAATCGAACAGTTGGCTCCTGTTCCTGAACCAAAATCGAGAATACGTCGTCCATCAAAATGAAAGTGATGGTTCAAATGATCATGAATATATTTTTTGGTCAAACGTTTGGGACGAATGAACCAATGATACAGTTGCGGCGGAATGGAGTATATAATAGGGATTTCACCTTCTTCTCAGTAGAATGATAAATTTAATTTGCACAGTTAGGCAAAAAAAATGCATTTCTTTTTAATATGCTGGATAAGCAATCATGTGACTGGTTTTAAAAACCTCCCACTACAATAAACGCTCCATCCAAACCTGCCCCATTTCTCTTTGGAATCCCCATTCTTGAAGAACTTCCAGTACATCGGCATCTGTGGTCAGATTAAAGGTTGAGCAGGAGAAAGGCTTTAGTGGATATTGACTATATATATGGAAGTTAAATACCTGAGACAATAAATACCTGATGAGTTGCTTTTTATCAGGTACATCTGGGGCAATCTCACATTGGTAGAGAATCGTTCGGACCCTCTTTCCATTCTCATCTGTAACTTCTTTAAACAGTGCATACCCGATCGGTTGATTTTGCCCATTCCAAACAATGACAGACTCCGCTTCAGGCAGACTGTCTAATTGTGTTTGCCATGGTGTCCATTTGTTCCACAATGGAAGTCGAGCGATCTCTTTACCCAGTCCCTTTTGAATCCGGTAAGGAAGATCCACAGGAGCATAATGGTTCAGATGGGTTTGTGAAAGCGAATAAAAATGAAGGGTATCTTTAATCACATAACCCATCTTTTGATAAAGGGCGATCGCTGCCTGATTGGTTTCAATGGCTTCCAATGTAGCGATATCCACTTGCTGTTCTCGATATATTTCCAAACATTTTTCGATCAGCATTTTACCGATCCCTTGGCCACGGAATGCTTTTGCAACCCCAGTTCCACCATTCCACGCTACCTTTTTTCCTTCAATCTGACGGAACCCATTCAACACAATGCCGACAGGTTGTTCCCCATAAAAGGCAACCAATGAATATTCAGGAGATAATTCTTCTTTGGCCAAACGAGCGATAAACCTTTTTTCATCAAAATGGACATTTACAATATACCCTTCAAAGCATAGGTTCCAAATGTGAACAGCCTCTTTCCAGGTGCAGTCACTTAAAGATCGATAGGTAATCATTATGATGTTCTCCTCTGGCTGAAAATTTTTTAATGAATCCTGAGTAACAAGTTTATTGTAATGTTATGTTAATTTTTTGACAATGAATAATAACGAACTTGCGAAAGAATTAATTCTCCCTCGTCGACTTACCTATTCATTTCAAGGCTTATAGAAACAGGATAATGATGGGAATATAGCCCGGTTTGTTTCAAGGGCTTCTCATGTAGAATCCAAGCAATTTTCTATCCCAACGAATAAAAATAGCGGAACCCAAACCAACGCAAGAACATAAAATGGATATGGAATCGACCTAGAACATGAGAGCCTAAATTGTTTTGAATGTTTCACCCGATGACGCGATGTTTCATACAATAAGTTGACTGAATCCCTGACCCACCATGTTCTAAGTGCTCAAGCAAGGAAGGGTGGCAGTATTTTGAGTAATCAGAAGGGAAAGCCTTTGTTGACGAATCGGGAGAGGGAAGTTTTTGAGTTGTTGGTTCAGGACAAAACCACGAAGGAAATAGCCAAACAGCTGTTTATTAGTGAAAAAACGGTCCGTAATCATATTTCCAATGTGATCCAGAAGCTGAACGTCAAGGGAAGATCGCAAGCAGTGGTGGAGCTGGTGAGAATGGGCGAGTTGAAAATATAGTGTGCACGTGTGCCCTGCCGGTAGTTTGAAAAGATGGCAGGGGTTTTTTATGTGGTTCTTTCGATTCGCCGCATTCATTCATCCCGTCCAACAATATAAGTAGTAGATTCTGAAAAAAAAGACTACCATACAAGTATGGTAGTATGGTAGAATGGTGGATGAGGAGGATCAGTGATGAAAAGTAAACGAAACCTGATGTCAACGAGAGATTATATTTATGAATCGTTAAAAGATGAGATTATGAGTTTTCGTCTTGTACCGGGGCAAAGTATTTCCGAGAAAGAAATCTCCGATCAGTTCAATGTGAGTCGTACGCCAGTGAGGGAAGCGTTTTTACGTTTGTCACAAGAAGGGCTGTTGGATATCTATCCGCAGAAAGGAACCGTGGTTTCTCTCATTGATTTGGCTCTGATGGAAGAAGCGAGATTTATGCGTGAACATTTGGAGAAGGCGGTTGTGAGGGAGGCTTGCAAAGACTTTCCTCGCGAGAAATTGTTGGATTTGGAAAACAATCTCAAGATGCAGGCGATCTGTATGGAAGAGAAAGATTATGAAAAGCTGTTTCACTTGGATGAAACATTTCATGAAACGATTTTTGCCGGTTGCAACAAAAGCGGTATATGGGAGGCAATGCAGCCGTTAAATCTGCATTTCAAGAGAAGCCGGCTGTTGCGTTTGGCCACCGATCTGAACTGGGATGTAATCTATACGCAACACGTTAAAATGATGGAGGCGATCAGGGACAAGCAGCCGGAAGTGGCTGAGAAAGTGATGCAAGAACATTTGACATTGGCCATTTTTGAAAAAGAAAAATTGAAGCAGATGTATCCCAATTATTTCAAATAAGAGGCTGCAGACTGGAAAGGTGGGATGTTCAGGCGGAAAAGCTGGGACATTCATTGGTATGAAGAGGATTTTTCGAAAAAATGAAAGCGCATTCATTGTAGCGATTATCAATACAAATGAGAGGCTGGTTTGAAAGCGGTTACTTGCTGAAAAGACCATTGTTTGGTTGGGATCTCTGGCTCATGGGACACTGAGGGGATAAATCGTAACCGTAAATCTGGTGCAATAAAGGGGGAAGGGCGGATCATGAAAAATTACAGAAAAAATATTGTGTTGATGCTGTTTTTGGCAGGCGTGATCAATTATATGGACCGTGCGGCACTATCTGTTGCGGCTCCGATAATCAGCAAGGAATTTCAGCTGGATGCAGCGGAAATGGGCATTATTTTCAGTATCTTCTTCGTTGGTTATGCTTTGTTCAATTTTATAGGCGGATATCTGGCAGATTTGTATGGGCCGAGAAAAGTTTTCGCTTATGCCATGGGATTTTGGTCTGTTTTCTGCGGAGCGACTGCACTCGCATGGAACTTTGCATCGCTCCTGGTCACGCGGATCCTGTTTGGCGTCGGAGAGGGACCCATCGGTTCTGGCGTAAACAAAACGATCAATAACTGGTTCCCGACAAAAGAGAGAGCACGCGCAGTGGGGATTTCGTTTGCGGGAACTCCTTTGGGCGGAGCAATAGCCAGTCCGATCGTAGGGTTTGTTGCACTGCAATTTGGCTGGAGAATCGCATTTATTGTGCTCACGGTCATCGGATTTGTCTGGATCGCTTTTTGGTTAAAAGTCGTGCGAGACCATCCGCATCAGCATCCGAAGGTGTCCAAAGAAGAAGTGGCGCTGATCGAAGGAGATCAAACGGATTTAAAAGACCAGTCTGAGGCTCGCCCGTTGGGGTATTATCTGTTGCAACCGACTGTCCTGTTTACAGCACTTTCATTTTTCGCATATAACTATATTCTCTACTTTTTCTTGACCTGGTTCCCGAGTTATCTCACTACAGCCAAAAATTTGAGTATTTCCGAAATGAGTGTCGCAACCATCATTCCATGGTTTATTGGTTCTGTTGGATTGGTTAGTGGCGGATGGTTGACAGACTTCATCTATAAAAAAACAGGCAAGTTGCTATTTTCACGTAAATTGGTCCTGGTAGGTGGTTTGCTGGGAGCAGCAGTGACTGTCGGTTTGACTGGCATGGCCCAAACAGCTGTAAGTGCAGTCGTTTTGATGTCCCTGGGGATCTGCTTCCTGTATCTGACAGGTTCAACCTATTGGGCAATTATTCAGGATAATGTGAACAGCAAAAGCGTCGGCGGCGTTAGTGGATTCGTTCATTTGCTTGCGAATATCTCTGGTATTATCGCGCCATTTATCACCGGATACATGGTAAAGATCACCGGACAGTTCACAGGTGCATTCATGCTGGCAGGTGCGTTGGGAATCGTTGCTTCGATCGCTGTGGTATTGTTTGTGAAACCGCTTAAACCGTCGATGGACTCCAAAGTGCGAGCAAATTCCTCTACTTGATGGGAACAGGGTGAAGCACACATGAATTTTATAAACGCTGAAAAAAGGGGAGAGAGTATGTTAGCCGCTGTCATGGAAAAGCCTTTCAGTATTCACTTTAAAGAGGTTGCCCGTCCGCAGGTGGGGCCGCATGATGTATTGGTACGAATAAAGGCGGCTGGCATTTGCGGGAGTGATGTTCATTTCTATGATGGTTCCAATCCATATGCCAATTATCCGCAGATTTTTGGTCATGAATTGTCGGGAATCATTGAAGAAGTGGGTTCACAAGTGAAAGAGAGGAAAGTGGGGGAACGGGTGGTGGTTGAACCAGCCATCCCTTGCGGCAGGTGTTATCCTTGTCGGGTGGGCAAGCCCAATGCGTGTGGAAATATTGACATGATCGGCTCTGTGAGGCCCGGGGGATTTGCCGAATTTCTCCTGGTTCCGGAAGCGCATGTGCATGTGATGCCGGATGAGATGAGCTTTGAAATCGGGGCTTTGTGCGAACCATTTACCATCGGCAGACAGGCGATCCAGCGGGCAGATATTCAGCCGGGGCAGACGGTTACGATTCTGGGGATGGGGCCGATTGGATTGACCATTTTGGCCCAGCTCAAACAGGAACATGATGTAAATGTGTTTGCGGTCGATGTCGTACCGGAAAGGCTGGAGATATCCCGCCGTTTGGGGGCGGATGTCCTGATCAATGCCAAGGATGTGAACCTCCTTGCGGAAATGGATCGCCTGACTGGTGGCGAAGGTTCTAACATTGTCATCGAAGCGGCAGGATTGCCCTTGACGATTGAGCAGACGATTCATCTGGTCAGTCCGGGTGGACGGATCGTAATCGTCGGCTTAACCGGAAAAGATGTAACCTTCCCAGGGCAACTTCTAACCAAAAAAAATATCGAGTTATTTGGCACAAGGCACAGTGTGAACCAATTCCCGGAAGTCCTTCGCTTTCTCAGTCAAAACAGGGAATTGGCCGAGTCCTTTATAACTGAAGTAATGCCGTTTCAACACATAGAGAGTGCATTGAAAAAGGCAAAAAATCATCCCGATAAAGTGGTGAAAATCGTGTTAACCTACCAGGCACGTTCATGAACATATGAGAAATGAATCAAGTTTGGAGGGAACAACAGGATGAGAATGGTGTTTCGATGGTTTGGTGAAGGAAATGACACAGTAACCCTTGAACAGATCAAACAAATCCCTGGAGTCGAGGGAATTGTGTGGGCGCTTCATGATCTGCCAGCAGGCGAAGAGTGGCCGATGGAACGAATTCTAGAGGTAAAAGAGCTGGCTGATCGACATGGTCTGAACATTGATGTAGTGGAAAGTGTCAATGTGCATGAAGAGATTAAGCTGGGCCGTCCTGGAAGAGACAAATATATAGAAAATTACAAGAGAACCATCGAAAAACTGGGTAAAGTGGGAGTGAAAGTCATCTGCTACAACTTCATGCCCGTCTTCGATTGGATTCGCACCGATTTGTTTAAAGAGCTGGAAGATGGCTCAACCGCCATGTTTTATGAACATGCAAAAATCGCCAACATGAATCCGGCGGAACTGGTCAGGCGGATGAATGAAAATCCTGAACTGACCCTTCCAGGATGGGAACCGGAGCGTCTGCAATATCTGTCCACGATGTTAGAGGCGTATAAAGATGTCACAGAAGAGCAGCTGTGGGACAATCTGAAATACTTTTTGGAACAAGTGATTCCAGTTGCAGAAGCAAATGGTATCAAGATGGCAATCCATCCCGATGATCCACCATGGTCTGTTTTCGGATTGCCAAGGATCATAACCAATCAGGAAAATATTCGCCGATTTTTGAATCTGGTTGATCATCCCAATAATTGTATAACGCTGTGCAGCGGCTCGCTGGGTGCCAATCCAGAGAACGATGTAGCCGCGATGGTGAGAGAATTTGCCAACAGGATTCCGTTTGCCCATATCAGAAACGTCCGCGTTTATGAAAATGGTGATTTTATTGAAACCTCTCATCGGGCGCAAGATGGATCTGTCGATATATGCGATGTGGTAAAAGCATTTCATGAGAATGGTTTTACCGGATACTGCCGCCCAGATCATGGCAGGCATATCTGGGGAGAAGTGAGCCGGCCAGGATACGGGCTGTACGACCGGGCCCTTGGAATCATGTACTTATGGGGAATATGGGACTCACTGGAAAGGGGAAAGAGGCGAAACGGAAATGATCGTGATCAATGAAAACATTAAGGGGAGAGTAGCGGTCATTACAGGCGGCGGCGGTGTCCTGTGCAGTGCTATGGCAAAAGAGCTCGCCAGACACGGGGTTAAAGTCGCTATTTTGAACCGGACGCTGGAGAAAGCGGAAAAAGTGGCTGATGCCATCACCGAAGCGGGCGGTGTCGCTATTGCCATTTCGTGCGATGTGCTGGATGTGGAAAGCGTGAAGCGGGCAGAAGAATTGGTGAGAAAAGAGCTGGGCATTTGCGACATTCTGATCAATGGGGCAGGTGGAAACCACCCCAGCGGAACCACAACCCATGAAACGTTCAAACTGGAAGATGTGGAGAATGAAGCCGTAACCAGCTTTTTTGACCTGAGCAAAGCAGGGTTTGAATCAGTGCTGGACCTGAATTTTCTGGGAACATTCATCCCAACGCAAGTGTTTACCAGGTACATGGTCAACAGAAAAGGGGCGACCGTCATTAACATTTCATCCATGAGCGCAGCATGCCCAATGACCAAAGTGCCTGCCTATAGCGCCGCCAAAGCAGCCGTCAATAACTTCACCCAGTGGTTGGCTGTCCATCTGGCGGAAGCGGGTATTCGTGTCAATGCCATCGCGCCGGGATTTTTCTTGACAGAGCAAAACCGCAGGCTGCTAACCCATGAGGATGGGACTTGGACGGACAGGGCGCATAAAATCATTGAACATACGCCGATGCGCAGATTTGGTAAACCTGAAGATCTTTTAGGGACATTGTTGTGGTTAATCGATGAAAACATGTCTGGTTTCATCACAGGTGTCACCATTCCGGTAGATGGGGGATTCATGGCTTATTCAGGAGTTTGAGACCGTAACGTGCAAAGCGGATTACCTTCACAAAAAACAGGACAAGCCCCAGCCATGATGGTTGGGGCTTGTTATTTACCTTACATAACGGTTACGGACTCTTTTCAGCTTTGCGTGGTATTCCAGAATCTGTATTCTTGCCTTTTCGGCCTGTGGTGCAGTCGGACGCAAATCACGCAGTCCCCAGTAATCAACAACCACATCGAGAACCTGGTCAAAATATTGAAGCGGCCCATAATTGGCTTCCCTTGCAATAATCCCCATCCGGCTTTTGAAATCGGGCATGACAGCACCTGGCATTTTAAAATTGATGATGACATTGGCGATGTGGTAGCAATAATTCGGTTCCAGTTCAAGATGTGCACGAATGACGTCTCTGTAAAAGGCGTAATGAAGTATCTCATCTTTGGCGAGGCGACGCAATAAAGTAGCAAGCTCCCGATCGTGATTGCCCGCTATTTTGGCAACATTGTTGTAAAAAACCATGGTTGCGAGCTCCTGCAAAGTCGTATACGCCATTGCTTCGATCGGTGTATGGAAATCAGGTTCAAACCCGCCTTCGACTACCTGTTTTCTTAATTCGTGCAATCGATGAGGGTCTACATTGCGAGTCAGTAAAAGATAGGTTTCCAATAAATTGGAGTGTTGATCCTCTTCTGATGTCCATGTATGAATAAAATCCGTGATTACAGAGAGAGATCCCTTAAACGTTTCAGAAAGGTAAGTGGTAAACCAGGGTAAATTGACTTCGGTCAACAGTGCAGTTTCCACAGCCGTGATAATGCCGGAAGGCAACGTAACCTGGCTTTCGTCCCACGGAACACGTTTGAAATCCATCCCCTTGTCCCAGGGCAAAAACTCGTGATAGCTCCAGTCGATCTTTTTGGCTCGCTCTTTATGTTGTTCGTACAATTCTTTCAGACGTGGTTCTAAACGAAAATCCAAATCGTTTGTTAACATAATTTCCCCTTTTCTTCAAGAAAATAAATGAAATTAATACTCTTTGCGCAAGTATAACATATTGTAAGCCGGGAGACAAATATATGATTTCCTTATTATGGATTTTGGCTTTGACCAGTTCTTTGAGAGCCTGCATGAGTGTTTCTGAAAACAAACAGCAAAAAAGCTGTCAGCTTATTGCCGACAGCTTGTTTTTTTCTGAACTTATAATTTCGTAACGTTTGCAGCCTGAATCCCACGGTTACCTCGGACGACCTCAAAACTTACACGTTGACCTTCATCCAGCGATTTAAATCCATCCCCGGTAATTGCGGAAAAATGTACGAATACATCATCACTGCCTGGAACTTCGATAAACCCGAACCCTTTCTCTGCATTAAACCACTTGACTGTACCTGTAACCTTGCTCATGTCTAAATACCTCCAAAATATGTAATAGATCATTATCGAAAAAAAAATTCACATGTTATCACGAGCTACACGTTACAAGTATCGCCCGTGATAGCATGTGAATTTAATTTCGATAAATAATCGTTCTTTCATTATAATACTTCGTTTTAGGTATTGCAACATGATTTGCAGAAATTTTTTCAACATCAAGTTAAAAATGATTGAGTCGCTATCCTAACCTTGGATTTGATCAAGCACCTCGTTAGATGGAAAACGAGGTGCTTTTATGGATACAACTTCTGGATAGGAGGGCAGATAGAATTGAAAGATTGTAGGCCCTAAGAGGAACTGTCGGAATAGTTGGAAAAAAGGAGCGGAGTGTTAAATCAACTTGTAACTCCAGGAACTTTTGAAATGATTTCTAATGAAGTTATTCGAGACCGTTGACAACCCCGGTTTACCTTTTCCAGTTGAACGACTTCTTGCTCGTAATTAAGCAACGGGAGTGAAACGGAAAAGGTAAACCGGCATATAAAAGATACTTTGTCAACAAGCTGAAATGATTTCTAATGGAGTTATTCGTTATTTACTATACTAAGTGGTTGATAAAGATCCCAGGCTGTTATCAGAGAGTCAACAATATAATTGGCTGCAGTCTCAGGGTCTAGGTCATTGGTGGAAACTTTTGAATTATGGAGTGAATAGGCAGCCCTTCTCTTAAAAAACAACGCCTCAATCTCATCCAACGTTTTATTTTGAAGAACAGGGCGACTATTAATGATTAATGGAAGCCGTTCCTTCCAGGAATCCCAGGACAAATCAAGGAAATAGACAATACATTTGGACAAACAAACCTTTCTAACTTCCTCCTGTAAGTAAGCTCCTCCTCCCAAAGCGATAATCTTTAAGCGGGTATTGGAACAGATTTTTGTGATGATCTCTCTTTCCATTTGGCGAAACTTTTTCTCGCCCAATTCCTTGAAAATTTGCGTTACTGGCATGTTGTATGTTTTTTCTATTTCCTCATCAATATCAATAAAATCCCGATAAAGTTTCTTGGCAACGAGTCTGCCAATGGTGGTTTTACCTACTCCCATAAATCCAATCAATACGATATTTTTCTCCCGGATGGGGATTTCTGTATGATTCATCATTTTTTGCATCCACTCTCTTCTTAAAAAACATATGCAAAAAACTGTTTTAGATTTATAATATCAAGCTTAATCATACATAGCAAAGGCTACGAGAATATGGATATCAAATACGCAGTGAGAATGCCTGGAGACATGTAACACAATGCAAAGCCTATATTCCTGTTATACGATAAGGGATTCATCTTGATTTCATTGGAAAGAAGAGAGACCGATACATTATATGGGCTGTACATTACCGTTGCTAAACTGCAAGAGATCAATACCAGTGCCAAAGAGATGGAAGAAAGTAGTGCGACCGATGTCGATACAGAAAAAATCTTATTAAATGTCGAAATGCACTTGAAAAAAGAAAATTACCAATGTAAAATGAAATCAAAAGTTCCGATGAGTGTAATTGAATTCCGTACATTGGAATAGAAAAGAACTTCTGGGAAGTGGTATTCAATGTCAAATCCGATCAAACCCAATGAAAAAACAGAATCAGGATTACGAACCGTACAACGGGCTTTGGACATCCTTTACTGTTTTACGGTGGAAGAACAGGAACTTACCCTTACAGAAATCGCAAATAAAATCAATCTGGCTAAATCAACAACCACTCGGTTACTTGCAACGCTAGAGCAGAATGATTTCATTCTGAAGGATCCCAATACATTGAAATATCGGCTTGGTCAAGGATTGTACTATCTGGGATACATTGCAGGAAAGTCCATTAAAATCAGGGAGATCGCAAAGCCGATTATGGAACGTTTACGGGATGAAACTCGTGAAACCGTTAACCTGTATATTTTGGACAAGGAATCGCGGGTTTGTATCGAACAGTGTGAAGGTTTGCAATCCATTCGACACTTGGTGAAAATTGGAGAAAAATTGCCACTGTGGGCAGGTGCAGGTGGAAAAGTGCTTTTAGCATACCAATCTGAAGCGTTTCAACAGCAGATTTTTAAACAGGTTCCTTCCAAAGAAAGACTGGAAACCTTGCAAAAGGAACTGCCTGAGATTCGATTGCAACAATGTGCTTCAAGTATCGATGAACGGGAGGTTGGATCCGCAGCTGTTGCCGCACCCGTTTTTAATATCAATCATGAAGTAACCGCTTCCTTATCAGTTTCAGGCCCAACCAATCGCTTCACACCTGAAATTATCAATCAATTGAAGGAATTGGTAAAAGTAAATGCAATGGAAATTTCGCAAAAACTGGGATATCGGGAATCGTAGCGCATGCATTTGGGAGTTCATGAATGGCGTTCGGATCAAAGGACCATGTCCCAATAGAGAAGATCTGGTTCAATACAATGGATCTTCCATGCGCCATATTGAGAAGTAGGTGAAGATCAATGAATTTAAGAGCAGAATTGTATATTGATAGAAAATGGGTTAGTTCAGACCGGGAAGTTGTCCCCATTGTAAATCCTTACTCAGGGTCGGGAGAAGAAGCAAAAAGGCTGAATGATGCTAGCGTCTTGCTCTTGACCATACAGCCTACATCTGTATCCCTGGATAAAGGATTTACCAATCGAATGGACCTGGCATACAAAGTCGCTCACAAACTTGAAGTGGGTGGGGTCTTGATCAATGGAACCTCTAACTTCCGACTGGATCATTGGCCTTATGGTGGAGTAAAACAGAGTGGAATCGGGCGTGAAGGTCCACGCTATGCCATTGAGGATATGACAGAAACGAAAATGATTGTGATGAAATTTTCGAGATATCAATAAGGAGGCTATTCATGGATTCATCAAAAAAGGTTGTTTTAGTCAGAGGAAAGGTGATTGGAGGCAATCAGCCCCTGATTTGTACCCCACTGGTTGGCAGCGATGTCGATCAAATTATGGCGGAGCTGGAGAAAATACGCCGAAAAGAACCTGACATCATTGAATGGCGCGCTGATTTTTTTAGCGATCTTGATGATTCTCAGAAGGTGATTGAAACTGCATCCAAAATCCGGGAGCTTGTTGGCCAGATTCCGATTCTTTTTACGATTCGCTCGCAAAAAGAAGGAGGACAACCCATCGCTTTAGAGGAGAAGGACAAAATTCGATTGATTTCGGATGTGTGTAAAAGCAACCAGGTCGACCTTATCGACTATGAAATGGACAATGAACCGGAAAATATCCATGTTCTTCGCCAGGTATCAAGAGAATATGGAGTTTCCCTGATTCTGTCATACCATAATTTTTATTCCACTCCAGATGATTCGTCGTTGGTTGAAAAATTGCTGCAAGCGGAATCTTATGGTGCCGATATTGCCAAAATTGCGGTGATGCCCACTTCTCAAGAAGATGTCCTGGTTTTATTAAAAGCGACTCAGGAAGCCCAAAAACGATTGAAGATTCCTATGGTGACCATGTCGATGGGAAGATTGGGAGCCATTACTCGCATGTTTGGTTGGGTTTTTGGTTCCAATATCACATTTGCTATTGGAGAGAAAAGCTCTGCTCCAGGGCAAATTCCCATTGAGGATTTAAGATCAGTGATCCAAACGATTCAGAAATCGATTGGAAATGTTTGACATTCTACACGGCTGAAGCCGTGCGATTCTTGGGTCGTTACAAACCCGGTTTTCCTTTTCCAGTTGAACGACTTATTGCTCATTTTTATAGAGCGGGAGTGAAACGGTAAAGGAAAACTGGCATATAACGGATACTTTGTCAACAAGCTAATATAATTTACTATGTAAGATATACAGGTATTCATAGAGAAGGAAAGGACAGAGGAAAATGAAGCAAGAAATCGCCACAGTGTTAAATCGGGTTCGTACTGAAAATCCGCTTGTCCATAACATTACCAATGCAGTCGTCACGAATTTCACAGCAAATGGATTGCTTGCCCTGGGTGCTTCTCCCGTCATGGCGTATGCACCCGAAGAAGTAGCCATGATGGTCAAACTGGCTGGGGCTCTGGTTTTAAATATTGGAACATTGACCACAGATGTGGTAGATGCCATGATTATAGCTGGAAAATCGGCCAATAAACATGGAGTTCCAGTTATTTTTGACCCGGTTGGGGTAGGGAGCACATCATACCGATTGGAAATGGCTGAGCGGATTCTAAGCGAAATCAAGGTATCCGTTATTAGGGGAAATGCGGGTGAGATTGCCAGTCTTGGTGGGAAAAAAGGAATGACCAAGGGAGTGGATTCCGTAGCTTCCAAAGCAGAAGATGATATGTTACTGGCCAAGTCCGTAGCCAATCAATTTCAAACCATTGTGGTTATGACTGGTAAAGATGATGTAGTGACAGATGGAACAGATACCTATGTAATCCATAATGGTCATCCGATCCTGACCAAAGTGACCGGGACTGGCTGTTTGTTGTCTTCTGTGCTAGGAGCCTTCGTGGCGGTAGAAGAAAATCACTTGCTTGCATCTGTCTCCGGCGTGACTATCTATGGCATTGCAGCAGAAATGGCTGCGAAAGATACAGTGCATAAAGGGCCGGGAAGCTTTCAGATTGCTTTTCTCGACCAACTCTCCAAGATCTCGGAAGAAAATATACATAGATTTGGTCGCATTGAGAAATTGGAACAGTAAACGGCATGATCCTATGTCCGTCCCATCTTCGACAAACGTTTAACGGATATAGATCGTTACCCCTGAAAAATTCAGGGGTAACGATCCTTTTTGATTCAAATCGACAGGGGCCTTATTTCCCGATAAATTCCTGTACCCAGTAGTTTCCGTCTTTGACATAACCCACACCGATATAATTGAAATCTTTATTCAGGATATTTTTACGGTGTCCTTCACTGTTCATCCAGCCATTCACCACTTCTTGCGGGGTGAGTTGTCCCATCGCAATATTTTCACCTGCAGCATTGAACTGGATGCCATACTGTTTCATCATGTCAAATGGGGAACCGTAGGTTGGGCTGATGTGGTCGAAATAGTTATTATCATGCATATCCTTTGCTTTGTCACGCGCCATTTGGCTCAGTTTCGGGTCTACTTTAAGGGCAGGCAATCCATATTTGGCCCGCTCTTGATTGGTAAGGTCCACCACTTGTTTTTCAAATTCACTGAGCGTGTAGCTGGTTTGTTGTTGTTCGGAAGCATCCGACTGGGAAGGTGCTGGCTTCGCGGTTTGGTTTGGTGCTTGCTCTTTTTTGGACTGGGATTGTTGTGCCTGTTCTTTTGCAGGTGCCGGTTTCGATTGATCGGGCTGTTGTTGGGTTGGCATTTGGCAGCCAATGAAGCCAATTTGTCTCAAAATTTCCTCAATATCAAAATTATTCAGAGTTGACTGTATATAATGAATACGGACTGTCGAGTCTGATTGATTTTCCGTACCTAGATCCTGCTTACCTGCAGCAAATATGCTAAGCGGGCTTGTGACCATCAGCGCTCCCGCAATTGCCAATGAAGTTAAAAAGCGACGATTTTTCATAGAAAAAACCTCCTATTGTAGTTTGGCTCAATCATTTCGATGAGCTCTACTCTATTAGAGGATAACATAAATTGCGAGTCTATTAAGTAGTAATAGTTGGAAGTGGATGTAGGTGAGCCTTTTTGCAGATTTTTCAGGGGTCTTACGAAAGCACTCTACAAAATTTCCAATCACCATACTAGCTCCACTTTGACCAGAAGATGAGCATAAAAATGACGATCCCGTACCACTTTGATTGTGATACGGGCTATTTTTTGGGATTCAATCAAGTTACCACAAAAAAATATGTTGCTACTAAACAATAATATTAGATATAGTATGTATATACTGTATATTTTTGCGGTTAATAAACTTATGTAAATTTGTTAGTATAAAAACATGGAGGGAGATATCAATGGATACACGTGATTTCCGGAATTGCCTTGGTTCTTTTGCAACGGGTGTAACGGTGGTCACCTGTAAAACAGATATTGGAACACGTGGGTTTACCGCAAATTCCTTCACTTCTGTTTCGTTGGACCCACCTCTGATCCTGGTATCGGTAGACCGGAAAATAAAAGCCTGCAGCTACATGAAGGACAATTCGTTTGCGGTAAATATATTGCGCGGTGATCAGGAAAAGGTGGCTCTCCATTTTGCCGGACGGCCCCAAGAGCAACTTGATCTTCAGTGGGAGGAAGGAGAGTTCGCGCCGTATCTTGCCAATTCCCTTGCCACCATCGAATGTGTACCATGGAGAGCCTATGACGGAGGTGATCATGTCCTGTATTTAGGTGAAGTGAAGAACTATTGGTATGTGGAAGGGGATGCCCTAGGGTTTTACAAAGGTAAATTCTTCACAGTACCGAGCCTCAAGTCAACATCTGAATAGGATCGAATCCCAGATAGGAGCTGTGAGGAGACCGTGAAAGCGCATCAACTGTTATTTCAAAACGTGATTGACATTAATCCGCGCACAGGGATCATCAAGTTGCATTCCTTAAGGATGGCACTCGTGTCAACGGAAGCTATGGGAATCTTGCGTAGGGACCTGGTCAGCACCCTCGGTATGGAACGGGCTAAAGGATTTTTGATGCGGTACGGTTGGGCATGCGGCTATCATGACGGGGAAGCGATCCAGAAGATGTTTGACTGGGATTCGAAAAAAGAATTGTTATTTTCGGGTCCATTTCTACACACGTTAGAGGGAATCGTTACAGTTGAACCGGATATATTGGAATTTGACGATGAAAAATTGTATTTTACAGGTTATTGGTTGAATTCCTATGAAGTTGAGGAACATATTCGCCATTTTGGTACATGCAATACCCCAGTGTGTTGGACCCTTGTAGGTTACGCCAGTGGCTTTCTGACCAAGGTATTCGGGAAGCAAGTGCTGGTAAGGGAAAAGCATTGTGCAGGAAAAAAAGATGACTACTGCTATTATGTGGCCAAGACGATCGATCAGTGGAAGGAAGAGGAGCGGGAAGACATCCGGTATTACCAGGCAGAGAACCTGGTCTCTGAGCTGGATCGGGTGTATAACGAGATCGAAAAGTTGAATCAAATGATTCTTCATGCTGAAGAGATCGACAAAAAATTAACCAACTTTATGCTGGAAGGAAAAAGCCTGTCTTTCATCTTGGGTTTCCTCGCCGATGTCCTTGACCGGAGCGTGGTCATCGAAAAAGGTAGCCTGGGGGAAATTCTGGAGGCCTGCTTCAAAGATGATACTCACGAAAAATATTATAAAAAGTGGAAATTGTCAAAATCAATACGCCGGGATGTGAATTTGGATACCTTTGAACTGATGGCCAATGGTTTTTTGCTGGGCAAAATGGTCGTCATCGGCAACGATAAACTGGAAAAACATCAACATATGATTATCGAGCGAGCGATCAATGTATGTATTATCCAGTTGTTTCATCAGCGAGCCATTGCACAGTCCATCTGGAAGAAGAAAGAGGACTTTTTGGAGGATATACTGGAAGGAACATACAACGAAGATCTCCTGAGAAGACGAGCCCATGACCTCGATATTCGCATTGGCGGGCATTCCAGGATATCGGTTATTCAGGTGTCGCTAAAAGAGGAACTGGAGAACGTTTTGAGCTTTATTGTTTTAAAATATCCCCATATCAACGCCTTTTTAAAAAGAGATTCCATTGTGCTGATCCTGTATGAAGTAGAAAAAGATGAACCGAGTGTATATGAATTCCTGGTTGATTTAAAGGGATTGATCGAAGAAAAATTCAAAACTCTCAAAGTATATATTAGCTCCGGGAGAGCGGTTCAATCCTTGACTGAACTGGGGAAAAGTTACCAGGATGCCCTTCAGATTACAAGGTTTTTGCAACTGGCCTATCCCAGTTACAGTGCTGTGGCGACTTTTGAACAGCTTGAACCGATTACGCTTTTTCTGAAGTGTACCGACCAGGAAGAACTGATCTTTTTCTGTAAAAAAACCATCGGCAAATTGATCGAATACGATCAGGAACAACAAGCCAACTTTCTTCTTACGTTGAAAACGTACCTGGACCTGAACGGCAACCTGTATAAAACAGCACAAAAACTGCATCTTTCCATCTCCGGATTGCGATACCGGTTGAACAGAATAGAGGAGTTATGTGGGATTGATTTGAAAGATAGTGCTATTTTGTTTAAATTCCAATTGGCTGTACAGATATACTTTACACTCAACCTGTTAGGCCAAAAGCCTTTTTTGTAAACGGTTACAATTTATAATATTCGGTTAATTACGATGATTAGGGTTGAATACTGGATCGAATTTTAGACTACTTCATCCATTTGAGGGGGTGATAGACCTCAAACAAATTTCATGTACTTGGGTTTTTAGTAGAGTAACCATTTCATTTAAAGGAGGTTTCATATGACGACCAAACAGGAGAAACTAACCAGAAAACCACTAACGGGAGAGGAATTTTTGGAGAGTATTAAAGACGGCCGCGAGCTCTGGCTGTACGGGGAGAAAGTGAAGAATCCCGTCGAACATCCGGCCTTTCGCAACTCGGCACGCTCCATCGCTCGCCTGTATGACTCCCTGCACGATCCCAAATACAAGGATGTTCTGACGACGGAGACGGATACCGGTTCCGGCAGCTACACCCACAAATTTTTCCGTGCCAGCAAAAGTGCTCAAGAGCTGCTGGAAGCCCGTGATGCGATCGCTACCTGGGCCCGCCTCACTTACGGCCAGATGGGCCGCTCACCGGATTACAAGGCCTCCTTTCTGGGTACCCTGGGGGGCAATCCGGAGTACTATGCTCCATTTGATGAAAATGCCCGCCGTTGGTACAAGGAAGCTCAGGAGAAGGTCTGGTTTTTCAACCATGCCATCATCAACCCGCCGGTGGACCGGAACAGGCCGGTGCACGAAGTATCCGACGTCTTCGTTCATGTGGAAAAGGAGACCGATGCCGGAATTATCGTGAGCGGTGCGAAGATGGTGGCCACCGGGTCGGCCTGCTGCCACTACAACTTCGTGGCTCATTACGGTCCTTCTCCGGTGCAGAAAGAGGAGTTTGCCCTGGTCTTTATCGCACCGATGGATACGCCGGGAGTGAAGCTGATCTGCCGACCGTCCTATGAGTACAATGCATCGGTGATGGGCAGCCCCTTCGATTACCCCTTGAGCAGTCGTTTTGACGAAAACGATACGGTACTGATCTTTGACAAAGCCTTGATCCCCTGGGAAAACGTCCTGATCTATCGCGATCTGGACAAGGCCAACGGTTTCTTCCCGGTCAGCGGTTTCCTGAACCGTTTTACCTTCCACGGCATGACCCGCCTGGCAGTGAAGCTGGACTTTATCATCGGTCTGTTGCTGAAAGCCATCCGGGCGTCAGGTACCGACCAGTTCCGTGGGGTACAGGCCAATGTCGGTGAAGTGATCGCCTG
>NZ_FORR01000077.1 GCF_900114055.1 Thermoflavimicrobium dichotomicum | reverse complement strand
GCCACTAATGCACAACTCCCCTGGCACTCCGATCGGTTGTAATTGGTGATCATGATTTAAAATGTAGATTTGGTTATTCGCAATCGGTTTTCCAATGGAAATGACAGCATCTTCCGGGGTGATCACTCCACTGGTGGTAACGACGGTATTTTCAGATGGTCCGTAGTTGTTCACAATCCGGTACCCGGTATCACGCACCTTTTGCGCCCGGTCTCCTCCAATGAGCAAGACACGGAGCGAACGGTTCTCCCACTCCATAAATTGTTCTGCTAACTGGGTGGGTAAAAAGCTGATGGTGATGCCGTTCTCCTCATAGAAGGAGTGTAACTGCAGGACATCGCTTCGCATGTGCTCCGGAATGATATAGAGCGTTGCCCCTGCCAGGAGATAGGGGAAGATTTCCCAAACCGAAGCATCAAATCCAAAACCAGCCAACTTGGTACTGCGATCCGCTGGGGTGACTTCATAAAATTGATTGTGCCAGAAAGACAAGTTGACCACCGAGCGATGTTCCACCATCACTCCCTTGGGTTTCCCCGTGGAGCCGGAGGTATAGATCACGTAAGCCAGATCCTGTGGCTGGTTGATGTGCTCCAGATTCCCGGTTTCCTCTTGCTTTCCGATCTCTTCGGGCAGCAGAATGGTTCCCTGATAACCGGCAGGAATCGCAAGAGAGGAGGACACCAGCAACCAGCGCGCCCCGCTGTCTTCCAACATGAACTGAATCCGCTCAGACGGATAAGAGGCATCAATGGGCAGATAGGCTCCACCCGCTTTCAACACCGCCAAGACCCCGACGATCATCTCCAGCGAAGGCCGAACAAGGAGACCCACCACTTGTTCCGGACCCACTCCTTGCTTCCTCAATACCCGAGCCACTTGATTCGCCCGCTCATTTAACTCGCGGTAGGTCCACTTCTCTCCCTCACAAACCACGGCGATTTGATCTGGTGTTTTTTCCACTTGTTCCTCAAACAAGGCATGAATCGTTTTCTCCCGTGGATAGTCCATCCGGGTTTCATTGAAC
>NZ_FORR01000039.1 GCF_900114055.1 Thermoflavimicrobium dichotomicum | reverse complement strand
TGTAAATGTGGCCATCGTGAAAAAGCGAATCGAGATGGCATCCAATTCAGATGCAAAAAGTGTGGTTATACCTGCCATGCTGATCTGAATGGAGCAATTAATATAGCTAAAGCCATTTCTGGGTTAGTAGCCTAGCGTACTGGTAACAGGTACGCCGCCCATGTAGGTACATGCGGTCCAGTGCTGTAGAACTGCATGGGACGGGGTGATGACACACCCCTGAACTTGGGTGTTGTCCAAAACGGAAACGGACTGCGGACGCTAACGACCCAAGAATCCCACGGTTTCAGCCGTGTGGAATGTCAAACGATGGTTGACTTGATTCAAGCGGGTGAACGCTTTGAAGAAGGAATGATTTATGATTAAGTCCTGGTGGGTTACCCCATTTCGGTCAAAAGATTTCAAGAGACGGGAAGAATGGTATTACGTGTGATGCTTTCAGATGGAAATGGATATCTGCCTGATCATCCCAATTGTGACCCCGCTTATCAAGCACAGCTAGTGGACAGACCTTATGAATATCAAATGTAATGGGTTTTAGTGCAGTAAATGGGAACGATCTTTTAACTAAAAGCACCCAGAATTCTCCCGCTCCTATAGGCAGTGAGATGAATGGGTGCGTTGAAATGAGAAAGGGCATTAATCCTCTAACAAGTTGGTCGATTTTTTATTATCAAAAAATTAACTATTCTGCTTATCAACAAATATCATTCGCTCTTCTGATCAAGGAGCAGTTATAAATGCCTTAGTAGGGGTAGATAAAAGAAAGAATAGCGTTTTTTTTGTTTTGGGGTATAGCTTTTCTTTAGCTTGATAGCGATGTAGTTAACCTCTAGAAATATAGCAGTTAATTATGAATAGATACATAGAGTCAAGAAATAATAACAAGTAAGCTCAACACTATTTCATAGCAATTCCTCTTTGGATAGGTCAAAACCATTAGATATCTTCTACTGTTTTTTTTGTGCATAAAAAATAATCCTTTGGGACAATCTACCATTGCCTATTTTAAAAAAAACTTAAAGGAGGACTTCAAATGGGCGTTTTAGGTGGGAATCCACAGCAAGAGCCACTTCATTGCGGTGAAGTATTTGATATCTACAGCTTTTTAGCAGGTGCGCAAGCGGGAGTAGCAGCTTACCAAGTCTATATTAACCACGCGGGGGACGATGACCTGAGGAGTTTCCTTCAAGACAAAGTTGAAAACTTGATTCGTCCTCAGATTCAAGAGTTATCTGAGATCTTAAAACTAAACGGTATTGCTTTGCCTCCTGCACCACCGGAAAGACCAAATGCCGATGTAGAGAGTATTCCAGCAGGTGCAAGGATTAATGATGCTGAAATAGCTGTTAATGTAGCAAAGGATATTTCTATAGGAGTGGTTGCATGCTCCCAAGCAATGGGCAAAGCGACTCGTGAAGATATTGCCATGATGTTCGGGAAGTTCCATATGGAAATAGCCCAATATGGAGCCAAACTGTTAAGAATGATGAAGAAAAAAGGTTGGTTGGTACCACCACCACTTTTTGCAAATACAATGATTGAGGGCTAGATGATACAATGAACAAAATTTGCTGTAACGACTGTATCACTGTATCTGCTTAAAGAAGAGAAGTCTCATGAATTTGGGAATGCACGAAGAGGCAGAATTTCATATTAAATAATAATGCACAAAACTTGTTGCCTTGCCAAAGCATCGTATGTGAACGATTCATACTTTTACCCGCCACATTTGAAATTTTTCCGAATAGGAAATGGTCAAGAGATTAAGTTCATAAGGATTTTGTACTCCACTAGATGAACCTACGGCCAAAGATGGATGGATCACTCTGGATACAGACCAAATCATACGAGTAAATCCAAGCCGAGCAACTCCCGTCAAGGAACTTGCTCGGCTGATGGTTCATTTCTGGTGTTCTTTGGGAACTTGTGGGCGCATGATGACTTGATTGATAATGACATTTTTGGGAGCGGAAATCATCATCCATACAGTGTCTGCAACTTGATCCGCTTCCATAGCCCAGTCTTTGGGATGATGAAACTCTGTTTTGATCGATCCGGGACAGAGCGTTGAAACTTTGACATGGTGTGGTTTGAGTTCCAAAGTTAAAGCTTCAGATAACCCCATGAGCCCAAACTTCGATGCGCAATAGCCACCCCCACCGGCAAAGGCCACCGTTCCAGCGATACTGGAGATATTGATGATATGTCCTTCAGTTTGTTTTAAATAAGGAATCGCGTATTTACAGGCAAGGAATACCCCTTTCAGGTTTACATTCATCATTTCGTCCCAATCGGTTTCGTCTAGCTCATGAACAGGGGCGAATCGTCCAACGCCTGCATTGTTCACCAGAATATCGATCTTGCCGCCTTTTTCCAAAGCGAATTGTATCATGGATTGAACCTGTTCACTTTTCGTTACATCACAAGGAAAAGGCAGGATATGATTTGGATCTGTTTGCGCCAAACTCTCTAACCGTTCTTTACTGCGTGCACAGGCTATAACGGTCAGGCCTTCCTTGGCCAAACGACGAGTGATCGCTTCCCCCAAACCTTTGCTCGCACCTGTAACGATCGCTACTTTATTCACTGGAATATACCTCCTTCAAAACTTTTAGTGGACAATGGCTTTAAGAAAAACGAAAAATGCAGCCCACACTGTATAGGCAATCAGGCTCAACCACCAGATGATCGTAGAACCAATGATGATCCCCCAACCATGCTCTTTGCCTAATTCTCGCCAAGCCTTTAATGTCAAGGGAATCAGGACAAACAGCAGTAGAATGCTAAGGACGGGTAAGGCAAAAAAGATGTAGGAAAGGGGGAGGCTTGAAAAAATATACAAAGGTGGTATCACCCATAAAAGCACACCGTAAATCATTATGGCAATCAATAAGAGGAGATACACAGAAAGAGAAGGTGTTTTTTTACTTCCTTCTACCATAGGTTACCATCCCTTCTGATTCTTGATCAACCGGGTTCTTGGAATGAAGGAAGAGCTGACTTGATGAGTTATTCTATTTGGACCGATGAATTGGGTCATTTGTCATTTCGAATGTCTAGAAAATATATTCCCTTTTTGAATGCTTCCAATCTGATATACAAAATAAAATACCTAGCTTCTATAATCGAAGCTAGGTAACTGGACATTCGCTTTGATTTTAAAGAACGATTTCTGTGACGGAGTCAATGCCATCCAGTTGTTTTAGAGTGTGAAGAATATCAGCCGTTAGTCCTTTATCAATATGGAGTAGCATAATCGCTTGCCCACCGATTTCTTTCCGGCCGACTTGCATGGTGGCGATATTGATGCCGTAATTACCGAGAACGGTTCCTACCCGTCCGATCGTACCAGGCTGGTCCTTATGCTGAATAAACAGCAAGTGTCCTTCCGGTGAAATATCAATGGAATATTGGTTAATCTTGGTGATACGCGGTCCCAGACCGTTTAACAAAGTCCCTGATACACTTTTTTGTTCTTGATCTGTAGTAATTTCTACCCTGATTAACTGAGTAAAACCATAGTTTTTAGAGGATTTCTGTTCGATGATCTGTATGCCACGCTGTTTAGCCAAATGAGGCGCATTGACATAATTGACATCTGACAGATGGCAAGAAAGCGCTCCTTTTAAAATCATACGTGTCAACGGAGCAATATCCCACTCGGCGATTTCCCCGGCGAAAGTGACTGTAATCGTTTCAAGTGCACCGGGAACGATTTGGGCAGCAAATTGCCCCAGTTTTTCAGCCAGGCTTTGATAAGGTTGCAGTTTGGACTGCAGCTCTGCCGGGATGGACGGAAGATTGACGGCATTTTTAAACGGTTCATTACGCAAGATGTGCAGGACTTCCTCCGATACATCAATAGCCACATTTTCCTGGGCTTCGATCGTGGATGCACCCAAATGAGGAGTCGCAATGACTTGCGGTAAAGAAAATAATGGATGATGGCCAGGTGGTTCCGTTTCAAATACATCCAATGCTGCACCGGCTACTTTTCCAGACTGGATGGCTTCATATAAGGCATCCTCATCGATGATTCCTCCACGCGCGCAGTTTAGAATCCGGACGCCTGGTTTCATCCATTCAAACACTTCCCGGTTGATCAGATGACGAGTTTCTTTGGTCAGTGGTGTATGCACCGTGATAAAATCGCCGGACATAATCGCTTCTTTAAAATCAGCTTTTTGAACGCCAAGCTTTTTCGCCCGATCTTCTGATAGATAGGGATCAAACGCAATCACATTCATATGAAACGCTTTGGCGCGTTTTGCCAATTCGCTGCCGATTCGTCCTAGGCCGATAATACTCAATGTTTTGCCCTTCAGCTCGATTCCGACAAATTCTTTTCTTTTCCACTCGCCTTGGATCGTGGAGCGGTAAGCCTGTGGGATATTGCGAGCCAGAGCTATCATCATTGCAAAGGTATGCTCGGCAGTAGAAATGGTATTTCCATCGGGAGCATTGACCACAATAATTCCTTTTTTGGTTGCGGTTGCGACATCAATGTTATCGACCCCAACACCAGCCCGGCCAATCACTTTGAGTCGTCTGGCTTTTTCCAACACTTCAGCGGTTACTTTGGTTTGACTGCGAACCAAAAGCGCATCAGCACTTTCAATTTCCAGTAATAATTCCTCCAGGGTTAAATCGGTTTTGCGAATAACTTCTACATCTTTTGCATCGAGCAGTTTTTGAATGCCCAGATCACTAAGGGGGTCCGTAATTAATACTCTATACATGGTCCATCCAAACCTCCTGTGCAGCTTTTACTCCTGTTCCCAGGTCAACAGGAATTTGCAACTGTTTCAGAGCAATTTCCAGAGCAGAAAGTGTGGTCAAGATATCCAGCGGATCACAGTAACCCATGTGACCAATCCGGAAAATTTGCCCTTTCAGATGTTGCTGGCCTCCAGCGACGATGACATTTTGTTTGCGTAGAGCTTTCCGCAGATCTTCTGCTTGCCAGTCAGTGTCTTTGCAATCAATGGAGGTGACTGTTGGCGAAGCATCCTGATCGGAGGTCATCAGCTTCAGTCCCAAGGCTTGGATACCTGCACGTGTCATGTTTTTGAGTAGTTCATGACGGCGATAGATCTGTTCTAACCCTTCTAATTCCAATAAATTTAATACTTCTTTTAAACCAAATAGCAAGGAAAGGGCTGGAGTAAATGGAGTTGTATGTTTTTCCAATTGATTTCGATAGCTGACCAAATCAAGGTAAAATCGAGGGGTTGGATTTTGTTCAATGGTTTTCCAAGCCCGTTCGCTCACAGCGACAAAAGCGAGACCAGGTGGAAGCATCAGGGCTTTTTGTGAACCTGTGACCAGGATATCGATTCCCCAATCGTCCATTTGGCTGTCAACTGCGCCGATACAGCTTACTCCATCCACAATGATCAAGGCATCAGAGTGTTCACGGACAACTTTCGTTAATTTGTCAACAGGATTAAGCACACCTGTGGAAGTTTCACAGTATGTCATGAAAACCGCTTTCGTTTGAGGGTGCTGTTGCAGAAAAGTCTTCAGTGTTTCAGGATCACAGGCTTGTCCCCAAGGAATGTCCAATCGGTGTACAATCATGCCATAACGCTGCAATATTTTGCTAAAGCGATCACCGAATACGCCTGTCACGACGACAATGGCTTCTTCGCCCGGTGCAAGGGTATTGACAACACCTGCTTCGAGGGCGGAAGTACCCGAACTGCTTAAAATCAATGGCTGTTGATTGGTACCAAAAATCGGTTTGAGTCGATCACTGCACTCGCGAACCAGCTGAGATGCTTCTTGACTCCGATGTCCAATCATCGGTTGATTCATGGCGCGTTGTACACTGGGCGGAATCGGAGTAGGACCGGGAATGCGTAGTTGAAACTTTTCGGCAAATAACATGGTAGACGACCTCCTCTTTGAGATATTAAAAAAACCTTTCGTCTTCACACCTAGCCTGTAGGTGTGAGGGACGAAAGGTTTCGTGGTGCCACCCTCATTTGTTGTTTGCTCGCGCAAAACAACCTTTTCAGGTCAAAGACCTGACTGGATAACGGTTCAACCGTGCTTGCCTACTGCCTTTCAGCAAGCCACTCCGGAGTGCTCCACATGGGTCAACTGCCGATTCGCACCACCCATCGGCTCTCTGGGAGTTTGACACTCATGTTTGGCTCCGTCATCGTTTTAGTTTGCTAAATTTTGTTTATTACTTTAGCAAGGCTAAGCAGAGAAGTCAATGATAATTTTTTCCAATTTCAGATTTTTTTGTGCGATCCATTGGAGTTCATGTTACCATTTGGCCAGCTCTTTTTAGTACTTTCGGAAAAACTTGGGGGCATTGATTTTTTACCCGTAGAAAAGATTGCGAAATCTATCAAATAATCCGAGCGGGAAATGTATCTTTTGGTGGACGCTCGCATGAGTAAGGATAAGGTCAATGATGTGTGCTTGCACGTGGGTGAGATTTTAGAGGGGGCCCCCGTATAAACAAGTTGTTGAGTTGGCAGGGGTTCTTCCTGCTTAATGATGAAAGAGGACAAATAGCAGTACATAAGATAAGAGTGAATGCGATAGTGCAGATTTGAGAATTGCTCTTAGGAGAAACGGAATGACAAATTTGGACCCTTTTATGCGTTTGAAAGTGAAAGGGGACACGTTTTTTCTCCCCGATCCAAACGGCGGTGTATATTTTCGGAATAACTTATGCTCGTTCCGTATAGAAGGCTGGACGATCGATCAGTGGATTGAAAAACTGATACCGGGTTCAAGGGGGAGCACACATTGAAGGATTTGACAGATGGATTGCCGGACCAATACCGGGACCGGGGGTATGGAATCGCAGAAATGTTTTATCAAAACGGCTTTGTACGGGATGTGAGTCAAGACCGTCCGCATCAATTGCCGGATGAGGTTCTTAAAAAGTATGCCTCTCAAATTGAATTTTTGGACAGTTTTCGAGACTCGGATGCGTACCGTTTTCAGTCCTATCGTCAGGCCAAAGTGTTGGTGGTCGGCTCTGGCCCATTTTTTGTCTCGTTGGTTGCAGCATTGTTCGAATCCGGATTGCCCAAGTTCCATGTGCTGGTCACGGACTCGATGCCGACCGATCGGCATCGGTTGGTGGAACTGGCGGAACACGCACGCAAAACCGACCCTGAGGTGGCGCTGGAGGAGATCACCCTTAAGAAGAAGGTGGTGAGTTCCTGGCGGGAGGCTGTGCGGCCTTTTGATTTTATTTTGTTTGTGTCGCAGGAGAGCGATGTCAAAGAACTGCGGGTTCTCCATGCGGTTTGCAGGGAAGAGAAGAAGGTGTTACTCCCTGCCATGTATCTGCAACAGGTGGGGCTGGTGGGTCCGCTGGTGCATCCAGATTCTGAGGGATGTTGGGAGTCGGCATGGCGCCGCATACACCAATCCGCGATTTGCAAAGACCCACAGTTGCACACCTTCTCTTCCACATCTGGAGCGATGTTGGCGAATGTGATCGTATTTGAATTGTATAAAGCGGTTACGGGAGTGACCGAATCAGAAGGGAAGAATAAATTCTTCCTGCTGGATCTGGAGACGTTGGAAGGAAACTGGCATTCGTTCATGCCCCATCCGCTGGTAACCGGATGTCCGGCAGCAGAATGGGTTCAAGATCTTGATCTACGGCTCAAAGGGGATTCGGGCAGCAGTGGGTCGAATGGATTGTTCCCTTACTTCAGCCGATTGACATCGGCGGAATCAGGGATTTTCCATATTTGGGGGGAGGGGGACTTGAAGCAGCTTCCGTTGGCTCAGTGCCGTGTTCAGGTGGCCGACCTGCTGTCGGAAGGACCGGCAGAGCTGTTGCCAGACATTGTCTGTACCGGTCTGACGCATGAAGAGGCGCGACGTGAAGCGGGGCTTGCCGGGATTGAACAGTATGTGTCACGAATGGTTGGTCTGCTCGTTAAGACGCTTCCCTCACACCAGGAAGTCGAGGGTCGTATGGGAGAACCGCAGGAGTTTGTGGGCGTCGGAGTGGGAGAAACGGTAGCGGAAGGTATTTGTCGCGGGTTGCAAAATTGTTTGGTCAAGAAGCTAGGAAAGCAACAGGTGGATCAGAATCCTCTTGTCTTTCGGGTGCAGTTGATTGAGGTAGAAGATGAACGTTGCCTGTTTTATATGCAGGCATTGACCACGATGCAAGGAGAACCAATGATCGCTCTGGGAGAGGAAGTGTCCGGATTTCCTGTGGTGTGGGTCGGTACGAGCGGCCGCTGGTATGGCAGTGTAGGCTTGAATGTGACACTGGCCTTGCGGAAGGCGTTGCAACAGGCGCTGACGAAGGCACAAAACCAGGCGACGTGCCTCACGATGCAAGCGTTGGAGGCATCAACCGTACTTTTTGAAGAAAAGGTGCCGCAAAGCCTTATGATCCCCGCGTATGAAGAGACGGTGCAATCGGAGGTCTTGCAGTCCGCCTTGCTGGTCTTGAAACGGAACCGCAAGCGGCTCTTGGTCTTGGATCTGGAGCTTGAACCGTTTTTGAAAGAGGAACTGGCAGGCGTGTTTGGCGTGATGTTGCGAGAGGAGGAATCTCGGTGAGCGCTGTCGTGATGGTTGTCGGCGAAGGGCTGTTGGCGGACTTCGTGTGTAGAGAACTGTCCGCCCAATACCAGGTCGTTCGTCAGACTGATTTGAAGGAAGGAGTACCAGAAGCGGCGAATTTGGCTCTGGTGTTGCACGATTCCTGGCATCCCTCTGTTCATCACAAGGCGGAAGAGGTGTTGCAACCAATCGGCATCCCTTGGCTACGCGGTTTTGTTTCATTTGATGAGGGCGTGGTCGGGCCGTTGGTTCGCCCGGGGAAGCCGGGGTGCTCCCGGTGTGCGGACTTGCGACGCCACTTGGCGGGATTTGACCGTCAGGTAATGTGGGAGCTGCAACAGAGTTTGGCGGAGCACGGGGGAACGCCGCGTGACGCGTGGGCATTACGCACGGGACTTTTGCAGGTGGCTCACCTGCTCGTGGAGGAGGCACAGAGGGTGCTGCAAGGCAGACAGGCTCGCTCGGAAGAACGGGTGTTTTTAATCAATCTGAAAACGCTGAAGAGCTCACGTCACTTCTTTCTGCCCGATCCACTGTGTCAGGTTTGTGGTCGGTTACCCGACGATTCACCAATAGCGGCCCAAATAACGCTCAAACCAAGTCCGAAGATCAGCGCCGACAGTTACCGCTGCCGTTCAATCGATGACCTGAAGGAAGTTCTGGTCAAAGACTATCTGGATTACCGGACTGGCCTTCTGAATGGGAAAATGCATGACCTCGTGTCGCCGTTTGCCGCTGTGGCTGTCAATCTGCCGTTGTTCACAGCGGACGAGGCGTCAGCAGGTCGGACTCATTCCTATGCAGAAAGCGAGTTGACTGCCATTTTGGAGAGCTTGGAGCGGTATTGCGGTCTGGCACCCCGCGGCAAACGGACGGTGGTCCACGACAGTTACCGTAATCTGGCGGATCAAGCGCTCAACCCCGTCAAGGTAGGGGTGCATGCGAAGGAACAGTATGCACGGCCAGGTTTTCCGTTCAAACCGTTTGATCCTGACCGCCCAATCGATTGGGTATGGGGTTATTCGTTTTTAGAGGAGCGTCCGATTCTGGTTCCGAAGTTGCTCGCCTATTACAGCTTGGGCTGTGAGGGGGATGGCTTTGTCTATGAAACTTCCAACGGATGCGCGTTAGGCGGAAGTTTGGAGGAGGCCATTTTCTACGGCATTTTGGAGGTGGTGGAACGCGATTCATTCCTGATGACTTGGTACGCGCAACTGCCGATCCCCCGCCTTGACCCTTATTCCGCTGAAGACCAAGAATTGCGGTTAATGATCGACCGGATAAAAGCGGTGGCGGGATATGATCTGTATTTGTTTAACGCGACGATGGAGAACGGGATTCCAAGCGTTTGGGCGTTGGCGAAAAACAGGAGACAAAAGGG